>CAZHTF010000048.1:0-4135 GCA_964535305.1 uncultured Planctomycetales bacterium | reverse complement strand
GCTGCGCGTCGGAGACGCGCAACGCGACGATCACGAAGCGCCGCTGCTGCTGCGCATGTCGAGCATGCGCGAGATTCTGGCGGTTGCGGCCATGATCGTGCTAGCAGTGGGGCTGGGCGTTCCCAGCCTGGTGCACGTCCGCGAACGCAACCAGCGCGTCGCCTGTTCGTGGAACCAAGCTCAGCTCGGGCGCGGCCTGGCCACGTACGCCAGCACATTCCGGGGCGAACTGCCTTTCGTGGGTTGGAGCGGGGCGTCTTCGTGGCGGGTGTCGAGCGAACCCAACGTCGAGTCGCTTCCGAATCGCCGGCATCTGTACCCGCTGTTGAGCGGGCAGATTGCTTCGCCGGTGTGGTTCGTTTGTCCGGCCGTGCCGGGCACGCCGATGCCGGCGGACCAGATCCGGCAGCACAACGACTTCCTCGAATCCGCCAACGTTGCCTACGCCTATCAAAATCAGGCCGGCGTGCGCCCGACGACGCGCGGCCTGCCCGAGCTGCCCATCCTCGCCGACGACAATCCACTCTTTGAAAATGGGCTCCCGCTGCTGGATCTTGCACGGCGCATCGGCCTGCACGACCCGGCCAGCGCCAATTCGCGTGCTCACGGCGGCGCCGGGCAGAACATGCTCACGCTGGGCGGAAACGTGAAGTGGGTCAGCACGCCGCTTTCTGGCATCGGTGGCGACAACATCTGGACGCTCTCGCACGTCACGACCTACTCAGGGCGCGAGGGCCCGCTCGCCGGCACGGATTCACACCTGCTGAAATGAAGGGTATGTACGCAACGCCGCGGCACGGGAATCGGCCCGATCCGTGAGCGTTTGCGGAAAAACGTCGCCCGTCGCGCCCGGAAACCCCGGGAACGCGCTTCGCCTTCATCATTTCTTAATCACCATCCAAGAGTTTATAGAGTGTCTTGGCACGGTCGGTTTGGTCCGTTCGCATGCGTAAGAAAGGGGCCATCGATTGAGCAGAAATATGCGTACGCGCCACACGCGTCCGGCATTCACGCTGATCGAGCTGCTGGTCGTGGTGGCGATCATCGCGCTGCTGCTGGCGATTCTGCTGCCGAGCCTGGCATCCGCGCGCGATCAGACCAAGCGGGCCAAGTGCCTTAGCAATCTGCAGCAACTCGGGCGCGGTTTCTACACCTACGCCGCCGAGAATCGCGACTATTTCTGCAGCGGCCAGCCGGACGCGCGGGTTGGCTACAATTATCCGCAGAGCGTGACGTCGATCGACGCGCTTGATTTGAACCGCGTTGGTTGGATCGCCGACCTGGCCCGCATGAACGTCTTCGCCGGCAAGCTCACCTGCCCGACCAACCTGGGCGGCGTGATCGAAAACCTGGCGCCCGGCTCGTACCCGGCGGTTCACATGAACCAGGCAAAGTTTCAGGACTTCCTGCGCGACGGCTTCAACACCAACTACACCACAAGCTGGTATCTGCCATTCACCGAAGCCCTGCCGTTCGCCTCGTCGCAGTTCTACGACAAGCATCGCTCTTACCCCACGCCGAGCGGCCCGCGCTGCAACGTCGGCCCGCTGCGCTCGAGCGCCATGAGCCGCGTAGCGGCCAGCCGCGTGCCGCTGCTCGGTGACGCGCGCCAGGATCCGGATGAGAACTTCCGCGGCTGGGGCTTCTCCGTTCCGGTCGACCTGCTCGCCTCCGAGGCCGTCACGGACGGCCCGCGCTGGTGGATCGACGCTAACGGCAACGTCTCGCAGCTCAGCGGCGGGCGCAATCGCTACGGCATTCAAGACTTCACCGACTTTGGCACGGCCCATGGGCAGCGCGGCGGACTGATCGCCGGCCGCGAGCACACCTTCACACAGGGAAATCTTCTGCTCGCCGACGGGCACGCAACCACGTTCACGGACGCGTGGGACACGATGAACGGCGGCCAGCCCATCGCGCGGCCCGATGGTCGGCTGTGCGCGATCGACTTGCAGAAGCGCGTGTTCGATGGGGTCTTGAGCATCGGCGGCCGCAGCAGTCTGCCCGACGCGCCGACGCCGTAGCGCTGGCGCGTCGCTGCTCGTCGTCGCAGTTTGTCGATTCAAGGAAAAAGGAGAGGAAAGATGCGTCGTATACTCGCTGGTCTCACTGTCGCCGCGGGCCTGGCCGCGGGCGCATTCGCCGCGGACGTGGGGACGATCACGCTCTTCGGCCAGAAGTATCACATCGATCGCTTTGACTATTTCAACGACATCACGTTTCCTGACCCGGTGCAGCCGGGCTTTACGCTTGGAATGATTGAGAGCGAGGCGGTGCACTGGCTGGGCAACAACCGCTTTCTGATCTCCAGCGACGAGATGGACTTTTTCGGCTCCGACAAGAACTTCGTCGTCGAAGCCCAGATCAACTATAGCGCCGCGCTGCCCACCAGCCTGAGCTACGTCCGCACCGTTGTGCGACAGAACCAGCTTCCGCCGCCCAGCGGCTGGGATCTCGACCCGGCGGGCCTGACGATCAACCCGACCGCCAGCGGAATCGGCGCAGGCGGGAATCTCGTCGTCGCCGACGCCGAGGGCGGCGACGGCACCACCGAGCAGCTTCGCGGCTTCGACCTGGTCAGCGGCGCGCAGTTCGAATTTCCGCCCGGCTCCGGCTGCCTGTTGATTGACGCCGGCAAGTTCTGCGGCGCGTCGATCGAGCCGTTCAACGACAATGTTGAAGACGTGGTCTTCGTTCCGGGTCGTGACCAGTTCTACACAATCGAAGACAACGTCTACCAGACCGACATCTACACGCTCGCCGGCGCGTACGTCGGCTCATGGGCGTTCGGCCAGGCGATCGGCATCGCCAACGCCGGCGAGGGCAAGGGCGTGACCTACCTGCCGGATAGCCCCGCGTTTCCGCCGCTGCTTCGCCGCGCGGAAGGCGTGATCCTGATCGGCTACGACGACCAGGGCCCGGGGCTGCACGCGTTCACGCTTGACGGCACGCCGATCGCGCTCGAGTTCCTCACGGACAACGGGACCGGCGGCGGCGTCTCGCTGCTGGACATGGGCACCTGCCTGAACCAATTGCAGATCGAAAGCCTGTGCGCGGACCCACAGACCGGGCGCATTTTGCTGGTCATGCAGGGCGATGGCCTCACCTGCAACTTCGCGTTCCTGCTGACGCCGGTGTGTCAGGGCGATCTGAACGGTGATCGTCAGACGAACGAGGCAGATCTGGGCGTGCTGCTGGCGGCCTGGCAGAGCAGCCCCGCTGGCGACCTAGACGGCGACGGTCAGACCAGCGAGCCAGACCTGGGCATCCTGCTGGCGAACTGGCTTTGCTCGCGCGCCCCGTAGCGCTGCGAACTCAAGATCAGACGTCTGCACGCGGTCCTCAGACAGGTCCAAGTCGCAAAACAAGCGAGCCACGTCGGCGATCAAGCGCTGACGTGGCTCGAGTGCTTGATGTCTACGGCGTCGCGGGCGACTTCTCCGCGCTAGAGGCCGAACGCCACTCGTGCTCCGGGCCCTTCTCGGCCGCCTTGCGACGCTGCGCGCGGGTCGGAAGCGTTTCGAGCTGCTCCTTGAGCCGCGCGAACATCCGCTCGATCGGTTCGTGCAGCTTCGTGTACTCTTTCTCGGCCGTTTCCAGTTGCCCCGGCTCCTTGGCTTCGCGGTACTGCTTCTGCAGCTTGCTCAGCTTGTCGCCGTTGCGGCTCAGATGGTCTGCGCGCTGCTTGCGATGCGCTTCGAGCATCGTGCTGGCCTTTTGAGCCTGCTCGGGCGTGAGCTCGTAATATCCCTTGAACCACGTGACGTAGCGCGACCACTCATCCTGCGCTGCGGCCGCTGAGCCGCTCGCGCTTGCAGCGCCGGGCGCCGGCCGCTCCGGCGCTGCGGACGCGACGTTCGTCGGTGCGGCTGCGACTTCCGCGGCGGCCGGCGCCGCGGCATCTGGCGGCGGCCAAGGCTCGCCGCGCGAGCGCGCGATCGCTTCGGCCCGCGCCGCCTCCATCTCGGCCTCCATCACGCGGCGCTCGGCACGCTCCTTCTCGCGGCGACCCGGGCCCTGCCGGACCCACTCGGTCGCCGGGTCGTAGCCGCCGGCGGCCCAGACACTCAGCTTGTTGGTCGCGAACTTCAGACCGGTGTCAAACGCGGCCAGCTCGCCTTCGAGCGTACTGATC
>CAZHTF010000047.1:20960-25451 GCA_964535305.1 uncultured Planctomycetales bacterium | reverse complement strand
CCGCAGCCGCCAACGACGGCTGCGGAGCGGCGCCGGCTCCATCCGAAATCACCGCTTCTGCGACGGGCCTAGTTGCTCTCTTCGCCTCCGGCTGGTCCCAGCGGACCGCGGACCTTCAGCGCGCCCGGCGCACCCGGCGTGCCATACAACTCGCTGGGCTTCACGGGCCAGTGGTTGTTGACGCGCGGACGCAGCGAGGGCGAATTACGACTCTGCTCGCCCTCAACCTCACCCAGAAGGAATAGTTCAAAATCATTCGGCTGAACGTAGTTGGCGCCCGGCACGTGCGTGATCTGGTCCGAAGAAACCGCCTCTACCAGCTCGGGCGTGACCAGCACCACCAACTCGGACTCGTCCTGCTGGAAATCGACGCTTCGGAAAAGCGCCCCGATAACAGGAACGTCGCCCAGCGCCGGCACCTTGCGGCTGACGGCGCGCGTCCGCTCGCTCAGCAGGCCGCCGATCGCGAACGTCTGTCCTGAACCCAATTCGACGGTGGTCTCCACGCGTCGCTGCGCCAGGCCGGGCACGGTCGTGCCCAGGACCGTGACCGCAGTGGTGAAGTCCGGCTCGCTGACTTCTGGATTCACATGCAGGCGAATGTTGCTCTCGCTCAGCACGGCGGGCGTAAAGCGCAGCTTCACGCCAAACTCGCGGTACTGAATCGTGATGCCGTCCTGGTTCGGGACGGGCACGGGGAATTCGCCGCCGGCCAGGAAGTTGGCTTCCTGTCCGCTGATGGTGACCAGGTTGGGCTCAGCCAGTACGCGCAACAGGCCGTTTTCGCGCAGTGCTTCGATAAAGACCTGCATCTGCACGCGCGGGAAGCCAAAGCTCAGCGTCGGGCGGGCGGTGACCGGGATGCCGCCCTCGCCGACCACGAACGGAATCGTGCCGGTGGCCAGGGCCGCTTCCGGCGCGCCGATGTTGGTTGGGTTGATCTGATCCAGGTTGCTCAGCGCGAAGGCGTCGCGGAAATCGTCGCCGGCGATCCAGCCGTTAAAGCCCAGTTGCCGCACCGAACGGCGATTTACTTCGGCGACCGTGCAGCGCAGCAGCACCTGGTGCACGCCGGCCACCTTGATGTGGTTGAGCACCTGCTTGGAGAAGATTGCGGCGATGTCGGCGATACGCTTGGCCTGCTCGGCGTCCGGCGCGGTGCCGGTGAGCACGACGCTGTCGAGCAGCGCGTGCACCTTCACCTGCGAGCGCGGCACCGCGGCCCGGATGCTGGCCTGCATGCGCTCGAGCTCCAGGTCAACCGCGATGTCAAAAACGCGCTGGTGGGTCTCCGTGAACCACACGATGAGCTGTGTCGTGCCGAAGCTCTTGCCCGTGACCAGGATCTGCTTGGGCGAAGTAGCGTTCACTTCGGCAATGTCCGGCTTGGCCAGGCGAATCTCGCGAACCGGCTGGTTGAAATCCACCAACACGGCCTTGTTCACGGGCACTCGAATGAGCTGGCCCTGGGCCGAGACCTCGCTGACCTTGAACTGCAGGTCCGCCGGCGGTGTGCTCCTGGTCACCAGCTCGGCTGCCGGCGCTGTGCTGGGCGCGGGCTGCGCCGCGGCCGGCGCGGACAACATCCATGTTGCCGCCAGGACGCTCAAGATGCTTGCGCCCAGACGCGGGCGCGCGAGCGGGGGGTAGATCGAACTCATCCGGGCTGCGCCTCAGACTCGAGTGGGGGTTCGGCTTGCGGCGGCTGCGGCGGCGCCGCCGAATCGGGCGTCGACAGAGTGTTCGTATTCGCACCGGTAGACGACGGGGCCGAGAGCATGCCGCCGCGCAGCGGGAGCGGGGGAAGCGTGCTGCGCGGCGCGGGCTGCGGCGGGCGCTGCGTGAGTGGGGCGAGCGCCTCTGGCGTCAGCGTTTCCATCGAATCCAAGCTCTTCCAGTTGAAGACGTCCTTGGTCTGTCCGTTCCAGACGGTCGTGACCCAGGCCGGCTTGGGCGCGGGTTTGGGGGCTTCGGCCTGCGGCGGCTGCGGCTGTGGCTGTGCGGGCTGATTTTTCATCCAGGCCGCCATGATTTTTTCCAGCGCGTTTTCATCGGTCTTGGGCTTCTCCGGCTCGCTGGGCTTGGTGCCCAGCAGCTCGGCCTCGGCGGCGCTGGCGACGGCGGGCGCGGCGCCGTCGTCTGAGCCGCGCATGCTGAGCTTGAGTGCACCACGCTGCTCGGCCAGGTGCAGCAGCGGCACGGTCTCGGGTTTGACGAAAAGCACGACCGCGCGGGCGGGCTTGTCCGTCGCACTGCTGCTGGACTTGCCCGATTTGGCGGCGCCGCTCGAGTCGGCGCCTGGCGTGGGGCTGATCCGCTGGCCGACCGCCGCGACTTCCACGTTCTCAATCAGCGTACGAGCGATGGTCTCGTTGCCCTGTTTGCCGCGGATGGTGAAGAAGCCCACCACGTCAACAAATGCGCCCGGCTGAAGGTGGTTGTCGACGCCGGAGCTCTCGTCGATCTTGACGGCGACGGCGCGGAAGCCGGTTTTGACGTGCAGGCCGGCCCGTGCGCCGGGCGCGAGCAGCAGCGATTCAACCATGGGCACGCCGGTCGGGATCACGCCGCGCGTCACGCGCCCGACGATCTTGTCCTTTTCGAGGATCGCGCCCTGCGGGACGAGCTGTGCCGGGAAGGGCTGCTGCGCGAGTGCCACTTCTTCCACGGGGGATCCGCTGGGGATGTCCTGCGCCGCGGTCCAAATGGCGACCATCTGCGGCTGTGCGCCCTTTGCGCGCTGGACGTAATCAAAGCCCAGCTTGGCAGCCAGTCCGGCCAATCCCAGGCCGGCGACCAGGGGAATCAATGCCTTCGTGTTCATGCGTGCTTGCTCCCGTCGGGTCCGCTGCACCACGGCGCGGCGCCCGGCCTGTTTTTACGTCCGTTCCCTGGCGGCGTGATGCCCGCCGTCCGTTTTCCCCCGAGAGTCATCGGCGTACAGCGCCGCGGATCTGGATCAACAAATGCAGCGACGGCGTCTGCGCGATCGACGCCGTCGATATTCAGCGCACAACCCGCGCTGCGTTCCTTCACTCCAATCGCGGCGCTTCGCGCAGCCGCGAGTGTTCGGGCTTTGGGCTTACATGCCTTCTTTGCGCATCGAGCAGCTCGCGGTCAGGTTGCCGCTGGTGAAGCCGAAGAAATTGCCCACCAGCGAGACCTGGTTGCGCGGCACGCTCAGGTTGACCGTCACGGTCGGATCCGCGACGGTCGCATCCACGATCGCGATGGTCGTCTTGCTCTGCAGGTTCATCGGCGTCAGCAGCTGCACAATGCGCGTCTGAACATCCGTCTGCGTCGTGCCCTGCAGGCACCCGGTGCGGGCCCCCTCGCGGGCGGCGTTCAAGAGCGTGTTCTGCACCGTGAACAGCCAGCCAAACTCAATGATGCCGAACAACATGGTGAACAAGAACGGTGCGACAATCGCCATCTCCACCACGGCTGCGCCGCGGCGGGCTTTTTTTCCCATCCAGCGTTGAATCACGACAACCACCCTCCCGCGTAGTACGTCAGCAGGACGCCGATCGTGCCGAACGTCAGCGGCACACCGTAGGGCAGGAGCTGACTGGTCTGCCCGAAGGACCGTGCCGAACCGAACTCTCCGAAGGCCGTGTCGACGCGCTTCACCTTGGTCATGATGGTCTGAATATTCGCCAGTGCGTGCGCGGTCTTGCCGCTGCCAGTGATCATCAGCACGGCGGCGACGCCACCCAACACGGCCCCGACCGCGAAGCTGACCAGCGTCAGCCACGGGCCAAGCCATGCGCCGATCGCGGCCATCAGCTTGACATCTCCCGCGCCCATGCCGTGCATCAGCCAGGGCACGATCAGCACGCCGAAGCCTAGGGCCAGGCCCAGCAGCCCGGTCGTCAGGCCGTTGGCGCCGAAGTACGCTGCTTGCATCACCAACCCCGCGGAAGCGATCGAGGCGGTGAGCCAATTGGGCACGCGGTGCTGGGCGTAGTCGATCCAGGCCGCGTAGAGAATCGCCGGCACCATCAGCACCAGCGTCCATTCCCAGAACCCCAAGAACATGTGGCTTTTCCTTGTTTCCTGCGGTCCCCGAACGGCCGCGGCGGCGCGGCGCGCCGCGCGGCAATCTGTCATCGGACGTTGCCTCGACCTGCCCCAGCAAGAATCGCGTGCGCCCGCGGGAGCGGTGATCGCGCTCCCGCGAGCGCGGCGGGGCGAGTCGCCGCGGCCTGGGCTAGCTGCCGAAGGCCTGCGTGTTGACGCTGTTGAACGTGCTGTTCACGTTGGTGCCCAGCGCAGTAATTGCCGCGATGGCCACGACGATGATCAGCGCCAACATCACGGCGTACTCGGTCGCGGTCGGGCCGCTCTCGTCGGCCAGAAACGCGCGGAATCGATTGACGATTGTCGACATTGCCTACTCCTTGAATGCGGGGTTGCGAACGAACGAGGACGGCGACGCTCCGCGAGTCGCGAACGCCGCCGTCCCCCATCAGGTCGTAGCCTGCCTCGGGG
>CAZHTF010000047.1:0-20950 GCA_964535305.1 uncultured Planctomycetales bacterium | reverse complement strand
ACGACGCGGACCCCGACGCGTGCGCCGGCCGCGTTTAGCTGCCGAACGCCTGAGTGTTGACGCTGTTGAACGTGCTGTTGACGTTCGTGCCGAGCGCCGTGATGGCGGCGATCGCGACGACGATGATCAGCGCCAACATGACGGCGTATTCCGTCGCGGTCGGACCATCTTCGTTGACCAGAAACTGACGGACGCGGTTCAGAATCGCCTTCATGATGCTCCCTTTCTCGCTCACCTGCGGCGGGACAGGTCCGCCGACCCAACCATCCTTGAAACTCCGCACCCGGCCTCCAGGCCGGAAGTTGGGCAGGAACGTCCTGCCACTGACCGCAGAGCGGCGAGCCGGTGCGAGTCCGACCCGTCGCCCGCGCCGCCGTGCTTTCACACGCGCGGCACATGCCAACCATTCAAATCGAGGGTGTGGAATGCAAATTCGGCGAGTTTTGCGCATGGGGGCACGAGCGCGGGTCTGATACTTAGAGAGGATTCAGGCGGCGCTCTGGGCGGAAAGCGCGTGGCAGACCTGGAAACCGCACACCTTACCCGCCGGCCGACGTAGCCAGCTCGCTAAGGCGCTGTGCCAATTCGCCCGGCGCAAGTTCCGCCGGACGCAAGATCAGTGCCCGCTCAGCTTCCGTGTGAAAGAGGAAATGGCTGAGCAGCCAGGTCTGCTCGAGTCGAATCTGCGGATCGAGCGCGTCGTCCTCGCCTGCCGCAGCGATGGTCGCTTTTGGCGCTGCGGGTTTCGCTGGGGCGGAGGTCTGCGAGCGCGCCGCGGTGTGCGGCTGCGCGGCGCGTGACTGCTCGATCCACCGCGCACCCTCTTCCGCAATCCGTCGTGCGCCCAGCAGCGGCCCCTCGTCGATCACGCCGGCGCGAAATGCGAACAGCTTCCAAGCGGCGCGACGCGTGGCGCGGATCACCAGCGCGCACGTCATGCGATCGGCGGAGCGCACCATGCCGGACCAGCGCGTCTGCCAGATGCTCGCGAAAGCGATCTGCCGCTTCAGCAAGCCCGCTAGCTCGAAGCGCTGCTCGGCGGCAGCCGCCCGCATGCGCTGCTGCGCTTGCATGATCCAGGCCTCGACGCCGCCACAGGCGAATTCCCAGGCCGCCTGCGTGCGGGATTCGTAGTCCGCGAGCGCGGCGCTGCCGTCGCAGGGTGCGTCGCAACGGCCCATGTCGGCGTAAGCGCAGCGCCGCCCGAGCGGGGCCTTGCGCACCTGCTCGGGATAGCGACATAGCTCAAACAGATCGAGCAGGCCGCTGAGCGCCTCGTGCGCGGCGGTTTCGCCCGGCCACGGACCGGCGAAGTCGGCACTGTCGGCCGCGAGCCGCTTGGTGATGCGGATTTGCGGCGCGACGCCGCTGCGGTCCAGATGCAGAAACCATGCCGGCCCGAACGAAATCCGCCGACGATAGTCGCGCGGGTGCAGCAGTCGCGCCAGGCGGTAGTACAGCCAGCGCTGCTCAAACAGGCAGTGCACGCGCCGCCAGCACACGCGGCGGACGATTGCCGCCAGATCGGCCTTGCCGCGCTGCGCACGGGTCGGGTCGTTCAGCCGCGCGTTGACGAACCGCCGCAGGTGCTGCGTGCCCGCGAGCATGACCGGGTTGCCGGCGGAGTCGAGCAGCGCGCAGACCGCCGCCACGCCCGGCAGCTTGGTGATTGCGGCAGGTTCCGCGGTGATCGCGTTGGGCACAGCGGCTGGGCACAGTTCGCAGCTTTGATCCAAGCGCGCCAGCAGTTCGGGAGGCGGCATCGGTTGAGCCGCCCGCGTCAGGCCGGCCGGGAGGCGGGCGCGGCGACCTGGTTCCATTCGACGCGCGGGGCATCGCCCCAAAGCCCGTCGAGGTCGTAGTGCGCACGGTGCTGCGCATCGAAGATGTGGATCATCACGTCGACATAGTCCGCCAGAATCCAGGTGGCGCTCTTGGTGTCCGCAACCTTGTGTACGCGCCGCTGGATCGAACGGGCGTATTCGGCGATGCGCTCGAGCACGGCGTGCATCTGGCGGTCGGAAGTGCCGGTGCCGACTACGAAGTAATCCGTCAGGCCGCTCAAGCCGCGCAGGTCCAGCACGCGCAGGTCTTCGCAGCGATTCTCAGCGGCGACGCGGGCCGCGGCGCAGGCGAACTCACGGGCTTCGTCGCGGGTCGCGGTCGGCACGGTGGCTGCGGTCGAGTTTGCCATCTACAGAATTGTATCGATCCGCGGCGTGATGCGGCACGCTCGAATCCCGCGCTCGGTGCGAAAATGCGCGCCCACACTGGCAAAGCCGGCCGAGTTGTGCATCATGGGCCGAATGTACAGCTCACAGACCAGCTTGTTCGTGAAATGCTGGATATTCCGGCCACAGCGGTCGCGGGGTCCATGGCTAAGCGCCACGCTGGCCGTGACGATGCTGACCGGGCTCTCGGGCGGATCGCCGCCTGCGGCCGCGCAAGGGGCGGGCGCGAAGGTGACGATCCAAGGCGGCCCGGACGAAACGCGCCAGCAGTACAACTGGACCGTGACGAATTTTCACAGCTCGCCAATCGTCGCGATTGAGTTTCCTTCGCACAATGCGGACCAGATGAGCGCGCCGCCCGATTGGTCGGTCGACACGCGCGCTGCGCACGTTTCGGTCGCCACGGCGAACTCGCCCGCGGCGGGCGTCGTATCGAGCGGGAAGTTCGGCGTGCGCGTCTCGCGGCTGGGCGCCATGGCCGGGCGCGGTAGCGTGCTGGTGCGCTTCGCAGACGGCAGCAGCTACAGCGTCGCGGGCGTTGCCGTGCCGCGCGGCCAAAGCATTGGCGAGCGGGCGATTACGCCGATCGGGCTGGGATTGATCCTGGTGATTCTGATTGGAATCGCGCGGCGGAATCGAAAGCGGGCCGCGGCCGCCGCGGCGAGCGAGCCGCGTCCGTGAGCACCGCGGCCATGGGCGAGGAGTCACGTTGCGGATGAGCAGCCCGGCGGCGATCGAGGTGCGCGGCCTGGTCAAGCACTACCGGCGCTTCCCGGTTCTGCACGGCATCGAACTGCGCGTGCCGCGAGGATCGGTTTTCGGATTCCTCGGACCGAACGGAGCCGGCAAGACCACCACGATTCGAATCCTGCTCGGGCTCCTGCGAAGCGACGGCGGAACGGCGCTCGTGCTCGGGCAAGACTGCTGGCAAAGCGGGACCGGCGTGCGGCGGCAGGTGGGCTACCTGCCAGGCGACGTGCGCTTCTACGACAACCTTAGCGGACGGGCGACGCTGCAGTTCTTCGATCGCACGCGCGGCTGCGATTCATCAGCCGAGATCGCGCGGCTGGCGGAGCTGTTCGACCTGAACCTCGACAAGCGCGTGCGGAGCTACTCGCGCGGCATGAAGCAGAAGCTCGGGCTGATCCAGGCCATGATGCACCGGCCGGCGCTGCTGATCCTCGACGAGCCGACAACGGCGCTCGACCCGCTGGTGCGCGAGTCGCTCAATGACGAGCTTCGCCGAGTCGCCGGCGAGGGCCGCACCGTGCTCTTCAGCAGCCACACGCTTAGCGAAGTCGAAGCCCTCTGCGACGAAGTGGCGATCCTGCGCGGCGGTCGCGTGATCGAGCACGAACAGGTCGATGTGCTGCTGCGCCGCGCGGTGCGGCATGTCGAGGTGCTGCACCGCGAGCCGCTGCTGCCGGCGCCGCCTGGTCTGCGCGTTCTGCACGCCAGCGATGGACGCTTGGTCGGCGCCTGGAGCGGCGCGGTGCAGCCATTGCTGGACTGGCTGCATCAGTGCCGGCCAAGCGATGCGACCATCTCGCCGCCAGACCTCGAAGACCTGTTCCTGACGTATTACACGGATGGTGCCGGCAGCCGTGACGGCGCCGCGGCGCCGGACGCGGCGCCGTTGGAGCCGGTCGGGTGAACTGGGGCGTGATCTACAAGACGCTGTGTGACTCGCGCTGGCAGATCACGCTGCTGCCGCTAGTGATCGTCATTTTCGAAGTGATCTTCACCAAGGCAATCGGCGATCTGCCGCAGGAATCCGGCGTGAACCTGCTGCGAATTCCGATCGTGCGCAACTTCCTCAAATCGCTGCTGGGCTCAGACCTGGCCGACAACATTACGCCGACCAATATCGCCGCGATTGGCTTCGCGCACCCGATGGTCTACGCCTGCACCTGGACATTGCTGCTTACGATCGGATCGCGCATTTTTGCTGGCGAGGTCGATCGCGGCACCGCCGACCTGCAGCTCTCGCTGCCGATCTCGCGCAGCGCCGCCTACATCAGCGCCACGCCGATCATGCTGCTGGCGGCGGGGTTGGCGGCGGTCGCGGTGCTGCTGGGCGCGGCCCTGGGGCAATATTGGTTTCCCTTCTGGGGAGCCGTCGACTTCGCGCGGCTCGCAATGCTGATCGTGAACCTCGCGGCGCTAAACGTCGCCGTCGCCGGCATCACGATGTGGTCGTCGGCGGAGAGCAATCGCCGCGGTACGCCGATCGCCGTGCTGCTGACGCTGCTGCTGGGTTCGTTCCTGCTGTCATTCCTGGGGCAATTCTGGGAAGCCGCGGCACAGGTCGGCTTCCTGGGCCTGCTGCATTACTACAAGCCGCTGCCGATCATCACCAACGGACAATGGCCCGTGCAGAATCTGACCGTGCTGATCGCGATCGGGCTTGGCTGCTGGACGATCGGGCTATTCCGCTTTTCGCAGCGCGACATCCCGGCGGCGTAGCATCGCCAGATCGCAGAACCCGCCCGATTCAGTGCGCCGCGGATGCCGTCGCACGCTTGGCGACCAGCGCCAGGAACAGCGGGAACTCGGTCGCGGCGCGGTTTTCGCCGCGGCTGCGCCCGCCCGAGGTCGCGCGGCGGTGCGAATACAGCTCCTCCAAGCCGCAGATCTGCAGCCCGGCGGCGAAAAGCGCGGCGCACAGCTCGGCCAGCGAGCGGTGAAAGAAAACGGTCTGCTGCTTCGGGTCGCGACCGGGGCGCGTCGCGATCGGGACGCGCAGCGGCGAGGCGTAGCGATCGAGCCGGCGAAACTGCGTCTTCTTTGAAAAGTCCCAGGCCCAGCTCGATTGCCGCGGAATGCGGAAGCATGGATGCATCATCACGATCACGACGCGCCCATCCGCCCGCAGCGCAGCCGCGGCGCTGACGCACAGTGCCGGCAGGTCATCGACATCGTGCACCGCCATCACGCACGCGACCGCGTCGAAACACCCATGGTGCGCGGGCGCCAGTCGCCGCGCGTCGCCCGTTTCGAGCGTGACGCGCGTCTGCGAATGCGTGTGCGGGCCGCCCAGGCGGCGACGGGCGGCCTCGATCAGCTGCTTCGAAGCGTCGATGCCCAGCAGGGCATGCAGCCCCGCCTGCGCCGCGAGCAGCGCCCGCAGCAACACGCCCTGGCCGCAACACAGATCGAGGATCGACTGGCCGGGCTGCGGGTCGAGCAGCCGCAGCGTCGCCGGCAGGATTACTTCGCGGTGATAGTCGGACCCGTCCTCTCCGACTAATTGATCGTACCAGGCGGCAACATGGTCCCAATCGGTGCCTTGCGGGCGCACGTTCGAGCGCAGCCGCGCCTGGTTTCGGGGGTAAACCTGCTGTGCGCCGCGCTGCTCGGCGCGGTTGTGGCGGCGCGGTGGATCGCGTTGTGGGTCGCGTCGCATGCGATGGCAGCATACCGCGCTTGCCGCCGCCGCGCGAGTTGCTATCATCGCGACCCGCGTGGTCGATCCTATCTAGGCAAGCACGCAGCGTCGGGTGGCACGGATGTCGAGTCGCTTCAGGCTGGTCGCAATCGTCGACGGTTCGCCGATTCGTTTCTCGTCGCCGGACTTTCAGGACTTTTGCCAGGCGCAGACGCACGTGGCCGAGGCAGTGCGCACGTTCGCACCGCGCGGCTGCCTCTCGGCGATCCTGCTGCAACGCAGCGTGACAGCTCGCGGCGCAGACGGCGCAACGGCTGCTTGGATCACCGAAAAGCGCTGGGACGAAACGGTCGTGCGGAGAATCTGCGCACAAAGTGGCATCCGTTGTCCGCAGGCTGCATTGAGCGGCGCGCGTTTGCACGAGAGCGCGCCGCGCGGCGCGAGTGACGAAACTGACACGCTCGTGCGTTTGCGTACGGCGGCGCCGTCGAGCGAATCCACGACGGCGCGCGCTTCGGGACCCGCGCAAGATTCCGCACCGCCGAGCTTGTGTGGCACGTTGGGCGACCCGCCGGCTGTGTGCAGTCCGCCCGCGCTGTGCGCGCATGCCGAGCGGGTTGAGCCGGCGCTTGCGACTGAACCCGCTGAGCTGACCGCGCCAGATCGACTACCCGCTGCGAACGCACCTGCCGAGGTGTGTGCGTCGCAGCCAGCGACGGCTGCAGATGCGCCCGCTGAGCAGACCTCGCCGAAGCAGATGAACGCCGCGAATTCACCCGTCGAGCCGCCAGACGTGATGACGGTCGAGTCGCTCGGGCCGTCTGACAGCGGGCCGCAGTGCGGGCCGATCCTGCGCCCGGCGCATCGCTCAACGCGCTACGCGCTGCTATCCAGCGCGGCGTTCGTGCTGCTTGCGACCGGCACGCTCTATTTCGTGCAGACGGATGGAAAGCTGTTTGCGGGCGTGCACGAGGCCGGCTCGCGGCTCGTGACCGAACTGCCGTTCGAGGCCGACGCGTTCGCCAAAGCGCGCCCGCCCGCGGATGTGCCGCAGCATGTGCGGCTGAGCGAGCCGCTGCCCGCCGAACGCGACGTGCAGCAGCGCTGATCGCAGCGGCGGCGATTCTCAGTCAAATCACGAAGCACCGGTGCAAGCCGGCGGCGAATGTGGCGTAGTCGAATCAAGCCGGCGGCGAATCCGGCGGAGTCGAGTCCGCCGGCGGCGATTCGGGCGCTGTCGCCGCTGCGTCGACCGATTCCTCGTCCTTGTCCACCACCATCTTCGCGACCGCAACGACGCGGTCGTCCTCATTCACGCGAATCAGCTTGACGCCTTGCGTGGCGCGGCCGATCTCGCGCAACTGATCCAGCGTCATGCGCAGCAGCGTGCCGCGCGCCGTGATCAGCATCAGCTCGTCATCGTCCGTGACCGCCCGCACCGCGACCACCGGCCCGTTCTTGTCGGTGACCTTGACGTTGATCACGCCCTTGCCGCCGCGGCGCGTCAGGCGGTATTCGCCGATGTCGGTGCGCTTTCCGAAGCCGTTTTCACAGACGGTGAGCACGCTCATGCCGGGCTGGATCGCGATCATGCCGATGACCTTGTCGTCGCTGGCCAGATCGATGCCCCATACGCCCCGCGCGCTGCGGCCCATGGGCCGCACGTCGCTTTCGTTGAAGCGGCAGGCCATTCCGGCGCGGGTCCCGAGCACGATCTCATCCTCGCCGCGCGTCAACGCCGCGCCGATCAGCGAATCGTCGGCGTCGAGCGTGATGGCCTGAATGCCGCTGGGCCGCGGGTTGGCGAAGGCTGAGAGCGGCGTCTTTTTAACCACGCCTTTCTCGGTGGCAAAAAAGACGTAGTGCTCCTCTTCAAACTGCTTCACTGGCAGTACGGCCATGTGCCGCTCGCTCGGCTGCATGGTCAACACGTTTGGCAGTGAGCGGCCGCGGGCAGTGCGAGCCATGCTCGGAATGTCGTAGACGCGCAGCCAGTAGACCCGACCGCGGTTGGTGAAAAACAGCAGGTAATCATGGGTGTTGGCGACATGCAGGTGCTCGATGAAGTCGCCGTCCTTGTTGTCGGTGCTCTTGATGCCCTTGCCGCCGCGGCCCTGCGCGCGGTACGTGTCCAGCGGGACGCGCTTGATGTAGCCCTCGTGCGAGATGGTGACGATCACGTCTTCCTGCTCGATCAGCTGATCATCCGCCAGTTCGCCCACGGCCCCGACGATCCGCGTGCGGCGCGGGTCGCCGTGCTTGTCGCGCAGCTCGCGCATGTCTTCGGCGATGATGTCGAGCACACGCCGCTCATCGGACAGGATCAGCTCGTAGTCGTTGATCTCCTCGACCAGCTTGCCGTACTCGCTGGCGAGCTGCTCGATCTCTAGCCCGGTGAGCTTGCGAAGCTGCATCGCCAGGATCGCGTCGGCCTGCGTGCGCGTCAGGAACTGATCCTCGCCGGCGCAGCGCTCGACAAACGCCTGCGGCAGCAGCTTTCGGAGCGTGTCGTGCTCGCTGAGCCGCAGCGGCTTGGCCATCAGCCGCTGCCGGGCGGCGTCCACATCGGCCGACGCGCGGATCAGCTTGATGATCTCGTCGATATCCGCGACCGCCAGCATCAGCCCTTCCAGAACGTGTGCCCGCTGCCGCGCTTTGCGCACCAGGAAGGTCGTGCGGCGGCGAATGACCTCGACGCGGAACTGGATGAACTGCTGGATCAGTTGCCGCAGGCTTAGCGTCCGCGGCACGCGATTCACCAGCACGATGTTGATCGCGTGCAGGTTGCTCTGCAGCGGCGTGTACTTCCAGAGCTGGTTGACGATCACGTCGGCGTTGGCGTCCTTTTTCAGGATGATCACCAGCCGCACCAGGTGTTCCCGCCCGGATTCGTCACGAATGTCGTCGATGCCCTTGATCGTCCCGCTCTGCACGCATTCGCTGATGCGCTCTTTGATGGTCGGTAGCAGCACGCCGTAGGGAATCTCGTCCACCACGATGTGCATGCGTCCCTGCTTGGTCTCCTCGGTGTGCAGCACGGCACGGACAGTGATGGAGCCGCGGCCGGTTTCGTAGGCTTCGCGGATGCCATCGCGGCCGCAGATGACGCCCCCGGTAGGGAAATCCGGACCGGGCACGATCTGCATCAGTTCGTCGACGCCGATCTCTGGCTTGTCGATGCAGGCGATCACCGCGTTGCAGATCTCGGTCAGATTGTGCGGCAGCAGCCGCGTGGCCATGCCGACTGCGATGCCTTCGCTGCCGTTGACCAGCAGATTCGGGAAGCGGCTGGGCAGCACGACCGGCTCTTTGCGGGTGCTGTCGAAGTTGTCTTCGAAGTCGACCGTTTCGAGCTCGATGTCGGCCAGCATGTGTTCGGCGGCCGGCGCCAGGCGGGCCTCGGTGTAGCGCATGGCGGCGGGCGGGTCACCGTCGATGCTGCCGAAGTTGCCCTGTGGGTCGATCAGCAGGTGCCGCATGCTCCAGGCCTGGCCCATGCGGACGAGCGTCGGATAGATCACGCCGTCGCCGTGCGGGTGATAATTGCCGCTGGTGTCGCCGCAGATCTTGGCACATTTGCGGTGCTTGGCGCGGGGCGAGAGGTTCAGGTCGTGCATCGCGACCAGGATTCGCCGCTGCGAAGGCTTCAGCCCGTCGCGCGCGTCGGGCAGGGCGCGGGCCATGATGACGCTCATGGCGTACGTCAGGTAGGATTCCTGCATCTCCTGCGTGATCGGCGTGATCACATCGCTCGGCGGATTGCTGATTGGGCTCATACGCGGAATTCTAAGGCATCATGCTCGGTTGAGCATGGCAGGGGGGTGTGGTTTCAGCGCGGCTGGGACGGGCCGGGTTGGCCCGCGCGGCGCGACACATCCCCCATTGCAACACTGGCAAGGAGCGGGTCGACGAGATTCGCATACAGTCGGTCCGTTGAGCGGCGATTCCGCGGCTATCATCTCGCACGATTTGGTTGACCAGCAGCGCTGCCGGAGGCGAATCGCGCGCGATGAGCCACTCGCTTACACTCCCGCGCCTGCGGGTTGTCGACGTCGTGCCCGTCAACGAGGACGGGCAGTTGCTGTTTGTGCTGCGCGACATGTGGCGGATCAGCCCGACGCCGCTGGCGGTCTCGCCGGCGGGGTACTTCGTGCTGGCACACTTCGACGGGCAATGCACGCTCGAGCACCTGCACGCGTCGTTCCAGGCACGCTTTGACGCGCAACTGCCCGACGAGCAGGTGCACAGCCTGATCGAGTCACTGGATGCGGCGCTGTTGCTGGACAATCCGCGCTTTGCAGCAGTGTACGCGCAGCGCTGCAAGGCATACGCTGCTTCGGCGGCGCGCGACAATCGCGAGCGCTACCCCAACGCGGCCGAGCTGGAGCAGGAAATTCGCGAGATGCTCGCGACGGCTGGGGCGCAGCCGCCGCTACCGGCCGGCGAGCTCGGTTTGCTGACGGGCGTGATCGCGCCGCACCTGGACTACGCCCGCGGCACGCCCTGCTACGCGCCGGCGTATGCAGCGCTGGCCGCCGCGCCGCCCGCGGCGCGCTACGTAATTCTGGGCGCGAATCACTTTGGACGCAGCCGCAGCGTGGGCGCGACCACGCGCGATTTTCAGACGCCGCTCGGCCTGGTCCGCACCGATCGGGCGCTGCTCGCGGCACTTGAGCGGCGGCTGGGGCAGCCGCTGTGCGAAGACCAGTTCGATCACCAGTTTGAGCATTCGGTCGAGCTGCAGGTGCACATTTTGCAGGTGATCCACGGCGAACGCGCGTTTGAAATCCTCCCGCTTTTGTGCCCGGATGTGAGCGGGCCGACCGGTCTGCGGCCGGCAGATGGTCGCGGGCCCGACCTGGCGACGTTCTGCGACGGGCTGCGCGAGCTGCTTGCTGCCGACACAGACCGCCGCACGATCATCGTTTGCGGCGCGGACCTGAGCCACGTCGGGGCGCACTTTGGCGACGCGGAGCAGGCCGGCGCGGCGTACCTGGATTCGATCACGCAGCAGGATAAGCGGCTGCTGGAGCTGCTAACGTCCCGCGAGGAAGAGGAATTCGTGCTGCGTGTGCGGCAGGCGCAGAATCGCACGCGGATCTGCAGCGTCGGCAATTTGTACGCGACGCTGCGGCTGCTGCCCGGCCGCGCCTGCCGCCTACTGGGCTATCACCAGGCGCGCGATTTCGAAACAGATACACATGTGAGCTGCGCGGCGGCGGCGATTCTGTAGCGCCGCGGCGCGCGATGCCACGGTGATTGCGTTTCAAACTACCCGCGACCGTGCAGCAATCTCTTCAGCAGTGGCGAAGCCGCCAGGATCAGCAGGCCCGGCCCGATCGAGAATACGACAAACAAGAAGAAGAAGTCGGCCTCGCCGCCCAGGTCGATTCCCCAGGATTTCCAGGGCAGCGTGAGTTCGCCGCGCTCGATCTGTTCGACCGTCGCGGCGACGTAGCCGCCGACGGTGTGCGCAATGAAGCTGGAGATATACCAGACGCCCATCAGCAGCGAGACGAAGCGCACAGGCGCCGCGCGGGTCACGAACGCCAAGCCGGTCGGCGAGAGGAACAGTTCGCCCAGCGTGAACATCACGTACGTGCCGATCAGCCAGATCAGCCCGGCCTTCGCGCCGGTCTTGGTGATCAGCCCGGCGAAGACCATGAACACGTAGCCTAGCCCCAGCAGAATCAGGCCGATCGAGATCTTCACCGGCTGCGACATCTCGCGATTGCGATCGGCCAACGACTGCCAGAACATCGCGAACAACGGCGTGAACAGGATGATGCAAGCGGGGTTCACCATCTGGAACCAGCCGGTCGGAAACTCCCAGCCGCCAATCATGCGATCGGTCTTGTCCTCGGCGAAGAAATTGAGCGAGGTTCCGGATTGCTCGAACGCCAGCCAGAAGAACGCGTTGAACATCATGAAGATGAAGATGCACGCCGTCGGTCCACGATCGCCGGGATTTTGGATGGCGACAAACCAGATCGCCAGCCCGAGCACGAGGGCGGCCGCGCCGCCATTGACGACGTACGACCACGTCGGGTGCCCGAGCAGGCTGGTGACGCTGTCGTTGACGACGGCGAGCAAGTTGAAGTGGTATGCCATGCCAAACCCGGCCGACAGCAGACAGACCAGCAGAAAGAGCGGCGCGACCAGGTTTGGCACGCCGCGCGGCGCTTCGCCGATGCCGCGCAGGTAGTACGGACGTCCGGCGGTGTACATGCCCAGGCCCGAGAGCATGCCGACCGCGGCAGCGCCAAAGCCCCAGTGCCAGCCGATCTTCTCCCCCAGCAGCGAGCAGAAAAACTGGCCCAGCAGCGCTCCGACGTTGATGCCCATGTAAAAGATGCTGAATGCGTTCGTCCGACGCGGGTCCTTTTCGCCGTAGAGCTGCCCGACCATTACCGTCACGGTGGGTTTGAAGTGTCCGGTGCCCATCGTGATCAGCGCCAATCCCCCGATGAAGATCGAGAGCCCGATTTCGTTGTGCGCCCACGCGCCGATGCCCGAGACCGCCAGCGTCACATGCCCGAGCGAGATCAGCAGCGCTCCAAGCAGCATCGAGCGATGCGTGCCCAGCAGCCGGTCGGCGATGATCCCGCCGATGATCGGCAGCAGGTAGCACATGCCGCCGTACCAGCCGGTCAGGATGCTGGCCTGTCCTTCGGTCCATCCGCGACCGGGATTGGCGCCGGCGAGCGTGGCGGCCAGGTAGAGCGGCAGGATCACCTTCATGCCATAGAACGAGAACCGCTCCCACATCTCCACGCCAAAGAGCAGGAACAGTCCCGGCGGGTGTCCGAGCAATGTACGCTCCGAGTGGCGCGAATAGCTGAGCGGCGCGGCGGGCTCGCCGCGGACGGCGGTATCGCTCATGAATGGTCCTCAGGCGTTGCGGATGTGGGCACTGGGCCCCTCGCACGGGTGTCGGATTCGTGGCTCGCGCGACGGCGTCGTGCGACGCAAACTCTGAAGGGTGTCACGGGTTGACGCCGTCTTGTTTGCAACAGTAGCGTGATTGCACGAGTAAGATCAAGCATCGAATTTCCGCGTTCCCGAAAGCCGCTGCCCACAAGAAGGCCGCCATGCTGAACCGACCGCTGCCAGTCCTGTGTGCTGCCCTGTGTGCCTGCTTTATCGTTGTTATGCCTGTCGGCTCCGCACAGGTCCGACCACTTGGGTACTACCGTGAGCCCACACTTCACGGCGAAACGCTGGTGTTCGTCGCCGAGGGCGATCTCTGGAAGGTGCCGCTTGCCGGCGGGGCGGCGACGCGGCTGACCAGCCACCCCGGCGACGAAGCCAATCCGGAATTCTCGCCGGACGGGGACCGCATCGCCTTCGTCGCCGAATACGAAGGTCCGCGCGAGGTCTACAGCATGCCGCTGGCCGGCGGCCTGCCGACGCGGCATACCTTCGACGGCGGAACCTGGAACACCGTTGGCTGGCGCGCCGACGGCCGAATAATCGCCGCCACGCAGCGCTTCTCCGGTTTGCCGAACTGGCAGATCGCCCTGATCGACCCAAAGGCCGCAAGCGGCGCGGCGGCGGAGATTGTCCCGCTCGCGCAAGCCGCCGAAGGCTGCTATCTGGATGACAACGCGACGCTGATCTTCACGCGGCTTCCTTTTCAGGGCAGCCACACCAAGCGCTACAAGGGCGGTACGGCCCAGAATCTGTGGCGCTTTGACGTCGGCGCCGCCGAGGCCCGGCCACTGACTGCCGACTACGCCGGCACGAGCAAGCAGCCGCTTTTCTGGCAGGGCCGCGTGTATTTTGCGTCTGACCGCGATGGCACGATGAATATCTGGTCGATGAAGCCTGACGGCAGCGATCTGAAGCAGCACACGCGCCACAGCGGCTGGGACGTGGCCTCGCCGGCGCTGCAGGCCGGTCGGATCGTCTACCAGTTGCGGGCCGATCTGCATGTTTACGACATCGCCGCGGATCGCGACGCGCCGATCGCGATCACGCTAGATTCGGACTTCGACCAGACGCGCGAGCGCTGGGTGAAAAAGCCGATCGAATACATGAGTGCGGCACACCTGTCGCCCAATGGCGACCGCGTGGTCATCACCGCGCGCGGCGCGGTGTTCGTCGCACCGCACCGGCAGGGCCGCTTCGTCCAGGTAACGCGGCAAACAAACGTGCGTCATCGCGACGCGCGCTTCATGCCCGATGGCAAAACGCTACTGAGCATGGCGGACCCGTCTGGCGAAGTCGAGTTCTGGAGCCTGGCGGCGAACGGCGTCGGCGATGCGACACAACTGACGCGCGATGGCGAAGTGCTCCGTACTGGCGGGTTGCCTTCGCCAGACGGCAAATACATCGCGCATACTGACAAGAACCAGCGGCTGTGGCTGCTGGAGGTCGAAACCAAAACGAACACACGCATCGATGAATCGCCGATCGACGATTTCAGCGACCTGGCATGGTCCGCGGACAGTCGCTGGCTCGCGTACGTTCGCGCTGCGGAGAACCAATTTCGTCAGACGTGGCTCTACGCCGTCGCGGACGGGGCGCGGGCCGCGGTCAGCAGCGACCGCTACGACACGTACAGCCCCAGCTTCAGCCCGGATGGCAAGTGGCTGTACGTGCTGTCGGATCGTAATCTGCGGACGAGCGTCGGGAGTCCGTGGGGCAACTACCAGCCCGAGCCATTTCTCGACAAGAAGACGCGCGTCTACCTGATCGCGCTGGCCGAAACGACGCGCCGCTCGCCGTTCGCCGCTAAGGACGAGCTGAATCTCGACGAGGACAAGAAAGACGACAAGGACAAGAAGGAAGGGAAAAAGGGCGATTGCAAGAACGACAAAGCCGACGACACGCAGCGCGAGGATTCCGCGGCGTCACAACCGGCCAGTCCGGCGCCGCCCAGCCAGGCTATGACCAGTTCTGCGCCCGTCGGCCAGCCCGCCACCAGCTCAGCGCCGGCCAGTCAGCCGACCAGCAAGCCGGCGCAGGTGGTCGTGGAGCTGCGCGACATTCAGCGGCGGCTGTTCGAGACGCCGATCGCGGCCGGCAACTATTCCGATCTGTCGCTGAATGAGAAGGCCGTATTCCTGCTGAGCACGCCCAGCGGCGAGAACAAGCGTAACCTCGTGGGCTTCACGATCGCGCGCGAGAACGTGGAGCTCAAGACCATTGTCAGCGATGTCAAGCGCTACGAGCTCTCCGCCGACGGCAAGAAGCTGCTGGTGCACAAGGGCGACAGTCTCTACATCGTGGATGCCGCCGCCACCCCGGCCGAGCTCGATAAGAAGGATGTCGATCTGAGCGGCTGGTCGCTCTCGGTCATCCCGCGCGACGAGTGGCGGCAGATGTTCATCGAAGCCTGGCGGCTGCACCGCGACTACTTTTACGACCGCGGCATGCACGGCGTCGACTGGAAAGCCCAGCTCGAGCGGCACCTGCCGCTGGTTGAGCGCGTCAGCTCGCGCGCCGAACTCAGCGATTTGATCGCCCAGATGGTCGGCGAACTCTCGGCTCTGCATCACTTCGTCCGCGGCGGCGATGAACGCGAAGCGCCCGACCAGGTGCAGATCGCCTCGCTGGGCGCAGAGCTGCAGCGCGACCCCGCCGGCATGCGCGTCACGCGCATTTACCAATCTGATCCCGATGAGCCCGACAAGGCCAGCCCGCTGGCCCGCCCCGGCGTCGACATCAACGCCGGAGATGTGATCGAACTGCTTAACGGTGTCGCGCTCGCAAACGTGCCGGACGTGGGAATGCTGCTGCGAAATCAGGCTGGCAGACAGGTGCTGTTGCGCGTCCGGTCCGCCGCCGGCGGAGACCCGCGCGATTGCATCGTCACGCCGATCAGCAACAGCGCCGCCGCCGAGCTGCGCTACCACGAGTGGCAATTCCAGCGACGCCAATTGGTCGAGCAGCTCGGCCGCGGCGAGATCGGCTATGTGCACTTGCGCGCCATGGGCGGCGAGAATTTCACCGAGTGGGCCAAGGGCTATTACCCCGTCTTCACGCGCAAGGGCCTGATCGTCGATGTCCGCCACAATCGCGGCGGCAACATCGATAGCTGGATACTGGGCCGGCTGATGCGAAAGGCGTGGTTCTTCTGGAGCGCGCGTGTCGGTCAGCCGCCGAGCTGGAACATGCAGTACGCCTTTCGCGGGCATGTCGCGGCGCTGTGCAACGAACGCACCGCTTCCGATGGCGAGGCCTTTGCCGAAGGCATCAAGCGGCTGGGGCTCGGCAAGGTCTTCGGCACGCGCACCTGGGGCGGCGAAATCTGGCTTTCTTCAAGCAATTTCCTGATCGACGGCGGCATCGCCACCGCCGCTGAGTTCGGCGTCTACGGTCCCGAAGGCGCCTGGCTGATCGAGGGGCACGGCGTCGATCCGGACGTGGTGGTCGACAATCTGCCGCACGCGACCTTCAAGGGCGAAGACGCGCAGCTCAAAGCCGCGGTCGAATACCTGCTGGGGAAGATCGCGGCGGAGCCGATTCCGCCGGTCGTCGCGCCGCCGCACCCAAAGAAGTAGCGGCGGCTGCGTGTGTGAAGTGAAGCGCGTCGCGCGCGCGTCCGAGGTCTGTCGGCTGGCGAACGCTACTCGCGCAAGCGTGTCTCGGGCCAGTGCGCGTACCACGCGAACCAGAGCGCGTTGACCACTTCGAGCGGCTGCGCGTCGCGCGCGAAGGCGGAGACCGTCGCCGGTCCGCCGCGGTAGACCAGCTCGACCTCCAGCCCGTCGATCTCGACGGTTCGCGGCGCGGCGCGAAACGCGGAGAGCGGCCAGACCTGCCACTGCCCGGCCGGCCGACGAATCGCGATCACATTCGTCTTTCGCGGCAGATCATCGGCGGGCAGCGGATCGACGGGAAAACGCAGCAGATCGTTCCCGAAATAGGGCAGATACACATCGCGCTTGTACAGCCGGGCGCGGTCGGGCTGCGGCAGGATCACGCTCGTATCCGGGTGCAGCTCGCGCCAATCCGCCCAACGCATCACCTGCGCCGCGAGCACGCGCAGCGTCGCGCGCCCGCCCGCGGCCGGCCCGGCGATCGCCTCGCCGCGAAGCTGGCTCCAGAGGCTTTCGCCCGCTGCCGCGGGTCTGCGGTCAAACATGACCAGGTTGCAGTTCAACAGCAGACCGCTGACGCCAAATTCGAGCGTTTCGCCCGCGACGTGGCGTTCGAAGACCACCACGCTGTCGCAAAGCGGGCTGTAGGTGACCGCGATCGGCGTGTCGGCGAGTGTGTCGTTGACGATTTCGTGCCAGGCCAGGATCCAGAGCGGATAGGCACGCGCCTGGCCCTCGATCTCGACACCCACGACGCGATCGCCCGAGACGAGTTTCTGCACGCCGCCGAGTCGCTGGCGCGGCTGAATCTGGCTTGCGGGAATGGTCTGCGGGTCGAGCAGAGCGGGCAGGCCGTCTTTGCTGACGCCGCCGGGCACGAGCTGCTCGATCGGCACGCGCGTGTGGCTGAGGTCAAAGCCGTACGACTCGATCCGCACACCGTCGCCGATCGCGGTGCGCCGCTGCGGCAGGCTTTCGGATAGTCGCCAGGCGACCACGCCGATTGGCACGATGATCGCCAGAATCAGCACCCAGCCGCCGCTGCGCAGATCGAGCATCCGCCTCGGCCGCGCGACGTCGCCGCTCAATCCGCGCCCCTCGTGGGCCGCGGCGTCGCGGAAGCGGGCGCCGCGCCTGGGTCAGGCCGAGGCACGGTGCGCGGCGCCGAATTCGATTCGGACTGCGGCGCGAAGCGTGGCAGACCCGCCGCGGGCTTCGCGGACATTTCGTAAGTGCGCGGCTGGCGATCGAGCGCCATGAGTCCCAGTAGCAGTGGCAGGTAGATCACGCTGGCCAGGAAGAGGTGCCGCGCGTGCGCGTCACTCATGTCGCGCGCGAGCTGCAACGCCGCTGCGAACATCGCCAGGCCCAGCAAGGCCGCGCCGACGGCATAGAGCGTGCCGACCGCGCCGACCAGCACCAGCATCAGCGATACCGGCACGAGCGTCGCGCAATACACCAGGATGAACTGGCAGGTGCGCGCGCCGTGCGGATCGCGGGCCGGCAGCATCTGGAAGCCGCCGCGCTCGTAATCATCCCGATACATCCAGGCCAGCGCCAGGAAATGCGGGATCTGCCAGACGAACAGGATCGCGCCCAGAATCCAGGCGCCCGCAGACAGCCCGCCGCTCGCGGCGCTCCAGCCCATCATCGGCGGCAGCGCGCCGCAGATTGCGCCGACCAGCGTGTTCGTGCTGCTGCGCAGCTTCATCGGCGTATACAGCCCAAGGTAAATGAACTGGCATGCAGCGCCCAGGATCGCAGTCAGCGGATCGACCAGCGTCAGCAGCAGCAGCGGGCCCGCCAAGGTCGCGACGATCCCAAACGCGATCGCCTCGCGCCGCGACAACTGCCCCGACGGCAGCGGCCGCTGGGCCGTCCGCCGCATGCGCCGATCGCGATCAGCCTCGATCACCTGGTTCAGCGCGTTTACACCGAAGGCACACAGCGCCGTCCCCAGCAGCGTCCAGGCGAACAGCACCCAATCCAGCGGCCCGGGGCTGGCGAGCCAGAACCCGGCCGCAGTGGTCAGCAGCACCAGCGTCGTCAGCCGCGCCTTGGCAAGCTCGGCGAACAACTCAAAGCGCGACGCACTCCGCGCGCGAGCTTGCTCGAGCACCTCGGAACGGACGACGCTTTCAGCACTGCTGCCCAACGCACGTCTCCAAGCGAGTCTCAAATTGTAGCACGTCAGTTCCGCGAGGGATCGGCCGGCTTTGCAGGCTGCGAAGTCGGGAGGCTGGCGGGCGCCGTTGACGCCGCGCCGTCCGCATCGTCCGCGGGCGCGCTGCTCGGAGCGTGCGCCGCAGATGCACGGGCCGCGTCCGCCAGGCTGCGGGCAAGCATGCGGACGCGCGCGTCCGTGTCGGCCGAGGCGATCCGTTCGGCCTCGCTCGCGTACGCCGCGCCCTGGCGCGCGAGCAGCCGGACCGCAAGGAAGCGCACCAGCCAGTGCTCGTCCGTGCTGCAGCGTTGCGCGGCGCGATGCAGCCGCTCGTCCAGGCCGGCGGCCTGCAGCGCGTCCAGCGTGCGGGCCCGCAGCTCCCACGACTCGCTCGCGAGCGCCGCGAGCAGCCTGCTGATCGCGCGCTCTCGCGGAAAGCGGCTCGCACTGCGCGAGGCACGCTGATCGGCGCCCAGCAGTTGCGCCAGCACAACGACCGAGCGGTACTGCTCGTGCGCTCGGCCGCCGCCGACCGCGTCGAACAGCGCGTTCAACTCGGCCGGGTCGTCGCCGATCGGAAGGCGATTGAAGTACACCGGCCTGAGACGTTTGCCAATCAGGCCCGGTTTCCACTCGCCATCCGCGCCCATCTGTGGGTTCAAAATGGCGCTCACGCTGACGCGCAGCAGCTCGTGCGGCGCAAGACGCGCGACCCGCCGCGGTGGCCCGACGTCCAGCGTCAGCCGGGTGCGCACCGATTCGCCGGGGCGCAGCGAGCGGGCGCGGCTCAGCGTGGTCGCGAACAGGTTCGGATAGCTGCGCGCCTTGCGGCCGGAGATTTCGAACGACAGCAGCACGACCGGGTTGATCAGCGCGTCCTGTCCGAGCGTGACCGGCAGCGCGCCGCGATTGGTCAGCGTCAGCGTCGCCCACCAGGGCTCGCCCACGCGCGGGCTGAGATTCTCCGGCGCGAGCTCGACATCCAGCACGCTGGCGGCGTCGTCGAGCACGCCTCGCAGCTCCTGGTCCAGGCTCACGCCGCGCAGCAGCTCGCTCAAGCCGGCGTCCGCGGACGGCGCGGTCGTCGATGCGATCTCCAGCGACGCAGCAAGTTCCATGACCGGCCCGCTCACCGGCAGCCGCGCCTTGCGCAGCGTCTGCCGCGCGGCGGGCAGATCGCCGGAGTCGCGCAGCGCCCGTGCCAGCGCCGCCGCGGCCCAGGCGTCTGAATCGAGCAGCGGCGCAAGCGTCTCGCGGGCCGCGTCGGGCTGCTCATTCAGGAGCTGCGATACGCCCAGAACGCGCTGCACACGCCGATCGCCCGGCGCACGCCGCACTGCAGATGCCGCCAGCATCGCCGCCCGCTGCGGCTGCGGGTCGAGCGTGCAATGAAACCATGCGGCCCGCGTGACCTCCGCCGCGTCAGCCACGTCGGCATCTTTAATCGCCGCGAAGCGCTCGGCCAGCCGGGCACGCAGCACCTCCGCCTCGCCGTTGCGCTGCGCGCGGCGCAGCAGCCATTCCAGCACCGGCGGCGCGTCGAGCTCATCCAGCGCCAACGCCTCGCGCGCGGCGCGAAGCGCGTCGTCAATTGCGCCGCGGGCCGCCGCATTCAACGCGGCCTCGAGCAAGCGCTGTGGCTCGGGCGGCAGGCCGAGCGCGTCGAGCACGCGCTGCGCGTGCTGGTGAAAGCTGGCGGCCGCGTCGAGCTGCCGCTGCTGGTCGAGCAGCTCGGCCAGTTGCCAGCAAAGCTCGGGATCCAGCGGGTGAAGGCGCACCACGCGCAAGAGGGCGCGAATGCGCTCGGCGGGCGCGGCATCGGTCGGCAGCAGCATGAATTGCAGCACGGCGACCGCGTCGTCGTCGGGGCCGAGCTTGGCAGCCTCCTCGGTCAATCGGGCGGCCGCCTGCCGATCCAGACGTTCGAGCTCCAGCCGCGCCTGCTGCGTGAGGGCGATGACGCGCGCTTCGGGCGACTTCAACTGTCCGGACTGGCCGGCCAGCCAGCTCAGCCGATCCTCGATTCGTGTCATCCGCGCGGGACCGCGATCCAGCCAGCGGGCCAGCGCGCCGAAATGCCCGGGATCCGCCGCGACCAGGGCCTGCAACGCGGCCGCAGACGCGTCGACATCGCCGGCCAGCTCGGCCAGTTCGAATCGATAGAAGTGCGCGTCGGAGAGGTCCGGGTCCAGCGCGAGCGCCGCTTCCAGCAGTGCGCGGATGTGCAGCACGTCGTTTTCGCACTGCCGCCCGGCGCACATCAGGCCGTGATCGCGCGCTAGGTCCAGCAGCAGCCGCGCGGTGCTGTACTCGTCCGCGCGCGCTAAGCCCGCCCCGCAGGGCACGACCAGCAGCAGCGCGGCAAGCAAGCGCGCGGCGTTGCCGCGGCCGACCAGCAGCAATCCGACCGCTGCGCCCACCAGCACAATCGCGACCAGAACCACCATGCCGATGCTGCCGCCGCGGGCATTGCTGGGGCTGCGATCGACGGCGTGCGGCCGGTGTCCTTCGCTAATGTCTTGAGTGGCCATGGGGAGCTTCAATCGGTCCGGATTCGCACGCGACGCAACGAAGCGCCCCTTGGTGCCTCAGGTTTGGGGTTTCGCGCAAGGGCGTCGGC
>CAZHTF010000046.1:0-25815 GCA_964535305.1 uncultured Planctomycetales bacterium | reverse complement strand
GCTCGCTGGAGGCCAAGCGCGTGCTCGGGCTGCTGCCCGAGTCCGCCGCGGCGCGGGCCGGGCTGCGTGAGGGCGACACGTTGACGGGCTGGAGTCTGCATGGCGACGTGACGCGCAAGATCGTGCTGAAAATCCGCCGCGATGGGGCGGCCCGCACGATCGAGTATCTGCCGCGCGGGCGAGCCCGCGACGCGGTGCAGTTCGAAGCGGCGCCGCGCTCGGCGACCAATCCGACCACGCGGCCGGGGTCGCGCTGAGCGCGCCCCTCGAAAGTGCACCCAGCGGGCAGCGATCTCAATGACTTGCGATCGTGCTGAAATTCAACGCGCCGCTTGCTCCGCCTGCGCTTCGCGCGGCGCTGCGATGGAGAGCTGCTCGCGCAGCGCAGGTAGAAGCTTGGGCAACTCCAGCAGCCGGCTCGGCAGCCGCCAGTGCACCGTCTGCGGATCGGGGACGCGCGGCGAGCCCGGACCGCTCGCAAACAGCGGCTGCACGCGATTCAGATCATCGACCGCGAAGACCAGGTCTGGCGGCGTCAGCACGATCGAGCGCACGCCCCACGGCGTCGCCAGCACGCGAATTTCCGCCATCAGCAGCAGCGTCTGCACTTCTTCGGGTGGTGCGCCGAATGCGTCGCTAAGGTCGCTGGCGAGTGTGCGGACATCTTGCGACGTGCGTGCGGCGGCCAGGCGCTTGTAGACCTCCATGCGTTGCTTCTCGGAGCGGATGTAGCTGCGCGGGATCGACGCGGAGATGCCCAGTTCCAGATTCACGGGCCGCCAATCGTCGGTCGGCTCGTTGCGCAGGCGGCGTGTGGCCTGCTCGAGCAGCTGGCAGTACATCTCGTACCCGACCGCCTCGATGTGCCCGGATTGCTCCGGGCCCAGGATGTTGCCCGCGCCGCGGATCTCCAGGTCGCGCATCGCAATCTGAAAGCCCGCGCCAAGCTCGCTGTATTGCTCGATGGCCTTCAGCCGCCGGGCGGCGTTGTCCTGCACCGGGTGATTGGGCGAGAGCAGCAGGTAGGCGTAGGCACGGTGCTTTGAGCGGCCGACGCGGCCGCGCAGTTGATGCAGATCGGCCAGACCGAAGCGCTCGGCGCGGTTGATGAAGATCGTGTTTGCCGACGGGATATCGAGGCCGGATTCGATGATGTTGGTCGAGACCAGGATGTCGGCCTCTTTCCGCAGAAACGCAAGCATGACCGCTTCGAGCTCGGGGCCGTTCATCTGGCCGTGGCCGACCACGACGCGCGCCCCCGGCGCCAAACTGCGGACGCGATTGGCCACCTGCTCGATGTCACGCACGAAATTGTGCACAAAGTAGACCTGGCCGTCGCGACTGAGCTCACGCGCCAGCGCATCGCGAATCAGCGCATCCTCCCACATGCGGACCTGCGTGATGATCGATCGGCGATCCACTGGCGGCGTCGCCAGCGACGAAATGTCGCGTACGCCCAGCATCGCCATGTGCAGCGTGCGCGGAATGGGCGTGGCGGAGAGTGTCAACAGATCCACCGTGGCCCGCATCCGCTTGAGCCGTTCCTTGGCCTCGACGCCGAAGCGCTGCTCTTCGTCGATCACCACCAGTCCCAGGTCGGCGAAGCGCACGTCGGCTGAGAGCAGCCGATGCGTGCCGATCAGCACGTCGATCTGGCCTTTGCGGGCCTGCTCGACGATGCGGCCCTGCTCGGCCTTGCTGCGAAAGCGCGAAATGACCTCGACCGCGAACGGGTAATCCGCCAGCCGCTCGCGAAACGTCTGGAAATGCTGCTCGGCCAGCACCGTCGTCGGTACCAGCACGGCCACCTGCTTGCCGTATTCGATCGCCTTGAACGCGGCCCGAATCGCCAGTTCGGTCTTGCCGAAGCCGACGTCGCCGCAGACCAGCCGGTCCATTGGTCGCGGTCGGAGCATGTCGGACTTGATCTCGCTCAAGGCACGGAGCTGGTCGTCGGTCTCGGTGTAGGGGAACGCGCCCTCGAACTCGCGCTGCCAGAGCGTGTCCGCGGGGAAGGCGACGCCGGCGCGCGTGGCCCGCTCGGCTTGCACGCGTAGCAGCTCGGCGGCCAGGTCGCTGACGGCCTCGGCGACGCGCTCCTTGATGCGTTTCCAGGCGGTCCCGCCGACCTTGCTGAGCTTGGGCTTGCCGCGCACGCTACCGACGTACTTCTGCACGACGTGGATCTGGCTGGTTGGCACGTGCACGACAGCCTTGTCGGCGAACTCGATCGCCAGATATTCCTCGCGCCGCTCGCCGCGCTCGATCGTCTTGAGCCCCATGAAGCGCCCAACGCCGTGGATGATGTGCACGACCGGGTCGCCGGTGTTGAGGTCGAAAAAACTGTCGATCGGCCGGGCCGGCGCGACACGCCGCAGCGTGCGCCGCTGGCGATAGCGGCGGAAGACTTCGTGATGCGGCACGTATGCCGTTTCGCCCCAGATGAACCCGCGATGCAGGATCGCGACCGTCGCGGTCAGCGCCCCGTGCGGCGACGCCGCTGGCAGCTGTGGTGGCGCCGCGTCTGGCGCTGAAGGCGCGTTGACCGGCGTTGCCGGACGGGCCTGGTCGCGTGCGTCGGCCTCGCTCAGCAGCTCGACGAAACGCTGCCGCTCGGACTCGTTGTCGCACAGGACCAGCACGTGCCGGGCGCGCGACAGTTCGCGCAGCGCAGCCAGCGCCTCGCGCACCACCGGCTCGAACTGCGGCAGTTGCTCGACGGGCAGGCGCAGCGCGCGGCCGTCGCCGCCGGCAAAGCGCTGCAGGTGGAGCTGCGCGAATTCGTTCGCGCGGCGCAGGATGGCCTCGGCCCGGATCATGCCGGCCTTTTCGCCCAGGCGCTGCCAGAACGTGCGGCCCAGCTCCTGCACCTCGACCGGCTCGCGAATCGCGATCAGCGTGTCCGCCGGCAGCAGCGCCAGAAAGCTGGTGGTGTCGTCGACCGCGCCGCGGCCAAGCGCCGCGCCTGACCCGGACGCCACTGCCGATGTCGACGGCCGGCCAAACCGCATCGCGGGGATGCGTTGCTCACGCAGGTCGTGGCTGGAGCGCTGCGTGCCGGCGTCAAACAGTCGGATCGACTCGATCTGGTCGCCGAACAGCTCGATCCGCAGCGGCTGGCTCTGCGCGTGACAGAAGACATCGATGATCCCGCCGCGCCGCGCGAAATCGCCGGGCAATTCGACCTGATCGCAGCTCTGAAACCCGTGCTCGACCAACCAGGCCGCCAGTGCGGCGGGGTCAATCGTCTGCCCGACGCGCACGGCCACCGATTGATCCGCGATTGCGGCCGACGAAGGGACCGGCTGCATCAGGGCGTGAATCGAAGCGACGATCCGCGGCGTGTCGGCGCCGGGCGCCGCGTAGGACGCGTCCGCCAGCAACATGCACAGCCGCAGCCGCTCGGCGGCCAGCTCGTCGGGCTGGTCGGATTCGCCCGGGAGCGTTTCAAGCTGCGGGAGGAGGTCGGGCGGCTGGCCGAGCGCGGTTTCGAGGTCGTCACGGGCTTCGTCGGCTTCGTCTGGGTGGGCGCAGATCAGCAGCAGCGGGCGGCCGAGCCGCTGCGACGCGACGCCGGCTAAGATGGGCGCAGCGGATCCCCACAGCCCGTCGACGACGACGGGCCCGGTGCGGGCGCGGATTGCCTGACACAACTCGGCAACCCGGGCGTCGTTGCGGATCGGCGCGAACCAGTCCACCGCGGGCATGGTAGCGGCGAGTGCGCTGCCGCGTTACTCGACGCGCGGAAAGCGCGATCCGAATCGCGTCGCGCGCTCGTCCTGTCCTGCTCCCGCGCATCTCTTGCTACGTGAGCCGCGGCGCGCGATTGGCGTCCGCGCGAATACGGCGATGCAGCACGGCCAGCTCGCGAAATGCCCGCAGAATCACGCTGAACTTGGCGCCGGTCGGCGCGCCCGCGGTGCGCGGATAGTGCCGCACGCCGATCTGCGCGATCGAAAGGCCGCGGTTACGGGCCTTGGCCAGCAGCTCGGTTGAGATTAGCGCCCCGCGGCTCTCGAGCGTGAGTTCGTCAAAGAGCGCCCGCGGCATGATCTTGAAGGCGCAGTCGATGTCGCGCATCCGCAGGCCGAACAGCAGATTCACCAGTTGGGTCCAGCACCAGCCGTTGAATCGCCGAAACCACGGGTCCTGCCGCCGCAGACGATAGCCGGCCACCAGGTCGTGCGTCCGCAGTAGCGGCAACAGCCGCGTCAGTTCTGCAATGTCGAACTGGCCATCGCCGTCGGTGAAGAACACCCAATCGCGCGTCGCGGCGCGGAAGCCCGCCTGCAGCGCGCCGCCGTAGCCCTGGTTTGGCTGGTTGTGCACGGCCCGCAGGTGCGGCAGCTCGGCCGCCAACCGATCGGCGATTTCGCCGGTGCGGTCGCGGCTGCCGTCGTCGACGATGATGACCTCGAAATCGTCCGACAGCGTGGCGGCGACGCGTAGCGCATTGCGGGCGACGCGCTCAACATTCCCCTCTTCGTTGTAGCAAGGCAGAAAGATCGAGAGCGATAGTGGCTCGAGCGGCGGACGCTGCACGCGCGTTCCCCAGGGTCGCCGACGAAGCGACGATCGGGTCCAGAGTGAAATCGTAGCGCTTCAGCGTAGCCGTCGGCGCGGGCGCTGACCAGCGGCGCCGCGCGGGGCGTGCGGCGTGCCGCTGCGGGCGGCAGTGCAGACCACGCTCGTTCGCCGCGCGTCGCTTGCGACCCGCACGCTGGCCGCTACGCTGGCGCGAACGCTTAGACAGGAGGAGCTACGCCATGCATCCGACCGTACGCGAGTGGTTGCGCAGCGAGCAGCGTCTGGGCGTGCCGTGCGTAGCGCAGCCCGATGCGTTGACGCAGACGCGCGAGCCAATCGCGCGGATACCGGCGCCGCGCGACGCACTCGCGCGGGCTACCGGAGTGCCCGCGTCGCCGCCTGCGCCGCCGCGCCCGAGTGGGACGCTCGAACTGGGCGAGCGCGGGCCATCGTCGGCGTCGGCGAACGTGCGTGATCACGCCGACCTTCCGCCGATCGGCGACCCGCCACAGACTGCCGAGCAGGCGCGGGTTGCGTTGCAGCAGCTTGACGAGCAGTTCGTGAAATCTTGTCAGCGCTGCGGACTGCATTCGGGCCGCACGCAGACCGTGTTCGGCATCGGAAATGTGCGTCCGGCGCTGGTGTTTGTCGGCGAAGGGCCTGGCGCCGAGGAGGACCTGCAAGGGTTGCCGTTCGTCGGCAAGGCTGGGCAACTTCTGACACGCATGATCGCGGCGATGACGCTGACGCGCGAGCAGGTGTTTATCTGCAATATTGTGAAGTGCCGGCCCCCAGGCAATCGCACGCCCACCGACGACGAGATGGCCACGTGCGCGCCATTCCTGTTTCGGCAACTGGCGCTGCTGCAACCGCGCGTAATTGTGGCGCTCGGTCGGCCTGCGTCGCAGACGCTGCTCGCGACCAAGCAGCCGATCAGCCAACTGCGCGGCACCTTTCACGACTTCCCGCCGCCGGCGCTGGCCGGCTGGAGACTGCCGACCTGCCAGCTGATGCCGACATTCCACCCTGCATATCTACTGCGCAGCCCAGGCGAGAAGGGGAAAGCCTGGGACGACCTGAAGCAGGTCATGGCGCTGCTGGGCCTGCGACCGGCGGCTGGTGGCGGCTGAGCCGGCGCCTTCGGAAAGTACTGCGCCGCTTAGAGCTCTGGCGCGCCGCGGTCGCTCGAGCCACTGCGATTGAAAAATTCAGCCGGCGTACACTTTCAGGTGTTTGCCGGATGGGTATTCGCCCGCTCTAAGTTAAGCTGAAGTTCGGAATGCCGGTGCGGTGCGCGGCACGCGGCGTCTGCAGAAAATTTCGAGCGAACACCATGGACGGTCCGAACTTCGAACCTTCGCCTGCGACAGTGCGCGTCACGATCTGCCTGATCGCGGCGACGGAGATGGACCGGCTGGCGTATCGGCTGCTGCTCACGCAGCAGGTCGGGCTGCGGGCCGACTGGCGCGAGGCGAACCTCACGCCGGTCTCGATCTGGCAGGCGCTGCGCCTGCGGCCGCAGATGGCGATCGTCGTATCTGACGCGGCCACGACCGAAGTGCGCGACGCGCTGAAGATGATCCCGCGGCTCTCGCGCGGGACGCGGATTTTAGCGATTTCGACGGGGGATGATCCGCTGGCGCTGCAGAACTGGGGCGCCTGCCCGCTCGATGGCTTCGTGGCCAAGTCGGCCCCGCCCAGCGAGATCGGCCAGGCCGTCAGCGCACTGCTCAATGGCCGCAACCACTACTCGAGTGGCGTGCGGGACGCGCTCAACGGGGGCCCGGAGCGCGGCCCGCTGAAGCTTTCTTCACGCGAGGCAGAGTTGCTGCCGCTTTTGGCCCGAGGATTGAGCCTGCGCGAGGCGGCGGCTCAGATGTCAATTGGCTACAAGACGGCCGACTCGTACCGCACCAGCATGCTGCGGAAGCTCGGCCTGCGCGATCGCGTCGGCCTGGTGCGCTACGCGATTCGCGAGGGCATCATCGACGCGTAGCGACCCTTGGCGCGCCCGCGGTCGGCGAACCGCCGCGGCCAGCGCTCCATTGCCGCCCCGGCAAGCTTGTGCAGCCCGCGCGCCGCCCGTGCCGCGCTGCGCGCACCGCAGCGCCGCAAATCCGCTATGCTCCGCACGCGCGCTCGCTCGACTCGCTTGCTGGCCCGCACGCGCCTGCGCGAGCCGCGGAGAAAGATGCCCAAAGACCCATCCATCCGCCGCGTGCTGATCGTCGGCAGCGGCCCGATCGTCATCGGCCAGGCCTGCGAATTCGACTATTCCGGAACGCAGGCCTGCAACGCGCTGCGCGAAGAAGGCGTGTCGGTGGTGCTGCTGAACAGCAACCCCGCCACGATCATGACCGACCCGCAGATCGCAGAACGCACCTATATCGAGCCCATCAGCAGCGCCTCGGTCGACCAGATCCTGCAACTGGAACGCGAGCGCGGCACGCCCGTCGATTCGCTACTACCCACGCTCGGCGGCCAGACCGGGCTGAACTGCGCGATGGATGCGGCGGGTGAAGGCGTGCTGGAGCGGCACGGCTGCCGCCTGATCGGCGCGACGCGCGAGACCATCCGCCGCGCCGAGGATCGCGAGGAATTCAAGCGCACCGTGACGCGCGTCGGGATCGACGTGCCGCGCAGCGGCACGGCCCATGACTTCGATGAAGCGCTGCGCGTGCTGGAGATGGTGCGGCTGCCGGCGGTGATCCGCCCGAGCTTCACACTGGGCGGCAGCGGCGGCGGGATGGCGCACAAGCCCCAGGATTTTGAGTACATCGTCCGCGACGGACTGGCGCAGTCGCCCGTCGGTCAGGTGCTGATCGAGGAAGATTTGACCGGCTGGAAGGAATTCGAGCTGGAGATGATGCGCGACGCGCGCGACAACGTCGTCGTCGTCTGCTCGATCGAAAACCTCGACCCCATGGGCGTGCACACCGGCGACTCCATCACCGTCGCGCCCGCGCTGACGCTCTCCGACAAGGAATATCAGCGCATGCGCGACGCCGCCATCGCCATCATGCGGGCCGTCGGGGTCACGACCGGCGGGGCGAATATCCAGTTCGCCGTCAACCCGCGCGACGGCCGCATGGTTGTGATCGAGATGAACCCGCGAGTCTCGCGCAGCTCGGCGCTGGCGTCGAAGGCCACCGGCTTCCCCATCGCCAAGATCGCCGCCAAGCTGGCGATCGGCTACACGCTCGACGAACTGCGCAACGACATCACCCGCAAGACACCGGCCTGTTTCGAACCTTCGATCGATTACTGCGTGGTCAAGATGCCGCGCTTCGCGTTCGAAAAATTCCCCGAGGCGGACGAAACACTCACCACCGCGATGAAGTCGGTCGGCGAGGCCATGGCCATCGGCCGCACCTTCAAAGAGGCCTTTCAGAAGTGCATCCGCTCGATGGAGATCAAGCGCCCCGGCTACGGTCTGCACCCGCAGGACCAGTGGCTCGAATCCCGCCGCGCCGCGCCGCAGGTCGCGCCGACCGCGGCCGACATGTGGTTCGATGAATTTGGCGAAGACTCCGAGTCCGGGGCGGCGCCGCTGGCCGGTACGCTGCTGGCCGAGCCACCCGCCGACACGCGCGAGCACGCCAGCGCCGGCTGGCCGATCGCCGAAGAGATTTTGACGCACAAAATCCAGACGCCCTGCCAGGGTCGCCTGTACTACATCCGCTACGCGTTCAAGCACGGCTGGTCGGTCGAGCGTGTGCACGAGCTCTCGCACATCGACCCGTGGTTCCTGGATCAACTGCGCGAGCTGGTCGACTTCGAAGAGCGGCTCGTCAGCGTGCGGCTAACCGGCCCCAGCCCCGTCGTCACGCCAGAAGTTGCCGAGACCTACCGCCTCGCCAAGGCCTTTGGCTACAGCAATGCGCAGCTCCGCGCCGCCTGGCGCGTCGACGCCGCCACGCTGCGCCGCCTCAAGACTCAGCTCGATCGCCCCAAATTCAAGCTGGTCGACACGTGCGCGGCGGAGTTCGAAGCGTTCACGCCGTACTACTACTCCACGCACGAGCAGCCCTACCGGCAGATTCTGACGAACCGCGCGGCGGTGGCGCAGATTCGCATGCTGCAGGAATCGCGGGCGGACGTGAGCGACGCGATCCGCAAGCTGGGCATCGAATCGCCGTATCGCTGCCGCATTCTCGATGATGAGCATCTGCTGGTCGAATCGCATGATGACGAACTGCGCGTCAGCGAGCGGCCGAAGGTGGTCATCCTGGGCGGCGGCCCGAACCGCATCGGACAGGGCATCGAGTTTGATTACTGCTGTGTACATGCAGCCCAGGCGGCCCGCGAGCTGGATTTTGAGACGGTGATGGTCAACTCCAACCCGGAGACCGTCAGCACCGATTACGACGTCTCGGACCTGCTCTTCTTCGAGCCGCTTACGCACGAAGACGTCCTGAACATCTGCGAGCGGCTGAACGGCCGCGCATTCGGCGCGGCGCACGACAGCAACGGGGCCTCGCCGCGCGGCGCCAGCGGCGGCGGCCCGACGCCCGCATCGCAGCAGAGCGGGCGCGTCCGCGGCGTGGTCGTGCAATTCGGCGGGCAAACGCCGCTGAATCTTGCACAGGGCCTGCGCGACGCGGGCGTGCCAATCCTGGGAACCTCGCCGGCCAGCATCCATTTGGCGGAAGATCGCGACCAGTTTCAGCGGGTCGTGCAGGAGCTGGGGCTGCGGCAGCCGGCGAACGGCATCGCCTGCTCGCGGGCCGAGGCGGTCGAGGTGGCCGAGCGCATCGGCTACCCGATTCTGGTGCGGCCTTCGTACGTGCTGGGCGGCCGCGGCATGCAGCAGTGCAACAACGCCGCCGACCTGGTGCGCTATATCGATAGCGCGCTGAGCGCCACCGACCGCGAGCTGAACCTCGATCAGCAGCATCCGATCCTGGTCGATAAATTCCTGCTCGACGCGGTCGAGGTCGACGTCGACGCCATCAGCGACTACGGCTATCCCGGGCGCAGCGAAGGCCGCTGCGACATCTGCGGCATCATGGAGCACATCGAAGAGGCCGGCATTCACAGCGGCGACAGTTGCTGCGTGCTGCCGCCGTATTCGCTCTCGCCCGCGCTGGTCGACGAGATCAAGCACCAGGTGAAGCTGCTGGCGCGGCGGCTGAGCGTCTGCGGCCTGATGAACGTGCAGTTCGCGATCCAGGGCCGCACCGTCTACCTGATCGAGGTCAACCCGCGCGCCTCGCGCACCATTCCGTTCGTCAGCAAGGCGACCGGCGTGCCGTGGGCCAAGGTCGCCACCAAGGTGATGCTGGGGCTCTCGCTGGATGAGGCCTTGCAGCAATTTGGCGTGCGCGATGTGCCGCCGCCGCGACACGTCTCCGTGAAGGCCCCGGTTTTTCCGTTTAAGAAGTTTCGCGGGACGGATTTCGTGCTGGGGCCGGAAATGCGCAGCACCGGCGAAGTCATGGGCATCGACCCGAGCTACCCACTGGCGTTCGCGAAGGCCATGCTGGCCGCCGGCGTGAAGCTGCCGACGTGCGGCCGCGTGCTGGTCAGCGTCAACGACCCCGACAAGCCGCGCGTGGTCTCGATCGCCCGTGAGCTGCGCGACCTGGGCTTCGAGCTGTTCTCCACCATCAAGACCAAGCAGGTGCTCGAAGCGCACGGTGTGCCGACCGCGCTGGTCTCCAAGCACGACGGCAAGGGCGCGCCGTTTCTGGTGGACATGATCCGCAACCGCCAGCTCGACCTGCTGATCAACACGCCGATCCACGTCGGCAGCGCCAGCGAAGAGGGCCGCTGGCGGGCCCTGAGCATTCAGCTCAACATCCCGCTCATCACCACGCTGGCGGGCGCGCGGGCGGCGGTCGGCGCGATCCGCGCCATCCGGGAACAGTCGTTGCTGCGCGTCAAAGCGCTGCAGGACTACTTGTCAGAGTCCCGGAATCGCTAGTGGACGCGGCGGAAAATGACGGCGATATCGTCATCTGGCCGCCGGAAATCCCAAGTTTCAGGTACGTCCGGCGCGCTGAGCTTGTCAGCGCGATCCGCGCCATCCGCGAACAGCCGTCACTTCGCGTCAAAGCGTTGCAGGACTACCTTTTGGAATCGCGCAAGCGCTTGCGACGAGCAGCGCGCCGGTGGCGCATCAGTCCGATAGGATATTGGGCACGTTTGTAACCGCCGTGGTCCTCGTTCGCGCACGACGCCGGATTCAGCCGGGCACGCACAGCGTGCCGGCCGACCGGCCCAGACGACGGAGCTTTGCATGCTGAGCCTGGTACCGTTGTGCGTCGCCGCCTTCGTACTCCTCTGCATTGTCGCCCCGGCGCAGCCGCCGATCGCGCGTTCGCAGCCACCGCAGCCACCGCGCGCCACGCACGACAGTACGGCGGCGCGTGGCTCGCTCGACGACGCGTCGGAGCGCGCGCTGCTCGAATCCGGCAAACCGAAGCCGGTGGCACGCGTGGACCTGCCGCGCTACATGGGTCGCTGGTACGAGATTGCTCGCTATCCGAATCGCTACCAGGACGGACTGGTCGGCGTCATCGCCAACTACACGTTGAGGCCCGATGGCAAGATCGACGTTCGAAACGTCGGCCGGCGCGGCAAGCTGGACGGTCCGGAAGCCGCCTCCAGCGCGCGCGGCTGGAGCATCTGCTCATCGAATGCACGCTGGCACGTGCAGTTTGTCTGGCCGTTTCGTGCGGACTACTGGATCATCGACCTGGAGCCCGACTATCGCTACGCCGTCGTTGGTCAACCCTGCCGCACGCACCTGTGGATTCTTAGCCGCACACCCAAGCTTGACGAAAAGGTCTACGAGAAGATCTGCAAGAAGATCGCCGAGCACGGATACGACCCGGCCCGGCTGGTGCGCACGCCGCAGCCGTAACCCCCGCGGCGGGATTGAAGGCGCTGCGCGGCGCCGCGGCTACAGTCCCATTCGCCGCGCGACGATGTTGCGCTGAATCTCGGTCGTGCCCGAATACAGTGTGCTGCCGACCGCGTCGCGTAGGTCGCGCTCCAGCTCGAATTCGGTCATGTAGCCATACCCGCCGTGAATCTGGATCGCGTCCAGGCAGTTCTTCACGTAGCTCTCGGAGGTGTGCAGCTTGGCGAGTGCGACATCCAGCTCGGCGTTTTTGCCCTGCGCTTTCAGCCAGCCGATCTTGTAGACCAGCAGCCGCGCGGTCTCGTAGCGCAGCTTCATGTCGACGATGCGGTTGGCCACCGACTGATACTTGCCGATCGCGTGGCCATATTGCTTGCGACTGCGCGCGTACTCGACGCACTGCTCGATCTGCCGGCGCATGGTGCCCAAACCATTCGCCAGGATGTTGCTGCGCTCCCACTCCATGGAGCAATTGAAGACCTCGGCTCCGCGGCCTTCGCGCCCGAGCAGGTTTTCGCGAGGGATGCGGCAGTTTTCGAAGACGACCTCGGACATCGGCGAGCTGCGCAGCCCCATCTTGGCCAGCTTGCGGGTGGTGTTGATGCCGGGTGTGCCGCGCTCCACGATCAGCGCGCAGATGCCCATTGCGCCCAGGGCCGGGTCGAGCGTGGCGTAGGCGACGAACAGGTCGCAGACCGGCGCATTGGTGCAGAATGTCTTGGTCCCGTTAATCAGATAGTGATCGCCATCGCGAACGACGCGCGTGCGCATGCTGAACACATCCGAGCCGGACTCGGGCTCGCTGGCGGCATTCGCGCCAATCAGGCTGCCGTCGCAAAGCCGCGGCAGGTATCGGCGCTTCTGCGCTTCAGTGCCATACAGCAGGATCGGAATCGAGTTGGTCCAGAGATGCGCGTTGATCGAGAACAGCAGGCCCTGGTCCTTGCAGCCATAGCCCAGCCCCTCCATGACCGCGATGGTGCTGGTGAGGTCGCCGCCGCTGCCCCCATATTCGGTCGGCACGGGCAGCGCGTGAACGCCGAAGCCGGCGCAGCGTTTCCAGCCCTCGCGCCAGAATTCACCGGCCTCATCGCGGGCGATCATGTCGTCGGCCAGATCAGCCTTCGCGAAGGCGATCGCGGCGTCCTGCAGCTCCTGCTGCTCACGCGTCAGGGCGAAATCCATTCTCGGCCTCCCGCTGCCACCCGCGCGCCACACGAAAGGGTCGCGCCGTCGCGATCTGCTAGGGTTTGCTCTTGGCTTCGCCGCTCTCGGCGATTGCACTGTTTTGCGGGGCCGGAATGTCGCCGGGGTCGGCGTCGCGTCGCTGGGCCCGCGTCGGCAAGCGTTCGAGTCGGCGGCTCATCTGCTGGAATTGGCGGTCCAATTGCGTGTGATAGCGCGTCAGGTCTTCACGCGCCGCGCCGCCGCGCTGCGCGTCGCTCAGCCGCATGCGCACGCGTTCGGCGGCCTTGGTGGATTCGGCGTAAATCAGCCAGGCCTTCTGCTGCTGCTGCTCTTCGAGTCTGTATTTGCGGATGAATGCCTGGACGTAGCGGCCCCAGGCGTCATCCGGCAGACGCCGTGTGGCAGGCGTGCCGGCGACGGGCTGCGGTGCGCCCGGCGCGTCGGCCGGACCTGGAATCGCCCCGGCGGCCGCGCTCGCGTCGATCACCGGAGCGACCTCCGCCCCCGACCGTTCCGCGCTCTTTGCGGCAACGAGCGGCGCGTCCGACGCTTGCGCCGGAGGCACCGCGGCATCGCGCGGCTCGCGATTGCCCAACGCTGCACGCTCGGCCTTCAGCGCTTCGGCGGCAAAGCCCGGATTCCGCACCGCGGCCTCGGCGTCGATGCCCTCCTCGCGCATCTCCTGCATCGCGGCCAACTGAATCGGATCTTGATCCAGGCCCCAATCGGCAGGCTCCCACTGGCCCGCGGCCCACTTCTCGCGAAGCTGGGTAATCCGCTCCATGCGCTCTTCGGCCGCCATCAGATCCGTCCGCACGCGCTGCTGCTGCTCGGGCGAAAGCTCCTGCATGAACTGCTCGGCGGTGGCCTGCATGACCTTGCGGGCGTCGTCCATCACCGGCGCCGCGAGCTTGCTCCAGCGCGACACCTGGTCGGCGGTGATCGCCCCGCCCGTCGCACGCGTCTGGATCGCCTCGAGCGAATATTCCAGAATCTGCGGCGCGTGCCGTCGGAATACATCCGCGCTGTCGCGGATCAATTGCATCCGCAGCCGCTGGCTCTGGTCCGGCGAGAGGTCGTAGCGATCTTCGATCATGCCCATGAACGTGTCCCAACGCTGCTGGAGGGCCCACGGCTCGTGCTGGCCGACTTCGCGAAACACCTGCAGGGAAAATTGGTCCGGCTCGGAGGTCCAGTTGTTCCGCTGGTAGACGCGTTCGGCGATCGCCACGCCGTTCTCGTAGTGCGGCTTCCAGTCGCCCAGTGTTTGCGTGGCGCCGACCAGTTTGCGCAGCGCGCTGCGAAGCTGGTCGCCCTCAGACGCCAGCCGATCTTCGAGCACCTTTTCGGTCATGCGGTCAGCGGCCGCGTCCTGCGCCTGGACCGGCCGCGCCAGGCTTAGCGCAAGCAGCCCCAATACGGCCAGCGACAGAGACGCGACATTCGACAGCACGGGCGAGGCGAGAATACGTTGCAACATGTTCATATTGTTTGAGACACGCGGGTTCCGGGCAAGCGCGGCGTTGCGCGCATTGCCCGATCGCGGGAATTTGTGGGCTGCGCCAGGAGGTCCATATAATCAGGCAATTCGCCGGCGGGTGCCGTCCGGCGGGGGAAATTCCGGAGGCGCCGCCTTGGCCGATGTCCGCGTGTTGGTGCTGCGTGCCGCGGGCACGAATTGCGACCTGGAGACCCTGGCCGCGTGCGAGCGTGCCGGCGGAATACCCGAGCGCGTACACATCCGAGCCGTCATCGATCAGCCGGCGCGGCTGGGCGATTTTCAGATCATCATCATCCCCGGCGGCTTCAGCTATGGCGACGACCTGGGCGCCGGCCGGATCTTCGCCGCACAGATCGAACGCCACCTGCTCGACGGGCTTCGCGAGCGTGTTGCGCGCGGCGCACTGCTGCTGGGTATCTGCAACGGATTTCAAGTCTTGGTGAAAACCGGCCTGCTGCCGGCGGGCGGCGAGCGCGGCGGCAACAACGGCCGTCGAACCTGCTCCATCACGTACAACGAGCCGCGCGGATTTCAGGATCGCTGGGTGCGGCTGCGCGCCGGCGAGTCGAAGTGCGCATTCCTCGAACCGGGCGAGACGTTCGATATGCCCATCGCGCACGGCGAGGGGCGGGTCGTATTCGCCCACTTGAAAGACCTTCAGCAGGTCGAATCAGCCGGCGGCGTGGCACTGCGCTACGTGCCAGCCAACACGAATGCCGACGGCCACGACGCGAGCGCCGACCTGCCGTATAACCCGAATGGCAGCGTGGCGGACATCGCCGGACTATGTGACTCCAGCGGGCGCGTATTCGGCTTGATGCCGCATCCGGATCGCTTCATCGACTGGACGCAGCACCCCTGCTGGACGCGTCTGCCCGCCCAGGCCGCGGGCGATGGTCTGCGGCTGTTCCAGCGCGCGGTGGCGCATTTCCGCTGACGCGCGGACGAGGGCTAGTGGCGGTGGTGTCAATTTCGAACCAGGAGTTTGATCGCGCGGTGGAGGCGGCCATCGCCAGCGTTCCGCCGGAGTTTCGGCGGTATCTGGAGAATGTGGTGATTGAGGTTCGTGGGCGTCCGGATCGCGCGTTCATGCGTGAGCACGACGTCCCGGCTGACCTGCTGGGGCTCTACGCCGGCACGCCGCTGGACGAGCGCGGGCCGGAGGACATGCACGTAGGCGGGCCGGATCGCATATTTATTTTCCGCGATAACTTGTGCGACATGTGCGAATCGCGCGCGGAGTTGATCGAGGAAATCCGCATCACCGTGCTACACGAGATCGGGCACCACTTCGGGCTCGATGAAGATCGATTGGAAGAACTCGGATATGACTAATCCAGATACGATGCGGTGTGGCGGCCAACTGCGAATCCTGCTGCGAATCGGACTGGCGCTGAGCTGCGGCTGCGTAGCAATATTTCCCGCGCTGGCGCAGACGTCGGCGACGCAGCCGAAGGCGCCCGCCGCGTCGACAACGGCGCCCGCGGACAGCGCTGCGCTGGCGCGCGAGCTGATTCGAAAGGGCACGCGGTTCCTGCTGGCACAGCAGGAAGCGGACGGCGGCTGGGCTTCCCAGACCGGGCCGGGCGTCAGCGCGCTGTGTGCCAAGGCGCTCGCGCAGAATCCCGAGGTCGGCCCGCAGCACGTCGCCGTTCGACAGGCGCTGCAATTCGTGCTGCGCTCGCAACGCGACGACGGCGGCGTCTATTCTGCCGAGGGGTTGCTCAAGAACTACGAATCCAGCGTGGCGCTCTCGGCGCTGGCGGCCAGCGGGTCGGCCGACCACCGCCGGCAGATCGAGCAGCTTCAGAATTTCCTGATTGAGAACCAGTGGGACGAAGGCGAGCAACGCTCGACCAGCGATGCCTGGTACGGCGGCGCGGGCTATGGCCGCAGTAAACGTCCCGATCTTTCCAATACGCAGATGATGGTCGAGGCGCTGCACGACAGCGGGCTGCCCAAGGACCACCCGGCGTATCGCAAGGCGCTGCTGTTCATCCAGCGTTGCCAGATGCTGGGCGAGTCGAACGATCAGGAATTCGCGAAAGGTGCGAACGACGGCGGGTTCATCTATTCGCCAGTAGGTGGCGGCGAGAGCAAGGCGGGCGAGTCGGAGTTGAACGGCCGCAAGCGCCTTCGCAGCTATGGGACGATGACGTACGCAGGCTTCAAGAGCCTGCTTTTCGCCGGGTTGTCGCGCGACGATCCGCGCGTGCGGGCGGCGCTGGCGTGGTTCGGCCGATACTGGACGCTCGATCGCAATCCGAACATGCCGGATGCGCAGTCGCGCGAGGGCCTGTATTACTTCTACCATGTGTTTGCCCGCGCCCTGGACGCCAGCGGACTGGCCGAAATCACCGACGCGGTCGGCCGCACGCACAATTGGCGTGAGGAACTGACCCGCGCACTCGCTGAGCGGCAACAGGCGGACGGAAGCTGGATAAACGAAGCCGACCGCTGGATGGAAGGTCTGCCCGCGCTCACGACCGCGTATTCGCTGCTGGCGCTACAAGCGGCGTACCCGGCCCAGCCAACGACCCCCTCGGCCACGCAGCCAGCAACAGCGCCGGCTCGCAAATAGCGGCGGCGCGGCGCTGTTTGCGCGCCGGCGGGCCGTACGCTGAATAGCCGTCGCCGCGCTGAATCGGTCGCGGTTCCGCCGCGATCCGACCCTTGACGCTTTCGCCCAAATCGCGTTACTGTGTCCCGTTACGTCATGGGACGGTCTTCAGGCGGCTTGCCGGGCGGCGAGCCGCGTGGTCTTCTTTCCGCGTCGGAGCGGACGCGAAAGCGCGGTGATCGGCCGCGCAGCTTCAGGAGGCGATCGTTTGGCTTCACCCTTGATCCGCGAAATGCTCGACGCCGGCATCCATTTCGGCCATCACGCCAGCCGTTGGAATCCCAAAATGCAGCCGTTCATCTACGGCAAACGCAACGGGATCCATATTCATGACATTCGCGAAACCGTCCGCGGAATTCTGCGCGCGCAGAAATTCCTGACGCGCGTCGTCGCCAGCGGGGGCGAAGTGCTTTTCATCGGCACCAAGCGCCAGGCCCGCGACGCTGTGCAGCAGGCCGCCGAGCGCTGCGGCATGCACTATGTGAACGAACGCTGGCTGGGCGGCACGCTAACAAATTTCCGCACGATCCGCTCGCGGCTGCAGCGCATGGAGGAGCTTGAAAGCCTGGTCGTCAGCCCGCAGTGGGAAAGCGGTTATTCCAAGAAGATGAAGTCGACGCTGACGCGCGAGCTCGAGAAGATCCGCCGCAACCTGACTGGCATCCGCAGAATGACGCGCCTTCCGTCGGTGATGGTGGTGGTCGACGTGCGCAAGGAAGTGAACGCGCTGCGCGAGGCGGCGACGCTGGGCATCCCGACCATCTGCCTGATCGATACTGACAGTGATCCGGACCGGGCAAGCATTGCCATCCCCGGCAATGACGACGCCATGCGGGCGATCGCGCTGATCTTCAACCAGCTTGCCGACGCGGTGGAGGAGGGCAAGCGCGCCCGGGTCGAGCCGCTCGAAGGCGGCGGGGGTGACGTGCGCGACTTCGGCGCGCCGCGCCGCGGACGCCGCCGACGCGAGGAAGAATTCGGCCGCAGCGACTCTGCGGCGGGCCGCTTTGAGTCGGCGGGCGAGAGCGAGCCTTCGGCCGCAGTCGTGAGCAACGGGCCCGGCGAACCGGCGCCGGCCTAGCCGAGGTCCGCACGTTCGTACGGGGCGTGTGCTCGGCGTTGCAGGTTGCGGCGCATCCGGTGCGCAGCGAATCGACCGGGCGGATTATCTCCACGAGACGAGGGCGTTCGAATGGAAATCAGCGCTGCAGTTGTCAAGGCGTTTCGCGACAAGACCGGTCTGCCGATGATGGAATGCAAGCAAGCCCTGGCCGAGGCCAAGGGAGACGAGCGCCTGGCCGAAGAAATTCTTAAAAAGAAGGGCCTGGTCAAGATTGGCAAACTGGCGGATCGTGAGACCACGCAGGGTCGCGTCGTCTGCCATATCGACAAGGCCGCCCGGGCCGGCGCGATACTGAAGCTCAGTTGCGAGACTGCCCCGGTCGCGAATACCGAAGATTTCATCAAGCTTAGCCAGCAAATCGCGCGGCACGCCGCCGCCACGCCCAATCCAACGCCCGAAAGCCTGCGGACGGTGGCCTTCATGGATGACCGCTCGCGCACGCTGGGCGATTACATGGATGAAGTCGTCAATCGCATCCGCGAGAACGTCAAGATCGCCGACGTGCAGCGGCTGGCGGGCGTGGTTGGCTCGTACACGCACTTCAATTCGCAGGTCGCCGCGATGGTCGAGATGAACCAGGAATGCAGCGACGACACCATGAAAGATATCTGCATGCACATCACGTCGATGCGTCCGGCGGTCGTTCGGCGTGAAGAGGTCGATCCGGCGGAAGTGCAGCGTGAGCGAGACGCCGCCGCCGCCCAGGCAGGTGGCAAGCCGCCGGCGGTGATCGAAAAGATCGTCGAAGGCAAGCTGAGCCGCTGGTTCGCGGAATTCGTGTTGCTCGAGCAGCCGTTCGTCAAGGACGACAAGCAGTCGGTCGCAGCGGTGCTCAATCAGGCTTCACCCGGGCTGACGGTCAACCGCTTTGTGCGTTTGGCCATCGGCGGGAGCTGAATTCGAGTTGCGAGTAGCGGGAAAACAATTGCGAGTTACTAGTATCGAGTAACGAGTATCGGAGAGCAGCCAGACTGCTCGGTCCTCTGTAACTCGTTCCTCGCTACTAGTAACTCGCAACCGTCTTTCTGTAACTCGTTCCTCGCTACTCGACACTCGCAACTGTTTTCTCGCTACTCACTACTCGCAACTCGCGCGCGTGGTTTCGGCATTTTCGCCGGGACGGCCATCGAGCGGGCGATGCGGTCGAGTCCGTCGCCGCCAAACTGCAGTACCATGTCAAATAGCCGGCCCATTGTCTCCAGGAAATTTCGCAGATCGACCAGCCGGCGGCGGAACTCCGCGGCGTCCTCGGCGGCCACGCCGCTGAGCTTTCCTTCGCGTAAGTCGGCGGTCTCGAGCGCGCGGTTGATTGTCGCCAGGATCGGCTCGACCTCGCGGCGGCGGCGCTCGCGCATGATCGTCTCGAACATGTGCCAGACGTCGGTGTCGGCGACGAAGTACTCCTTGCGATCGCCCATCTTGTGCTCGCGGCGGATCAGGCCCCAATCGACTAAGGCCCGCAGGTTCATGCTGGTATTGCCGCGCGAAATCTGCAACTGGGCCATGATGTCGTCGGTGCACAGCGGCTGGCGGGTGACAAATAGCAGTGCGTGGATCTCGGCCATCGTGCGGTTGATGCCCCAGTATCCGCCCATCTCGCCCCAGCGCTGCACCAGAAGGTTCTTGGATTCTTCAAAGGCGTTCATGGCACGCGTCTCCGAACTTTCAGAAGCCACAGAAAGATGATATTCGTGCGGAGCGCGCCGGCAAGCGCACGGCGTTCGATTTCCGCGCCGCCCGCGCCCGGCTCGCGCCGCGCTCACCCGCGTTTGGCGGACGGCCGGCGCTTCGACGGCTGCGCGGCTTCCGGCGGCGGCGCTGCCTTGAAATTCGCGCCGCCGGGCCGATACTGGCGCTGCGCGGTTCGCTTCGAATCATCGTGCGCCGCGAAAGTCGGCGCACCGAACCTGGAAAGGACTGCTCATGTACACGCGTCGCCTGACCTGCCTTCCCGTCGCTTGCCTGCTGTTTGCGCTGGTGGGTTGCAGCAACTACACCGTAACGTTTGAGTTAGGGGATGTGATCAACGCCGCCGGTGACGATCTGCGTCGCGAGCAGCTCGAGGTGGATATCGTCTGCCTGGACGGCGAAAACGCGAAGCGCTATCCGGAGTTGGTGAACGGCAGCGTGCGGGCGAAGGAGTGGTTCCAATCGCGCGATCAGAACGAGGCCAAGTTCAATAACATTGCCCGGGATCAGATCTACGCCCTGCGGCACGCGGCCGACAAGCGCGATACGTTGATGGGCGGCCCGCTAGTCTCGGCTCGCGACTTGCCCGCCGGCGCCAAGCCGCAGGTGAATGTGGAAGTGAAGCACCCGGACACCTGGGGCGGCTCGATCCTGATCTTTGGCCGCTTCACGGACGGGCGCAACGTGCTGCCGGTGGAGCCGTTGCAGATCAAGCCGCTGCCGGCCTGGGAGAACCAGATCCGCGTCTCGGTCGGCCGCAAGAACATGGAGTGGATCCGCCGCTAGTCGCCGCGGGTCGCTGTGCATTCGCGGGTCGCACCTGTAAGATCGCCGACCGACCGGTCGTGCAACTTGGACGCTTGATCGCCGCACCTGCTCGGGACACACGCGATGAAATTCTGGCCGGAGGTTCATTGGTCGGAGGGCCAGTTTCTTCGTCCGCATCATTTACAGGCCGCGTTCCGGCAATTTGAGACGCTGCGTGGCATCGGGGCGACCGCGGTCGAGCCGTACGCCTGGGGCTTTCTGGCGCTGGAGCTGGCCGAAGACGCGATCGCCAACCACGTGCTCGAGATCCGCGCCTGCGAGCTGCTGCTGCGCGACGGCACGTTCGTGAAAGTGCCCGAGAACTGCGCGCTTGACCCGCGCGATTTCAAGAAACCTTTCGATGCCTCCAGCGGACCGCTGGACGTCTTTTTCGGCGTGCCGCAGGTGCAGCCCGTCCGCGGGAACGTGCAGGCGCCCGGCGACCTGAGCGGCCGGCCGACGCGCTACGTGATCGACGTGGTCGAGCGCTACGACGAAAACACCGGCGAAAATCCGCAGGCGATCGAGGTGCGCCGGCTCCGCGGCGCGTTTTTCCTGGGAAATGAGGATCGCACCGGGTTCGAATGCGTTTGCCTGGGGCAACTGGAGCGCTCCGCCGCCGGCCCCAAGCTGGTGCGCACGCGCATTCCGCCGCTGCTGCGAAATCGCGCCTGGGCGCCGCTGGCCGGCGCGGTGGATGCGCTCTGGAACGACATTCGCGCGCGCTGTGAGCAACTGGGCGCCGACGCTTCCGAGCGGGCGTTGACGTATGCGACGGCTTCGCCCGGCGACATGGAGCAACTGGTCAAGCTGCAGGCGCTCAATGAGCTGACGGTGCGCTTCGGGACGCTGGCCGGCGCGCCCGAGCTGCACCCCTGGCTGCTATACAACGCACTGTGCGACGGCATCGGCCGCATTTCGCTCTGGGACGACACGCGCCGCCCGCGCGAGTTGCCGCTCTACAACCACGACGACCCCGGCCCGGTGTTCGAAGAGCTGATGCGCTATCTGCGGGCTTTGGTCAACGGCATGCTGCCGCGCGATTACATCGAACGCCCGTTCGAGCAGCGCGAAGGCGGCTACGGCGTGACGCTCGACCACGAGTGGTTCACCCCCAAGCACGAGCTGTTCCTGGGCATTCGCGGGCAGATGTCGGTGGATGACATTCTGGCGCTCTTCCGCACGATCAATTTCAAGCTGGCCTCGCCGCGCGACGCGGAGACGGTCTATCAACGGCGTCTGCCGGGTCTGGAGTTCCGCAGCGCGGGGACGGTGCCGAACCTGCCCAAGTCGGCCGATCAGCACTATTTCCGCATCTCGCGGACGCCGACCTACTGGGAGCACTGCGAGAGCGAGCGCGGCATTTTCATCCGCATGCCACCGGCGGATTTGCCCAAGCTCTCGCCGCTGAAGATCTCTTTGTTCGTGATCAAGCTCAAATAAGGCCTGCAGGAGCGCGGCGTGGCCCTGTCTGTCTACGATCTGTCGGTCGAGGTCGTGCTGTACCTGGTGGCGTTTCAGCGGCGTGTCGCGGACGGGGAGGACGTCTCATACGCCGACACGCGGGCCCAGGTGCGGGCGTTGCTGAGCGACCTGGACCAGCGCAGCCACACCGAGCCGGGCCTGTGGGATCAATGGACCAAGGCCCGTGTCGCGATGGTCTACCTGATCGACGAGGTGATGATCCTCAATTGCCCGTGGATGCATCGGCACGAGTGGGCCAATGAGCCGCTCGAGGTGACGCTGCTGGGCCATCGCGAGGCGCTGGGCGGCGAGCAGTTCTACGAAGCCAGCGACGAAGCCGTGAAGGAAATGGAGATCGCCGAGCAGAATCAGCGGCACGACCTGCGCGCCAAGACTGAGATCGTGATGACGTTCTACGTCGCGCTGCAATGCGGATTCAAAGGCAAGTATGCCTTGGATCTGGACGCCTGGCGCGAATACAAGAGCCGCATGTTCTCGAAGCTGCCGGCGTACGCGCAGACGCGCACCAAGGAGTTGTTCCCCGAGGCCGACGATCACACCATTCGCCTCGACCCGAATTACGAACCGGTGACGCGGCTGCTGTACGTGCTGATTGCTTTCGGCTGCCTGCTGGCGATCTACATTGTCGGAAGTTGGTTCACCTGGAGCGAGATGGTGGAAGACTTGCGCAGGTTCGCGAGTCAGACGCGGATCGAGCCGGATGCGGGCCTTTCGCGGGTCGCGATCCCCGCCGCCCCGCCGGCGCCGCCGACGACGCTGCCCGCCACGATGCCGAGCACGCTTCCGGTCCGCTCTTAGAGCCTGGAACGAGGAACCGCAGCCGTGAACGTCAATCAAGTCCTGATGCAGTTCTTCAAGCTGCCGCCGGCGATGCGGATGATCCTGGCCTTGGCCGGGTTCGGCTCGCTCGCCACGGTGCTCTTCGCGGTCGTCCCGCAACTGGGCACCGCACGCGGCCGGTTCACCGTCCTGATCATTGGCGGCATCGGGCTGCTGATCTACGGCGTGATCTGGCTGATCCGCCGGGCCATCGGCGGCAAGCGGGCCAAGACGCTCTCGGGCGCGCTGGCGACGCAGGGGCCGACGCGCGGCGACATCGCCGAGCAGGAGAGTATTTATCGCGAGAAATTCCGGGCCAAGCTCAACGAGCTGCGCACCAACGGCCTATCGGTCTACAAGCTGCCCTGGTTCATCCTGATGGGTGAGCCCGGCTGCGGCAAGACCGCCAGCCTGATCCATTCGGGCCTCGACTTCCCGCTGGGAAAGGATGAGGTGCCCGGCTTCGGCGGCACGCGGAATTACAACTGGTGGTTCACCAACGAAGCGGTGATTCTCGATACCGCCGGCCGCATCGCGTTTCACGAAGAGGGCACGACGGACAAGGTCGAGTGGGAGTACTTCATCAAGCTGCTGAAGAGCAACCGCCCGCGCTGCCCGATCAATGGCATCGTCATCGCGCTGCCGGCGGACAAGCTGCTGCGCGACTCGGCCGAGGAGCGCGCTCAGAAAGCCTCGATCCTGCGTGACCGGCTGCGGCAGGTGCACCAGCTTCTGGGCATTCGCTTTCCGACGTTTGTGCTGGTCACCAAGATGGACCTGGTCGGCGGGTTCAACGAATTTTTTGAGGAAGTGCGGGTTGATCTGCAGCAGCGCAACCAGATGGTCGGCTGGTCGCGCCCGGGAACGGAATTCCAGACGCCCTACGACCCGGCCGATTTCCCCAGCGCGTTCGATGGCGTATATCGCCGCTTGCGCGACTGGGCCATGCGCTACCTGCAGCGCAAGGCGACCGATGACGAGCTCGGCCTGGTGGTCACGTTTCCCGAAGCGTTCCGCGCGATCGGGCAGGCCCTGGGTGATTACATCGGCACCATCTTCCAGAAGAGCCCGCTGCTCGAGCCGCCTTTCTTCCGCGGCTTCTACTTTACCTCCGCAGTGCAGGAAGGCGCGCCGATCTTCGACGTGCTGGCCCGCGCCACGCGCGGCCTGCGGCTTGACGACACGCATCCGCGGGCCGTCGACTCAAAAGCCTTCTTCATTCATGACTTCTACGACAAGAAGGTCTTCCCCGAGCAGGGGCTGGTTTTCCGCTCCGCCAAGCACGTCACCGTCAATCGCCGCATGCGCTGGCTGGTCGGCGCGGGCACAACCGGGATGTCCGTGGCGCTGCTGGCCTTCGTGCTGTTTGGATACTTCAAGGTCGCCGACCTGATCCGCAACCCGCGGAACGACTGCGCCGCCGCCGTCGGCGTTGTCGAAAAGAAAGAGGCCATCACACTGGCGGGCGTGAATGACGCCCTGGCGCTTTCTCAGAAGCTGCGCGGGCATGTCGAGGCCTACGGTCGGCCAATGGCCGGCGTCTACGCCCGCATGCTCTTCCTCGGCGCCAGCATCAGCAAGCCGCGCGAATACGTAGAGACCGTCCACGCGCGGCACGCGCTGGAATCGCTGCTGCGGCCGGTGCTGGCGGAAGTCGAAGCGCGCCTGGCGCAGCGCGACATCCCGTTGAGTATGCCGCCCGACGCGCGCAAGCGGCATCTCGAAGCGCTGCGGGTCTATGCGCTCTGGTATGGGCAGGTCGCCGGCCGATCCGGGCTCGCCGCGCTGGCCGACGCCGAAGCGCCGCAGCGGGCCGCCGAAATCGAGGCGCTCGCGGCCCTGCTCGAACTGGCCGAAGGGCAGCCCAAGCAGATCGCCGGCGAGGTCGAGCTGGCCCTACGAATGCTCTCGCGCGAGTCGCGCTCGTTCGCGCTGCAGGTGCTCGAGCAGACGCTCGGCTACGACAAGCCGCGGGCCACGCGCACGCTGGTCGCGGCCCTGGGCAAGCTGACCGAAAGTTGGCGGCCGCTTACGGAGATGAAGGCCGGGCAGGCCGATCCGTTCGTGCGCTACTGGGCGGATTTCGTGGCGCGGATCAGCGCGCTGCGGCAGCGCTACGACCAGCTGCTGGCGCAGGCAGAGGATCTGAAAAAGCCGGACGCGTTTGCACAAGCGTCCGAGCGCGTGCTCACGCTCGCCGCCGACGCGGAAGCCATGGGTGATCCGAAGCTGATCCCCGCTGCCGGCTCGGTCGCCGAAGCGTACGCCGCGCTGCTGACATTTCTGAATGGTCCGCCGCCGCACGTGGATCGCAAGATCATTCGATTGAACGAAGTGCTGGAGGTGCTGGCCAAGCGCTGGAACGACGAATTCGGTCCGATCGAGCGGGCCCTGCGCGTGGGCGCGCCGCAGGAGACGGCGGCGCCGCAGGCGGAGGTCTACGGCGCGATCGCCGCCGCGCGGCAATCGCTGAACCAATCGCTGGTGGCCAGCGTGGCGGGCATCCGCGAGGCGCTCGGCTTGCGCGATACGGACGAGCCGTTGGGTGTCTTGGTGACGCAGAAGCTGCTGACGTTCAACGACGTCACCGTCGCCGGCTTTGCCGACCCGCAGCCCAGCATCCGCATCGCGCGCGAAGCGCTCGGCGTGCGCGAGCATGTCTGGCACTATATGGCGGAGATCCGCGAGATCGCGCGCGGCGGCGGCGACACCGCCGCGGCGTTGAACGACCTGCGCGAATGGCCCAAGCTGCTCTCGGGTACGGGCGGCGGCGGACCCGCCAGCGAGTATCTGAAGGCCTGGTTCGACGGCGCACGCACCGCCAATCCGGCCGAACGCGAGGCCCTGATTCTCAGCAAGAGTGGCTTCGCCGAGCAGCCTTTCTGGAAGCCGCGCGAGCTGTACAGCCTGGCGGATGCGGCCTGGGGCGGTCAGCTCAGCACGCGCGTCGCGCGGCTGTTGACGCAGATGGCCACGCGGGCCGACGCGACTGTTCAGGAGCGCGAGCTGCCGGGTTTGGCGCGGCTGATTCCGGAGTTCGACCGCGAGTTGCCCAGCGAGTTGCCCTTCGCGCTACCGGGCGGCCCGCGCGGCCCGGCTGCTGTGAAAGTCGAGCCGACGCCCACGGCTGCCCAGCCGCCGCCGCAACCGGCGACGCGTCCGGGGCGCGACGATCTGCGCCGCGGCGG
>CAZHTF010000045.1:0-26108 GCA_964535305.1 uncultured Planctomycetales bacterium | reverse complement strand
CGCTTCGCGGAAGCGAGTACGCCCGGCGTAAACCGATCGCCCGAAGCGCCACGCGCTCGGGCCATGCGCCCGAGGCGATGCCCACCGCGCTAACGCACCAAGCACGATTGTTCAGAATCCAGCGCAGCGCGCCGCGACGGGCACCCGCAGGCGTGTCAAAGGGTGAGTGACGGGGCTCGAACCCGCGACCTCAAGGACCACAACCTCGCGCTCTGGCCAGCTGAGCTACACTCACCATCGAGGCGAATACGCCGCAACCTCGCATGTCTAAGCGCGGCATCCGCAATTCGGACGGGGATTTTAACACGCCTCGTCCGGCTTGTCAGCCGCTGCGCCGACGGCCAGTGCTTCGCGCGGCGTCGTCGCGCTTGGCCGTGCTGCTTTCGCGCGGGTCTCACGGAAGAGCTCATCCGTGTATCAACAAAGTGGGAAGGATCGCGGGCACGATCCTTCCCGGTGCGGACGTGACGGAGAGATTGACGAAGCGCCTCAGCGCCTGCTGCCGAGGCGCTCGGCTACTGCTTGTTCCCCGGATCCTGCTCGAGCATCTTTCGCAGGTAGGCGTTTTCGCGGCGCGTGGCTTCCAAGTCGAAGAGCAGGTACTTGATCCACAGCCGCAGGAAATCGATGTTGTCCTGGATCGAGCTGACGCTGCGCTTGATGTCTTCGTGCCGGGCGCGGGTCTCACTCGCCAGTGTCTTGAGCCGCTCGCGCTCGCTCTCCGGCAGCGTCTCGATCTGCGACATCAATTCGCTGAGCTTCTTCTGGAACGCCGACTCGTCCATGGGTCTCTCGATTCGGGCTGAGCGGCTGCGGCCCCGATCCCTGAACTGTTTTCTCGCTAAAATTCAGTCAAGCCGTCGATTCTAGTAAGGCCATTTTTCACAAGGCAAGCAGCGGCGTGCGCAATTGCGCGGCGCGCCGCGCCGCCGCCACCGGTGCGCTTCGAGCCGAATTTTTATGAGAATCTCGGGGCATCTGGCTTCTCAATTTTCTCATCGCGCCGCGTCGCCGCACGCCAACGGACTCTGGACACATCTCGCGACATTGCCATTGAATCGCGACCGCTCGCGTGCTGCCCCCCCCCGCCCGCTACTTCGCGCCGTTCCGCTTGAGCCGGTGTGCAACTTGCGATACACAGTTTGCTTTTGCTCGGACCAACACAGAAGGCCCGTAATGGAACTTCCGCAGCCGCAAGTCGACGTACTGCGTGCCCTGGCGCAGCAGCCCGGAGCCTGCGACCTGGCGCTGCTCGTGCAATCGCTCAGGCTTGACCAATCCCTGGTCAAGGCCGCCTGCGACGCGCTCGAGCAGCACGGCCTGATCACCAGCAGCGAGGCGGCTTTCGAGGAGCTCAGCCTCGGGCCCGAAGGCACGTCATTCCTCGATCAGCCCCTGCCCGAGCGTACGCTGGTCAGCGTACTGCGAAAGCTGGGCGGCCAGGCCCGCATCGTCGAACTCCCCTCGCACTGCCCGCTGAACGCCGCCCAGGTCGGGCAGACGCTGCGTTGGCTCGCCCAACGCGGCTGGGCCGTAAAGTCCGGCGAAATGCTGATCCTCGCGGATTTGCCGACCGCCAGCGTCGATGAGCTGCAGCCAGACGAACTTGTGATCCAGGCGCTCCGCGGCGGGCGCGTGGCGCGGCGCGCCCAGCTCGAGCAGCAGGGATTACCGGTCGCCGCCGCACTGGAGCTGCTCTCCAAGCGCAAGGGTTTCATCGTCGTCAAGCCGCGCACCGACCGATTCGCGCAGATCACGCCGCGCGGCCAAGCGTTGCTCGCGGCCGGCGTCACCGGAAAACGCCGCGTGACGCAGCTTTCGCCTGAGCTGCTCTCCGGCGGCGGCTGGCACGGGGTGGAGCTGGCGCCATACGACGTCACCCTCGCCGCGAAGACCGTGTTCCCGGGAAAATCGCACCCCTTCCAGCGTACGCTCGACAAGGTGCGGCGGGTGTTCCTCGAGCTCGGCTTCACCGAGGTCGTCAGCCCTTGGGTTGAGTCGAGTTTCTGGGACTTTGACGCGCTCTTTCAGCCGCAGGACCACCCCGCCCGCGACATGCAGGACACGTTCTACGTCGGACGCCCCGAGCAGACGCGCCTGCCCGATGCGCAGCTCGTCGAGCGTGTCCGCCGAACGCACGAAGACGGCGGCGAGACCGACTCGACCGGCTGGCGCTACCGCTGGCAGCGCGAGCTAGCCAGCAAGCCGGTGCTGCGCACGCACACCACCGCCGCCACGATCCGCGCCTTGGCCGCGCATGCGGCCGACCGCGGCGGCCAGGCCGGGAAGTACTTTGTCATCGGCCCGGTGTTTCGGCGTGAGACGGTGGACTACAAACACCTGCCCGTGTTTCACCAGGTGGATGGGATCATCGTCGATCGGCAGGCGAACCTTTCGACGCTTCTGGGCACGCTGCAGGCCTTCTACGGCAAGATGGGCTATCCGAAGCTGCGTTTCCGCCCGAGCTTCTTCCCGTACACCGAACCCTCCGCCGAGGTCTACCTATGGCTGGAGCAGCGGCGTGAGTGGGTCGAGATGGGCGGCTCGGGCATCTTCCGCCCGGAAGTGACGCACCCCTTGGGAATACAGGAACGCGTGCTGGCGTGGGGATTGGGATTGGAGCGGCTGGCCATGATGATCCACGGGCTGCAGAGCATCGGCGAGCTGTACTTCGCCAGCATGCCCTGGCTGCGCGAGGCGCCTGCGTGTCGGGCCTAGCCGCGCGAACGCGTCGCAGCGTGCCGCGCGAACGCTTCGCGCTGAGATTGCCGCAAGAGAGAGGACTGCCCGCATGCCTGTGATCAACATGCCGCTGGATCTGCTGCTGCGGCTGGTGAACGCCGAGCGCGCCGTGATCGCTGAATCGCAGGTCGGCGCGACGCTGCACGATATGGGCATCGAGGTCGATGAGCTGACGCAGACGCAGTCGTACGGCTGCGGCTGCGAGAATGTGATCGAGCGCACCGACGCGCAGGGTCCGCCGCTGCACTGCCCCAAGTGCGGCACGGATTTCCGGACCCAGCCCGATTCGCTGCGGACGCTCGGCGCCAGCAGGGTTGCCCGGCTGGACATGGTCGCAGTTCGCCCGGACATCTTCGACGCCGGCGGAATGGCCCGCTATATGCGCGGCTTCCTGGGCGTGCGGCCGGGGCTGGTCGAGTATCCCGTGGCGCCGCCGCGGCTTTCGGTCGAGGTCGATGCGGCCCTGAGCCGCGACGAGAGCTATCGCCCGGCGATCGCGTGTGCGGTGATTCGCAACGTGCATTTCGATCACGAGCGGATCAAGCTGCTGATGAATCTGCAGGAAGATCTGCACTGGGCCCTGGGCCGCGACCGCAAGCTGGCCTCGATCGGGGTCTACGACCTGGGCAAGGTGCGCGAGGACCGGCCATTCCGCTATCGCGCCGTCCGGCCGGACGAGATCCGCTTTACGCCGCTGGGCTTCGCGGCGGACGCGGCCGGCGGGAATCGCCTGACGCCCGCGGAGATTCTTCAGCGGCACAAGACCGGCCAGGCCTATCGGCACCTGCTCTCCGGCTTCAGCGCGTATCCCCTGCTGAGCGACGGGCACGGGGCGGTGCTTTCGATGCCGCCGATCATCAACAGCGAGGACACGCGTGTGGTGCGCGCGACGCGCGCCTGCTTCGTGGATGTGACTGGGCTCGCGCAGCGCACGGTCGACCGCGCTCTGAACATCCTGCTCAGCGGGCTATTCGAGGTCGCGCCGGAAATCACGATCGAAGCCGTAACGATTCACTACCCGGCACGCCGGCTGGTCACGCCCGATTTCGCGCCCACGCTCATGCAGCTTTCGCTCCGTCAGACGTGCGATACGCTCGGCCTAGCGCTGGACGCGGCAGCGCTGCGCGGCCTGCTCGAGCGCATGGGTCATGGCGTCAGCGATTCAAATGACGCCGACGTGCTGCAGGTGCGCGTGCCGGCTTGGCGCAATGACATCATGCACGCGGTCGATCTGATCGAGGATGCCGCCGTTGCCTACGGCTATCAGAATCTGACGCCGGCGCTGGTTCCGACCTTTTCGATCGGCGTACCACGGGCGATTGAGGAGCATTCACGGCTGATCCGCGGCATCTTTATTGGCCTGGGTTTTCACCAGGTGATGACGCTGCCGCTGACGAGCGAAGCGGCCGCATTCGAAAAGTGGGGCCTGCCGCCCGACCCGCGCTGCGTGCGCATCGCGCACCCGATTAGCAGCGAGCAGACCATCTGCCGCGTGTCGCTTCTGCCGGGCATCCTCGAGACGCTCGCGATCAATAAGCAGTACGACCTGCCGCAGAAGCTGGTTGAAGTTGGCGATTGCTCGTTTCTCGACCCGCACAGCGAGACCGGCGCAAGCGAGCGGCGCTTCGTCGCGGCGGCCATGATCGATACGCACGTGGGCTACGCGGACGCGCGTGCTGTGCTCGACGCGCTGGCGCGCGAGCTGGAGCGGCCGATGTCCGTGCGACCCATGGCGCACCCCGGCTTCATCCCCGGCCGCGTCGCGCAGGTCTTCAACGCAGACGGTCAGCCCATCGGCGTCATGGGCGAACTGCATCCCCAGGTGCTGGAGAACTACGGCCTGCGGCACGCCGTCGCGGTCCTCGAGCTCGACGTCAGCCAGCAAGTCCCCGCGTAGCTTGCACGCCGTATGTCAGCAACTATGCCGCTTGCGGCTTGGCCGCGGCCCGCTCGTAAATATGCGTCAGGTCGCGAAGCCGCCCCGCGATTTCTGAATGCAGCGCGCCGCGCGGCATGCGCCACTCCCAGTTACCCTCGACCGAGCCCGGCAGGTTCATCCGCCCGCTGCTGTCCAGCCCCAGCAGATCCTGCACCGGGATGATCGCGGTATTCGCCGGTGACAGGTGCGCGAGCCGCACCAGGTCCCAGTGCATCTGGTCGCCGTGCGTGGACATGTAGCGCTGGGCGCGCTCGCGCGGTCCGAGCGCGCCGGGGGTCGGCGGCAGCTTCTGCCACCACGAGCGCGTCGTGTCGTTGTCGTGCGAGCCGGTGTAAACCACGTTGTCGCGCTCCTGGTTGTGCGGCAGCCACTTGCGCGATTGCTCGTCATCGCCCCAAGCAAATTGCAGAATGATCATGCCTGGGAAGCCGAACTGCTTGCGCAGGGCCTCGGCCTCGGGCGTCACCAGACCCAGGTTTTCCGCGATGATCTCGACGTGCCCGCCGAGCGCCGTCTCCACCGCGCTGAAGAGCGCCTTGCCAGGTGTCGCGACCCACTCGCCGTGCTCGGCGGTTTCATTCTCCGCTGGCACAGCCCAGCAGCGATTAAAGCCCAGGAAGTGATCGATTCGCACGGCATCAAAGTTCGCCAGCAGCGACTGAAAGCGGGCTACCCACCAGGCATACTGCGTCTTGCGATGCGCCGCCCAGCGATAGAGCGGATGACCCCAGCGCTGCCCCGTCGCGCTGAAGTAGTCCGGCGGCACGCCGGAGACCACCGTCGGGTTGCCCTCCGCGTCAAGCTGGAACAACTCGCGATGGGCCCAGACGTCGGCGCTATCCAGCGCCACGAAAATCGGCAGATCGCCGATCAGCCCGACGCCGCGGGCGTGGCAATAGTCGCGCAGCACGCGCCACTGCCGGTCAAATTCGAACTGGCAGAAGCGCTCAAACTCGATTTCGTCGCGCAGCGCTGTCTGCGCCGCCTGCACCGCAGCCGGTTGGCGCAGGCGGATGTCGCGCTGCCAGGTCCACCATGCCCGCAGCCCGTTGGCGCGCTTCACCGCCGCGAATAGCGCGTAGTCTTCCAGCCAGGCGGCCTGCGCCTTGCAGAAAGCGTCGAAATCGTCGGCGCGGCGGGCGTGCCGCTTGCGGTAGTTCTCGAAGGCGCGCCGCAGCCGCGTCTCGCGGAACGGCAGCACGTCACCGAATGAGACGCGATCGTCGCGCAGTCCCGAGACCGGCTGCACGTCATGCGCAGTCAGCAACCCGGCCTCCACCAGCCGATCCAGGCTCAGCAGCAGCGACCCACCGGCGAACGCGGAGAAACAGGCGTACGGAGAATTGGCCGGGCCCGGCGGTCCGACCGGGAGCATCTGCCACCAGCCCTGGTCGGTCGATGCCAAGAAATCCACGAATCGCAGCGCTTCGTCGCCCAGGTCACCGCTGCCATGCCGCCCCGGCAGCGAGGTCGGGTGCAGCAGCAGACCTGCACCGCGGCGCTCAAACGAGAACCGACTTGCTTGCATGCATTCCTTTCAGGCTGTCTGACAAACGAAGCGACCAAGGCGACGCACGCCTCCGCGTCCGCTCCGCTGCTGCGCGGCGCCGCCAAGCGTCCTGCGCGCCGCGCTACTTCCCCAGCGCGGCGCGCAAGACGACGCCATCAATCTTCGGCACCTTGATGCTGATCGCGCCGCCAGTGACCTCGACATTACTGCTCAAGCCGTAGACGCCGGCCCAGCTCGTCGGCATTCCGGCGGGCAGCGTCAGCTTGATCTCGGCCTCGCGCTCAGACGCGTTCAGCGCGACGATCAATGCTTCGCTTTCGTTGGCGCGCAGAAACGCCCAGACGTCCTTCTCGTCATCGGTCGCCAGCGTGGCGAACCCGCCGCTCCGCAGCGCTGGGTGCGCGTTGCGCAGCGCGATTACCTTTCGATAGTGCGCCAGCATGTCGTGCATGACGAAGTTTTCTTCGGGCTTTGCGTAGGGCTGCAGATCTTCCCAAAGCATCGGCTTGCGGCAGGTGGGATCATCCGCCCCCCACATGCCGACTTCGTCGCCGTAGTAGATCATCGGCGCGCCGACGTAGGTCATCTGTGTCAAGGCGACCAGCCGCTGCCGCTGATAGACCTCGGGGCCGGGCTTGGCGTTGTCATAATTTGGATTGTCGTCCTGCACGCGATTCATGCGGTCGTAGTCGCGATCGGGATTGAGCAGCATCGACGCGATGCGATCGGTATCGTGGCTGTCGACCAGATTCTGCATCACGTACGTCGCGGGTTCGGGATACGCCAGCCGCAACTCGCGCAGCTTGCGATCGACTTCGCTGATCTTGGGCTTGCGCTTCTGGTGGCCGATCCAGGCAATCACGGCCCGGGCAAATTCGTAGTTCATCACCGCGTCGAAATGCCGGCCATCCAGCCATTGATCGGCGCGGTCCCAGATCTCGCCCACGATGTACGCGTCGGGATTCACCGACTTCACCAGTTGCCGCCACTCCGCCCAGAATGGCAGCGGCACCTCGTTGGGCACGTCCAGACGCCAGCCGTCGATGCCGTCGGCCGGGTTGCCGTCGCCGTTGGGATCCATCCAGCGACGCGTCACCGCGAAGATGTGGTTCTTGAGCGTCTCACTCGCGAGGTCGCTGGCCGTTTTGCGAAACGACGGCAGATCGCCAAAACCGCCCCAGCCACGATGCTCGAACGGCTCCCACCGGACGACGTCGAACCAGTCGGCGTAGCGCGATTTCTGGCCGTTCTTCTTCACGTCCAGGAAGGCCGGGTGCTGATCGCCGACGTGGTTGAACACCCCGTCGATGATCACACGGAATCCCTTGGACTTTGCGACTTGCAGGAACTTCAGGAAGCGCTTGTCGCTCTCGGTCCAGGTCCAGGTCTTGGGATCGAGCAAGTCTTCCTTCTGTGTGGCCGCCTCGAAGCCGCCTTTGGCGCCGAACCGGTCATCGATGTGCACGTAGCTGGTCGCGTTGTATTTGTGGTGGCTCTCGGCCTGAAACACCGGGTTGAAATAGATCGCATTCACGCCCAGCTCTTTCAGGTAATCCAGCTTCTGCTCGACGCCTTCGAGATCGCCGCCATACATGCGGCGGAAGACGAAGTGCTTGTAGAACGTCTGGCCATCCTTGGTTTCCCAAGGTGAGGCTTCGAACCAGTCACTGGTCCAGGGCCGCGTGTTCTCGGGGTCATTCGCGCTGCTGGCGTTGCGGAAGCGGTCGGGCATGATCTGGTACCAGACCGCATCGCGGGCCCAGGCCGGCGTGCGGAAGATGCGCGCGTCGACAAAGTTGCTCGTATACGTGCTCGGATCGCTCACGCTCAGCTTCCCATCATGCAAAACAAACGAATAGTCGACCTGGTAAACCTGGGTCTTGCCCGCCGGCTTCTTGGGCGACGGCGGAACGTCGGCGTGCGCCTCGTACCACGCAAAGACCGCGTCCTCCTTCACCAGCGCCATCTCGTGCGCCGCGCCGCCGCGAACGTGCACGACCACGCGCTCGGCGTCACGCGCCAGCGTGCGGTAGCGAATCAGCACTTGCTCAGGCGAGAGCGGCTGGAAGTACATCGGCAGCTCGCTGCGATGCTCGAGCCCGACCGCGTCGACCTGGCCGTCGCCGCGCTTGGCCGGCGAATACTTAATTGCAGCCAGCCTTCCGAGCCGCAGCACGGAGTTGAACCCCTGGTGCCCGTCGTCGACCTTGTTGGGATTCAGCGGGTCGTGGAACCAGTGCTCGCCTTCGACCACAAACTTGTACAGGTGCTCGCCCGAGGGCAGCTCAATCTCGCCGCTGTAAAAACCGGTCGCGTCCGGCCCGGTCATCTTCCGCCCGGCGGGGTTCCAGTTGTTGAACACGCCGGTGAGATAGACGCTCTCAACCGGCTTGGCCGGCTTGAAGCGAAAGACGCACTTCCACTTGCCCGGCTCCAGCAGCTCCGCCGAGACGGATTCGGGCAGGTCGCCGGTCTCATTCTCCGGCTTGGGCGCGACCGGCGGCGGCAGCGTGTCTTGCGCGTTGGCCGTGGGCGACTGGCCCGGCGGCGTGTGTTGGGCCAGGACCGCGCACGTTAGTAGCCAGCCGACCAGCGCGCCCCGCAGCGCCAGGCCGCGAACGCCGCCGCGGCAGTCAATGTGATTGCGGTGATGAATCTTCAAGAACGTTGAACGCGGTTTGCAATGGGTCATGGTCGCCATTCTAATACTCGAGTCTTGTTGGCCAAGCGCCGCGAGGCGCGCTGTCTTAGTTCTCAATGAATCCAGTAACCGCGACGACCGGCTACGTTGGTCGCGCGCAAAAATGCCGATGCACTCCCCGCTCCTTCTCCGGCTCGCCAGCTCGCTGCGGCTATTCATTGCGGTGCTGGCCCTCGGCTTGATCGTATTCTCGTTTGTCTGGGTCTTCACGCGCCCGCTGCGTTCCGCACAGCGCGGCGACAACGCCATCACGCTGCGCGTTTTACACTGGGCCGGCGGCGGCGGCAGCCAGGAAGAGGCGATCGTCAAAGCCCTGATCCAGAGCTTCGTCGACGACTACAACAGCCGCAACGAAAGGAAGTTACGCATCCAGCGCATCAACCCCGGCGACGCCGCCGCCGTTTACACCAAGCTGCAGACCATGATGGCCGCCGGCGACCCGCCCGACGTCTTCTACCTGGGCAATGAGCGCGTCGCGAGCTTCGCCTCGAAGGAGCTGCTCGCGCCGATCGAGCCGTTCATCGCCGCCGACCGCGCCGCCGGTCGCGAAACCATCGAAATCGCCGATTTCTTCCCGGCCACGCTCGATTGTTTCCGATTCGACGGCGCCACCACCGGCCGCGGCACGATTTACGGCCTGCCCAAAGATTTCACCACCATCGGCTTCTATTACAACAAGGATCTCTTCCAGCGCGCCGGCGTGCCTTTCCCGCAGCACGGCTGGACCTGGGACGAATTCGTCAGCGCCGCGCGGCAGATCGCAAAACTCGAAGGCCAGACCGGAGCGCATATCGTCAGTTGGCCGGCGATGATCCGCGCTTATCTCTGGACCGAAGGCGTCGACGTTTGCAGCGACGACTTCCGCGAGCTCTACACGGACGACCCGCGCGTAATCGCCGCGCTCGAACGCCTGCGCGCCTGGCGCTTCGACGAAAGCGGAACGCTTACCAGCGGCAGCACGCAGGTCACGATCGAAGAATCGCTGTTCATGGCGGGCAACCTCGGTATGGCCGGTCCGTTCGGCCGCTGGGTTGTGCCGGCATTCTCGAATATCGACAAATTCGACTGGGATTTTGTACCGTTGCCGCGCGGCAGCGTTCGCGCGAATTGCGTATTCACCGTGGCCTGGGGCATCGCCCGCGACAGCCGGCATCCCAGCGAAGCCTGGGAGCTGGTCAAGCACCTCTGCGGGCCGAAGGGGCAGGCGCAGAACGCCGGCTTTGGCCTGGCGATTCCGGCGCTGCGTTCGGTCGCGAACAGCCCCGCGTTTGTCGACCCGGCGATCAAGCCCGCGAACGACCAGGCCTACCTCGACGCCGCCGAGTACGCCAGGGCCATGATCTGGCCCACCACGCCGAAATTCGAAGCGCGGCTCAAGGCTGCGGTGGAGGGCTTTTACAAGTCGGGCAATCTGGCGGTTGCGCCGGCCCTGGCGGAATTCGCCGGCGAGTGGCGCCGCGAGCTTTCGTCACCGCTGGCCAGTCCCAGCCACCCGCGCATGCCCTGGCCAACCATCAGCGCCTGGATCGCCGTCCCGCTCGCGGCCCTGCTGCTGATCACGCTCGCCATCTGGTGGCTGCGGCGTCCGTCGGGCGGAGCGCTGCGCGAAGAGCTGGCCGGGTACGGGATGATCGCGCCGTGGGTGATCGGGTTCCTGGTCTTCACCACATTCCCGATCGTGCTCTCGTTGCTGCTGGCGCTGACGCGCTGGAGTGGCGTGACGCCGCTGGCGCAGGCACAGTCCGTGGGTTTGGGCAATTGGGTGCAGATGCTGTTTTATGACGAGATTTTCCGGCAGTCGCTGCGGGTCACGGTGGTGTACGCGTTGATCGCCGTGCCACTCAGCCAGATCGCCGCCCTGATCGCCGCTGTGCTGATGAACAATGACGTGCGCGGCATCGGCTTCTTTCGCAGCGCCTGGTATTTGCCGAGCGTGCTGGCCGGCGTCGGCGTGGCAGTGCTGTGGCGCTGGGTGTTCGATGATACGAACGGCCTGCTGAACCAAGCGCTGGCGCCCATCGCGGCGCTGTTCAACGCAACCCCGCCGAGTTGGCTCAATCGCGATGCCGCCGTCTGGGGCGCGCCGGCCTTCGCGCTGATGGGCGTCTGGACCATCGGCGGCAGCATGATGATCTACCTGGCCGGCCTGAAGGGCATCCCGCAGGAGCTCTACGAAGCCGCCTCGATCGACGGCGCCAATTGGCTTCGCCGCTTGCGCAACGTCACGCTGCCGATGCTCAGTCCGGTGATCCTTTTCAACGTCATTATGGCGATCATCGGCTCATTCCAGGTCTTCACGCAGAGCTACGTGATGACCAGCGGCGGCCCGGGCGATGACACGCGCTTCTATGTGCTCTACTTGTTCAACCAGGCGTTCGACTATCACGAAATGGGCTACGCCTCCGCGATGGCCTGGCTGCTGCTGATCATCGTGCTCGCGCTGACGCTGACGGTCATGAGCGCCAGCCGGCGCTTCGTCTACTACGAGGCGCTGAAATAACGTGCGCGTCGAACCGCTGAAAACACCGCTGGTCTATTCGCTGCTGCTGGCCGGGGCGCTGGTCATGCTGCTGCCGCTCTGGTGGATGATCGTCGTCAGCCTTTCGACCGCAGCCGAGGCCGGCGCGGCGGCGGCCGGAACAAGCGCGGAATTCCGCTGGCTGCCGAGCGACCCGCAGTGGCAAAACTACCCCGCCGCCATGCAGCGCGTTGGCGGCACGCGCGGCTGGGAAGGCTTTCTCGACGCGCTCGCAAACACGGTCGTGATCACGGTGCTGAACGTGCTGGGCGTGGCGGTTTCGTCCAGCCTGGTGGGCTATGGCTTCGCGCGGCTGCGCTTCCGCGGACGCCAGCCGGCCTTCGTCGTCATGCTCGCGACCATGATGCTCCCGGCGCAGGTCACCATGATCCCCATGTTCATCCTCTTCCGCTGGATGGGCTGGATCGACTCGATCCTGCCGCTGGTGGTCCCGGCGTTCTTCGGCTCCGCGTTCTTCATCTTCATGTTCCGACAGTTCTTCTCGCAGATCCCAGAAGCGCTGATCGAGGCCGCGCGCCTGGATGGCTGCGGGCACCTGGGCGTCTGGTGGCGCATCATGCTGCCCGTGAGCAAGCCCGTGTTGGCCATCACCGCCGTGTTCACGTTCATCGGCACCTGGAACGACTTTCTCGGCCCGCTGATCTACCTGCACAGCGAGGAGCAAGGCACGCTCGCGATCGCGTTGAACGCCTTCCGTAATCAGTACGGCGGGCTGAAAGATGTGAACCTGCTCATGGCCGCCAGCCTGGTGACGATGATCCCGTGCATCGTGCTGTTCTTCGTGGCGCAGAAGCAATTCGTCAGCGGGCTGACGCTCGGCGGCGTGAAGGGCTGAGCCGCGTTTGCGAGGGCCGGCTTTGCTTCAGCGCTTTGGGTAGGCTGCCGGCAATTCGACCACGCGCGGGCCGTCCTTGTCAAACACCGCCATTGCTGCCTTTTCAAGCAGCGCGGCGCCGCCCCACACGCCATCCTTGCGCAAGGCATAGAGTGCAAGTTGAAAGCGCGGCTGTCCGGCGTCGTCGAGCAGCCGCTTTTCCGCGCGCTGGATTACGCGCCGCAGCACCTGCAGGCAGGCGTCCTGCGGCGTGGCACCGGCCCGCATCGCTTCGACGACAAGAATCGACGAGCAGTTCTGCAGGTTCGCTTCGCCGCGGCCGGTCGAGCCGGCTGCGCCGACTTCGTTGTCCACATACAGCCCGGCGCCAATGATCGGCGAATCACCGACGCGCCCCGCGAGCTTGTACGCCAAGCCGCTGGTCGATGTGCACCCGGCCAGGTCGCCGGCCGGCGTACGCGCCAGGCAATTGATCGTGCCATACGTGAATTCGACGCCGCCGCGGCCCTCGCCCTCACCGTCGCTGCGTTGGCGGCCGCCACGGCCGTGCTTTTGGGCCTCGACGTCGGCTTCCGGGTGCAGCCAGTCGTCCTCGCTCGAGTGCGTTTCCTTCCACTTCAGCCAGATCTTGCGGGCTTCATCGGTCAGCAGGTTCTGCTCGGGGAAGCCGTGCGCTCGAGCGAATTTCAGGGCACCCTCGCCGACCAGCAGCACATGATCCGAGCGGCGCATCACCAGCAGCGCCACGCTCGATGGATTCTTGACGCGCTGCAGCGCCGCGACCGCACCGGCCTTGTGCGTCGGACCGTGCATCACGCTGGCGTCGAGTTCGACTACGCCGTCCTCGTTCGGAAGACCGCCGTAGCCGACCGAGTGATCGTTCGGGTCGTCTTCGACCACGTTTACGCCCTGGACAATCGCATCCAGCGGGTCGAGCTGCGCCGCGAGCTTCTGCATCGCGACGCGGCAGGCGCCCAGCCCATTGGCGCTGGCGATCACCACCGCACCCGGGACCGGCGTTGCCGGCTCTTGCGCCGCCTGTGACATGCTCTCCCAACCTCCCAGCGATCCGACTGCTGCGCCGCCTGCGACCTGAATGAATTCGCGCCTGCTGAGCGACATACGCAAGCTCCTGGAACGCATCTTACGTGAATTCAAGCCACACGCTATGCCGCAAACCGCGCGCTTCCCGTAGAATCCCGATCGAAACAAGCCGCGAAACCTCTGAAACCGGCAGGACTTCATGCGCGACTACCAGGAGCTATTGCAGCAGGCGCACGCGCTCGGCGAAGCGATCGCGCGGCACCCGCGGGCCCAGGCGCTGCGCGCCGCCCAGGAATCGCTCAAGACCGACCCGGCCGCCCGCAAGCTGCTGAGCGACTACGGCCAGCACGCCGAACGGCTCCGCGAGCTGGAAGCCACGAACCGGCCGATCGAGGTGGATGACAAGCGCCGCCTGGCGGAGCTGGAGAGCGGCATGTCGTCGAACGAAGCGATCAAGGCCCTGATGCGCGTGCAGGCCGACTACATCGAGCTGATGACGCACATCAACCAGGCGATGGAGGCGCCGCTGCTCTCGGTCGAAGGCGCGGAGGAAGCCGGTTGAGCACTGACCCGGGTGGCAAGCCGCCCGCCGTGCCGGGCGAGCCGATCGACCTCGAAGCGCTCGAACCCGCCGCACCCGCGGACGCTGCCCTTTCCACAGCCGCCTCCGCAACGCCGGACATCCGCCCGATCCCGGTGGCGGCGTCAGCATCGACGCCGATCGCTTCGTCGACCCCGATGTTTTCGCCACCCGTGACACCGCCTGCGTCGCAGCCGGCGAACGTAGCCGAACCGCGGCCCGCGCCGGGCGACAGCGGCGCCGCGCCACGCGAGCTGCTTCCGCCCGCGATGGTCGGCTGGTTCCTGGCGATCATCGGCCTGGCGACGCTGCTGAGCTTCTACTTGCTGGGCGGCGGGGCGGGCTTTGAGCCGATCGATTGCTGGGTCGCGCAGACGGCCCGCGAGATGCGCGAAGCGGGCGACTGGATCACGCCGCGCTTCAGCGGTGAGACGCGCATGCAGAAATCGCCTGGTGCGTACTGGGCGGTGATGTTGACCAGCCTGGCCCGCGGTACGCCGGTGGATACGATCTCGGCCCGCTTGCCGAATGCGATTTTCGCGGTGCTGCTGGTGGGCGTGATCTTCTTGCTGACGCGGGCCATCGCCGGCGACCGCGCCGCGATCTTCGCCGGCTTCGCCAGCGCGTGCAGCACGCTGGTGCTGTACTGGTCGCACCGCGCCGCCAGCGACCTTGGGCTGACCGCCTGGATGACGCTCAGCCTGGCCTGCTTCTGGATCGCGATCAATGCGACCCGCTCGCTCGCGGCGCAACGCGGCCTGTGGCTGCTGGGCTACTTCGCCGCCGGCGTGGCGATGGTCTACAAGATGCCCATGCCGCTCGTATGCGTCGGGCTGCCGATGCTTACCTACATCCTGATCTGCCGCCGCTGGAGCGTGCTGGCGCGGCGCGTGCACTTGGCGGGAATCGGGCTCTTCTGCCTGCCGTGGCTGCCCTGGATGATTGCCGTGCTGCTGCGCGAGCCGACCGCCTGGGACAAGTGGCGCGTCGAGTTCCTGGATCGCTTCACCGGGGCACTACCGAACGTTGAGTCGCAATTCGCTCCGCAGTTCTATTTCATGTATCTGCTGCCGCCGCTGATGTACTGCCTGCCCTTCTCGCTCTCGCTGCCGGCGGCGCTAGCCCACGTGTTCCGCGGCGCGCCGGGCGCCTCGCGCGATGGGCTGTGGTTCCTGGGCCTGTGGTTCTTCAGCCTGTTTGCCTTTTTCACCGCCTCGGTCGGCAAGGAGCTGCGCTACCTGCTCCCCGCGATCCCGCCGCTGTTCGTGCTGCTGGGCATCGAGCTGGCGCGTTTCTTTGATCCACGGCGGCCGCACACGCCCAAGCTGGATCTGCTGGGTGCGCGGGCGGTGTGGGCGTTGGTGCCAATCGGGTTCGTGGCCGGCGCTCTGGGCGTCCGCAAATGGTTCAAGGAATATGGCCAATACGGCCTGGCGCACTCCGGCGAGATGTGGCTCGCCTACGGCGTGACGGCGCTCATCTTCGTCACCGGTGCGGCCCTGGCCGCATGGCTGTACCTGCGGCGACGCGAGCACCAGTCGTTCGCGGCGCTGATCGGCACCATGTGCGTCGCGTGGCTGTGGATCTGGCCGAATGTGATGCCGATCTTCGCGTCGCAGAAGCCATTCATCGACTTCGCGACGCAGCTCCGCACCAGGCTGCCGCAGGAAATTCTGAGCGGCGGCGTCATCCGGCACGTTGGCTCGCAGGACTCGCGCGTGAACTGGTACGGCGATGTGCGCTTTCCGCGCGTCATCGATCAGCTCGAGCTGCTCGAGCGCCAAGGCGGACGCCGCTCGCTCGAGTTCGAGAAACGCGCCATCGCCGAAGAGATGATCGCGCGGCTCGCCGCGCCCGATCTGTATCTCCTGGCGGCGACGCGCTTCGACTACGTGCGCTTCCAGCAGCAAGGCGGGCTGGAGCTGGCGCGTGCGGGCCGCGAGCTGCCGCGCACGTATCTGTGGCTGCAGTCGCAGGTTGGGCCCAAGTCGCGGCATTACGTCTTGTTCGGCAATCAGCCGCCGCCCTGGGGCGAACCGCCCCTGACGCCGCCGAGTGAGGAGCTGCAGAAGGCCCGCGACCAGATCCGCGAGCTGCTGCCGCGGTCGGCCGACACGCAAACCCCGGCGGCAGTGCAGCCGTCCGCAAGCGTGCCGCCGAAGTCTGCAGTGACGCAGCCCACGCCGCCGCCCGCCGCGGCGACTGCGCCGGCGCCTGTCGCGGCCGACGATGAGAACGGCGCAGCGCCCGGCGACGAAAGCGCCGCGCCACAGGACGATTCGGCTGAAACTCCGCCGCCCGCGTCCGAACCTTCGGGTTGACCCGCACCATGATTCGCGCCGCGCCGCGCCGGCGAATGACCTGGTCGCAGCTCCGCGAGCGCTCCGGCGGATCTGCCGCGGCGCTGCGGAATCTCTGCGTCTACGCTGCGCTGCGCGCCTGGGCCCTGCTGGTCGGCTGCTTCCCGATCGAGATCAACCTGCGCACCGCGCGGCTGATGGGCCGCTTCTGGTGGCGCATCAGCCCGCGGCATCGGCAGCGCGCCCTGGAAAACCTGCGGCCGTCCTTCGCCGGGCAATACGACGAGCAGCAACTCGCCCAGATCGCCTGCGGCGCGTTCGAGCACTTCGCCGCGCTCTACCTGGTCGAGCTGCTCTGCACGCCGCGGCTGATCACGCTCTGGAGCTGGTCGCGCTACGTGCAGCTGACGGACCTGAGCAGCGCCCTGCGAATCCTGGTCAGCGGTCGCGGCTGCATCATGCTCACGCCGCATTTCGGGAACTACGAGCTGCTGGGCTACACCATCGCGCAGCTCGGGCTGCCGTTGACCGCGATCATGCGCCCGCCCGACAATCCGCTGCTGGACGATTACCTGCAGCGCACGCGGCGGCGCAGCGGCCTCTCGCTGCTGATGAAAAAAGGCGTCTCGCAGGACGCGGACAATCTGCTCGCCAGCGGCGGCACGCTGTGCTTCATCGCCGATCAGGACGCCGGGCAGCGCGGCGTGTTCGTCGAGTTCTTCGGCCGACCGGCCTCGTGGTACAAATCGATTGCGCTGCTCGCCATGCGGCACGAGAAGCCCGTGATCGTCGGCGGCGCAGTTCGCATCGGCGGGCGTTTCCGCTACGAAATCCGCGTGACGCGCATCATCCAGCCGCGCGAGTGGGCCGGCGTGGCTGATCCATTGCGCTGGATCACGCGCGAGTTCGCCGCCGCGCTCGAGGCGCTGATCCGCGCCGCGCCCGAACAGTATCTGTGGATGCACCGCCGCTGGAAATCGCAGCCGCGCTTGGGCAAATCGGCGGCGGCGCAACAGTCGCCGCAAACCGCGCCTGCCGAATAGCTCCGATGCCCGCGCGCAAGCGGATCGCTGCGCAAATTCGACAGAAAAAGCACGAGCCGCCCGACGCTTTGCACACGCCGGACGGCTCTAGCTGGATCCCGAATCGTTCTGTTGCGCGCGATCGCGCTGCTGGCGAGAAGCCGCGGGCTACGTGCGACGCCGCACCGCCGCCAGTAGCAGCGGCGTAAGCATCAGGGGCATCATGGCTGCGCCGCACATTGCGGGGGCGGGCGGGCCGAACTCGGCGTCGTCCTGAGGAGCCGGGTCGCTGAGCGGGTTCTGATCCGCCGTGGCGGTCACACCGCCGGTCGCCGCCGCGACCACGACAACCGACGTATTGGCGACGCTGATCAACTGCCCGTCACTGACCAGCAGACGGAAGTAATACGTACCCGGCGTCAGCGCCTGCCACGTGGAGCGCGAGCTGGTCAGGCCGGCCAGTGGCTGGAACACTTCGCGTAATTCAGAGAGCGGGATTTCGCCGCCAAGCTCATCAGTCTGCGTCCAGCGGTACGTGAGTGTGTCGCCGTCCGGGTCGCTCGAGCCCGAGCCGTCGAGCGTGATCGAGTTGCCGACGACGACGCTGCGGCCCAGGGCCGCGATCTGCGCCACGGGCGGCTGATTGGCCGGGATCGAATCGACCACGGTGATGGTCACCACGTCGCTGGTGGGCAGCGCGTTGAAATTGTCATCGACGGTGACACGGTACACGTATTCACCCGATTGCGTCAGCAGCACGGTCGCCAGCGGACTGTTCTGATTGGTCTGCACCGGATCGATGCGGAGCGGGCCGGACACGAATTCCCAGGCGTACGTCAGCGTGTCCTTGTCGAAATTGTTGGGATTGTTCGTGTCGAAACCCAGGTTGTAGCTATCAAACGTGCGCGACGCGTCCAGCGTGACATTCGAGTTCACGACGACCAGTTGGTCTGCGCCCGCGTCGGCGAAGGCCGGCGCGTTTGGCGGCAGCAGCGCGGGATTCTCGATCGCGACAAACGACGTGGAATCGGCGAAGACCGGCTCATCTTCCGGGAACTCGCCTTCGGTGTTTGAGACGGCAATGCTGATGAACCAGCGCGCGTCCCAGCGGATCTGCCCGCGCAGGCGAGCCTGGTTCTTGCCGATGAACTCGGGAACGCGGAAAGACAGCACCAAATTCAGCACGGTCTGACCCGGTGCCGGACGGAAGCGGCCGACTAGCTCGTCCTCAGTCGCCTCGACGATCGATCCGGGGACCGGACCATAGTCGCGGAATGGTTCGGCGCTCGCGAAGAACGAGTAGCTGACCTCTTCCTGCTCCTGCTGGTCACCCTGCCCGCCACTGCCGGCGGTGGTCCAGTCGCCATCGATGATTTCGAGCACCATGCGGACGACGTCGCGCTCTTCGTGCAGATACGAGCGCGTCCCAAACGTGCCGTCGTAGATACGCGCGCGGTCGTTCAGACCGGCGACGCCGCGGTTGTAGACCGTTTCCGTTACGCCGTTGCGAAAGCGCGTCACGTCCCAGCGGATGATCTCGACCGTCGGCGGCGTGTTTCCCTGAGCAAACGCGCTCGCGGTGGCAAGCCAACCCAATCCAAACCCGGCGATCCGACGAAGCGTCCTGCTCATGGCTGCACCTCAAGGCTCCCAATCGCCATTATAGACTCGCGCAAGAGTCCATCGACCGAATCGGTCGGCTACTGCCCAATTGTGACGACGGCCGCGTCGCCCGCCTCATTCGCCGCACGGAAAAAGTCGAAGCGGACGTTCTCGCCTTCGAAATACTCGTTCTGTTGGCGGGCGCCCCCGCCGACTTTCAGAAAAATGCCCGGGCGCAGCGGGTTGCACTGATACACGTCGACCTGCGCCAGCGACTTCGATGCGCCCAGCCCGGTCGCGCCGCTAAAGATGCCGCCAACGCCCGATATCGGCTCGGACGGCAACTGCTCACCATCCTGCTCAAAAACGAACGCGACCGTGTCGCAGCTCGTCGGCGGCTGCAGAAACACAAGGATCACGTCGGGCGTGACGAGCTCGAGCTGTGAAGTGCTTGGCGTCACCGCGCCGCCGTCCGGGTCAGTCTCCGGCGGCCCTCCGGCCGGCGAAAGCCGGATCAGCGACGCGCCGGCAACGCCGTCGCCATTGAAGACGAACGTGCCCGGCGGCAGCGAGAACGCCGAGCCAAGCTTGACCTCCTGCGTGAGCTGCACGTAGCCGTTCGAGAGCAGCACGTCCTGCTGATCCGCCGAACGAATGCTGCTGGTATTCACCCAGGCGGCTAGCGAAACGCGCAGCGCGCCCGTCGGGCTGTTGTTCGCCAACGTCACCGTCATGGTGCGCCGAAAACGGGCCGCCGCGGCGGCGCCCTGCGCGCCGCTGCCCTGGTTCGTTTGCGTGTCACCCAGAACGCTGAACCCGAACTCCTCCGTAAAGGAAAGAAACGGGTTGCGCTCGGCGGGCACGCCGCAGCCCGCGAGCTGCGCGGCCCCGGCGAGCAGGATCAATTTTGAAGCTTTTGCCAGGTTCATCCGCGAGTTTCCTAAAACGATGCGCAATTAATCGCCCGTTCCGTAAATCAAGTACGCTTCGCCCGCCGCGACGCGCTCGCGCGGCGACGCGCCCACCGCGCTGAACAGCAGGTCGGTACGGCCGTCACCGTCGACGTCGCCGGCAGGCGCGATGCCGGTGGACCGATCTCCCTGCTCACCCAGGCCCGCGCCGAGCGTGTCGCCGCTGTTGCGGCCAATGAAAACGGCGCCGGGCAGCGCTTCCGTGCCGATGTCCGCGAGGCTGATCGTGCCGGTGAGCTTGCTGGAACCATAGACCAGGTAGACCACACCGCAGCGCGTGCGATCGATTTCGGCCACGCCGTCGAAATTCGCGTCGACGCGCACGGATCGTTCCGGTGCGGCGATCAGGATGTCGCCCAGGCCGTCGCCATCGACATCGCCTGCGCCGCTCACGCGTGCGCCGGCGAGGTCGCCTTCGGCATCGCCGCTGAGGATCACGCCCAGGCCGCGCTGCGCGATCGCGTCGAATGAAATTTCGTCGTCGGTCAGGTTGATTACGTCCTTCGAGCCGAAGAACACCGCCACGCCGCCGCGGCGTGCGTTCACCAGCGGCGAGCCGATGACCACATCCGGGAAACCGTCGCCGTTGAAATCGCCGGCGGCATCCTGCGACTGACCCAGCCGCGTGCCAGGGGCGCCGACGATGCGAATACCGTCGAAAATGCGGCGGCCATTCGGATTGCTCGAGTTCGCGGGCAAATCGAGCTCCTCGATCCGCAGTTCGCCGCCGCGCATCAGGTTTCGAATGCGGCCGAGCACGATGTAGGTCGCGCCCGCGCCTTCCTGCGCGAAAGGCGCGCCGATCAGCATGTCGAACAAGCCGTCGCCATTGACATCGTCGACGCCCTGCACGTTGCTGAGGCGCGCGCCGGGCCGGCCGGACCAGAAGCGCGTGCTGTTTTCAGGGAATGCGACGTTCTCATCGATGGTCGGGATGCACGGATCGCCGTCGTCGGCATCCACCCAGAAACCCGGCGAGAGCTCAAGCGTTCCGACCGGCGTGGGCCCAGTGCGGTAGTCGTCAACGATGTAGTGGTACGGTCCGCCGTGCGGCAGGCTTCCGGTCGCACCGTCGGGGGTGCCGGGGTAGTCGCCGCTGGCCGGAGGCGACTGCACCCCGGTCCAGGGGAAGAAGCCGTCGGCGACGTCGCAGAAGAAGATGCTGGTCACGCCGCCGCCTGGAACGCCGTTCTGCAGTTGGAACGAGCTAACGAGCGGGTCGCGGTTCGGCGCGCTCATGATCAGCCCGTCGAAGTCGTAGGCGCTGATCGTCTCGCCGAAGCCATCACCTGAATCGGCGCTCGAGAAGCGGCAACCCAGCCGCACCGAGCCTTCGTTGGGCGCCCCGGCCAGCGAGATTGGCCAATGCAAGTGAAACTTCGTGTCGCGGCAAGCCGCGATGATCGGCGCCTTGGGACCGTGGAAGCCTTCCAGGCACTGGCAGGCGTCGTTGTCTATGCATAAGCCGCAGCTCCGCTGCGTGTGGACCAGCGTTCCGAACTCGGACAGGCTGAACACATTACGGCCCGGGAAGCCAAGGTCCGGGCGCAGCGTGGAGCCGGCGGCGATCACCACGACGCCAGAGCGGAAGTAACCGTCGGTGTCGAGTGGGGCCGCGCCGCCGCGCCCGACTACGCTCTGAATCGAGAGCGAATCCGTGAACGGCATGCCGAATGCCAATTCGCGCACGCCGTCGCCGTCCCAGTCGCTCAGCGCCGCGAAGCTGGAGATCCCGCGGCTCGGTCGAACCGGGTCGAAGGCCTCCGGCGGGCCGCCGTACACCTCGCCGCGGAACAGCGTGCCGGTGGAGTTCAGGTTGATCAGGCCGCTGAAGCGTTCGCGCCGACCGTAGATCAGGTAGGCCTCGCCCACACCGGTGCGTTGAATGTTGACCGTGTACTGTGGCTTGGCGAATTGCGCGAGGATGATGAAATCGCGGAAACCGTCACCGTCGATGTCGCTGGCCGAGCCGACGAAAGAACCCGCGTTGTCGCGCGGGTTGAAGCCCTGAAAGATCGCGCCCTGCAGCGACGAACTTGGCAGGGCCAGGTCGCGCAGGTCGTGCACGCCGGCCAGGCGCGAGCGAATCGCGATCGACGCCGGCGCGTAGAACGAAAATTCCTGCGAGCCGTCCGAAACAATCGCCAGGATGCGATACGTGCCGGCCTGGAAATTGCCAGTCGGCAAATCGAACGAGAAGCGATCGCCAGTCTGCGAGCTGCTCTGCCGCAGCAACACTTCGTTGCCATTCGGCGTGCTGTCCGGATCGAGCAGGATGCGGGTCGAGACGGTGCTGTCCGGGTCAAACAGCGTCCAGGCCACATCGAAGCGGCGCGTCACCAGGGCCGTGCGATCCAGCGCGAAATTGTCGCGCGGCGAATCAAAGAACAGCTGCGGACGCTGATTGATCCGCACCGTGCCAGGCGCGTAATCGGCCGCGGCCAGCACGCCCAGCTCGCGCACCAGCACGCCAATGAAATACGTGTCGGCCCGCAGATCGGACGTGTCCAGCAGCGCGCGCGTCTCAGTCAGCGCCAATCCGGCCTGCGAGACGATCTCGTTGTCGTTGTCCGGGTTCTGGTCGACGTCGAAGAACACGTCGACCGAGGCGAAACGCGTCGACGCCAGCGCGCGCCAATTGACCTCGACAGGCGTGCCGCCGGTGAACGCCAGATTGCTCTGCGGAGAGAGCACGGTCACGGTCGCCTGCTCGGCCAGCCGCGACGTATCACCCGTGCCGCCTTCGATGAACTCCTCCGGCGGGACGGTGCCGGTCGGGCAGCCGGCGATCTGCAACATCAGGATCGCGCCAATCACACCCACGCCGCAGAGTGTTCTGATTTTCATCGCTGCTGCTCTCTCACCTGCTCAGGTCGGACGGCTCAGGCCCTGCTCGGAACTTCGAACGCACGCGCTCAGCGCGCTTGAGCGCGCTGCACGAATGCGAAAACCTGGTATCCCGAAAGCGTCTGCGTCGACGGGACGACCGCGAACGTGATCGCGTCGCCGCAATCGTAGTTTGCACCGTCCTGCAGCAGGACGCCGAAGGGTTCGACCTCGACGATCGGGTCGGCCGCGGTCCCCCCGCCGAGGCGGACGATCGCGCCGACGCGGTTCAGGTCGCCGATGTCGCCCAGCGTAATCTCTTCGAGCGGGCAAATGACCGCCGTTGAGAGTCGATCACCCGGCAGCACCACATTGATCAGCTCTTCCACCGTGCTCTCGCCGCCAGAAGCGCTGCCCTCGCGCCAGGTCACGCGCGCTTCGATTGTGCGGCTGGTGCGGTTCTCGACCGCGACCAGCACGGAGGGCGCATCGTCAGGCAGCAACGTCGAGCCGCTGGTCAGCCCGAGCTGTGCCAGAAAGTCGTTGTTCAGCAGGCTCAGCGGAGAGCAGCCAGCGCCGCTCATGAGCAGCAGGCCAGCAATCAGACCAAGGCCGATGCGTGCGTTCGTTTTGCGTGTCATTCTGATTTCCAATGCCCTTATCGGCCCGGGATCACGCGCACCGTGATGCGAAACTCAGCGTCTCCGCCGCCGGGCTCCAGTGCGATCACGATGACGTCGCCACAGCGGAAATCAACACCTGACGCGAGCGCGCTGCCCGCGTATTCGACTTCAGTCGCGGCGCCGGCGGGATCGACGATCGCGCCGACGGCCTCGACCTCGAGACCATCGCCCAGGCGACCCGGAAACACGACGCCCACCGGGCAATCGAGCACGACGTTGGCGGTCTCGCCGGCGGGTACGTTTTCGCGCCCCAGCTCGCGCGCCTGCGTCGGGTTGTTCGCATTGTCCAGCAACACCGCAGTGAATGAGGCGAGCTGGTCGGTCTGATTGTCGAAGACAACCACGACGCGCCCGCCGCCACGAGAGATCGAGGATGGCGAGATTCCAAGGCTGGTGAGGACGTTCGGGTTGAGCGCGTCCGCAGCAAACAAGCAGCCGCCGCTCAGGCTCGTCAGCACGACCAGGCTGGCCAGTGCGATCCACAGGCGAACGTTAGTCATGTTTGGCGCATCTCCTCAACCGCGCGACGCGGGCTAATTTCTGTGAACATTGTCGCGGGGCGTTCAAATCCCTCAGTGTCCCGGTTCGCCGCCAGAAATCGCAACATCAGTACCGCAGCACGCTTGCGACGTGCCGCCCCGCGAGTCTGACCCGGCCGGCCAGGGCTTCCAGCTCGATCAGCACTGAAATCGCCGCAATTTCTGCCCGAAAGCCGGCCACCAGCTCGACGCACGCCCCCAGCGTTCCGCCGGTCGCGAGCACGTCATCTACGATCAAGACGCGCATGCCGGGGGTCAGCGCGTCGGCGTGGATCTCGAGCTTGTCCGTCCCATATTCGAGCTGATACTCGGCCCTCCGCGTTTCCCGCGGGAGTTTTCCAGGCTTGCGCACCGGGACGAAGCCGCTGCTGAGCTCGCGGGCAACTGCCGTCCCGAAAATGAACCCGCGCGACTCCGCCGCGACGACCGAGTCGATCCGCTGGTTGCGGAATGGCTGCGCCATCAACTCGACTGCCAGCGCCAATCCGGCCGGGTCGGCCAGCAGCGGCGTAATGTCCTTGAAGAGGATGCCCGCTTTCGGGAAGTCCGGCACGTCCCGTATGAGCGCCTGCAAATTCGCCACGCCCGGAACGTCGAGCATCGATAAACCCTGGAATTTGAACCCGGGACCGACGTCCCGAACGGCTTCCTGAACGACCGCAACCCGCCAGCCGACAATCCTAGTGAGACCGGCACAGGCGTGCAACCGAGCACGACCAGGTTTTAGAGCCGGCGGCCTGCGAGTGGGTGGGAACCGCGCGTGACCGAACTGAACTGGCTCACTGCACTGGCCGCGTGCTCTTCACTGATGCTGTTTCTTCGAAACGTCAGCGACACGCGGCAAGCCTCGGACCAGATGCTAAACGTTTACGAGCAGCTGCTGCGACAATCACGCGCCGACGCCGCCCGCACCGAAGCCGCAACCGACCCGAAACCCAAGCAGCCGCCCGGGCCTGCCACGCAGCCGTAACACCCCAGTTGTCGCAATCACGCAGCCGGCGCGGGCTCGGCGCTGATCGTGAATCCGCGGTTCCGCGCGAGACGCGTCTGCGCCCCGCGCCAGTCAACCCAGCACATCGCCAGCAGGAAGATGTTCAGCGCGATCCCCATCGGTCCCGCGAGCACCGCATTCAGCAGCTGGAAATCGCCGAAGCAGCCGCATTCGACCTTTCGGCCCATGATCGCGATCGTGATCTTCAGCGCCGTGAAGCCCAGCAGCATCGCCACGAGCATCAGCCGTGCTTCGCGACGCCAGAGGCCGCCCAGCAGCAGCAGCGCGCAGACCGCTTCGACCCAGGGCAGCACGAGCGCCACCGCGTTGGTCCACTGCAACGGCAGCATTTCGTAGGCGCGCACTTCCTTGATGAACACATTCGGGTCGATGATCTTGCTGTACGCCGCCAACAGGAAAAGACCGGCAACGATGAGCCGTGCCAGCCAGCCGAACACGACCCAGCTTGTCCCGCCGCCCCGCGGAACGGCAGCGGGCGTTGTCATGCTCATGAGCCACCCACCGGCGAGTTTTGCTCGGGCTGCGCCTGCGGCGCGCCGCCCAGCGGGTCGATGATCGTCGTTAGCTTTTCCGGCCCGCTCGCGACCGCCAGCTTGTGCTCGACGATGCCCTCCCAGCCGGGAAAGTAGATGTACATCGACGGATACTGGTAATACTGCTCCAAGGCGCGATACACGACTTCCGACGCATCGCAGCGCGGCGACGAGCAGTAGATCACGAGCGTGCGGCCAGCGAGCATCTCCGGCCCGAGCCGCGCGATCTGCGCTTGCACCTGGTCTTCGGGCACGTTCAGGATGTCGATCGCGTCCAGATGCCCCGCGACAAACTCCTGCGGCGCGCGGGCGTCGATCACGACCGCACTCTCGATCTCGATCAACTCGCGCAGCCGGGCGACGTCCACGCCGACACGCCGCACGAAAGCGTCGTGCTCGGCGATCTTTGCCATGTCGGGCGTCCAGGGTACGCCGCTGCGATAGGCGTTGACCGCGGCGGCCGCCAGCGCGATGGCGACAATCGCCAGGATTCGCAGCGTCATGGCTCGCATGAAATCAAAGTCCTGAGGCTGAGCAGTCGGCATTCGGATGGAGATCAAGACGCCGGCGATCCGCTCCTGCCGCATCGCTGTCGGAGCGGACCGCCCTAGGCCAATTCTCGACCCCAACTACTTGGGCTGCTCACCCGACGGCTTGGCCGGTTCGGCTGGCTTGGGCGGCACGGGTGCAACCGGCGGCGCCGGCTGCACCGGCGCGACCGGGCCAACAC
>CAZHTF010000044.1:0-26670 GCA_964535305.1 uncultured Planctomycetales bacterium | reverse complement strand
CGCACGCGCCGCGCGGCCGCCGCGGGCCTCGAGCTGCGCCAGCAGCAGCAGGCCGGGGCGATAACGCGCGTCATACTCGGTCGAACGCTGTGCGTAGTGCATGGCGTCGGCGGCGTTGCCGGCGCGCAGCGCGCCGCAGGCCTTGGCGTAGTATTCCACCGCGCTGAGCGAGCGCGCCCGCCGCGCGAAAAGCAGCGCCTCGCGTTCAGCCGGCAAGGTCGTCACGCCGAATTGCTGATGCAGCCAGCGAGTCGCAAGTTCAAGAACGGCGTCAAATTCGGCCGGGCCAAACTCGGCTTCAGCCAGCACGCTGCCGCCTACGCCAGCGGCAGACGGCGCGAGCGCGGCGCCCGACGCTTCCAGCCGCAGCCGCAGCGACATTGCGGCGGGCGTGCCGGCGCAGTGCCCGCTGACGCGCGCCCGGGCCCCGAGCAGGGCGCTCGCTCGCGGCCAATCCGCAGGATCGCTGTCCGACTCGCGCAGCTCGCGCCAAGCCTGCGTGAGGCGCAGCGCGGGAATGACCAGCATGCCCGGCGTGCGGCGCAGGCCCCAGATCAGCGTCTCCTCCGCGGCCACCGCGATCCAAGTATCGCGCGCGTCCATCGACGCATCGCACTCAAAGCCAATCACCGCGAGCGGCCCGGCAAGCTGCTGAGTGGCGATCTCGCTTTCGCCGGCCAGCGATGACGCCTGCAGCGCCGCCAGAATTGCCGCCGACATGGCCAGCGAAAGCGCGGCACGGGCCGCTGTGCGGCGCGCCCCGCGTGCACATCGCGGCTCGAACGCCGCGCGAATGCGGATTTGGTGCGTCATGCAGGGCAGCGTACCCAGCTTTTTCGCGGCGAGCGAGCGCCCGCGCGCCACGGGTTGCAATCCAGTGCCGGCGCGGTCGGGTCCGCGCGGGATCACCGCATTCCGGCTTGACCGCTGCGCGCCGCGGTGCGCCTGTTGGGCGCAGCCGACGCCGGTTATAGTCTGTTTTGACGGCGGTCCGCCGGATCGCCGCGGACAAGGGCCTGCAAGGAATATGGGGAGTAGCTCGTGAAGCGGACTCAGGCATTCAAGCTCGCGGTTCTGGTTGCCAGCGGCGGCGTGCTGTTTCAGGTCAGCTCCTGCGCCGCGGTGATTGCGCAGATTCTCGGGCAGCAGATCTTTGCGTCTGTGCTGCGCGCCGTGCTGGACGCGATATTCCCTGAGACCAGCACGGCGACGAACGGCACGACGCCGTAGGGTCGATCCGGCGAAGCGCGGGAGCGCAGCGTCGCGATGCGTCGGTACTTTCGGGATGTGTATCGCACGGTTTACACGGTCCTGGTGGGGCTGCGGATCACGCTGCGCTATGCGTTCGCCAAGCCGATCACGGTGCAGTATCCGGACGTCGCGCCGGTGCTGGCCCCGAAGTATCGCGGGTTCCACTACTTCCTGATCGAAGAGTGCATCGCCTGCGACCTGTGCGCCAAGGCCTGCCCGGTCGATTGCATCTACATCGAGAAAAGCGGGGCGCGCAAGATCGACAAGGCCACCAACATCGCCCGCGGCGGGGCGCTGCTGCGCTTCGCCATCGACTATTCCAAGTGCATGTTCTGTGCCCTGTGTGTCGAGCCCTGCCCGACGGATTGCATTCACATGGGCGACATACACGATCTGTCCGGCTACGACCGCAACAGCATGATCGTGGAGTTCACGGACCTGGCCGAGCAGGGGCTGCGCACGCCGATGCCGCTGTGGATGCGGGGCGCGTCGCTGCCGGCCTGGGCCGCGGCCCGCAAGCAGCAGTGGCTCGAGCACGGCGCCGGCCGCGCGGACGAGATGGTCAAGGCGCTGCACGAGAGCGTGCCGGCGAAGGCAACGCCCGCGTCGGTGGCACCGGCGGGCGAGGCGAAGTCATGAGAATCGGAAGCGGGCGATGAGTACACTCGTGGGGCTTCATCTGGCGCAGCGCGTCGCCTTCGGCGAGTCGCCGACTGAGGTGCTACAGGCACTGCTGCTGTCCGTGCTGGCCGGCGTGCTGATGGCCGCGGCAGCGCTGGCGATCGGCAGCCTGGTGCGGCGGCGCTACAAACATCCTGTGAAATCCGAAGCGTACGAGTGCGGCGAAGAGCCGTATCACGCGAGCTGGGTGCAGTACGACCTGCGCTTTTACGTGGTAGCGCTGGTGTTCATTGTGTTCGAGGTCGAGGTGGTGCTGTTTTATCCGTGGGCGGTGGTCTACAGCCGCGCCGGATGGGCCGGGCTGGTCGACATGCTGATCTTCTTCGGGATTCTGGTGGTCGGCTTCGCATACCTGTGGCGCTTCGGCTACCTGCACTGGGTCCGCAGCACAACGCTGCGCCGCGGACCATCAAGACCGGCGTGAGGTCGCAGCGATGGCGTGGATCGAAAACCGCTTCGAAGACGGGCTGATCATCACCAGCCTGGACTGGGCGATCAACTGGGCTCGGGCAAACAGCGTCTGGCCAATGACATTCGGCCTGGCCTGCTGCGCGATCGAGATGATGGCCACCGGCGCCAGCCGCTTCGATTTCGACCGCTTCGGCGCGGGCGCATTTCGCGCCACGCCGCGCCAGAGCGACCTGATGATCGTGGCCGGAACGGTGACGTACAAAATGGCCGAGCGCGTGCGGCGATTGTTCAACCAGATGCCCGAACCCAAGTACGTGATGGCAATGGGGGCGTGCACGATTGGCGGCGGGCCGTATTTCAAACACGGGTACCACGTTGTCAAAGGCGTCGACCTGGTCGTGCCCGTGGATATCTACGTGCCCGGCTGCCCGCCGCGGCCGGAGGCGCTGCTCGAGGGCCTGATGCGGCTGCAGGATCTGATCCGCAATCAGAGCGTGGCCAAGCGCACTTAGCGGCGACGCCCGAAAGCGCCCCACGGGTCCGAACACAGCAAGACGGTGCAGCGCGTCGCAGACTGTGCGCGGCCGTCACGCGCCGTCGATTCCCGAGCGAATCCAGAACCGGTGTGGCCCAGACGCGCAGCGCCGCGGACCACGTCACGGTTTGTAGGCGTTGCGGGATTGAATCCCTCGGCGGGCCGCTGTCGCTTCCGCGCCGCGTCATTGCTCACGCGCGCGGGGCGGGCCATCGCCCTCCAGCAGCCAGTCGACGACTTGCTGCGTCGGCGCGTCGAACGAGTAGTCGCGCAGTTGCCCGAGCAGAACCCAGCGCGTCTCGGCGCATTCGCGCGGCCCGGCTACGCCGCTGCGGACGCCGCAGATGTAGTAGCGATAGGTGACGGCGTGGGTGCCGAAGTTGTGCGCGAAAGGCGGCTGTCCGACGAAGAAGTCGATTTCGACGCCGACCTGGCTGCGCAAGAGTCGGCGCAGGGCGGTCTCAGGGGACTCGTGCCGCTCGACGGGGCCTCCGGGGAACTCCCAGAGTGTGCCGGGGTCGGTGCTGGGCAACACGATCAGGTAGGTATTTACACCTTGGCGCAGCAGCGCGCGGGATTCGATCCAGTTCTTGGACTTTTTTCCTGCCGACATGACCGGGCAGCCTATGCGGCGCGGCTAGGGTCGTCCATGCCTGCCGCCGGCGCGGCCGTCGCTCCGAACAGCCTCGGTCGCGTTCGATCGCGGGCGGTTGCTTGTCGCCGGGTCGAGATCGGGGATCGGGTACGAGCGCTCAAGTTTGCTCGCATCAGACCCGATAGGCGGATATTATTATGGTTTTCAGCGGCGGTGGCCGGCAGGGGTCATGCAACGCCGCTGGCGCGCAGGATGTCTTGCGATTCGGAATGGCACGTCCGTAGCGTTATGGCCGACAGCCCGGCTCATTTAGAAGCTTGCCAGAGCAGCATTGGCTATCGCTTTCGCGATCTGTCGCTGCTGCGGGCGGCGCTTACGCACAGCTCGTCAGCTGATTCGCGGAAGAACAGCAACGAGCGCATGGAGTTTCTGGGCGACGCCGTGCTCGGCCTGGTCGTCTGCCACACGGTTTACGAGCGCTTCCCGGACCTGCTGGAAGGCGCGCTGACTAAGATTAAGTCGGCGGTGGTCTCGCGGCGGGCGTGTGCGGCGGTCGCGCGGACGCTGGGGCTGAATGAGGTGCTGGTGCTGGGGCAGGGGATGGATAGCGCCGAGCAACTGCCGCCCTCGCTGTCTGCCGCGGTGCTGGAGGCGGTGATTGGCGCGGTTTTCCTGGACGGCGGGCTGGAGCCGGCGCGCGAGTTCATCCTGACGCACTTCGACAGTGAGATTCGCGCGGCAACCGAGTCTGAGCATCAATTCAACTACAAGTCGCAGCTTCAGCAGCATGCGCAGCGCTTCTTGAATGCGACGCCGCACTACGACCTGCTTGACGAGAAGGGTCCGGATCACGCGAAGTGCTTCGAGATCGCGGTGACGATCGGTCGGCGGCAATTTCCGAGCGCCTGGGGCCCGAGCAAGAAAGAAGCCGAGCAGAAGGCGGCGCAATACGCGCTGATCGAGCTCGGCCAGCTCGACCCGGCGGAATTCAACGAAGCCGCGACGAGCTAGGCACTTTACGCCTCACTGTTTTCGAGCAGCAGCTCCGGCCAGGCGAAGTTCGAGAAGATCCCGCCGGTGTGCACAAATACCGCCGGCCGCTCGAATCCCAGACGCCCGGCGCGCACGCCATCGAGCAGCGCGCAGAACGCCTTGGCGGTGTAGACCGGGTCGAGCAGGATCGCTTCGTCGCGTGCCAGCGATCGCAGGCATGCGTTCGCCGCCGCGTACGGCTTGGCGTAGCCCGAGCCGACGTAGCCATCGATCAACCGCAGCGATTCCGCCGCAACGTGCGCATTCAGCGCGAAGCATTCGCTGGTCTCCTGGCAGAGTCGCTGCACAAGCGCACGGTGATAGCTGGCGTCATCGCTGACGGGCACTGCCCAGACACGCATCGCCGCCGACCTGTCAAGCGCCTCGGCCAGCGCCAAGCCGGCAAACGTCCCGCCCGACGAGACTGCCACGATCACGTCCGCCGCCGCGATCTTCGCCGCGCGTAATTGCGTGATGAGTTCCTGGCCGGCGTGCAGATACGCCAGCGCCCCGAGCGGCTCGGATGCACCCATCGGCGTCCAGCGCGGCCGGCGCCCGGCGCGGCGCTGCGCTTCCAGCACGCCCGCGACGATCGCCTCGCGCTGCTCGTCGAACTGCGGACGCTCGAAGAACTGCATTTCCGCGCCCAGCACGCAATCCAGCAGGTGATTGCCTTGCGCCGCGCTCGCGCCTGCCGCCGGCCGAAGCAGCAGCACGCAATGCAGCCCCAGCCGCGCACAGGCCGCCGCCGTCGCGCGGCAATGATTGGATTGCGGCGTTCCCTCGGTGACGATCGTGTCGCAGCCCTGCTGCCGCGCGTCGGCCAGTACGAATTCCAGCTTGCGGATCTTGTTTCCCGAAAGCTCCAGCCCGGTCAGATCGTCGCGCTTGATCCAGAGCTGCGCGCCGCGAAAATGACGCTCCGCACGTGTCAGACGAAGCAGCGGCGTGGGCAACGACGCGAGTGGCAGGCGCGCCGGCGCATTCATCACAGAATCCTCCTGGGAACATCGCTGAAATCCGCCAGTCTCAGACTGGGGCTGATCATATGGCACGCGACGGCGGCAAGGTTCGCTTGATTGACCGCGAAGTTTGACGGTGCGCATGCGTTCGGCAAGTCTAATGCCGCGATTCGGTGGACCCAGGGAGGGCGGCGGCGCGTTCTTGGTGCAGCCACACCGCCGTGCTGCACGACGATCTGTTACACCTGATCGGCGAGGCTGGCGTGATCCTGCCGACCTGGCTGAAGGCCGACGAGCCGGCGACCGTCCGACTCGAATGGCGCGGTTTCCGTGAAGCCGGCTGGACGGTGCTCTTCGTTCGGCAACGCTGACGAGCCCCGCACGCCGCGGATCGCACCCGAGCGCTTCCGCAATGCCCTGTTCCTGGCAGGAAAGCTGCGGGTGCAGAACTCAAATCGCGGCAGATTCTTCGGCGCGCGGGCGCAGGGCCATCCGAACTTGTAAAATCCCTTCGCTTGTAAACGAAAGCCGGCCACTGACGCACAAGCTACAGTACGCCGACTCTGAACGGGGTGCGACGCGGCCCCCAACGCATCGACCGCGCGTCGGGGAGTTCGTCGCAATGTACCCCAGGCTGATCGCGACGATCTGGTTGTCGGCAGCGCTGGTGCTGCGGGCGGCTGCTCAGCCGGTCGCCGGGGATGTCAAAGCCATCGGCTTCTCAGCCGGCGTGCAGACCAAGTACATCGTTCGCTATGGCCAGTGGACGCCCGTGCTGGCGGAGCTCACTGCGCAGACCGCGCGACCCTTTCAAGGCAGCCTGCGGTTGCAACGGCCCGACCTCGATGGCGACCTGGTCGATTTCGTCGAGCGCCCGCTGGTGCTGACACCCGACCAGGGTCTGCGGCGCGTCTGGGGCTACGTCGTCATCTTTCCGGACACCACACAGCAGACGCTGACGCTCGACGTGCTCGCAGACGACGGCGCGCTGGTCAACCGCCTGAACGTTCCAAACTTCGAGTCCATCGCCGCCGACGCGCAGTTGATCCTGGATGTCAGTCAGCCGGCGGTGGCGGCGCTCGACAGCCTCGAGACCAGCGGCTCAGGCTCGGCCAGCGACTTCATCGCTGGCCAACAAACCTTCCAACGGCCGATCATCGTCGGCCGCATGCCGGCAGCGGACCTGCCGGATCGCTGGTTCGGGCTCGAGGCCGTCAACGTGCTCGTCTGGGACGACCCGAAGCCTGCCACACTCCAATCCACGCAGATCGACGCGCTCATCCGCTGGGTCAAGAACGGCGGGCAGCTCGTGCTCGGCATCGGCGGCAACTGGCCCGCGCTGCAGAACAGCGCCCTGGCCGAAATCCTGCCGATCGCAGGCGATCAGCCCAGCGCAGAAGTACAAACGCTGCCGCGATACATGGCCACACTCGCCGCGCCTGAAGAGAAGCGCTTCCCCGCGCCGATTGTGGTGTGCACGGCGCGTGCCCGGCCGGGCGCGGTCTGGATGTTTCGCGACCTCGTGCACGTCAACGGGCCGGCGGGGCTCGAGCAGCGCACCATCGACCTGATCGCCGCCATGCCGGTTGGCTCTGGGCGTGTCGTGACCTGCGCGGCGCGGCTGCGCGACCTGCTGAGCGTGCCCGCGCGCTTGGCGCGCGACAGCGCCAAGCCACAACTGCTGCACGAGCTGCTGGATCTGAATGCGACCAGCGCGACATTTCGCGCGTCGGAGGCCGAGCTGCTGGGCTCGGGGCTGCATCTGCCGACGGCGCTATTTCCGCGCTGGGCCGAGCCGATTGATTTCGTGCAGTTCGGCAGCCTGCTGGTGCTGGCGGCCAGTGGGTTTGTGTCGGCGTACATTGTGCTTTCGACGCTGGTGAGCTGGTGGTGGCTCAAGCGGCATTCGTTGACGCACTTGAGCTGGACGCTGTTCGCGGGTTTCGCAGTGGCTGGCAGCGTCGTCAGCCTGGGGGCGGTTGCGCTTTCGCGTGGATTCTCACGGTTGGATTCGGTCAGCCTGGTCGACTTGGAAGCAGGGGCCAAGACGGCCCGTGGCGCGTGCTTTTTCGGCTATCGCAGCGCCGGGCGCGAGCGCGTGCTGCTGTCGCTGCCGGGCGACGGCACGTACCTGCGGGCGCTGGCGCGCCGCCAGGGCCAGCCCACCTACGCGACGCCGCTGCGCTACGAGGCGCTCAGCGCGCGGGCCGAGCTGGCGGATACGCCGGTCCGTGCGACGCTCAAGCAGTTTGAGGGTTACTGGACCGGCGAGCTCGATGGCACGATTCGCGCGAACCTGACGCTCGATCGCAGCAGCGGCCGCGTCACGCCCGAGAGCTGGATCGTAAACGAGCTGCCCGTCGCGCTACAGGGCGGTGTACTACTCTACCTGGATCCGCGACTCGAGGGCGCGCAAGCTCGCATGGTGCACAAGGCCGCCGGCGTGACCGAGACGCACCGGCGAACGCGACCCGTCCCACCAGCGATGAACGTGCTGGCGGTGGAAGTGCCCGCGATCAACGGTGGGCAGCAGGTGCGCGGCATCGGCGCCGTGGACTACGAGCAGCTTGACGCGCGGCTGATGCCAGCCTGGGAGCGCGACCCGAAGCCCGAGACGCGCCCCGATCTGCCGACGCTCTGGGAACGCCAGGCCGGCAACTGGGTGCAGCGCCTTACGCCCACCGCGGTGGGCGTCGGCGGCGTCACCGGCTACGACGGCGCCTGGCTGGCCGGGTTGCTGATCTCCACCCGTGATCTGTATCTGCACACGCAACGAAACAGCTACTCGCGCGCCGGTACTACCATCAACCTCGACGGCTTGGTCGAACGCGACATCTCACACTGGTTGCTGCGCGGCTACGGCGTGCTGATCCTGCGCGCCGACCGGCCGGGCCCGGCCCGGCTGCACCGCGAAGGCAAGCCTTTGGAGACCCGCCGCGGGCTGACGCTTTATCGTGTGCGCGTGCCGCTTTCGTACAGCGGGGTGCGGGCGTTTACGCCGCCTGATCCGGCCGAGCAGGACGCTGCCGCCGAGTCGGCTGAGACACCGGCTGGGGAGAGCTCGCCTTGATTGTGCAGACGATCAATCTGACCAAGCGCTACGGCGCGCTGGTGGCGTTGAAGAACCTTCACTTGAACATCGAGGAAGGCGAGTGCTTCGGCTACATCGGTCCGAACGGGGCCGGCAAGACCACAACGATTCGAATTCTCTCGACGCTGCTGCAGCCGACCTGGGGCGAGGCGCGCGTCTGCGGGCATGTCGTGGGCTACGAGTCGCGCAAGATCCGTCCGCTGATCGGCTATGTGCCGGACTTCTTCGGCGCGTATGAAGACATGGTGGTGGTCGAGTATCTCGAGTTCTTCGCGGCGGCGTACAACATCACCGGCAAGAAGCGCACGCAGATCGTCGGCGACGTGCTGGAATTGACCGACCTTTCGTACAAACGCGACGCACTGGTGGACTCGCTCTCGCGCGGCATGAAGCAGCGGCTGAGCATCGCGCGGGTGCTGCTGCACGATCCGAAAGTGCTGTTCCTGGATGAGCCGGCCAGCGGGCTGGATCCGCGGGCGCGGATCGAGATCCGGGCGCTGCTAAAAGAGCTGCATCGCATGCGTAAGACGATCCTGATCAGCTCACACATTCTGCCCGAGCTGGCGGACCTGTGCTCGAGCATCGGCATCTTGGAACAGGGCGAGATGGTGTTTCAGGGCTCGGTGGCCGAGGCGCTGCGCCGCGCGCGGGTCGGCACGGTGGTGCATGTGGCCACGCCCGATGACGCCGACCGCGCCCGTGCGCTGCTCGAAGGGCTGCCGGGCGTGCAGGCGGCCGCGATCCGCGATGGCGCGGTGGTGCTGAATCTCGAAACGGAGACCAACGACTTCACGTTCATCGCGCGGGCCATGTTGCAGAACAACCTGCGCGTGCACGAGATCCGCCAGGAAGACATCAACCTGGAAACGGCCTTCATGCGATTGACCAAGGGAATCGTGCAGTAGCGGGGCGGAACCCTCATGAACGTCTTCGCCGATCTGGGCCTCTGGTTCTGGCGGCTGATGCCCGCCAACCCAATCCTGGTGCGCGTGGTCTCCAGCGGCGGGAAGCGGCTGCGGCATCTCTGGACCCGTGCCGCGTACCTGATCGCATTGTTCGTCGTGATGCTGGCTGTCGGAGGCGGGTTGTTCGAGAGCCAGGGCTCGCTCGCCGACCTGGCAAAGAAGTCCACCCAGACGTTTCTGTGGGTCAGCCTGGTGCAGCTCTTCCTGATGAGCTTCATCGCCCCGGTCTTCACCGCTGGCGCGATCACGCAGGAAAAAGACGCCAACACATTTCACATCCTGCTCACCACGCCGCTGAGCGACGCACAGATCGTGCTCGGTTCACTCCTGAGCCGGCTGTATTTCGTCTGGGTGCTGCTGCTGGCCGGGCTGCCGATCTTCTGCATCACGATGATCTTCGGCGGCGTCACCACGGCGGAGGTATTTCAGAGCCTGGGCCTGGCGGCCTGCACCGGGCTGGTCACCGGCGCGCTGGCGATCATGATCAGCGTGCTCAAAATCGGCACACGCAGGACCATCTTCGCCTTCTTCGTCGGTGTGGCGGTGTACATCGTCGCGCTGCTGTACCTGGGCATGTCAAGCTACGGACAACTCGCCGAGGCTCCGATCGGTCCGCCGTGGGGCGCAACCGGCGTCGCGCAGCGCATGAGTTGGCTGGCGCCGATCCACCCGTTCCTGGCGCTGCTGGTCGTGACCGGATTGACGCCCGCGCCGAATCTCTCCGATGTGCATCAGTACGGCTGGCCGGCCCGCTGGCTGCTGGCCTATCCGCACTACGCCTACATGTGGATCGCGGTGCTTTCCTCGATCGCGATGATTGTGATCTCGCTGATTTTCCTGCGCAGCGGAGCGCGCGAAGGCGAATGGGGCTTCAGCCGTCGCCTGAAGGCCTTCCTCTTCCGCGATGCCCCGGAGAAACGCCGCAGCCCGCGGCGGGTCTGGAACAATCCGATCGCGTGGCGCGAAGCGGTCACGCGCGGCTCGGCCGGGGGCCGCTCCGTGCTGCGCTGGATATTCATGATCGCCGCAATGCTCGGCGGTGTGCTGCTGCTGATTGCGCATCATTCGAGCTGGTGGGGTCTGAGCCCGGCCGGCCCGGGGACGACGCGCGAGTTCCTGGTGGGTCTGCTGTGGGTCGAGCTGGCGGTGATCCTGGTGGTGGTCACCAATACGGCCGCCACCACGCTGACGCGCGAGAAGGAGTCGCAGACGATCGAGCTGCTGCTCTCCACGCCCCTGACCAGCCACTACATCATCGCCGGCATGCTGCGCGGGCTGGTGAGCTTCGTCGGCCCGCTGGTGGCAGTGCCGACGCTGACGCTGCTGCTGTTCAGCATTGCGGACCTGATCGCGCCCGCCGCGGATGTCAGCACGTTTGAGGCCTTCCTGCTCGCGCCGCCGCTGTTGCTGGCGTTCGCGTCCCTGGCCGCGATGGTCGGGTTGCAATTTTCGCTGATTTCGAAAAAGACGGTGCAGGCCGTGATGATCAGCACCGCAGTCGTGCTGGGCGCGTCCGGGCTGCTCTGGGGCTGCGGTGGCGTGTTCGGCGCGGCCAGCGGCATCGTCGCGGCCTTGGTGCTGCCCTTCTCACCGTTCTCCGCCATGTCTGCACTGGTTGATCCGGAAGCGCTGTTTGGCGTGCTGAACAAGCCGTCGCCCGCGAATCTGCTGGAAGTCCGCGTGGTGCGGGCCGGAGCATCGATCGTCGCGGCGGCGGTCTTCCTGGGGATCACCTACAGCATGTACGTGAATCTGGTCCGCAATTTCGACATGACCGTTCGGCGGCAATCGGCCTAGCACTTGCACGTCGTGCGATCCAGCTCAAGCTAGCGCGCTGCGCGGGGACCGTCCTCCGCGCCGCGCAGCAGTTCGAAGTCAGCGATCACCGGCAGGTGATCGCTGGCGACCCGCGCCAGCGCCAGCCGGCTGCGATGCACGTGCAGCGGCCGCAGCGCGCCGCGAAAGAAGATCTTGTCCAGCCCGCCCGCCGGCGCGAAGCTCGGAAACGTCTTGATCGACCAGCGCGAGTCCGGCCTACGATTGGTCGCACAGGCAAAGCCCGCCGCCCCCAGCGGGCGGCGCAACAAGCCGCGCCAGTCATTCATGTCGCCCGCGATGATGCACAGCGGCGCACGCCGGCCATCGTGCACATCCGGCGTCGCGAGCAGCTTGGCGACCTGCTTGTGCCGCTCAGACGCTTGCAGCCCCAGGTGCACATTGAACACATCTAGCACCGGCGCACGCCCGGGCGTGCCCAGGATGATGGCCGTGTGCTGGGCCCCGCGGCGGATGCGCCAGCGCAGCGAAAGGTCGATGTTCTGCTGCGGGCCGATCGGGAAGCGCGAAAGCGTCACGTTGCCGTAGCGGCCGCGCTTCAGGTGCACATTCATGCCCGCGGCGCGGTGCGGGTAGCACAGGGCCCGCGCCAGGTAGCGGCCCAGGTCGAGATGATTCGAGCGCGGTGCGTGCTGATCCACTTCTTGCAGCAGGACGATGTCCGCGTTGTGATGCGCGAGGATCTCGACAATCCGCTCCGGCGCGAAGCGCCGATCCAGCCCGATGGCGCGGTGGATGTTGTAGGTCAACAGGCGGAATCGCATAGGCCGCGCATGCTAGAGCAGCCGCGCGCTGCGCGCAGGCGGCGCCATGGATCTTCTGAAAACGCAGCGAGCCCGGCGCGATGCCGGGCCCGGGATGCGTGATACCTCTGCCGTTGCGTGCAATTGCCGCGGCGCGGCGCGCGATTCAGCGAACGCGCGGCGAATGCCGCCAGCCGCGCAGCGCCCCGAAAGCGGTGCTATTCCAACGCCACCGTCGCGCCGGCCTCTTCGAGCTTCTTCTTCCACTTCTCGGCGTCTTCCTTGTTGGCGCCTTCGAGCAGCGTCTTGGGGGCCGTGTCGACCAGTTCCTTGGCTTCCTTCAGGCCCAGATCGCTGCGGGCTTCGCGGACAACCTTGATGACCTGCAGCTTCTTGTCGCCGGAGGTCTTGATCACCACGTTGAACTCGGTTTTCTCTTCGGCCTTTGCGGCTGCGCCACCGCCGCCCGCCGGGGCCGCGGCCATCATCACGGCGCCGCCGGCTGCCGGCTCGATGCCGTACTTATCCTTCAGGTAGTCGGTCAGCTCTTTTGCCTGCATCAGCGTCAGGCCGGCGATCTTGTCGCCGATTTCCATGATTGCACTTTCAGCCATGCTCAATCACTCCGCGAAACACGCTCGAAGGCTCGACCGCCCGAATAGCCGCGGCCCCGTTGGCCGCATTTCATCCGCCGCAGCGGAACAGTCCGAAGCGTCGTTCGATCCCTCGCACAAAGAGGCTCAAAATATTCGCAAGACTCCTGCGCGTCAGCCCTACCCACCGCGAGCCGGCGCGCCTAGGAGGCCGTGGGCGCGCTTTGGGCGCCGGCTGGGGCCGCGGCTTCGCCTTTCTCCAGTTTTTCGATCAGCGACTGGATGCAGCTCGCGATCCGCGCGCCGCCGGAAAGGATCGCGGCTGAGAGGTTGGCGCCAGGGGCACGGACGGCGCCGGCGATGCGCGCCTGCAGGTCGGCGCGCGTGGGCATCTTGGAGAGCCCGGTAACGGCCTTGCCGTCGAGGAACTCGCCCTCGAGCACCGCTCCGCGCAGCTTGATCTGCGGGACTTTCTCGGCCCACTGCTCGACCAGCTTGGCGACTTCGATCAGCGAATCGCCGCCGGTCAGCAGCGCCGCCGGCCCGTTCAGCTCGTCGGCCAGTCGCGAGAGACGCCCGCCGGCCACAGCCCGGCGAAAAAGCGCGTTCTTGACGACTTCCATTCGCATCTGCTTGGCGTGCAGCCCTCGGCGGAAGTTGTTGGTGGTGATGCCATCGACCCCGATCATCTCGATCCACAGGGCGCTGCTCTTGTCGCCGTAGCGCGACTTGAGCTCGGCGGTGATCATGTCTTTGATGGGTTTGCTCATGGCTGCTTACTCCGCCGCCGCCGCGGCGCCGGCCACGGCCAGTGTCACAGAAGGCGTCATCGTTCCGCTGATGCACACGCGCTTGAAATAATGGCCCTTGGCGTTCTGCGGCCGGATACGCTGCAGGTGCGCCAAGAACGCGTTGATGTTGTCGACCAGGTCGCTGTCGGAGAAGCTTTGCTTGCCAACGACCGCGTGGACGTTGCCGCCCTTGTCGTTGCGAAACTCGATCTTGCCCGCGGAGTACTCCTTCACCGCGGTTGCGATGTCGGCCGTGACGGTGCCACTCTTAGGCGAGGGCATCTTGCCCTGCGGGCCGAGCACGCGACCAAGCTTGCCGACCTTGCCCATCATCGAAGGATGCGCGATGGCCACATCAAAATCCAGCCAACCCTTGCTGACCTTGTCGACCAGCTCGTCCCCGCCGGCTTCGATCGCGCCTGCCGCTTTCGCGACGGCGGCTTCGGCATCGCTGCAGAAGGCAATCACCTTCTTGCTCTTGCCGATGCCTTTGGGCAGGCTGACCGAGCCGCGGACCATCTGGTCTGCCTGCTCCGGGTCGATGCCCAAGTGCGCCACCAGGTCGATCGATTGGTCAAACTTGGGTTTGCTAAAAGACTTGATGCGCTTGACGGCCTCTTCGACCGACAGCGCCGCGGAGGGTTGCTTCTCCGCGTCCTTGACGTAGCGCTTGCTGCGCCTGCGCATTTTTCATGCTCCCACTAATTTCGGCCCGTGGTGCGGCCGTCGGATTGTCAAAACCGCCGCAAGCCACGCTCGCGGACGCACTGCCACCAAAGCGGCGCTGCCTAGTCGTCATCACCCGGGTTGTTGAGCCCAGTGGAGAGCGTCTTTGACGCCGGGTCGTAAAACAGCGTTTCGTCGTGCCGACACAGATCCAGCAGCACCGGCACCTCTTCGCCATCGCGCAGCGGAAACTCATGCCGCGCGCCATCGTCGGTCTCGACGATGAACTTCCAGCCAACAACGCGATCCATGAACGTCGCCGCCACGGCGTACTTGTTCACGTGCAACTGCGGCATCGGCCCGCGGCCTCCAGCTAGCCTTCGACCACGATGCCCATCGAACGGGCCGTCCCGGCCACGATCCGCTCGGCAGCGTCGACATCGAAAGCGTTCAGGTCTTTGAGCTTGGTCTCGGCGATCTTGCGCACATCGGCCCGCGTCACGCGTCCGACCTTGTCGCGATTGGGCACGCCCGAGCCTTTCTCCACAATCGAGAGCGCCGGATTGAGCGGCTTGGCCGCCTTCACCAGCAGCACCGACGCCGGCGGGCTCTTGACGATGAAATCAAAGGTCTTGTCCTTGTAAACCGTGATCTCGACCGGGCAGGTCAGGCCGTCCATGTGCTTGGTGGCGGCGTTGAACTGCGTGACAAACTGCCCGATGTTCACGCCGTGCTGACCCAGCGCCGGCCCGACCGGCGGTGCCGGCGTCGCCTTGCCGCCCGGCGCCTGCAACTTGATTTTCGCGATGACCAGCTTGGCCATGAGACCTCCGTCGCCCCGGCCCCCTGATGAGCCGAGAATCCAGAAATATAACACCTGAGACGCGCAGCGCCAACAGGCCGAAGCGGTGCGGTTGCCGCAAGACCCTCGAGCGGGGCAGCGCTCTTGCGAGTCTGGCCGTATGCGCTCCCCCGTTCCGCAGCCAGCGCTCAGCCACTAGACTCTGATGTTTCTCCGCGGAGATGTCCCGCGGAGCGGGCGAGGTTCACGAACACGCGTGCGTACGCAACACCGCAGACCGATCGCCGCCGCCGCCCTGGCCTGCCTGAGCCTCTGCTGCGGCGCCGCGCTCTGGCTGAGCACCGCGGACGACAACCGCGCCGCCGCGCGAAGCGCGCCGCGCGCCCCCGTCCGGGCTGCCGATTCCGCCGCTTCGAGCGCCAGTACATCAAAACCGAGCGGCGATGGCCGCCGCACGGTGGTGCCACACCGCGGCATGGCGATCCAACTGACGAGCAATCATGAGGCGCTCGCGACGTACGTGCCGCTGCTGCGTGAGGTCGCCCAGCTCGGCGCGAACACGGTGCTGCTGAGCGTCGCCGGCGAGATGGAGCACGCCAAGGCCCAGCGCATCTACATCGACGCCCGCAAATCACCCGGCCCGCGCGAGCTTGAAAGCATCCTGCAGGAAGCCCGCCGCCTCGGCCTCGACGCCTATCTGATGCCGATCGTGCTGCTTTCACACCCGCGCGGCACCGAGTGGCGCGGCCAGATCGACCCGCCCGATTGGGATACCTGGTGGCGCGATTATCGCGAGTTCCTGCTGCACTTCGCCGACATCGCCCACCGCGGCCAGGCAGCCGGCATGTTGGTCGGGTCAGAGCTCGTCAGCACCGAGCGCTACACCGATGAATGGGTCCGCTGCATTGCCGCCGTACGCGAACGCTACGGCGGATCGCTGGGCTATTCGGCCAATTGGGATCACTACAAGCCCATCAAATTCTGGGACAAGCTCGATTTCGTCGGCATGACCAGCTACTACACGCTCGCCGACCGGGCCAACCCGACCGTCGAAGAGATCGTGCAGCGCTGGCGCCCGATTCGCGATGGCGTGCTCGCCTGGGCGGACAGCATCGGCAAGCCAATCCTCATGACCGAGGTCGGCTGGTGCAGCCAGGAAGGCGCCGCCAAAGCGCCCTGGAATTACTACCAGAATCAAAAGGCCACCCCCGCTGGCCATGAAGAGCAGCGCCGCCTCTACGAGGCCTTCATCCAGGTCTGGGGCGCCGCGCCCGAACTCACCGGCGTCATCTGGTGGGAGTGGACCGCCGCGCCAGGCGGCGAAAACGACTTCGGCTACTCACCCAAAAACAAGCCCGCCGAACGCCTGCTGCGCGACTGGTTCGCCGCGGCGGCCGACGCCGAGCGCCAGTCGACGGCTCAAACCGGAAACAAATCCGAACAATCCTCGCGGTAGCCGCAGCGGTCGCAGATCAGCTTGCAATGCACGCCGGAAAGCGCATTGCCGCACAGCGGGCAAACGCCGAGCCCACCCGCGTCCAGCGCATCCGGCGCGGCGCTCGATTGATCAGGCTTCGCACCGCGCCGATCGGGCGTCGCCGCGCCGCGCTGCTCATGTTGCGAATTCTGTCGATCGGCCACGCCGCGCGGATCGTCGTGCTTGGCATTGTCCGCGACTTCCGTCTGCCCGCGGCCTGCGCCGCGCGCGGAGCAAGCTGGCCGTTCGGGTAGATTCACGCGCTGCCCTCGTTGAGCGCGCACTGCGCCAACAGCGCCGCGCCCAGCGGCAGCATTTCCTCGTTGATGTCGAATTTCGGGTGATGGTGCGGGAAACTGCCCGCATCGCGCGGTGCGGCGCCTAGAAACACGAATGCCGCCGGGGCGTGCGCGCCATAGTAGGCGAAATCCTCGCCCCCACCCTGCGCGTTGATCGTCTGCAGCGCGGATTCAACCACGCCCAGGTCGCGCGCCGCCGCCAGCATCCGCTGCGTCGCGCCGGCGTCATTCACCAGCACCGGATAGCCCGAAGCGAGTTGCACCTCGGCCGTCGCGCCGCTCGCGGCGGCGATGCCGAGGGCCAGCTCGCGCACCCGCGTCAGCACGCGCGCCCGCACCGCTTCGTCAAACGTGCGGATCGTGCCGCGCAGCGTGGCCGTCTCGGGAATAATGTTGTCCGCCGTGCCCGCGTCGACGCGCGTCACCGAGACCACCGCCCAATCCGTCAGCGCGATCGAGCGGCTCACCACGGTCTGCAGCGACATGATGATCTGCGCCGCGATCACCACCGGATCGATGCTCGCCTCCGGCATGGCCGCGTGCCCGCCTTTTCCGCGCACCACGATCTGCAGATCGTTCACCGCCGCCATGAATGGCCCGACGCGCGTGGCGATCGCGCCGCTGGGCAGCACCGAGATGATGTGCAGCCCGTAGACCGACCCGCAGTTCTCCAACGCCCCGCCGCGGATCATGTCCGGCGCGCCGCCCGGATAGCGCTCCTCGTGCGGCTGAAACAGGAAGCGCACCGGCCGCTTCAGCGCCTGGCGCCGCGCCGACAGCAGCCGCGCCGCGCCCAGCAGCATGGCCGTGTGCGCGTCGTGCCCGCAGGCGTGCATCACGCCCGGCACGCGCGAGGCGAACGGCAGACCAGTCTCCTCGTGAATCGGCAGCGCGTCCATGTCGGCCCGCAGCACGGTCACCGGGCCGGCGCCGGCTGCGAGCGCGGCGGTCAACCCGTGCGACCCGCCCACCTGCTCGATCGGCGTCAGCCCCATGGCGCGCAGTTCCTGCGCGACGAATCGCGCCGTCTCGCGCTCCTGCCCGCTGAGCTCGGGCTGCTGATGCAGGTGTCGACGCCAGCCGCGCAGCGCCGCGAGCATGCCGCGCGCTTCTTCCATCAAGGTTGCGCTCACGCGAGCTCTCCTCGGGCTGCTGCCGATCGTTTCGAGAGCGGATACACTTAAGCCTGCGCCGGATACTATTGCAGATCCCCGTCGCTGAGAACCGCGCGATAGGCTGCACCGCGCGCGGCGGCGGGCCGTATCAGCGGGCGGATTGCCGAATCGGCGGAGATGGGTCATGTGGTCGTTCAACGCGTTCTGCGATGAATTCAGCGTTAACGCGCGGCTGCTGCTGAAGCTCGAGCTCGAGCCCTCGCGCGAAACGCTGTTGCACTTCTTCGAGCAGCTCCGACGCAGCTACCCGCGCCTCGCCCGCCTGCGCCGCCGCGGCGATGGCGCGCTGATCGTCGATGAAGACCTGCCCGCCGGCGAGCCGCGCCGCTGGCTGCGCGTCGACCACAGCGGCCTCAAACTCGGCAATCACGCGCCGCAGGACGGGCCTTCGGTCGCGCGCTTCGCCGACAACGTCCTCAGCCGCGCCCCCGCGCACCTGAGCCTGAGCGACCTCGACTATGACTACCTCGACGTGATCTTCTCGTTCGATCTCGAGTATCGCGGAAACCACGACGAGCTCGTCGCCGAGACATTCTTTAGCGATCACCCGCTCTACGGCCTGTTCACCGGCGACGGCCGGCGCCTGATCGACTGCCAGCCCTTCGTCGGCGCGACGCTCACCGACGACTGCGAGCGGCAGATCTACATGGAGATCAAGGGCCGCACCTCCACCTTTGAAGTCCGCAGTGGCGAGTTCGAGTCTCTGCCGCTCACCGTCAACCTCACCGTCCGCCAATATTGGAGCGCCGCGCGCGGCGAGGAGCTCTCGGCCGTCCACCAGCAGCTGCTCAAGGTCGGCGAGAGAATCGCCACGCAGCGCGTCGTGCCACAGATCGTCCAGCCGCTCGCCGCCGCCATCGGCGGACGTCGCACCGGCGAGCGCGACTGAGCGGATGCGGCGCCTCCGCATCTCTTCGTGTTTTGCGAAAGTTTGAGCGGCAGTCGCCAAGCCGACGCCGGCCGCCAAGTCCGTGCGCGGTTCCAACACGAACCCCCTGAAATCACAGTGCGTTCGTTCAGTTTGACGGCGCGAACTGGCCGATTTATACTCTAGTAAGCTGGGGGTTTTGGGTTGATCTGGGACGTCAGAATGGATAAGCCAGCGAACCGCGCGATCCGACTCAAGCAGGCCGTCTACACCACCGGCGAGGTGGCCGGAATCTGCAACGTCAGTCAGCAGACCGTCATTCGTTGCTTCGATGCCGGCAAGCTCCGCGGATACCGCGTTCCCGGATCGCGCTTTCGACGCATCCCGCGCGAGAGCCTGATCCAGTTCATGAAGGATAATGGGATCCCGCTGGATCAGCTCGAGATGGGGAAAAAGAGGGTCCTCGTGGTCGATGACGACCCCGCCATCGTTGAAATGCTCGTCGAGCTGCTCGAGCGCGACGGCCGCTTCGAGGTGCAGACCGCCTCGAACGGCTTCGACGCCGGCCTGCGCACCAAGGAATTTCACCCGGACGTGATCGTCCTGGATTACATGCTGCCGGACATCAACGGCAACGCCGTCATCCGCCGCATCCGCTCCGACCCGACGCTGCACGACGTGCGCATCATCATCGTCTCGGGCGTGGTGGATCGCGAAGACGTTCAGAGCCTGCTCGAATGCGGCGCGAACGACTTCCTGCAGAAGCCCTTCAGCATCGAGCAATTGGTCCGTCGCATCACGGAACTGGTCGGTGCATAACGCCGCGCTCGAGTCGCACGAGTCGCCAAACGAGCCCGCGCCGCTGCTGACGCTTGCGCATTTGGACCAATTGCCGACGTTGCCGGCCGTCGCGGTGCGCGTCATCCAGCTCACCAGCGAGCGCAACGCGCGCGTCGAAGATCTGCTGAATCTGCTTCGGCCGGACCCGGCCATCACCAGCCGCGTGCTGGCGGTCGCGAACGCGGCCGCCACCGGCGCCCGCGGCGGCGTCGCCACGCTCGAACGCGCCGTCGTGCTGCTGGGCTTCGCTTCCGTCCGCAACATCGTGCTGGCGGTGAAGGTCTTCGAATGCTTCGCCGGTAACGCCAGCTCCGCTCGCCGCGGCGGTTTCGATCGCAGCGAGTTCTGGAAGCACTCGATCGCGGTCGCGAGCGCCGCGCGGCGGCTGGCCACAGCCCGCAAGGCTGCCGCGCTCGACCCGGAAGAAGCCTACGTCGCGGGCCTGCTGCACGATATCGGCAAGGTCGCGCTCGATGCGCTCTTTCCGAAGGCCTATGACCGCATTTCCGCGCAGGCCGATCGGACCGGCGCTGACATCGCCGACATGGAGCGCGCCACGCTCGGCGCGGATCACACCGTCGCTGGCCGCACACTGGCGGAGCGCTGGCGTCTGCCGGCCCATTTGCGCGATGTGATCTGGCTGCATCACCTGAGCCCCGAGTCGTTGCCCGCGAGCGTCTCCAATCGTGGCCTGATCAGTTTGGTGCAATTGGCTGACACGCTCGTTCGCGAGCAGCACATCGGATATTCGGGCAATTACGTGATCTACGACAGCGCCGCCGCAGTTGCGGCGCGCATTGGCGTCGAGGCTTCGCAGCTCGAGAGCGTCACCGCCGCGCTGGCCCCGGACGTCGCCGAGCAGGTCAGCCTGCTGGGCCTGGATCGCGACACCACCGCGCGTGTTTACCTGCGCTCGCTGACCCGCGCCAACGGCGAGCTCGCGCGGGCCAACAGTGATCTGATCTCCACCAATCGCCGCCTGGCGGTCGCAGCTCGCTACTTCAAGGCCGCCTCGCAGTTTGATGAGCGCATGCAGGCCTGGTCCGATGTGCCGGACGTGGTCCGCGCCATCGCCCAGTGCGCCTCGGCCGCGCTGCAGCGGGAGAGCGTGGTGGCGCTCGGCCTGCGCGAGCAGCTTGGTGCGGTGGACCTGGCTTGGCCGCTGGACGGGCAGGGCGCCGCTTCGCGCACGCTTGAAATCTCCGACGAGCTGCGGGCGGCGCTGAGCGAATGCCGCTCCAGCAAATTCGTGACCCGCGCACCGGCGGCGTTGCGCATGCTGGCCGAATCCGCGATGCCGCCCGCCGCCAGCCAGGAGTGCTGGCTTCTGCCGCTTTGCCAGGCCGGCGAGCTCTTCGGCGCGATCCTCTATCGCTCCAGCGGCGACGAGCCGCTCGAGCGCAGCAGCGAGTCCGACGAGCTCAACGCCTTTCTCGGGCGACTCGGCCTCTCGCTCGCAAACGCCAACGCGCTCTGCGCCGCGCGGCGACTCTCGGACGACCTGGCCGAAACCAACCGCCGTTTGCAGCAGGTGCAGGCCGAGCTGCTCCGCTCGCGGACGCTCTCGATGATCGCCGAGATGGCCTCCGGCGCGGCGCACGAGCTCAACGGACCGCTGACCGTCATCTCAGGCCGCGCGCAAATGCTCGGCGTCGAACTGAACGATCCTGAGGCGCAGCGCTCGCTCGACCTGATCGTGCAAAAGGCACATGAATGCAGCCAGATTGTCAGCGAGCTGATGGACTTCGCCCGCCCGCGCCCGCCGCAGCTCAGCACGCTTGACCTGGCTGAGCTGCTGATCGGCGTCCGCGATCAGCAACTCGCACGGCTGAATCCTGGCGTTCGCGTGCGCCTGCTCCTGCCCGAGCGACGCGAAGGGCCGCTGGCGCTGCTGGCCGACCGCGAGCAGATCACGCTGGTCATGGAGGAGCTGCTCAAGAACGCCGTTGAAGCGCTGCGAGAATCCGGCGGAGAAATTGTGATCCAGGCCCGCCGCTGCACGGCCTCTCCTGAAGCCGCGCCGCCTCAGATGGCGGAGCGCTTTGCACTGGGCAGCAGCCCGACCGCGGCGATCGAAGTCGTCGTCCGCGACCCCGGCCGCGGCATGTCGCCCGCCGTGCAGCACCGCGCCTTCGACCCGTTCTTCTCGCACCGCCAGGCCGGCCGCAGCCGCGGGCTGGGCCTGGCCCGCGCGCACCGCATTATCGACTCGCATGGCGGCAGAATCTGGATCGACAGCCGCTCAGGCGAGGGCACCGCGGTGCACGTCATTCTGCCCGAACGCCCGAGCCAGCCCGACTAGCCCCTTTCCTTTGCGCCGAGCTTCGCGCCCGATCAGAACGTGTGGGCTGTCGCCGACTCGCAGCGCAAGACACGCTGCCGAAAAAACCGCGGGCGGCCGCTTGTGGGCCGCCCGCGTGTGAGGAAATTGTTGAGCGCTCGGCGCGAGGCACTCTTTCGCCGGGTCTTAGCTCACGCGGCGAATGCGCGCGATCAGCGCCAGGCCCAGCGTGCCGAGCACCGCCGCCGCCGGGGCGGGCACCGGCAGCGTCATGCCGATCGAGTCGTTGCCGCAACTCGCGGTCGAGTGCAGGCTGATGCCGAAGGCGCTATCGCTCGTGATGCGGCTGAGGTCGAAGGTCCAGGTTGAGAGGTACCAGGTCTGGCCCAGGTCCTGCACCTGGCCGTGCGTCAGGTTTGCGAAACCCAGGTCCGTGCCGCCCTTGGCGAAGGCGCGGACGTCCAGGCCAGCCGGCGCGTTGTTGCGCGAGTAGCCGCCCGGGCCGCCGGTGGTCTGCACATCGCGGTCGCGCGTCAGCGAGACCAAGTGGCCTTCGCGGCCGTTGAGGTGGAACGCCTCGGCGGCGTCGAAAAAGCCCTTGCCGTAATCGACCGCTTGGCCGGCGCGATCGCGGGCCCAAGTCTGCAGCAGTGCGAACTGACGCACGCCCGCAGAATCCTCGATTCCGAGGAAGACGTCGCCGGAGCCGTACCAGGTTTTGTGCGACGAGCTGTACACGCCGGTATTCGGGTCGATGCGTGAGGCGAGGCGGACGCTCATCTGGTTTCCGCGGACGCGGATGCCGAGCATGCCCATGTCGAACTGCGCGCCGAACGCGCCGCCGGGGCTCGGGACCGATCCCACGCCGTTTGGATACGAGACGCGATTGGCGCCGAAGACCGCCAACGAGTTGGCGATGGTCTGGCCAGTGACCGAGCGATTGGCGGCGCTGTCGCCATGGTAACTCGATTGATAGCCAGAGACGCCGATCTGCGAAGTCGAGCGATACCCGGCGAACTGGCTGGCCAGCCCCGCCAAGGCCGGCGCGGCGGCAGCCGCGAGCGTCGCAAGAATGGCAAGGAAACGCGTGCGCATATTCAAACACCCCTGTCGTACGATTGTGCCTCTTCCCTCACTCGTCGCGGGCGTGATGCGCCCGTCGTCAGCGGTCCTTCGATACCGATCACGAGACTATAGGGGCAGGGAGCTTGTCAAAGCAATCGGTTTTTTGCGAAGTGCGCGTCAATTTTCCGGCGCGCAACCCGTTTTTCCGGAATAGATTATCAGTAGCACGCTCGGAACGCCCCTGGCCCACCCCCCGCGAGGGGCTTCAGCCAATGGTTAATCGTTAACTCCGAGAATTGTGCCGCCTCCCTATTCGGGAGCGGTTTCAGAGAGCGCGAACGCCTCGTGGACAGCGTGCAGGGCGCGCTCCGCGTCAACGCGTTTGATCAGCACGCTGATCACGATTTCGCTGGTCGAGATGTTTTCAATGTTAATGTTCGCGTGCGCCAGCGCGTTAAACATGCGGGCGGCGACGCCGCTGTGCGAACGCATTCCCACGCCCACGACGCTCAATCGCGCCAGATCGGATTCAATCTCGACCGCGGCCGCCTGAAAGCGGCCGGCGATCAGCTCGGCCACCGCGCGGGCCTCGTGGATCGCGTCTCCTTGTACCGTGAAGGCGATATTCACGCGCCGGCCGGCGTCCGAGACCGTCTGAATGATGTCGTCAACCAGGATACGCTGACCGGCGATCTGATTGAACACATCGGCGGCAATGCCGCTGGCGTTCGGTAGCCCGACAAATGTCACGCGGCCGATGTCGCGTTTCAACGTCGCGCCGCGCACGACAACGTCTTCCATTCCCGGCGGTCGTTCCATGATCACGGTCCCTGGGTTGTCGGTGAAGCTGCTGCGGACGTGAATGACCACGTTGAATTTCTTGGCCAACTCGATCGAGCGGGCGTGCATCACGCCTGCGCCAAGGCTCGCCAGCTCCAGCATCTCGTCGTAGCTGATGGCCGCGATGCGGCGCGCCTGCGGCGCCAGCCGCGGGTCGGCGGTGTAGACGCCGTCGACGTCGGTGAAAATCTCGCAGCTTGTGGCGCGCAGCGCCCCGGCCAACGCTACCGCGGTGGTGTCGCTGCCGCCGCGGCCGAGCGTCGTGATGTCGAAGCCCTCGGTGACGCCCTGGAAGCCGGCGACGATCGCGATCTTGCCCGCGTCGAGCACCTGCCGCAGCCGCTGTGTGTTGATCTCGCGGATGCGAGCCCCCGTGTGCGAATCGTCGGTGAGCATGCCGACCTGTGCGCCGGTGAGGCTGACGGCTTCGTGCCCGGCTTCGTGGATCGCCATCGCCATCAAAGCGATGCTGACCTGTTCGCCGGTGGAGATCAGCATGTCGAGTTCGCGGCGCGAGGGGCGCTGCGTAACCTGGTTGGCCAGCTCGAGCAGGTGGTCGGTGGTGTGCCCCATCGCGGACACGACCAGCACCACCTGGTTGCCGGCGAGCTTGGCGCGGATGGCGCGGCGGGCGGCGAGGTGGATGCGATTCGCGTCCGCTACGCTGGTGCCGCCGAACTTCTGAACCAGGATTGGCATCGTCGCTGATCGTACAGAGATTGCCCGGTGCGCGGAGCGCCCCATCTCAACTGCGGCGCTCTTGTTGCGGATTGCGGACGGAACGTGTGCAATTCGGACATGTCCTTACACTGCGGCGATCGGATCGCGCCCCGCCGCGATCCGGCGGAGCACCCGCTGGTCGTACCGGCGAACGCCGCGATCGCGGTTGGGTCGGCGGACGACGAAGCCGCTGCGCTGCTGAGCGCGGCGCGGGCGCTGCGTGACGACGTGGACCGCGAAGGCCGCGCGACGTTTGCGCGCTGGCGCACCGCGATCCGCCGCCGGGCATTCGTCCCCTGCGCCCTGAACCTCGCGCATTACCTGGCGTTACGGCGACGTGATCTGCGTTCGCTGCAGACGCGCTTGATGCCCTGGGGCTTGTCCTCGCTGGGGCGCAGCGAGTCGCGCGTCTTGCCCACGCTGAACGCAGTGGTCGCCACACTGGCGGTGCTGCGCGCGCCGCAGGCGGACGCGGCCCCGCGGCCCAATCGGCCGCCGCTGCGCACGTTCTTTCGCGGCGAGCGGCTGCTGGAGCGCAACGTTCGCACGCTGTTCGGCGCGGCGCCGTCGCAGCGCCGCGTGCGCGTGATGGTGACGCTCCCGACACAAGCGGCGACGGACTATGAGCTGGTGCGCGAGCTCCTGGCGCGCGGCATGGACTGCGCCCGGTTGAACTGTGCGCATGACAGCGTCGATCACTGGTCGGCGATCATCGAGAACCTGCGCCGGGCGGAGCTCGAAACCGGGCGGCACTGTCGCGTGCTGATGGACCTGGGCGGGCCGCGCGTGCGGACGGCCCAGACGCTGCAATCGCACCCGCATCGGCGCGTCTTCCCCGGCGACCTGCTGCTGCTGCGGAGCGACGATCCGGTCGCGGGTGAGCCGTGGCTATTCCAGGCCCGCTGCGAGCCGGCCGAAGTGCTTGAGCAACTGAGCGTCGGGACGACGGTGTGCATCGACGAGGGCAAGCTGCAGGCGTGCGTCGAGCGACAAGTGCCAGGCGGCGTGTTGGTGCGCGTGCTGGCTACGCCGCCCAAGGGCGGCAAGCTGGCGGCCGAGAAGGGTCTGAATTTCCCGGGCACACTGCTGCGGCTCGCGTCGCTGACCGAGCGCGACCTGCAGGATTTGGATTTCATCGCGCAATACGCCGACCTGGTCGGCTATTCGTTTGTGCAGGAAGTCGCGGACGTAGAGCGGCTGAACGCCGAGCTGGACGCGCGCGGCTGCGACGCGCGCCGACCGGGCGTGGTGATCAAGGTTGAAACGGCCCGCGCAATCCGCACGTTGCCGGAGCTGATCGTGGCGGCGGCGGGCCGGCGCCCGTTGGGGGTGATGATCGCCCGCGGCGACCTGGCGGTCGAAATCGGCTACGAGCGTCTGGCGGAGATGCAGGAAGAGCTGCTCTGGCTGTGCGAGGCGGCCCAGGTGCCGGTGATCTGGGCCACGCAGGTGCTCGAACGGCTGGTGAAAAAAGGCACGCCCTCGCGGGCCGAAATCACCGACGCGGCCATGTCGGTGCGGGCCGAGTGCGTCATGCTCAACAAGGGCCCGTTCATCAGCGCCGCGGTTGGAATTCTCGACGACGTGCTGCAACGCATGCAAGCGCACCAGCTCAAGAAGACGCCGCAGCTTCGCGCGCTGCGGTCCTGGTCCGACGTGGTGGATTAGCTTGACGAGCCGCGCGTGGAGCTTGCGCCCTTGATCCTGGGCATTCTCTCGGACACACACGGTCGCGCCGAGCGGGCCGGGCGCGCCCGGCGGCTGCTCGAGCGCCTGGGCGCGACCGCGTTGATCCACTGCGGCGACGTGGGCGGACCAGAGGTGTTCGACGAGTTCGCCGGGAGCGCGTTTCATTTCGTTTGGGGCAACACCGACCTGCCCGACGCACTGCTGAAACTGGAGTTAGCGGGATGCGGCTTTTCGCCACCGACGCAGGCGCCGCTGCCACTAACGATCGCGGAGCGTCGATTCGCCGTGTTTCATGGGCATGAACGGGCCTTCGCGGGCGTGGCCGCGGGCTTGGTGGCGCGAGACGCGCCGCGCATCCTGCAGCAACTTCCGGGGGTCGAATTCGTCCTTTACGGTCATACGCATGAAGCTGCCGACGAGCGCGTCGGGCCGCTGCGGTGCATCAATCCCGGAGCCCTGCAC
>CAZHTF010000043.1:0-26720 GCA_964535305.1 uncultured Planctomycetales bacterium | reverse complement strand
GGGGCGACAGCCCGCCCTGGCCGTTCGACGAAGACCCGGCGCATATCTACCGGGCAGCCATCGGCCAGTACACCCGTCTGCTGATGCGCGATTATCTGGCGCATCATGAGGACAAGCTTCGGGCGGCCGCGCAGATCGAGCGCGCTGCCGCGGATGGCGGCGGAATGCTGCAAAGGCTGATCGGCTTCTCGCTGCGCTATTCGGGGCTGGTGCTGGCCGCTTCCCTGTTGCTGCTGGCGTTCGCAGCGTACCAGCTTGGCCGGATGCCCGTCGATGTATTCCCGGAGCTGAACGCCCCAACCGTCGTCGTGCTGACCGAAGCCGGCGGATTGGCAGCCGACGAAGTCGAGCAGTTCGTCACATTCCCGATCGAATCCGCCGTAAACGGCCTGCCCGGCGTGCGGCGCGTGCGCAGCTCGAGCGCCGGCGGGCTGTCGCTGGTCTGGGTCGAATTCGACTGGGGGCAGGAGATCTACCGCGCCCGGCAGCTCGTTTCCGAGCGGCTGGTCGCCGCCCGCGAAGCGTTGCCGCCCGATGCGCACGCCGAGATCACGCCGGTGACCTCGATCACGGGTGAGATCATGTTGCTGGCGCTCTCCTCGCCCGACCAGCGCGTGACGCCGCTCGAGCTGCGGGCCTTCGCCGAATACGACTTGCGAAGTCGGCTGCTGGCCGTTCCGGGCATCGCGCAGGTTGTGGCGATCGGCGGCGAGCTGCCCGAATACCAGGTGAATCTGCGGCAGGATCGCCTGGCGCTCTACGGCTTGACGACGGCGGACGTCGTCGACGCGGCGCGCTCCGCACACAGCGCGGCCAGCGCCGGCTACCTGCCAAATGTCGATCGGCTGGAATTGTCGCTGCGTCAGACGGCCCGGGTGCGCGGCGTCGATGACATCAAGAACACGCTGATCAAGTACCACAACGGCGCGCCGCTGCTGATCGGCCAGGTGGCCGACGTTGAGTTGGGCGCTGCGCCGCAACGCGGGACCGCCGCCGACGGCGTGGTTTCCGCGGTGGTGATCAGCGTGCAGAAGTCGCCAGGCACGAATACGCTGCTGCTGACGCAGGCGGTCGATCGCGTGCTCGACGAAGTGGCGAAAGTGCTTCCCGCCGGCGCGACGCTGAATCGAAACGTCTTCCGACAAGCCCGCTTCATCCAGCGCTCGGTCGATAACCTGCTGCGAGTTCTGGCGGAGGCCACGCTGATTGTCGCGATCGTCTTGGTGCTGTTCCTGATGAACCTGCGCACCACGCTGATCACGCTCACCGCCCTGCCCATCTCGCTGGCGGTGGCGCTGCTGGGCCTGTGGTGGCTGGGCCTGACGATCAACGTGATGACGCTCGGCGGATTGGCCGTGGCCGTGGGCGTGCTCGTGGATGACGCGATCATCGACGTCGAGAACGTCTTCCGCCGCCTGCGCGAGAACGCCCTGCGGCCCGCGAGCGCCCGCCTGAGCGCCGTGCGCGTCATCTTTGACGCCAGCAATGAGATCCGGCCAGCGATGGTGCTGGCGACGATCATCATCGTAATTGTGTTCGTCCCGCTGCTCTTTTTGCAGGGACTCGAGGGCCGTTTCTTCCGCCCGCTGGGCATCACGTACATCGTGTCGATCTCGGCGTCGCTGATCGTGGCGCTCACGCTCACGCCCGCACTCTGCAAGCTGCTGCTACGCGGCAAGCTCGGCGGCGCCCGGCACTCTGACGGCTTGCTCGTTCGCTGGCTCAAGCGGCGCTACGAGCCGTCGCTGCGCTGGTCGATTCAGCATCGCCTGCGCGTGCTTGGGCTGGCAGGCGTGGTGACGCTGCTCTCGCTCTGGCTGGGGAGCACATTCGGCGCCAGCTTCTTGCCGGCGTTTAACGAAGGCACGTTTACCGTCTTTCTCTTCGCGCCACCGGGCACCTCGCTGACCGAGAGCGACCGCCTGGCACGCGGCATCGAGCAGCGCCTGACGCAGATCGCCGGCGTCGAGACCGTCACGCGCCGCACCGGTCGCGCCGAGCGCGACGAGCACGCCGAGCCGCCCAGCAGCTCGGAGATCGAAGTGACCGTCGCGCCGCGCGCGTCGAAAGAGCAGGTGCGCGCCGGGATCGACGCCGTGCTGGCGGATGTCCCCGGTGTGACCACCATGGTCGGCCAACCCATCGAGCATCGCCTCTCGCACATCCTCTCAGGCACGCCCGCCGCCATCGCCATCAGCGTATTTGGCGACGACCTGAGCCGGCTGAGGCAGCTCGCCAAGCAGATCGAGACCGCCCTGCAGCGGCTGCCCGGCACGCGCGACGTCGCTGCGAATCGCGAGGCGCTGGTGACGTCGTTGCCGATCCGCTATCGCCATCAGGAATTAGCGGCGGCCGGGCTCACGCCGGCCGCGGCGGCGCAGCAGGTGCAGCAGGCGATCTACGGTGAGAGGGTCGCGACCGTGAACCAGGGTGTGCGGCGCTACGATATCGTCGTGCGGCTCGCCGCAGCCGAGCGCGAGAGCGTCCGCCAGCTCGCCGGCTTGCGGCTGCGCGGCGTCGGCGGCGCAACCGTGCGGCTTGATGAAGTCGCCGACATCGGACCGGAGCGCACGCCAAATCTGATCGCACGCGAAAACGCGCGGCGCAAGGCGCTGATCTCCTGCAACGTCGCCGAGGGCCACAATCTCGGGCAACTGCTCGAGCGCGTCCGCGCCAGCGTCGATCCCATCGTGCATGCCGCCGGATACAGCGTGCATTACGGCGGGCAATTTGAGGCTCAGCAGGCCGCATCGCAGACGATCCTCTTCGCCGGCGCGGGCGTCGTCGTGCTGATGCTGATGCTGCTGCAGCTTGCCACCGGCTCGCTGCGGGCCGCGGTGCTTGTGATGGTCAACCTGCCGCTCTCGATCATTGGCGGCATCGTGGCGATCTACCTGAGCGAGGCGGCTGATCCGCTGGCGAACACGCTCGCGCTGCTGGGCCTCTCAGGCCGGCGGTATGAGGCGCCGATCATCTCGATCGCCAGCCTGGTCGGCTTCATCACGCTGTTTGGCATTGCCGTCCGCAACGGGCTGCTGCTGGTGAACCACTATCAGCACCTGCTGCGCGTCGAGCACAAGCCGCTCGACGAGGCGATCCTGCAAGGCTCGCTGCAGCGGCTCGTCCCGATCCTGATGACGGCGCTCTGCGCGGCGCTGGGCCTTATCCCGCTGGCGCTGGCCAAGGGCCAGCCCGGCAGCGAATTGCTCGCCCCGCTGGCCACGGTCGTCCTCGGCGGTCTGATCACGTCCACGTTTCTCAACCTGGTCGTCGTGCCGGCTGGGTATGCCCTGGTCTTCGGATGGAATCGCAGCGATACCGGCCGCGAGGTCGCGAAGCGCGTGCCGCGCGGCGAACCGAAGCGGGATCCGGAAGCTGCGGAAGGCGAAAGATCGACGAAGTGAGAGAGTGCGACCGAGTCCGATTTGAAAGGGAGTTCACCGCGATGCGTAACCTGGCTCTATCGTGCTGTGCGTTCCTGCTCGTCTCTTTCGCCGCTTGCGAGAACAAGCTCAAGCCCGAGGCGAGTGCACCTCCAACGTCAAAATCGAAGGCCGCGGAAACGTCCGATTCCACCGCCACGGGCGCAGCCACACAGCCCGTCGCCGAATCGTCTGGCCACGGGCCACTGATTGACCTGGGCGCCGTTGCGGTCGACGGCCTGAATCTGAAGGCAACCCGCGATGCCGGCGAACTGAAACCCGGTGGCGACGCGGCGATCGACGTGTGGCTGACGGCGGCGGACGGAAGCCCTGTCAGCGTCAACGCCGTTCGCTTTTGGATCGGCACTGCGGACGCGAAGGGTTCGATGAAGGCCCGGGCCCAGATCGAGGACTCGAAGGAGCCCGACCGCTGGCATACGCACGCCGAGGTGCCCGACCCGCTCCCGGCCGAGAGCCGGCTGTGGGTTGAGATCGAGAGTAAGGACGGGCGCAAGTCGCGCGCCTCCTTTGCATTGAAGTAGCCGCGGTCGAGTGTAGCTCGCCAAAGGGGGTGGATCCGCCGCTGCGAAAGCAGGTGTTGAACCGGTCGCGGCGCGATTGGATCGCGTACCGTCGCGGCTATGGATCATGTCTGCGCGTTGATTGCGATCCGACGCGCGATTCGATCCCGGCGTTCGCGGCGCATTCAGGCACCGCATTTTTCTTGACTTCGCGACGATCCGAAGCAGACTTACATGAATAGGGCCCCTTCAATCCCGCGCCTCCTGCAATGGAAGGTGAACATGTTGTCTCACTTCAGCCTACTGATTGCGTGGCTGTCGTTCGCGTGGGTGCACTCCGCAAGCATTGCCGTCCCGCCCAGCTCGGATGCCTTCAGCGATGAGGCGGCCGCCATTGCCCCGGACGTGCAACGTGAACGGGACCTGAGCGGCGTCGGGACCGGCGTGTTGCAGATCACGGCGGATGGGCACATCCTGATCGCGCTTGCACTAGAAGAGCCGCCACGCGGCCTGCGCCTGTTTCATTTCGTGCCTGAGTCCGTCGACGACACGCGCTTGCTGCCCGGCCAAGCCAGTGGGCGCTTCCTGGTCACGCACGAAGTCGCGACCGGCACCAGCCGCGTCGCGCTCGACGGCCAGCGGCTCTTTGCCATCTCGCTGCTGGATTTCGGGTGCGATCCGCGCGTGGCCGACGAGGCCGGCGCTCCGCTGATCACTTGGGCGGCGCAGATCGCAGCGGTCCACATTGGGTCGCGCCGGCCCTACGGCGAACCCGTCGGAACGCCAGCGGCTGCCCGCCTGATCGAACTTTACATCGCCGAGATGCAACGTTTGAGCACGGGTCTTGAAGATCTATCCGAAGGTTGCCAGGGTTGCACCGCCGGCGGACCCGGTTCAGGCTCGTGCGGAATCGGCGGTTGCAGCGGTAACCCGAGCTCGTGCACGGTTGCATGCCGTGACAACAAGTGGTCATGTTGCAAGTGCACCGGAAGCTCGAGTTGGGCTTCATGCCTGTGCTGCAGCAGCAGCGGTGTGCCCTGAGCAGCTGCGCAGATCGTTCGACGCGGCGCGGCCGCGCGCTGGCTACCGAGGTGGCTCGCTTCATAGCTTCGCCATTGAGGAATGCGCCGAATCGGGCGCTAGCGATCGACTTCGCCCATCACGATGTCAATGCTGCCAACGATCGCGGGAACGTCCGCCAGCAGCACATTGCGGCAAACTTCGTTCAGGATGGAGATGTTGCAGAAGCTCGGCCCGCGGGCCTTCACGCGATACGGAATCGCCGAGCCATCGCCCTGAATGTAAAAGCCGAGCTGCCCGCGCGGATTCTCGGCTTCGAAGTAGACTTCGCGTGGCGGTAGCTTGACGTTCTTGGCGCCCTTCACGCGCCAAGGTCCGTCGGTGGGGAGCTGATCGAGCGCCTGCCGCAGAATGCGGACGGACTGTTTCATTTCGAGCATGCGGACGAAGTAGCGGTTCCAGCAGTCGCCGACGACGACTTCCTCGGGGATTCCGGCGCTGCCGCCGGGCACGCCGATGGGCACGTCGAATTCGAAGCGGTCGTAGATGTCGTATGGTTTGACGCGGCGCAGGTCCCAGCGGACGCCGCTGGCGCGCAGGCAGGGGCCGCTGAGTCCGTTGGCGATGGCGCGCGGGGCGCTGATCACGCCCACGCCGGCGGTGCGTTTGACGAAGATGTGATTAAAGCTCAGAAGCTGGTTGTATTCATCGATCTTGGGCTCGAAGTAGTCGAGGAATTCGCGGCAGCGTGCGGCGAAACCCTCCGGCAGGGCCACGTCGCGATTGTTGGTGTGCAGCGGCCCGCCGGGATAGATGAACGAGTACGTCAGCCGCGCGCCGCACATGGCCTCGAACAGGTCCAGGATGTATTCGCGCTCGCGGAAAGCGTAGAGGAAGGGCGTAAACGCGCCCATGTCGAGCCCGTACGTGCCGAAGCTGACCAGGTGCGACGCGATGCGGTTCAGCTCCGCCGCAATGATGCGGATGTACTTGCCGCGCTCGGGCACATCCATGCCGCAGAGCTGCTCGACCGCAATGGCCCAGGCGTGGTTGTTGTTCATCGCGGCGACGTAATCCATGCGGTCGGTCTTGGGCACCCATTGATATGGGGCGAGGTTTTCGCCCAGCTTCTCGGCGCAGCGGTGCAGGTAGCCGATGACCGGCTGGGCATCGAGCACCAGCTCGCCGTCCGTTCGCAGCACGACGCGCAGCACGCCGTGCGTGGCCGGATGCTGCGGGCCCATGTTGACGATCATCTCTTCGGTCTGCAGGTCGCCGATCTGCTCGCGGTCGAGGTCGGCGTTCAGGTCGGGTTCGAATGCGATCTGTGTCGGGCCAGTCATTTGCATGCTACTCCCGGAGGCGCCAGGCGATTCTAACCGGAGCCGCCGCGCGTCAGCACACCCGTGGCCCAGGTGCTGGGGTCGACATTCCAGCCCAGCTCGTCGCTGACGGTCAGATGCTGGCTGGTGCGATTGACGCGCTTGACCTTGTAGAACAGACCGACGCGCGGCTGCTCCAGCGGGTCCCAGCCGTGCAGCACGCTGGCCGGGAAAAACGCCTCCATCGCGTAGCCCTCGCGATGCACGCGGCTGGCGAAGCGGATCTGCGCGCAGTCCGTGTTGGGTGGATGTTCCTTGGCGCGGCTCATGCGATGCAGCCCGACCGCCGGTTGTTTGCGGCTCGCGCCCGCGCCGGTCGGCAACAGGTAGAAGAAGTGGCAGTAGCGCGTGGCGCGCTTGATGTCGGGCGTGTCGCGCGTGTTTAGGCAGACGCGCAGCCCATCCAGCTTCCACCACTCGCTGGTGCTGCAGGTGGGCGGGCCGCCGTTGACGTCGAAGGCCGTGAGCAACCCACTTTCATGCCAGGCCCAGTACACCTTCGCGAACTCGGGCGCGTCTTCGATGGTCGTCAGCGGCGGGAGCAGGTAGCGCGGCGACCATTTGCGCATGTCGGCGTCGATGGTCGGCACGCGCTCGACGTACGCGACGTCCAGCTCAAATTGAAAGAACGCCCGCCGCGGCAGCAGCTCAAGCATTCCGACCCCTCCGAGGCGCGTTCATTGCTTCAGTTCCTCGAGATAGGCGCGGGCCGCATCGCGCACAAACTTGCGGAAGCCCGGCGTGTCGATCTCTTCGCGGTCGTGCACGTAGATCGCGACCGCGTCCCAGGCGCCTTGCCGCTCGCGCAGCTCGACGCGCTGCCAATCGCCATAGGTTTGCAGGTCGCCGCGCTGGTCGAGCGTCTTCAAGCCGATCTGCTTCTGGAGCGTGCGCCCGTCGAAGCGGCCTTTGGGCACGCGGAAATAGCATTCGAGCAGCCATTCGCCGCCGGTCAGGATGTGCAGGAACCAGGTGTCGGTGCCTGGCGCGATCAGCTCGACGTGTGCGCGGTCGTTCCAATGCGTTTCGGCGAAGCCGCCGACCTGCTGCACGCTGGCTTCGATCAGCAGCAGCGCTTCGCGCTGCCAGCGCACCGGTTTCTCGTCGCGGCTGGCGCGCTGCTCGAGATGCCACTTGCGGCCGTCGATCTGCCAGGGCATCTGCACCTCGCGCCCGACCTTGCCCAGGCCGGCCCGCTCATCGGCGAGCACCTGCGCGGCGTAGCGGCGGGCGTCATGCACCGGCCGCTCCGCATACGGCCCGGCCAGCAGCAGCGGCCGCAGATGATCGGCGGTCGGCGAGCCGCGTGATTCGGCAAGCTGCTCGGGCGTGCCGCTGGCGACGATCTGGCCGCCGGCTTCGCCGGCTTCGGGGCCCAGCTCGATCACCCAATCGGCGCACTTGATCACATCGAGATTGTGTTCGACCACAAGCACGCTGTTGCCCAGGTCGACCAGCCGCTGCAGCACGTCCAGCAGTTTGCGGACGTCATCGAAATGCAGGCCGGTGGTGGGTTCGTCCAGGATGTAGAGCGTCTGCCCGGAATCGGGCCGGCCCAGCTCACGGGCCAGTTTGACGCGCTGCGCCTCGCCGCCCGAGAGCGTCGGGGCCGGCTGGCCGAGCTGCACGTAATCGAGCCCGACGTCCGCCAGCGTCTGCAGCATCCGCCGCACACGCGGCACATTCTCGAAGAGTGCCAGCGCGTCGGCGACGGAAAGCTCGAGCACGTCGGCGATGCTCTTGCCCTTGAAGCGGATTTCGAGCGTCTCGCGTTCGTAGCGCTTGCCGTGGCAGGCCTCGCACTCGACCCAGACATCGGGCATGAAGTGCATCTCGATCCGCTTCTGGCCGTAGCCCTCGCAGGCTTCGCAGCGGCCGCCCGGGCGGTTGAAGCTGAAGCGATTGGCGTTGTAGCCGCGGAGCTTGCTGTCTGGCAGGCGCGCGAAGAGCTCGCGAATCCAATCGAACACGCCGGTGTAGGTGGCCGGGTTGCTGGAGGGCGTGGTGCCGATCGGGTCCTGGTCGACGTTGATCACGCCGCTGAGCAACTCGAGACCCAGGATGTCGCTGTGGTCGCCGACGTTGGCGTTGGAGTTGTAGTAGTGCCGCGCCAGCGCCGGCCAGAGAATGTCATTCACCAGCGAGCTTTTCCCCGAGCCCGAGACGCCCGTGATGCATACCAGCCGCGCGAGCGGGATTGGCACGTCCAGATTCTTCAGATTGTGCTGCCGCGCGCCGCGCACCACCAGCCAGCGCATCTCGCTCGCGGCGCTGGCTGCGAAACGCCGCTGCGCGGCCCGCGATGTGCGCCGGCGCTTCTCGGCGAGTGTGTCGTGCGGCAGCGGCGCCCAGGGCGCGATCGCGCGGCGGTTGCTGGGGATCGAAATGCCGCTTGCGCCGCTGAGATACGCGCGCGTCAACGACGCCGCGCCCGACTCGTGCGGCTCGAGCGCCTGTGCTGCCGCGCCATCGCGCCGCCGCGCCGCTTCGGCGAACAGCTCGCGCGGTGCACCTTCGGCGACGATCTCGCCGCCGAAGCGCCCGGCACGCGGGCCAAAATCCAGCACGCGGTCGGCAGCGCGGATGACATCGCGGTCGTGCTCGACCAGTAGCAGCGTGTTTCCCAGGCCGCGCAGCTTGTGCAGGGCGCGGATCAGGCGCGCGGTGTCGCGCGGGTGCAATCCGATGGTCGGCTCATCCAGCACGTACAAAACGCCGGAAAGCCCGCTTCCGATCTGGCTGGCGAGCCGGATGCGCTGCGCCTCGCCGCCGCTGAGCGTGGGCGCGGCGCGATGCAGCGTCAGATACTCCAGCCCAACATCCAGCAGGAACTGCACGCGGTTGCGAATCTCGTGCAACAATTCGCCCGCCACGCGCAACTGCCCCTTGCTCAGCGGTAGATTGGCGAAGTACTCGGCGACGCGCGCCAGCGGCCATTGGCAGACTTCCACCAGGCTGGCCCCGCCCGCCGCGGCCACGGCGCCATGGTCGAGCGCCGCATCGTCCGCGTGATCCCCAGCTTGTGATCGCGCCGAGCGCTCGTTCGTGTCGGGCAACAATCGCACGGCGGCCGCATCGCTCCGCAGCCGCCCGCCGCGGCAGCTCACGCAGGGAACATCGGTCACGGTGTCGTGCAGCTTGGCCCGCAACTCGCGGCTGTGGCGCGTGGCGGCATCGATGGTGGGGAAGAAGCCGCGCCACCGGAAGCGGAAATCGCCGGACTTGCGCGCGTCCTCCGCGCTGCCGCGAAGCGTGATCCACTGCGGCAGGCCAAAGAGCAGCACATTGCGGTGGGCCGTGTCCCATTGGCCCAGCGGCGCTTTGAAGTCGGCCCCGATCGCGCTGCACAGCGCCGCCAGCATGCGCTCGAAGGGTGACTCGGGCTTGATGGCCCACCAGCCGGCGATGGCGCCGTCGACGATCGTGCGCGCCGGATTGACGATGATCGCGCCGGCCGGTGCGCCGCGCTGCACGCCCAGGCCCTCGCAGGTCTCGCACCAGCCCATCTGACTATTGAAGCTGAAGTGATGCGGCGCCAGCGGCTCGAAGCTCTCGCCGCAACGTGTGCAGGCGAAATTCTGTGAGAAACGAATCTCGCGCGGCGCAGCGGCGGGCGCGGCCTGCGCGGCCGCGTCCTCGGCGACGTGCTCGAGCGCCTCGACGACGACCTGCATCACGCCATCGCCCAACGACAGTGCCGCCTCGACGCCTTCCGCGACGCGCGAACGCGCCCCGGGTTTCAGCAGCAGGCGGTCGATCACCACCTCGACACGGTGCTTCCGGCGTGCATCCAGCGTCGTGGCCTGAACGGTGGCCTGGATCTGCCCATCGATGCGGACACGCGTGTAGCCGGAGTTCTTCAGACGCGTGAACAGACCGGCGTAGCGCTCGCCGTCGCTCAATCGCACCGGTGCAAGAATCGCCAGCGGCGCGCCCGCGCCCAGCGCCAGGATCCGCTCGACGATTTCGTCGGCGGTCTGGCTGCCGACCGGGATGCTGCAACGCGGGCAGAAGGGCGTGCCCACGCGAGCCCATAAGACGCGCATGTAATCGTAAATCTCGGTGATCGTGCCGACCGTCGAACGCGGGCTCTTGCTGGCCGCCTTTTGCTCGATGCAGATCGCGGGCGAAAGCCCCTCAATGTGATCGACACGCGGCTTTTGCATCTGGCCCAGGAACTGCCGCGCATAGGCCGAGAGCGATTCAACGTAGCGGCGGTAGCCTTCATTGAACACCGTGTCGATCGCGAAGCTGGTCTTGCCCGAGCCGGAGACCCCGGTGCAGACCGTCATGTGATCGCGCGGGATCACGACGCTGACGTCTTTGAGGTTATGCTGCCGCGCGCCGCGGACGGTAAGCACATCGCGACTCGAACGCCGCTCTGACTCCGCCTGGTGCGCATCGGCCGGCGGCAGGGCGGCGCTGCCACGCGCCGCGGCGGCAGCCGGCTGCGCGGGTTGCAGCCAAGCAGCCTTCTCGGGGCTGAGCACTTCGCGCAGTGCCCGCCCGGTGTGGGATGCGTCACATTCGGCGACCATCTCGGGCGCGCCGGCCACGACCAGCGCGCCGCCGCCCGCGCCGCCTTCGGGCCCCAGGTCGATCACCCAATCGGCGGTCTTGACCACGTCCAAATTATGCTCAATCACCACCACGGTATTGCCGGCGTCGACGAAACTGTGCAGCACCAGCAGCAGCTTGCGGATGTCCTCAAAGTGCAGCCCGGTGGTGGGTTCGTCGAGCACGTAGAGCGTGCGGCCGGTGGCCTTCTTGACCAGCTCGCGGGCCAGCTTGATCCGTTGCGCTTCGCCGCCAGAGAGCGTTGTGCTGGGCTGGCCAAGCTTAACGTAATCGAGCCCGACGTCGTGCAGCGTCTGCAGCATGTCGCGGATGCGCGGCACGTTCTCAAAGTGGGCCATGGCCTGGGCCACGTCCATCTCGAGCACTTCGGCGATGCTTTTGTGCTTGTAGAGGATCTGCAGTGTCTCGCGCGCAAATCGCTTTCCGCCGCACACCGCGCAGGTGACCCAGACGTCGGCCAGGAAGTCCATCTCGATGCGGTTTGAGCCGTTGCCCTCGCAGGCTTCACAGCGCCCGCCGCCGCGGCGGCCGGCGGGTACATTGAAGCTGAAGCGGCCGGCCTTGTAGCCGCGCAGCTTGGCATCCGGCAGGCGTGTGAACAGGTCTCGAATCTCGTCGAAAACCTTGATGTACGTGGCCGGATTGCTGCGCGGCGTGCGGCCGATCGGCGTCTGATCGATCGCGATCACCTTGTCGAGCTGCTCGAGCCCTTCGATGCCGTCGTGCGCGCCGGCCTGCGCGGTGATCGCGTTGTTCAGCCGCCGCGCCAGGGCCGGAAACAGGATGTCATTCACCAGCGAGCTTTTTCCCGAGCCCGAGACGCCGGTCACGCAGGTGAAGCGCGCCAGCGGGAAGGCGATGTCGATGCGACGAAGATTGTTGTGCGCCGCGCCGCGCACCGTAAGCCAGGGCACGTCGCCGTTGCGGGCCGCATGCGGCGGATGGGTACTGGTTGAGGGCGTTTGCGCTGCTGCCGACTGCGGTGCCGCCGCTGTGCGCGCCTGTTTGTGCGCCGGCAACGCCGGCGGCGCGGCGCGCCGCGCCTTCAAACGCGCGGCCTGCAACTTTGCGGCGGGCTTGGGCATCGTTCCCTGGGCAAAACTCCGAATCGCGCAGTTTAGCGAGGATTCTCGGGCGTGCGCCCCGCGCCGCTCAGGATTGAAAATTGCGACCTGCGCACGACGTATGGATTTGAAATACGCGCCATCGACGTTCCGAAGCGTCGGTTTTCGATTGGTCTGGGCGAAACCGAAGCAAGTTCGCACTCCGGGACAACCGCTCCCGGACGGTTGCGGCTCTGAACTCGACTGCTGCGCGTTGCTTGAAACGCCGCCGCGCGCCGCTGGCTTTTCCGGCTCGCATTTGCTAAGCTAATTTTCTCAATGCCGGTGGGGAAGGAAGTTTCGCGCAAAGCAACTCGGAGGCTTCATGCGCAGAGCAACCCGCGCGGCCAGCGCCGCGCTCGTGCTGTCTCAACTCGTTTTCGCGACATTCGCTCAAGCGCCCGATTGGTTGAAAACGCTCGGAAGCGGCGCATCCGCCGCCACAGCCGCCGCCATCGACCCGGCAGGGAACGTCCTGGTCGTCGGCTACGTGACGGTGGATTCGTCGATCACAATTCAGAAGCTGGCGAGCGTCGACGGCAGCGCGTTTTGGACGCAGGCGCTCAGCTTCAGTGGGCTGACGTTTGGTCAGGATCCGCCCGCGATCGCGGTGGATGACAAGGGCGACGCGTATGTCGTCTGCACAAACCTGAACGTCGGCGTGAGCGAAATGATCACCGTCAAGCTCCGCGGCAGCGACGGCGTCGAGCTGTGGCGCGACGTGCACGCGCCGACGCCGGCGGGCGCACGCGGACGCGACATCGCCATCGCCGACGGCGAAGCGCTGGTGCTGGGCGACGACGGGGCGCGCTTCGATGTGCTGCGGTTCGCGCCCGACGGCACGCGCCGCTGGCTCGCGCAAATCGCCGTGGCTTCGGCGACGGCGGTCGCCAGCCAGTTGGCGGTCGATCCGCGCGGACCAATCAACCTCTGTGGCGCACTCGGCGCCGGGCCGCAGCCGTTCTTCGTCGCGCAGCTCAATGGACTCGACGGCGCAATCCTTTGGAGCGACAGCATTACGACGCCCAGTCCGGCGCAGAGCGTTTCGCGCCCGCGACTGGGCTTCGATCCGCTGGGCGGGCTGGCCCTGGCCGGCGAGTTTCGGAATACGTCCAATCAGTTCCAGGCGCTGACCGCGGCATACACGCACGCCGGCCAGCGACTCTGGGCGCGGATCTCCACCGCGGATGGCGCGCGCGCCGTCGCGGTCGACCCTTCGGGCGACGTGATCGTCAGCGGCAATCGCAGCAGCGGCGGGCCCGTCGCGCGGCGCCTGCTCGGACTGGACGGCTCGCAGGTGTGGCGGCGCACGTTCGGCACCAGCGGCTCGCAGCTCCGCGCCATGGTGCTCGACAAGAAAAAGACGCTGTGGTTCGCCTCGGCGACCGCGGCCACCAACGCAAACTTTGCGCTGACCAGCGTCAATGCGGTCATCGGCGTCGCCGGCCCGACATTTACCGCCAGCAGCGGGAACGACCAGCCGCAGGCGCTGCTGCTAGACTCGCTGCGGAACGCGTTCATGGTCGGTTCGAATGGGACGCAGTATCTGACGGTGAAGTTTGCCCAGGATCTGACCAGTTTCGAAGGCGCAGGTCCGTCGGTGTACCTGCGGCAGCCCGACGAGCGCCCGCTGCGCGTGCTGACCGGCGTGGAGCGCGTGCCGCTTTCGGGCGGTTGGCATTCGGCGATCGTCTGCAACGACGCGCTGCTGGACGACACCGCTGTCAGCGGGCTGCTCTCGCTGGTGCTCTATCCGCTCGGGTATCGCGTGTATGACGAGCTGCTGGTCACGATGACGCAGAGCTACGCGGGCGGATTCCTCGACGAGCTCGACGACGAGTCGCTGCCGCGCTGCGGCGTTTTCGCGGCGACGCGTTGGAACGAGCCGGCCTGGGGCCAGAGCGCCGCACTGGGCAGCCCGGCGCCGCCGTCCTGGCCGCGCAGCTTCTTCGCGTACGCGTGGAATGAGTCGATCTCCGCCGCCAGCAACGTGACGCTGCGCGACGCCTACTTGTCGGCGCTGACGCAAGCCAGCTACCCGGCGGCGCTGCGCGACCTGGAGCTGCCACAGTATCTGGTGCGGAGCCGCGCCATCGAGAGCATTTCGCTGCGCAGCGCGATTGATCGAAATGTCGCGCTGCTCTTCGTCGGCAGCGACATCGACGTGCAGGCCAATGGCACGGCCGTCCGCTCGCCGCGCTTCTATTACGACGCCTGGCGCACGTACCTGACGCTCCGCAACGTGTACGGCTATTCCGCGGCGGACATTCGCGTGTTCTACGCCGACGGCACCCCGCCACCGGGCGCCGGCAATCTGCCGGGCGTGCCGGGCGCGCTGCCGATGCCGATCGACGGGCCAGGCACTGTCGCCGCGCTGGAGGAATACTTCGGCACCGGGCCGGCGACGGGCCTGCTCGGGCAGGATGACCAGTTGCTCTGGTGGGTCGGCGGTCACGGCGCACTGCAGTTCATCGTCAGCGGGGTGCTCGATCCGCGCGTGGCGGGCAGGCCGGGCGTGGCGGAAGCGGCCTTTGAGGTTGACCTGGGCGACCAGATTCAGAAAACGCTGGCGCAGCATCGGCTGATCGCGCCGCTGCGCGTACGCGTCACGGACGTGTATGTGCCGGGTGACGCGGCCCCGCTGTCCCTGTTCATCAATGATGTGCAGGTCGCGACGGCCAGCATCGCGGGCGATTCGACGCTGATCGATGTCGACCCCGCCGTGCTTGTCATGGGCGTCAACAATTTTCGCTTCGAGGGCGGCGGCGCTGGCGCTGAGCGCGTGGAGATCGGCGGGCTGCGAATCGAGCTGCAAGCCCAGGCCGGACCGCCAGCGGCCTGCCCCGGCGATATCGACGGCGACGGCCAGGTCACCAATGCCGACCTGGGAATCCTGCTCGGCGGCTGGCAGATCGATGGCGCCGGCGACCTCGACGGCGACGGCGACACCGACGGCCAGGACCTGGGCATCCTGCTGGCAAACTGGGATCAGGCATGCAACTAGAGACAGTTGCGAGTGTCTTGGAGCGAGGAACTAGTGAATCAAAGAGTAGCGAGTTTCGAGTAGCGAAGAACGAGTGACGAGAAGAGTTGCGAGTGTCGAGTAGCGAAGAGCGAATGATTAGAAGTTTCTGATTCCGCCTATTCTGAACTCGTTATTCGCAACGAGTAACTCGCAACTTACCTTTCCGTCACCTTCGCTTGAACTGCTTCTCCAGATCGCGAAGCGTCAGATGCAGCGTGGTCGGCCGGCCGTGCGGGCAGTTGCTGGCGCGCTCCGCCAGCGCCCGCTGCGCCAGCAGCGCTTCGATCTCGCCGCGCGAAAGCGGATCGCCGGCCTTCACGGCGGCCTTGCAGGCCATCATGTCGAGAATGTCGTGCAGCAGCGTGTCGTCCGCGGGTCGCGCGCCTTGTTCGGCCAGGCGATCCAGCAGGTCGCGCACGAAAGCCGCGCGATCGACGCGCTCCAGAAAGCTGGGAAACGCGTGCAACGCGACCGACTGCGGTCCGCTGGGCGTCAGCTCGATGCCCAGCCGCGCCAGCGTTGCGGCGTGCGTCTCGAGCGCTTCGTGCCGATCGGGCGGCGTAGGGATGCTTTCGGGCATCAGCAGCCGCTGCGACTCCAGCGGCCGCTGCGAGACGCGTTGCCGAATCTGCTCGTACAGAATCCGCTCGTGCAGCGCATGCTGATCGATGATCATCAGCCCGTCGCCGGTCTCGACCACCAGGTACGTGCGGTGCAGTTGAATCGCGCGCGGCTCGCCGCCGCGCGGCGTCTCGTGCAGCGCGGCGCTCAGCTCGGTTGCGAGGGCGGTGTCGTCGTCGCTGGTGCGCTGGCTGTGGCTCTGCTCGATTGCGGTGCGCACTTCTAGCTCGGCCAGCGGTGAAGGCGCCGCAAGCCGTCTGCGCTCCGGCCCGTGAAGCGGCGACTCGCCCGCCAGCCAACCGGGCGCTTCGTGCGACGCTGGCGCCTCGCGCGGACTCGTCCCGGCGTGCGGCGTGCGAGAGTACGACACGCCCCCGCTCGGCCCGTCCCACGCCCCGCGCGGCGGGTTGGTGAAAAACTCGACCATCGAGGCCCGCACACGCTCGCGATACTCGTCCTGATCGGGCGCGCTCGGCCGCAGCCGCCGATCGAGGTTCGTCTGCAGGAATTTCTCGCGCAGCGCGGCGAGCACCTGCCCGTGCACGTAGTTCGAATCGCGCCAGCGGACCTCGATCTTAGTCGGGTGCACGTTGACGTCGACCGCGGCGGGGTCGATCGTGATCATCAGGAACACGACCGGGTAACGGCCCGGGTCGATCAGGCTGCGATAGGCTTCCTTGACCGCGTGCGAGACGAAGCGGTCGCGCACAAAACGCCCGTTGACGAATACGTACTCCCACTTGCCCGCGCCGCGGCCTTCGGCGGGCGGCGCGACCAGACCGCTTACGCACACGCCGCCGCTATCGCGCGTGATTGGCAACAATGTATCGGCCAACTCCGGACCAAATAGGTCGGCGATCCGCGTGCGCAGGTCGTCGGTCGATTCGAGCCGGTGCGTGACGCGTCCCTGGTGGCTCAGCGTGAACGCGACACGCGAGTGCGGCAGCGCGATGCGGCCAAGCTGCTCATTGACGTGGCCAATCTCGGTCTGGTTGGTCCGCAGGAATTTCCGCCGCGCGGGCACGCAGTAGAACAAATCACGGACGCTGACGCTGGTTCCGACCGGTCCGGTGCAGGGGGCCGGGCCGCTGAGCTCGCCGGCGTCGAGCAGCAGCCGCTGGGCGACCTCCTGATCGCGCGGCCGCGACGTGATCTCCAGACGCGCGACCGAACCAATGCTGGCCAGGGCCTCGCCGCGAAAGCCCATCGTGGCGATCGAGAACAGGTCGTCGTCGCAGGTCAGCTTGCTGGTGGCGTGCGGCTCGACGCTGAGGCGCAGATCGTCGGCATGCATGCCGCAGCCGTCGTCGCTGACCTGGATCAGCTCGCGCCCGCCGTCGCGAAGCTGAATCTCGATGCGTCTGGCGCCGGCGTCGAGCGCGTTCTCGACCAGCTCCTTCACGACGCTGGCGGGGCGCTCGACACATTCGCCGGCGGCTATGCGATTGACCAGGCTCGGCGGCAGGACACGGATGCGCGACATCGGCGGCGATTACTCCAGATCGCCCCGGAGTATAGTCGATCGCTGCGGCCCGAACTCAGATCGCGGCACCGCCGCGCTCGCCGGTGCGGATGCGCACGCATTCATCCAGGGGCATGACGAAGATCTTGCCGTCGCCGACCTGCCCCGCGCCGCTGCGGGCCGCCGCGACAATCGCCTGCAGGGTCGGCTCGACGTACGGGTCATTCACCGCGATCGTCAGTTGCAGGCGCTGCACCATCTGCGGCCGCACCGGCTGACCGCGGAAGTACTCGACCTCGCCGCGCAGCCGCCCGTGCCCCTCGACGGTCTGCACCGTCAGGCGGTAGTTGTCCTGCTCGTCGAGCACAGCCTGCAACGCGGCCTGAACCGCGTCGAGCCGCTCGGGCCGGATGATTGCCATCACCAGTTTCATTACCACTCCGTTCGGCGCCGCGTCGCGCGCTGCGCTCTGCTCTGCTCTGCTTTCGATCGAGCGCGACGAAGCGCCTCTACGCGTCTCAGCCAATCTCCGCATGGTAGCCGCGCTCGCCATGCACGGCGTGATCGAGGCCTTCGCGCTCGTCCTCTGGGGTGACGCGCAGCCCCATGGTGAGCTGCAGTGCGCCGACGATCAGCAGCGTGCCAATCAGCGCGTAGGCCACGGCCACGCCGGCCCCGACCAGTTGTTTCACGAACTGCTCGGATGCGCCGCTGATCAGGCCCTGCACCGGGATGCTGCAGAACAAGCCGGTCGCCAGTGCGCCCCACAGCCCGCCGACGCCGTGCACGCCGAACGCGTCCAGCGAGTCGTCGTAACCAAAGCGGCGTTTGGAAAGTACGGCGAAATAGCACAGCGGTGAAGCGATGGCGCCAATCACAATCGCCCACAGCGGCTGGATGTGCCCGGCCGCGGGCGTAACCGCGACCAGCCCGGCGACAATCCCGGACGCCATTCCCAGGCTGGTGGGCTTGCCGTGATGCATCCACTCAATCAGCATCCAGCTCAGGCCGGCAGCGGCTGCGGCGGTCTGCGTGGTCGCGAAAGCCAGCCCGGCGGTCGCGCCCGCCACCGGCGACTCGAACGCCACCGCGCTGCCCGCGTTGAACCCGAACCAGCCAAACCACAGCAGGCCCGCGCCCGTCAGCGTCAGTGGCAGATTGTGCGGCGCGATCGCGCCGCGCGCGTAATCGCGCCGCGGACCCATCAGCAATGTCAGCGCCAGCGCCGAGACGCCCGAGCTGATGTGCACCACCGTTCCGCCGGCGAAATCCAGCACGCCGTAGCGGAACAGCCAGCCGTCTGCGGCCCAGACCCAATGCGCCAGCGGGTTGTAAATCAGCGTCGACCAGAGCACGATGAAAACCAGGTAGGTCGCGAATCGCATCCGCTCGGCGATCGCGCCGGCGATCAGCGCGGGCGTGATGATCGCGAACTTGCCCTGAAACATGATGAATACAAATTCGGGAATGGCCTTGTCGGCGAACAAGTCGGTATGTGCCACGCCCGCAAGGCCCAGATACTTCCAGTCCCAGCCGATCCAGCCGCCGACGCTCGGCCCAAACGACAGGCCGTAGCCGATCAGCACCCATTGCACGCCGATCACCGCCATCGCGGCGAAGCTGTGCATCATGGTCGAGAGGATGTTCTTGCGCCGCACCATGCCGCCGTAGAACAGCGCCAGGCCGGGCACCATCAGCAGCACCATCGCGGAGCTGGCCAGCATCCAGGCGGTGCTGCCGGCGTCGATGGCGGGCGCGCTGGTTTGCGCTAGCAGAGCGCATGCGGAAAACGAGCTGAATCCGAGCATTCGTGCTCCGTGGGTCAGATTGCGAACCGACAGCGCCGCCAAATCGAAATTGACGCCGCGCGCGACGTCCGTATCATAGACACATGGAGCCCCGTGCCTACCCGGCGAAGATCGTTTCCGACGCGTTTACGTTTGACGACGTGCTGCTGATTCCGGCGCGGGCTTCGTTCCACCCGCGCGATACCGACGTCTCCACGCAACTGACGCGCAGCATCCGCATCAACATCCCACTGCTCAGCGCCCCGATGGATACCGTCACCGAGAGCAGCCTGGCGATCGCGCTCGCGCAGGAAGGCGGGCTGGGCGTCATCCACCGCAACCTCAGCATCGAAGAGCAGACCCGCGAGGTGCGCAAAGTCAAGCGCTCCGAGAGCGGCGTGATCCTCGACCCGGTCACGCTTCGCCCGGATGACACCGTTGAGCGGGCCCTGACCACCATGCGGCTGCACAACGTCAGCGGCATCCCGATCACACGCGAGGACGGCGTGCTGGTCGGCATCCTCACGCGGCGCGACCTCAAATTCCTCGAGGCTGACAGCCGCCGCATCAGCGAAGTGATGACGCACGCGAACCTGGTGAAGGCCGCGCCGCAGACCACGCTCGACGACGCCGAGGCGATTCTGAACCGCGCCAAGGTGGAGAAGCTGCTGCTGGTGGACGAGCGCGGGCGGCTGACGGGCCTGATCACGATGCGCGACATCGAGCGTTCGCGCGAGTATCCGCATCGCTGCAAGGACGAGCGCGGAAGGCTGCGCGTCGGGGCGGCGATCGGTGCGCTGGATTTCGAGCGCGCCGAGCAGCTGATTCGCGCGGATGTCGACGTGCTGGTGGTCGACACCGCCCACGGCCATAGCGACGCGGTGATCGAGACCATCAAGCAACTCCGCGCCCGCTGCAGCATTCAGCTTATCGCCGGCAACATCGCCACGCCCGAGGCCGCCCGCGACCTGACCGACGCGGGCGCCGACGCGATCAAGGTCGGCATCGGGCCCGGTGCGATCTGCACCACGCGCGTGGTCACCGGCGTGGGAATCCCGCAGATCTCGGCGGTCATGACCTGCGCCGCGGCCACCGATGTGCCGCTGATCGCCGACGGCGGAATCCGCTACAGCGGCGACGTAGTCAAGGCGCTGGCGGCTGGAGCCTCGAGCGTGATGATCGGCTCGCTGTTCGCCGGTCTGGACGAATCGCCGGGGCAGCTTGTGCTCTGGAAGGGGCGGCGCTACAAGGAATATCGCGGCATGGGCTCGATCGGGGCGATGCAACGCGGCAGCGCCGAGCGGTATTTTCAGCGCGCGGATCAGCCTAAGAAATTTGTGCCCGAAGGCGTCGAGGGTCGCGTGCCCTACCGCGGGTCGCTCAGCGAATACGTCGTGCAACTGGTGGGCGGCCTGCGGCAGGGGCTGGGTTACTGCGGCACGCGCAGCGTCGACGAGCTGCGCCGCAATGGCCGATTCGTGCGCGTCACCGGCGCCGGTGTGGCCGAATCGCATCCGCACGATATCGTGATCACCAAGGAGCCCTCGAACTATGCCGTCGAGTACCCAATTGAAGAATAGCGCCGCGCCGCGCGGCATCCCGGATTCGCGCCGCGCGCTTTCGCATGCGCGCCGCGCGGGTTGGAACGCGCCGCGCGCCGGCGCCGCGCTGCCGCGCGTGATTGCAGCGCTGCTCTCGTTGGCGCCGCTGCTGCTCGCGCCTTCGGGATGTGCGCGCGTCCCGAATTACTGGCGCGAGGACGGGCCGGCGGTCACCACGGCGCTCGAAACGCCTTCGCAGCGCGATCTGCAGCAGCGCTTGCAGCCGGCCCCGCAGCGGCAGCGCGGCTGGGCGGCGATGCAGAATCTGCCCGAGCGCGGCGCGATCGTGCACGAAGCGTCGTACTTCGAAGATCCGTTTGTGGACAAGGGCCGCGGCGACGGAATCACGCCGCAGGCCGATTATCGGATCGACTGGCAGGACTACGTGGCGCTGCTCTACGGCTACCCGCGTTTCACGCTGAATTGGCTGGGCCTGCCGGCCAGCGCGGCGGTAACGCCGCCGTGGGTCGATATGGAAAGCGACGGCGATCTCAGCCGCCAGGCGCTGGGTGAAGATCACGACGCGCAGCGCGCGGTTGCAGCCAGCCCGCCGTAAGGGGCGCACGGGCCAGTCCGCCGAGCATTGCAGATCGGGCCGCGCGCGGCCCGAAGCGGGTGAAACGGCGTGCGGTCGAGCAGCGCTCGGAGCGCGTCGCGGGTTCTAGCTACCGGGGCGCCGCGAGCCTCACGATGATGGCCCGCTGCGCGACGCAGTCCGCCGAGCCCTTTGCGAGCGTCGCCGTTCGCGTGCACGCCCTTCGCCCGCCCGCCCGCCGCACTTGCGTTCAGAGTGCCCCGAGCTACCATTTAAGGTCTCTGATTTTCTCCCTTCCGTCAGGGCTGGGCGTGTCATGAATGTGGACCCGAAGGATGTCGCCGGCGAAGCTTTTGACCGCGAGGTCGAAGGCGCGCTGGCCGAATTGACCCACGAAGCTATGGACCGCATCGCCGCCACACGGCCCGTTCAGGCCAAGGCCGACGAGCGCGGCCGCATCCGCGGACGCATCATTTCCGTCCGCGGCGGCGACGTCTTCGTTGACATCGGCGGCAAGAGCGAGGCCTTCGTTCCGCTGGACGAGTTCGACACGCATCATCCGCCGCAGCCCGAGCAGACTTTTGATTTCATCATGCACGGCTTCGACAGCGAATCCGGCCTGATGCGGCTTTCGCTGCGCGAAGTGCGCACCGGGCACGAGTTATCGTCGGTCAAGCCGGGCGATGTGGTCGAAGGCCGCGTCACCGGGCTGAACATCGGCGGGCTCGAGCTGCAGATCGGCGCGCTGCGCGGCTTCCTGCCCAAGAGCCAGGTGGAGCTGATGCGCGTCGATGATTTCGCACACTACATCGGCAAACGACTGGAGTGCGAAGTCACCGAAGTCGATCGCCGCGGCAAGAATTTGGTGCTTAGCCGCCGGCGTCTGCTCGAAAAGCAGCGCGAAGCGGCGCGGCATGAACTGGTGGCACAGCTCGCCGAGGGGCAGGTGCGCAGCGGCGTCGTCTCGCGCCTGACAGATTTTGGCGCGTTCGTCGACATTGGCGGGGGGGTCGAGGGGCTGCTGCACGTCAGCGACCTAAGCTACGCGCGGATCAAGTCGCCCACGGAGCTGCTAAAGCCCGGCGACCAGGTCGAGGTCAAGATCCTGAAGCTGGATACGGCTCGCGATCGCATCTCGCTGGGCATGAAGCAGCTTCAGGCCGACCCGTGGAACCTGGTCGCGGCCAATTACCGCCCCGGTCAGCAGGCCGATGGGCGGGTGGTGAAGCTGATGGACTTCGGCGCATTCGTCGAGTTAGAGCCGGGGGTCGAGGGGCTGATCCCGGTCAGTGAAATGAGCTGGACGCAGCGCGTGCGTCATCCGCGCGACGTGCTGAAAGAGGGCGACTCGGTGCGCGTCAGCGTGCTCACGGTGGACGTCGAGCAACGTCGCATCAGCCTGAGCCTGAAGGCCCTCAGCGTCGATCCGTGGGCCGGTGTTGCCGAGCGTTACCCGGCGGATTCGATCGTCAGCGGCGTGGTGGCGCGGATTTCGGAATTTGGCGCGTTCATTCAGCTTGAGGATGGCGTCGAGGGGCTGGCGCACATTTCGGAGCTTAGCGAGCAGCGCGTGCGGCGCGTGGATGACGTGGTCAAGCCGGGGCAGGTCTTGAAAGTACGGATCAAATCAGTGGATCTCGAGCAGCGCCGCGTCTCGCTTTCGCTGCGCGGCACGAGCGAACCAGCACCTGGCGAAGCCGCCCCAACTGCCGAGGCGGACGCGGCTGCCGCGCCGCCGCCTCCGCCGGCGAAATCAAAGAAGCGCCCACAATTGCGTGGCGGCTTGAGCTATTAACCAGATCGACCGTCGCAAGTTTGCGCAGCGCGCGTCAGCCTGCGGCTGGGCTGGCATGCGCTGAACCGGGATCTTCGAAGGTCAGCGCCGCGCCGCCCTGTCGGGCGGAAAGCGTGGCTGGTTCGGTGCGTGCGAGCGAAGTGGATCTTGAGCAGACGCGAGCGCAAAAAGAAGATGGAAGGTCTAGCCGTGGCGCGGGTAGGACCTTCCATCGACGACGCGCGACAGTTAGGCTCGCGCAGTCTGATTCTCCAGACCTTCCTTATATAGCAAACGGTCTTAATCGTTTCCAGCACCGGCGACGCAAAATCTGCGGCGACTCGCGCGCGACAATCCGCGATCTCGTCGCGCGACGATCGCAGACGCGCGGCTCCAGTCGAAGTCTCGCGCGCGGCCCGTCTCCAATCCGCCGTCCGCTGTCGCTTCGTCCGCCGCGCGGCACTGGTCGATCCTGAGCGCTTCGGGATGCGGATTCTCTGCTCGCGCGGCGCGGCGCGCCTTGTCCGCGGGCGGATTGCGTGAGATAGTTCCTCAATAGCCGGCTGCCAGCCCGCGCGTCCGAACGAGGTTCGCATGAGCATACAACGCACACTGCTCGAACGCATTCGGAATCCGGAACCGACCGGCGAGCGCCGCCTGCACGTCTCGACGCGCGAGATCTTCGACTCGATCATCTCCAACCTGCAGCGGATCATGAACACCTGCCAGGGCAACTGCCTGACCGACCTGCGCTACGGTCTGCCGCACCTGACCGAAGTGCGCAGCGCCATGCCGCATTCGCTCGGCGCGCTGGAGGCCTCGATCCGCACCACTGTCGAACGGCACGAGCCGCGGCTCAAGAACGTGCGTGTGCGGCATTCGCCCGGGCCCGAGAGCCGCTTTGAGCTGCGCTTCGAGATTTCCGGCGTGGTGCAGAGCGATGACGAGAAGCTGTCGGTGCGATTCGAGACGGTCGCCGATGACGAGGGCCGCATGTTCGTGCGCTAGGCACGCGTCGGGAACGACATGTACAACACCTATTACCAGGAAGAGCTTGCGTTCCTACGCGACATGGGCCGCGAGTTTGCCGCGGCGAACCCGACCATCGCGCACATGCTCGAATCGGCCGGGGCCGATCCGGACGTCGAACGGCTGCTTGAGGGCTTCGCGTTTCTGACCGGCCGCGTGCGGCAGAAGCTCGACGATGAAATCCCCGAGTTGTTTCAATCGATGATGTCGCTGCTCTGGCCGCACTACCTGCGGCCCGTGCCTAGCACCGGCGTGCTCATGTTCCAGCCGCAGGCCGACCAGCTCAGTGGCGTGGCCCTGGCGCCACGCGGCACAGAGGTCGAATCCGTCCCGGTGGAGGGCACGCCCTGTCGCTTTCGAACCTGTTACGACGTCGAGCTGGCGCCGATCGAGGTGGCCGACGTCACAATCGACCGGCCGATGTCCGCCGAGGCCAGCCTGCGCATCAGCATCCGCACCAACGGCAAGGCGACCCTGCCGGCCCTGCAGCTCAAACGGCTGCGCTTCTACCTGGCCGGCGATGCGGTGCGCGCCATGGAGCTGTACCTGTGGGTGCTGCGCTACGGGCGTTACGTCGAGCTGCGCGAACCCGCCAAGAACCGCAGCCTGAAACTGCTGCTGAACACCTGCCGCGCGGTGGGCTTTAGCGAAGACGAGGCCATCCTGCCGTATCCGCCGCATTCTTTCATGGGCTATCGCCTGTTGCAGGAGTACTTCACCTGCCCGGCGAAGTTTCATTTCTTGGAGTTCACCGGGCTGGAGCGGCTGTTGGCGCTGGAGCCCAGCGAGCGCTTCGAGATCGTCGTGCCGTTTTCGCGCAAGCCGGAAGACACGCTGCGGGCCGACAAGGAGTCGCTCAAGCTCTTCTGCACGCCGATCGTGAATCTGTTCAAGCATCCGGCGGATGGCATCCGCGTGGATCATCAGCGGACGCAGTATCGCGTTCGCCCGGGGACGGTGGGGAATTCGCCGGATCACTACGAGGTGTACTCGGTCGACAACGTGGTCGGGTTGGTGCAGGGCCAGGCCGAGCGGCGGATTTATCCACCGCTGTATGCCTTTCAGCACGGGCGCGAGGGCGCGCGGGGCGTGTACTACAACGTGCGGCTGATTGACGCGGTCGTCGGTGAGGGCACGGATACGTACCTTTCGTTCGTGACGGCGGATGAGAAGAACGTGGTCCCGCCGACCGAGACGATTTCGGTCGAGCTGACCGCGTCGAACCGTAACCTGGCGTCGCGTTTGAAGGTGGGCGATGTGAACGTGCCGACCGCCAGCTCGCCGGAGTTCGCCAAGTTTCGCAACGTCACGCCGATCACGCGCTCGCTGCGGCCGCCGCTGGGGCGCGGGCTGCATTGGCGGCTGATCTCGCACTTGTCGCTGAATGCGTTGTCGTTGGCGTCGATCGAAGCGCTGCGCGGCATTCTGGAGCTGTACAACTACCAGGCGATGTACGACCGGCAGGCGGCGCGTGAGAACATCCTGCGGCTGGAGGGGTTGGTGTCGCTGGAGGCCAAGCCGGCCGAGCGGCTGATCCGCGGCGCGCCGATCCGCGGCATGCGCGTGCACCTGGAGATGAAAGAGGACAATTTCGCAGGCGAAGGCGACATGTACCTGTTCGCGTCGGTGCTCAACGAGTTTTTCGCGCTATACGCGTCGATGAACGCCTTCACCGAGCTCGGCGTGCGCGGCACCAAGTTTGGCGAGGAGTATTCGTGGCCGGCTCGGCTTGGACGCCAAGTCATCCTTTAGCGCAGCATGCGCTCGTGGCGGCGCGAGATTTCGACCTGTTCGCGCTGCTGCATCGCATCGAGCTGGCGCTGCCCGCTGCGCCGCGCATTGGGCACCAAGGCCCGGCGGCGCGCGAGCCGCTGCGGCTGCGCCCGGCGCTGAGCCTTGGCTTCCCAGCCGGAGATGTCGAGCAGGTGGAATGGAGCACGGAGCCTGACGCGCGGCTGTTGCTTACGACAACGTTCCTGGGTCTGTATGGTCCGGATTCGCCGCTGCCGGCGCATTTCACCGAGGCGCTGCTGGCCGATCAGGAGGAAGATCGCCGGGTGCGCGGCTTCCTGGATCTTTTTCATCATCGCATCCTGTCGATGCTGTACCGCGGCTGGCAGAAGTATCGATATCACGTCAGCTTTCAGGCGGGCGGGGCCGATCCGATCTCGAGCATTGTCCGGGCGCTGCTGGGCATCGGCACGCCGCATATCGATCAGGCGCTAAAGCTGCCGCCGGTGAAGCTGTTTCGCTACGCTGGCTTATTTTCGCAGCGGCCGCGAAGTGCGGCGGGGCTGGTGGGGATTCTGCGGGATCATTACGACGGGATTGCCTTTGACCTATCGGCCTGTGTGGGTCGCTGGCTGGCGATCGAGCCGCGGAATCAGAACCTGCTGGGCCGGCAGAATTGCACGCTGGGTGCGGACATTCTGGTCGGCGAGCGCGTTTATGATCAGGCTGGGAAATTCCGGGTGGAGATCGGGCCGGTCGGGTTCGATGATTACACGCGCTTCCTGCCGACGGGCGACGGAATTGCCACGTTGCGCGAACTGGTCGGCTTCTACGTCGGCGATCCGCTGGCATTTGATGTGCAGGTGACGCTGCTGGGCGCGCAGGTGCCGGATACGCCGCTGGGCGAGCGTGGCAACCTTGGCCGCCTGGGCTGGACGAGTTGGGTGAAATCGAAGGATTGTCCGAATCAAGCGGTGGTCTTTCAGACGTAGTGCGGCGGGCGGCCGCGCGGCGCGGTACTGACGCCGGCGCGCCCATTGAGTCCTGCAGGAGCGCGGCGGCGCCGCGGCGGGGGGGGGGGGGGGGGGGGGGGGGGGGGGGGGGGGGGGGGGGGCGGCGGCGGGGGGGG
>CAZHTF010000042.1:10001-26775 GCA_964535305.1 uncultured Planctomycetales bacterium | reverse complement strand
TGATCGTGTCCGCCAGGCCGCGCTCGCGCAGCTTGCGGATGATGAACGGCTGGTAGAGCTCGAGCGCGATCTTCTTGGGCAGGCCACACTGCCAGAGCTTGAGCTCCGGACCAACGACGACCACGCTGCGGGCCGAGTAATCGACGCGCTTGCCAAGCAGGTTCTCGCGGAAACGGCCCTGCTTGCCCTTGATCATGTCCGTCAGGCTCTTGAGCGGACGCCCGCTGCTGCCGGCCACCGGCCGGCGCGTGCGGTTGTTGTCAAAGAGCGCATCGACCGCCTGCTGCAGCATGCGCTTCTCGTTGCGCACGATGACTTCCGGCGCGTTCAGATCGATCAGTTTCTTGAGCCGGTTGTTGCGGTTGATAATGCGCCGATACAGGTCGTTCAGATCGCTGGTCGCGAAATTGCCGCTATCCAGCAGCACCAAGGGACGCAAGTCCGGCGGGATCACCGGGATCACCTCCAGCACCTGCCACTGGGCCTCATTGCCGCTCTTGCGCAGCGCCTCGACCAGCTTTAGCCGGCTGGAGAGATCCTTGATCTTCTGTTTGCTGTTGGTCTTGCGCAGCGCGTCGTACAGCTCGCCCGAGAGCTTGGTCATGTCAATCTGGCTGAGGAGCTCGCGCACCGCCTCGGCCCCCATCATGGCGCTGAAGCCCGTGTCGCCATACTCCTCGACCGCGCGGCGATACTCCTCTTCGGTCAGCAGTTGCTTGCGCTCGAGCTTGGACGCGCCCGGATCGACGACCACGTAATCCTGGAAATAAATCACCTTTTCCAGGTCGCTGGTCTTCATATCGAGCAGCGTGCCCAGGCGGCTGGGCATGCTCTTGAAGAACCAGATGTGCACGACCGGCGCCGCCAGGTTGATGTGGCCCATGCGCTTGCGGCGGACACGGCTGTGCGTGACCTTCACGCCGCAGCGGTCGCAGATCATGCCCTTGTGCTTGGTGCCCTTGAACTTGCCGCAGAAGCACTCCCAGTCGCGCTCCGGGCCAAAGATGCGTTCGCAGAAGAGGCCGTCCTTCTCGGCCCGGTAGGTGCGGTAGTTGATGGTCTCGGGCTTTTTCACTTCGCCGAAAGACCAGGCGCGGATGTCGTTGGGCGACGCCAGCCCGATTCGCACGGCGGAAAAGTCATTGATCCGATCGTAAACCGTATCGGCCATCGGTCTTACACCCTCTCATCAGAAGAAGGGAAAAACACGCATCAAACTCCGCTGCGGCCTGCTCAGGGGCGCCGCGCAGAAACGCTAAACGCGGGCCGCATCAAATGGCGGCGCCCACAACGTCGCGCGGCGTCGTCTGCGCCGCGTCGGCCCCGCGCCAGGTCAGGCCCACCAGCCCGCCAACGCGCTTGAAGCCTTGCTCCTCGAGAAAATCGACCTCGGTGCCGTGTGCGATCACGTCGATGCGCCGCGCGCCGGCCTGCGCCAGGCGCGAGAGCACGCGCCGCGCCATCTCGGCCGCGATGCCATACTGATCATGCTCGATGCGCCCGTCGGTTCGTGTGACGGCGGCGGGCCCTTGAAACTGCGGATCCAGCTTGCACTCGGCGAAGTATCCGCGGACACCGTCGCACAGGCCGCGGGCGATGCCGATCAGCCGCCCGTTGGAGCGGGCCGTGACGAACACCAGGCTGTTCGCAGCCATGCTGGGAATCCGCTCGGGTTCGGCGGCCAGGTCATGCTGCACGCGCCGATAGAAATCCAGCAGCTCTTCCGGGCTGATGCCAGCGGCGTCGCCGTACTGAACGTCGAACATCTGCGGACTCCTTGCGCCACCCAGGCCACCGCGGCGGACGAGCCGCTGGGCCGCGACCAGCTTCGCCTATCCGAGCTTGCGCTTCTCGAGCTGGATATTCAGCCCCAAGCCGCGGATCTCGTTACAGAGCACGTCGAACGAAACCGGCGTGCCGGCGTCGAGCGTGTGCGTGCCCTTCACCATGCTCTCATAGATCTTCGTGCGGCCTTCGACGTCATCGCTCTTGACCGTGAGCAGCTCCTGCAGCACGTACGCCGAGCCATACGCCTCCAGGCCCCACACTTCCATTTCGCCGAAGCGCTGACCGCCGGTGCGGGCCTTTCCGCCCAGCGGCTGCTGCGTGATCAGGCTGTAAGGCCCGGTGGAGCGGGCGTGAATCTTGTCATCCACCAGGTGGTGCAGCTTCAACATGTAGATGTAGCCCACGGTCACGGGCTGATCGAAGGGATTGCCGGTGCGGCCGTCGTACAGCGTGACTTTGCCGCTGGTCGGCATCTCGGCCAGGATCTCTTCGGTGTCGCCCGCAACGCGCAGCGCCGCGATATCGGTACGGCGGGTGCGGACGTACGCATTGGCGGCCCGCACCGCGTCCTGAATCTGGTGCTCGGTGGCGCCGTCGAAGACCGGCGTAATCGCCTGGAAGCCCAGCACCGCCGCGGCCCAGCCCAGGTGCGTCTCCAGAATCTGTCCGACGTTCATGCGGCTGGGCACGCCCAGCGGGTTCAGGCAGATTTCGACCGGGGTGCCGTCGTCCAGGAACGGCATGTCTTCTTCCGGCAGGATGCGGGCGATCACGCCCTTGTTGCCGTGCCGGCCGGCCATCTTGTCGCCCACGCTCAGCGTGCGCTTGGTGGCGACGTAAACCTTGACCATCTCGAGCACGCCCGAGGGCAGCTCGTCGCCGCGCTTCATATGCCCGAGCTTGCGTTCGGCCTCGGCCTTGATGGCCTCGATCTTCGGCCAGAACTGGTTATAGATCTCCTCGGCTTCCGGGCGCTTGGAAGCGGGCTTGATCCAGCTCAGCGAGAAGGTCTCGGCCTGCTCGAGAATCACTTCGGGATTCTCGCTCTTGCCGACCTTCTGACGCGTATTCGGGTCGACCATCACCTGCTCGGTGACCTCTTCGATCGCCTCGCACATGCGGCGGAAGAGCCTGATGCGCTTCTCGTCGCACTCGAGCTGAAAGGCCTTCATCTGGCGATCGAGCTCCTTCTTCTGCTCGTCGCTCAGATGCGTGCGACGGCTGAAGTGCCGCGCGTCGATGACGATGCCTTCCTGCCCAGCAGGCAGCTCGAGCGAATCGTTCTTCACGTCCTCCCCGGCGCGGCCGAAAATGGCGTGCAGCAGCTTTTCTTCGGGGCTCAGTTCGCTCTTGCTCTTGGGCGAGACTTTGCCGACCAGGATGTCGCCCGGGCCCACGCGCGTGCCGACGCGGACGATGCCGCGCTCGTCGAGGTTGGCCAGGGCGCGCTCGGAGACGTTCGGAATGTCGCGGGTAAACTCCTCGCGTCCGAGCTTGGTCTCGCGGATCTCGATCTCGTGCGATTCGATATGGATGCTGGTGAAGGCGTCGTTCTTGACCAGCTTTTCGGAGATCAGGATCGCGTCTTCGAAGTTGTAGCCGTCGTAGGTCATGAAGGCGACCAGGACGTTGCGCCCCAGGGCCAGCTCGCCCTGATGCGTCGACGCGCCATCCGCGATGATCTGCCCGAGCTTCACCTTTTCGCCAGGCCGCACGATCGGCTTCTGGTTTAGGCAGGTGCGCTCGTTCAAACCAACGAACTTGCGCAGCTCGTACTCATCCGTGTCGTCCAGCACGATGCGGGTCGAGTCGACATACGTGACCACGCCGGTGCGGCGGGCCTTCACCACCATGCCGCTGTTCTCCGCGACCGCGCGCTCCATGCCGGTCGCGACCACCGGCGGATCGGTCCGCACAAGCGGTACGGCCTGGCGCTGCATGTTCGAACCCATCAGCGCGCGGTTGGCGTCGTCGTGCTCCAGGAACGGAATCAGCGCGGCGGATACGCCGACCGTCTGCTTGGGCGAAATGTCAACATAGTCAATATCGCTGGCGACGACCTGCTTCAGGTCGCCCTTCACGCGGCCCAGCAATGCGCCGTCCAGAAGCTTGCTGGTGCGACGGTCCCCGGCGCTCTTGCGCCGCGCCGCGTTGTACTCCGCCAGCGGCACACCTTCCGGCAGGCGGCGGCCATCGTTGTTGGGCGTCAGCGTGTCCGGCGGCGCCAGCGTCGCGTTCATCTCCTCGTCGGCACGCAGGTAGACCACTTCGCCGTTGACCTTGCCGCGTTCCACCTTGCGATAGGGCGTGATCAGGAAGCCGTACTCGTCGACCGAGCTATAGATCCCCAGCGAGGCGATCAGGCCGATGTTCACGCCTTCAGGCGTCTCGATCGGGCAGACGCGGCCGTAGTGCGAGATGTGCACGTCGCGCACCTCGAAGCCGGCGCGCTTGCGATTCAAGCCGCCGGGGCCGAGCGCCGACAGACGCCGCTCGTGCGTGAGCTGGCTGAGCGGGTTGGTCTGGTCGACCACCTGGCTCAACTCGCTGCGGCCGAAGAAAAAGTCGATCGCGCTGGAGATGCTCTTGGTGTTCACCAGTTCGCCGACCTTGGTGATCGTCTCGGGATCCTTCATGCTCATGCGGTCCTGCACCGTGCGGCGGAGCTTGAGGAAGCCCTTGCGGAGCTCGTCGGAGGCGAGCTCGTCGATGGTTCGCAGGCGGCGGTTGCCCAGGTGATCGATGTCGTCGACCGCGCCTTCGCCGGCCCGTAGCGCCAGCAGGTAGCGAATGGCGCTGACGACATCCTCGCTGCGGAGCACCATCTCGGATTCTGGGATACCCTGCTCGAACTTGCGATTGAGCCGAAAGCGCCCGACCTTGCCCAGCCGGTAGCGGTTCTCTTCGAAGAACTTCTCCTGGAAGAGCTTGCGGGCCTTGTCGAGCTGCACCGGGTTGCCGGGCCGCAGCCGGGCGTAAATCTTCAGCAGCGCCTCTTCGTGCGTGCCGGCGCTGTCTTCGGCGAGCGTATTGAGGATGATCGCGTCGGCGACCTTGGCGATCACGTCCACCTGCTTGATCGACGAATCGCGGATCTTGTTGAGGCCTTCGCCGATTTGGCAGCCGGCCTTGACCAGCTCTTCGCCGGTATCGGGATCGACCACCGGGCCGACGGTCCACATCTCGGGCTTCAGGTCGCGCGTCCGCAGCGACTTGACCGGGTAAAACGCGCGGATCACCGACTCGGACGTGCCATATTTCTCATCCATGGCGCGCAGAAAGGTCGTCGCCGGGATCTTGCTGGACTGATCGATGCGGACCGCCAGCAGGTCCTTGCGCGTGACGTTGATCTCGATCCACGAGCCGCGCTCCGGAATGATGCGGCAGGCGTGCAGGGCGCGGTCGCCTTCGGCAGATTCTTTGACGAAATCAACGCCGGGCGAGCGATGAAGCTGCGAGACGATCACGCGCTCGGAGCCGTTTACGATGAACTCGCCGCCGCCGATCATGCAGGGAATTTCACCCAGGTAGATCGACTCTTCCGTGACCTCTTCCTTGTCTTTGCGGTGCAGCCGCACGCGAATGCGGAAGGGCATGCCGAAGGTCAGGCCCAGCTCGCGGCACTCGTCGGGTGTGTAGCGCGGCTTGTCGAGACCGTAGTCGACGTATTCGAGCCGCATGTTGCCGTCGAAGCTCTCGATCGGGAAGACTTCGCGCAGCAGCGACTCGAGCCCAATCGCCTCGCGCTTCTTGGGATCGACCTCGAGCTGCAGGAAGCGCGCGTACGACTGGGTTTGAATTTGAATCAAGTCCGGGATCGAAACAGCGTCGCCGATGCGACTGAAATCCCAAACCGTGCGAATCTGCATGAACAGGCCCTCTCAGCCGGTGGTTCGATCCGTGTGAATCACTGCGCGGTGCGCGTCCGCTCGGCGCGGCGCCGAAATGGGGAGACAAAGAGACCGGCGACGCCGCAATGGGTCCGTGCGTGCATCGTTGGGCCGCGCCTTTCTGTCCGGTGCGTTTGTCAGATCGCCACGAGTCCTGACAACTTCCGTAATTGAGCGATTATAATAGATACGTGAAGATGAGCAATGGGGTTCGGCACGGAATTTGCTTACTGACATGACCCGCTGGTTAGCCATCGATTATGGGACGAAACGCATCGGCTTGGCGATCAGCGAGCCAGCCGGCGCAATCTGTTCGCCGATTGAAGGTTGCGCAGCAACGGGTCAACCCGCGCGCGATGTCGTCCCAGTCATTCAGGCCGCCAACGACTATGACGCGACCGGCTTTGTGATCGGCCTGCCGATAAATATGGATGGTTCGATCGGCCCGCAAGCGAAGCGAACGACGCGATTCGTGGACGCGCTCCGCGCCGCGGACCGCCGACCGGTCGAGACCTGCGACGAGCGGCTCAGCACGTTCCAGGCAAACGAGTGGCTGCGCCAGGCGCAGGCGCGTGGGCGGCGGCGGGATACGCGGCGAGATAGCCTCGCCGCCGTCGCGATTCTCCAGTCGTTTCTGGCAAAGGGCGACCGCGCGGCTGACGTCGGCGGATTTTCCGGCCCGCACGACCAACCGGCCGAAGAAGACGCGGGCACGAGCGACGCTGCGGACTGAGTCAGAAGGTGAATTGCGCGCAATTTTCCAGCGTTTTATCGACGACAGCGCGCATCGCCGAGCGAAATGCATTGAATCCGCGGGTCACCGACTTTACGTTGAAACGATGCGCCTACGCCACGGCGCGCGGATGATCGTCTGAATCGCAAAAACCAACTTGAAGTTTGGGGTTAAGGTGCGATCTTTCGGCTGCCGGACCCCGTCGCTCTGGAGGTGGATGATGGCGCTGGGGAAATGGGCTGGTCCGCTCGTCGTGCTGGCAATGAACGCGCGGGTGCTCGGGCAGGTGACGTACCCCGAAGGCGAGCCGACGCCGCGCTATCTGACGGCGGCGGAAGCAGCATGGCTGGAGGCGCATCCGCTGGCGGTGCTGCGCGGCGCGACGCCGCCGCCGACCGGCCCGCTGCTGTGCCCCGGTGAATACGCGCCGATGCAGGGGCTGATGATCGCGTGGGAGGGTCCGTCGGGCTTTCTCGCGATCCTGGCGCAGATCGGGCGACACACGACCACCACCGGGCAGGCGAATCTCTATGTTTACTGCGACACCACCAGCGAGGTTACCTCGGCCCGGAATTCGCTGATCGCGGCGGGCGCGGACATCAACCGGGTCTACTTCCAGGTGCGCACGACCGACACGATCTGGATCCGCGATTACGGGCCGCGCTACGTCTACGAAGGGAACTGCCGCGTCATCGTCGATCACACGTACAACCGCCCGCGCCCCAACGACGACGTCATCCCGGTCGCGTTCGCCAGCTACCTGAATCAGGCGCTCTACGAAATCCCGCTGATTCACGGCGGCGGCAACTTCCATCTCGACAGCATCGGCCGATCGTACGTTACGCGGCTGATCAACAACGAGAACCCCGGTCGTACCGAGCTGCAGATTCACGACCTTTGGCAGGATTACCAGAACGTAGACACGACTTTTTTCGATCCGTTTCCGACGACGGTCGACCTGACCCAGCACATCGACATGTGGATGCAGATCATCTCCGACAATGCAGTGATGATCAGCGACTTCGGCACGCCCACACCGGGCTCGAGCGTCGCGACGGCCGACGCGATCTGCGAGAGCGCAGCGGTGCTGCTGGCTGCGCGCGGCTACACCGTGCACCGCCTGCCGGCAATTTTCTCCGGCACGACGCACTACACCTACACGAACTCGGTGATCTGCAACAACGTCGTCATGATCCCGCTCTACAGCCTGTTCACGTCGCAGAACGCGACCGCGCTGGCCGCCTGGCAGGCGGCGCTGCCAGGCAAGACGATCGTGCAGATTAACGCCGACGCGATCGTCAGCTCGGCGGGCGTGTTTCACTGCATTGTGATGCACGTGCCCGCGCCGCTGAATGGCAGTAGCCCGAGCGCGTTCCTGCGATCGCCGCGCGGCGGCGAGGTAATTGCTCCGGGGAGTTATTCGATCGATTGGATTTCCGACGACGACGTCTTCGCGGTGAGCGCGAACATCGATCTCTCGCTGGATGGCGGGCTGACGTACCCGCTGCGCCTGGCGACGAACATCGCGCCCAATGACGGAAATCACATTGTAACCATTCCGAATGTCGCGACCGCGCGCGGCCGCATCCGCGTCACGGTCTTCGACGGACCCGGGAACTCCGGCAGCGACGCCAGCGCGGCAAACCTGACCATCACGGGCACACCCTGCCCCGGCGACTTCAACGGCGATCGGCTGGTGAATGAATCCGACCTGGGCGTGCTGCTCACCGGCTGGCTCGCGGACGGTCGTGGCGACACCGACGGCGACAACGACAGCGATGAATCCGACCTCGGCACGCTGTTGGCGAATTGGCAGGTCGCCTGCCCGCCGTGATGCCGCCGTGCCGCGCCGTTACGGGCAAGTGCTTTCCCACGCGCTCAGCAGGATGCCCAGGTCGGCTTCGCCGGTCTGGCCGTCGCCGGTGAGGTCGCCGGCGGCACTCGTCTGCCAGGCCGCCAGCAGAATTCCCAGGTCCACCGAGTCGACGCGTCGGTCGCCGCTGAGATCGCCGCTGCATGGCAGCGGGTCGGGTGGGTGGTTGTAGCGCAGCACGAGCAGGCCCATCTGCGGGATCGTGATCCACGCCGAATGCTGCATGCCGTCTTTGGGCGTCGGGCTGGTGTCGACGTGTCCGCCGTTGCCCCAGTTGTTGCCGTCGTAGACTGCGGCCTGGCTGTTGAGGATTTCGAACCAGGCGCCAGGCTGCGGGAAACCAATGTGGTAGTTTGTGTAATTTGTGTTGCTGAAGTTTGCGATAATGATCAAATCGTTGCCGTTGTAGTCCCAGCGATGATAGCCGACCACGTTCCCGGTGTCGTTGACGTGGTAAATGTTGCTGGGCGCGTTCGCACGCAGCCCGCCGTTGGTCCGCCGCACACGAATCGCGTCCTTAAAAAAGCGGAAGATGTTGGCGTAGGCGGTCTTCTTGGACCAGTCTATGCGGTTGGCGCCGTTCGCGTCGCCGCCGCCAAAGTCCGTGTCCTCGAGCCATTCGGCGCCCTGTATGAAGAGCGGTACACCCGGGGCCAGCAGGGCCAGGCCGTGCGCGAGCTTGTGGCGTCCCTTGGCCCAGACGTCGTCGTGCGGGAAGCTGGGGTCGATTGACCGGATCAGTCGCTGTCCGCCGCTGCTGGGCCAGACCTCGTCGTGAGACTCGACGTAATTCACCAGGTACGGGCCCCACAGGTACTGGCCGCTGCCGATCAGCGCCGCGGCGACGGCGTTCATGTCGGGGTCGCCAAATGCGGCCGCGAAGATCGCGCCGCGCACGTTGTCGTTGAACGCGTCGTACCACTGCGCATCGAAGCCCGCACCGCCCAGCGACGTCGGCCGAGTCACCCACGAATCGTTCGGCAGGTTCTCGGCGCTGGAGAACTTGTCGATCCAGCGGCGGTTCATTTCGTCGTTCTTGCGCTGCATCAGCCCCCAGCCCCAGCCCTGGTAGACGTTCATGAACGCCGTCCCGTCGGCGCGGAAGCCGTCGAGGTGGTACTCCTCGAGCCAGTGCAGCGAGCTGTCGGCGAAATAATCGCGCACCTGCGGGCGGTCGAAATCCGCCTGCGCGCCCCAGGGTGTGTTCACGGCGGGGTTGTCGAAGTAGATCTGCCCGCCGTCGAAGTTCCACAGAAAATTGTCGCTGCCGGAGAAGTGGTTCCAGACGATGTCGGTCAGAACGGCGATGCCGTGCGCGTGCAGTGTGTCCACCATGTACTTGAAGTCGTCGGGCGTGCCGTACTTCGATTCAGGCGCGAACATCGTGATCGGGTTGTAGCCCGCGGAAAAATCGTAAGGAAACTCGGTGATCGGCATCAGCTCGACCGCGTTGACGCCCAGATCGACCAGGTCCAGCGCGTGCGCGGCCACGTCGCGATACGTGCCGGGGATCGCTCCGGACGCGCGCGGGTCATTGCGGCCAGAAAACGTGCCCACGTGCAGCTCGTAAATCACCAGGTCCTCAAAATACGGCGTGCAGAAGCCCTGGTCGGTCCACTGAAAACGAAACGGGTCGATGATGCGCGCGTCGTAGCCGAACGATCCGGGCAGCAGCGCGCGTGCCCGCGGGTCGGGTTGCCAGAGACTGCCGGGCTGGAAGAAATATTTGTACTTGTGATCGGGCCGGGCGCTCGAGACATACGCGGCGAAATATTCGCCGGTTTTGGTCATGGGGTGCGTCGTGCCCCAGCCGTTGAAATCGCCGCGGACCCAGGCCTGCGTGGCGTTCGGGGCCCAGACGCGAAAGACGGCGCCCTGATTGCCGGGCAAGGCGGTAGCGCCCAAGGGGGCATGCGAAAGCGTGCCGAAATCGACCAGGAATCCGCCGTCCGCGGGCGGGTCGTCTGACATTCCCGACGCGGAGTAATAGTCGCTATCGCCGCCGTCATTGATCTCAAAATAGTAGCGCTGGGTGTTGGCGGCGCTGGCGGGCAGATCGGCCTGCCAGACGGCGTACGGACCGCGGTCGTGAATCCAGTAGGCATCCGCCCAGCTTACGGCCACTCCGTCGTCGACGCGCACGCGTACGCCGGTGACATCGAATCGATAGCTCTGCAATCGCACGGAGAATGGCTGACGGTTGATGGGGCACAGCGGACGGCGATCTTGCCAACCGATATGCGAGACGCCGTCCCACTCGACGTTGTTGTCGTTTCCGCCGAGCAGCAGAACCAACCCGACACCCAGCACGAGACCGTGCATGGCGGACTCCCGCGTGTTTCGCGTGGCGCGCTCGCGGCGGCGAATCGCGCGCAGTGCGGTTCATCGCGCCGCATTGCATCGGAAACACCCGCGACAGATGTGAGCAGCGGTGCGTGCTTCCGAGGTAAACTGGATTGTACTGATCGCGACGCGATTCAAGAAGCGCGAAACGCAGGCGGGGCGTCAGCGTTCAGATTGCACCCCGCTCACGTCCGCGCGACGCCGCTCCGTCCCGCTGCGCCAAATTGACTCAGCGGCTGTGTGGTACCCCTCTGGGATCGGTGCTACTCGATTGGACATTTGTTCTCCCTGATTTCCGGCTCGGCCGCCAAAGATAGCATTTCCTAACAAAACTCAAACTTCAAGCGAAATCGCGTGAGATGGTCAGGTGTTTTCGATGCAACCGCCACCGCCGCATCAGCCGCGGCGTGAGATGGGCGGCTCGCCGACTGGCCCCTCCAAAAACCGTTCGAGAATCTCTGCGCAGTCGGCCGCGATTTGGCGCTTCCGACTTGTGAGTAGCGAACATGTCGCGCGAGCGACACGACTCCAAGCGGACGCTCGATCGCCCATGTGTCCTCGAGCGTTCGGCGAGCACACTGCAAACGGAGGTCGTTCATGAAGCGAGCTCACTTCGCGCAATTGGCCGCTGGTGTCGTCTTTCTGTTTACGGCCATCGCGGCGCACGCCGGCGTGTACTACGAATTGAAGGTCGTTGCCAGCACTGGCGGATCCAGCGGCCTGCTCAGTATTGACCCGCGGCCTTCGATCAACGATCGCGGCATCGTCGCGCTGGTCGGGCGGCTCAGCGAGGCCGGCACGGGCGCGACCATCGAGAACATCTTCACCGGAAACGGGATTCCCGGCTCGCTCACGAACGTCTCGCCCAGCGTCGGCAGCTTCAACACGCCAACGCTGGCGCCCGCTGTGCAGATCAACAACGCCAACAAGATTCTCGCACGGCGGCTGACGTTCGTTCCCACGCCATTCGGCCCAGCCCCACAAAGCTTCGTCGAAACCTGGGACGCGCTTCTGCCCAACGTGCGGCAGACGCTCGTGACCGGCGACGCCCTCTTCGGCGACTTTGACGGCCTCTATTCGTACCCCAGCATCAACAACATCGGCGGGATCGTCTTCAGCGCGTTGGATGGTGGCACGAATCACCTCGGTACGCTCACCAGCGCCGGCGGCTTCCGCGTGCAGTACAGCGGTCCGATCTCGCAGCCGGTCATCGGAGACAACAACCAGTTCGTGTTGGACTCGACCAACAACATCCGGCTTTTTCCACCAGCGTTTTTTCCGTTTACCACAATCGCCAACCCGGCGAACGGTTTCACGCTCACCGGGCGAAATCCGGGCATCAGCGACGATGGCAAGATCGTCGCGTTCTATGGAAATCTCGATCCAGGGTTCGCCAGCACATACGACACCTATCCCGGGATCGGGATTTTTGCGAGCATCGAGGAGGCGCCCGGGCAACGCCGCATTGCGCGCGTGGCCGGGTTGCTTGATGTAGAAATCTTGGACGACGTACCGGCCGGCGTGATGGTCCGGCCCTGCCCGCCGTACGGCGCCGCGCTCGGTGACGAAGACGGCATTTGCGATCCCGGCGAGCCCTGCACGCCGAACCCTGAGTTGGGCTTCGACGATGCGGCCCAGCCGATTTACTTCACGACCTATTCGCCGGATGTCCGCATTTGTGTCACCAACATGGTCGAAGGCAGCTTCGTGGTGTCCTTCGTCGCGCGGCCAAATGCCAGCAGCCGTTTCAATCCACTGGCGGGCCGGCCGTACACGTTTACAGCGCAAGATGGGCTGTGGACCGTGCGCGTCGATCGCGAAGCGCCGCTGACACGCCAATCGCCGGGCGGCCCTGGTCCGTATCGCTACATCGCCGCCAGTCCGCTGCCCGTGGTGCAGATTGGCGACAAGATCGCCGGCGCGACCGTCACGCACATTGGCACGCACGATGTCCTGGCGCTCGCGAGTCACCGCGACGACGGCACACCGCGGACCGCGCGAAGAGGCGATCACCGCGTGTGCTTCTGGGCGAATACGACGGCCGGCGAGATGATCGTGCGCGGCAGCCGGCTGGATACTGACCGCGACGGGCTGCTGGATCACTGGGAAATCAACGGGATCGACGTCGACCAGGACGACGTGGTCGACCTCGATCTGGCCGCGATGGGCGCAAACCCGTACGCGCGCGATCTGTTCCTCGAGCTGGATTGGCTCGCGCCGCAGGGCAACATCAATTACTCGCCGCCCGCAGCCGCGCTGGATGAGCTGGTCGCGCTGTTCGCCAACGCGCCCGGCGGACCGATCACGCTGCATATCGACGCCGGGCCCACGCTCTCGCGCCAGATGGGCGCAGGACCGCTCGATGGCGGCGGCCAAATCTCCAGCGCAGGCACACACATCGACGTCGTCTACTTGGGCCAATCCGGCACCTTCCCGCAAGTGCCCGGCCAGACGGCCGAAGCTTTCGACACGCTCAAGACACTGAATTTCGGCGGCAACGACAAGCGCGCCCGCGAGTTTGCCTTCCGCTACGGGATCCTGGCCGACCAGATCGCCGAGAGCAGCAATCCCGCGGCGCGACCCGCTGGCAAGTCTGAACTCGCGCTGCGCGGCGGCTGGCGTTACCGCGCGGTGCCGGGCAATGACCTGCTGATCGGCGCAGCGGGGACGCGGAGCAACGATCTCGTGCCGCCCGGCTACCTGCACTACCAGGTCATTCTGCACGAACTGGGGCACACGCTCGGCCTGCGGCACAACGGCGTCGACGACTGCAGCTCGCCGCCGCCCGCCGCGCAGAAGTACAACGCGGCGCTATACGACCCGCGGCACCTGAGCGCGATGAACTACGCGCACGCGTTTGGGCTTTTCGGCAACGTCTCGCAGGGCGGAACGCAGTCGCTGCAGGATGCAACCTTGCCATTCGCAGACGACTTGCTGCAGCCGGCGATCCTCGACGGGCGCACATGCCTGATTACCGCGGGCAGGGGTCTGCGTGAGCAGCGCGTGATCGCCAGCAACGACGCCGCCAACCTTTTCTTCACGACGCCTTGGGGGGTCGCTCCAGACCAGACCAGCCGCTATCTCATACTGACAAGGTCATACGCTGACGCATCCGATCTCTATTTCGACGACTGGGCCAATATCGAGCTGGATTTCGCCAGCTACGCGCACGGACTCGGCAACTCGTTCGGCGCAGGCATCCACGCCAATCTCGATTCAGTGACGCGCGGCGAGCCGGAGCTGAGCGATTATGTCGACGCGATTGGGCCGCTGGACCAGTCTGTGCCGACCGGCCAGATTCTCAGCCCGCTCTCGGGGGCCGACCTGCCGCTGGGGACGACGCCGCTCGTGCAGATCAGTGCAACCGACGACAGCGCGATCTTGTCGGTCGTCGTGCATTTCGACGTCAACGGCGATGGCACCATTCAGCCCGCGACCGAGTCCGCCGTCGCGACATCGACCGGGTCGAATCTGTATGACGCGGTGTTTGCCGCGCCGCTGTCCGGGCCGAGCGGCGCGCGGAACGTCGCCGTCGAGATCACGGACGTCGCTGAGCGCACCGTGAGTGCCGGGGTACTGGTCGACATCGTCGGCAACTGTCCGGGCGATCTGACCGGCGACCGGCAGGTCAACGAGGCCGACCTGGGTGTGCTGCTGGGCTCGTGGCAATCCGGCCCCGGCGGCGACCTGAACGCCGACAACCTGACCGATGAGGCGGACCTGGGCATTCTGCTGGGCAACTGGCAGAACGCTTGCCCATAACGCGACGCACGCGTCCAGCTTCAGAGGATCTTGGATCTCGGCCATCTAGAATCGTATCACCGCCGTGCGTTCGTCCTGTAGGGGCGGGGGCTCGAAGCTCCCGTCAAGGGATTCTTGATCGCCGAAAACGCGCCCGAGAGGATTCGAACCTCCGACCTGCGGTTTAGGAAACCGCTGCTCTATCCTGCTGAGCTACGGGCGCAAGCGAATGTGCATCATCGTCGCGTTGCCTGGGTGCTCTGTCGACGACAGCCGTCGCGATAGCGATTCGACAGACGTATGACGTCCATCCGGACATCCACCGAGGACATCCATCACGACGGCCGTTTTCCGGGCATTCCAAGGCACTTTCATCGTATCCAAAACCCGTCGGCGAGCCAGCGACTGCGGCTCAATGTGCGGAGCGCCCCGCCGTCGCCATTGAGTGCTTCGACCGCGGCTCTCGCCCGTTGCGACGAAAACGCTATGCCTCCCACATGGGCTTGAAATCCAGGCCGTTGCGCCTCGCCGCCTCCTCCGCGGCTCCAAAGTCCCCTTCGGGATCGCCTGAGAGCTCAAGCACGTGAAACCTGGTTCATTGCACGCCTCGGGCAGGCGAAACTGCGAGCCTTCGCTTGATAAAATGGACAGAAAGTCGGGTGGAGAAAGGTCGTGGACATGAAGGCCGCTCATTCAACCCCTTCTCGCGGTACTACCAGAGCATCTCTCTGGCTTGCGCTCGCCAGCGCGCTGTGCACAGCAGCTTCGACGTGCGCCCAGCAGCCCGTCGAGCAAACTGCAACGACACGGTCCGCGTCGCAGGGCATTTCAGACGCGGCCCAGGCGTACCTGACCAAGGCACTCGATGCGATGCAGACGCACTCCATGCGTGCCGAGCAGATCGATTGGGCCGCTTTGCGGAGCACGGCCTTCGAGAAGGCCGCGAATGCTCAGACGAGTGCTGATACCTACGCGGCGATCCGCTGGGCGGTGAAGGAACTCAACGACGGGCACAGCTTGTTTTCAACGCCTGCCTTGCAGAAGGAAGGCAAGCCCGTCAGAGATCCCCCCGCGCTAGGGTCCACGGCTCAGCCACAAGCGCCACAAGCACCGCCCGACGGCAAGCCCGCGGAGGCGTCCTCGCCGAAGAAGAAGACCAGAACGGTCGCGGGCCCGGGGTGGGTCATCGCCAGCACGGCAGGAGACATGCGCGGCGAGCTCATCACCAGCACGACGCGCGGGCAGGAACTTCGCATCGGCTACGTCCTCGTCCCTTCGTTCGGCGGGCAGGAGAGCTTTGATCCTACGAAGGCAGCTGAGTTCGCGAACGCTCTGCACGAGCAGATTCGGCAACTCGACAACGCGGGTGCGACCGCGTGGATCGTCGATCTCCGCTACAACTCCGGGGGCAACATGTGGCCGATGCTCGCCGGCATCGGCCCGTTGCTGGGAGCCGAGCGCGTCGGTGCATTCGCGCGTGAGGGGCAGGCGCCAGTTGCCTGGGAACATCGGGACGGCAAGACCGGCACCCCTGGGAGCGTAAGCGTGACGATCAAGAGCCCCTTGACGCTGCGGCACCCAAGCGCGAGGGTCGCCGTGCTGGTCGGGAAGTACTGCACGAGTTCGGGCGAGGCCATCGCCGTGGCGCTGCGCGGCCGCGAGCACTCGCGTTTCTTTGGGAAGCCCACCGGCGGAGCCACCACGAGCACGCAGAGCATCTGGATGGGCGACGGCGCGATGCTTTTCATTACCAACGCAATTTACGCCGACCGCACAGGCAAGCTCTACGGTGGGAAGCTGGAACCCGATGAGATCATCACGGACTCCCCGGACGAACTAGCCGACCCTGTACCCGCATGGAATGCCGATCCCGCAATAGGTGCCGCGATATCGTGGCTGCGAAGGAATGACTGAGTATCCGAGACTGTCGCCGCTCCGCACGCCGCCACCGTCGCCGGCGTGACTTCCGACCACAGATCCTTTTGGCCGCGCGTGTCGACCCAACGGAACGCGTATACCGCTGGCGTCCTGCCATCGGCGGCTCTGAGGTCGCCGCGGAAGCTCGGCTTCGTCAGCCCGGCGGCGGCGACCGGAACCCCGCGGCGGCCTCAACCGCGAGCAGATCCGCGATTGCGACTGCCGCAAGAAATTTCTGAAAGCGCGGCGGCGGCTACACGACTAATCTCCAACGATGGCATTTTCTGCTGCCTGTGCCGCGGGCTACACCTTCGATCTGCAATTGCAGGCCAACACGCCGGTCTATGAGATTTCGTTCACCGTCGTGCCCGAGCCGACCACGGCGGGGCTCTTTACGCTGGCCGGATTGGCGTTGGCCGTGATTCGCCGCCGCTAGCGGACTGCTTTGACAGAGTTGTGTGATTCGCGCATCTGGCGAGTGCGGGCGGG
>CAZHTF010000042.1:0-9991 GCA_964535305.1 uncultured Planctomycetales bacterium | reverse complement strand
CCCCCCCCCCCCCCCCCCCTTCCGCCATTCCTACTCGGAGCCCACTTTTTGGCAGCCTGTTTGTTTAAGCCGCTTCGCGCCGGTCGGAGCACGCGCTGGAAAATCCGCGCGAGGTCGTCTGCGGATGGCTCGGGTCGGCAGCAGCAGCAACTGTCGACCCTAGCTGGAGCCCCGGTGCTTCGCCCAGTTCGGCGTTCGCTTCTCCAGGAACGCGGCGATTCCCTCGCGCGCGTCGGAGCAACTGAAGCAAAGCCCGAATTGATTGGTTTCGTCACGGTGCAGCAGCGCGTGTTTGATTCGCCGAACGGCCGCGGGCGAGCCGGCCGAGAGCATCGTGAACCAGCGCTGCAGCGTCGCGTCGAGCTCCTCCGGCGATGGCACGACTTCGTCGACCAGGCCGATGCGCAGCGCATCGTCGGCGGAGATCGAATCGCCAGAGAACATCAGTCGCCGGGCGTGCGCCAGTCCGATCAGCCGCGGCATGCGGGCCGTCCCGCCCCAGCCGGGGATCAGCCCGAGCCGGCTTTCGGGCGCGCCGATCTTGATGCCGCGAACGGCAATGCGGAAGTCGCAGGCCAGCGCCAACTCGCATCCGCCGCCCATGGTGTGGCCGTTCAGTGCGGCGAAGGTGATCTGCGGCAGGGCCTCGATCTTGTTGAAGACCGCGTGCCCGTTCTTGCTGAAGATCTCGCCCTCGGCCTCGGAAAAGTGCGACATCTGGCGGATATCGGCCCCGGCCAGAAACGTTTTCCCGCGGCCGCGCAGGACGACGAAGCGCAGTGACGCGTCTTCAGCGAGTGCCTGTACGTGCGTCCCGAGCTCGCCCAGCACGCCGGAGTGAAACGTGTTCACGCCGGTGGGCGAGGCGAAGTGAATCGTGCCGACGTCGTTCTCGCGCGTGAGCTCGACGCACGACACGACCAGATCAGTGCTCATAGGAGAAAAACCCCTTTCCGGATTTCCGGCCTAGCTGACCGGCGCGTACCAGCGTGCGCAACAGCGGATTCGGGCGGTAGCGGTCTTCGCCCAGGTCGCGATGCAGAACTTCCAGAATGAACAGGCACACGTCCAGGCCGACCATGTCGGCAGTCTTCAGCGGCCCCATCTTGTGCCCGCAGCCCAGTTGCATGACCTGGTCGATCGTCTCGGCATCGGCGACGCCCTCGGCCAGGCAGCCGACGGCCTCGTTGATCATCGGCATCAGCACGCGATTGCTGACGAACCCGGGGTGGTCCTTGACGCGCAGCGGCGTCTTGTCGAGTTGCCGCGCCAGGTCCATCACCGTGCCGACGACGCGCTCGTCGGTTGCAAATCCGACCACAACTTCGACCAGGCTCATCAGCGGCACCGGGTTGAAAAAGTGCATGCCGATGAACTGCGCCGGCCGGCCGCTGGCGTGACCCAGCTCGGTAATCGAGATGCTGCTGGTATTGCTGGCGAAAATGATCTCCGGCGAGCAGATGGCGGCGGCCTCGCGCCAGAACTCGCGTTTGACGGTCGGCTCTTCGAGGATGGCTTCGATCACCAGATCGACCTTGGCCAGGTCAGCCATCGACGCCAGCCGCATGCGCTCGCGGGCGGCGCTGGCCTGCTGCGCCGTGAGCTTGCCCTTCTCGACGAATTTGGCGAAGGATTTTTCGATGCCGAGCAGCGCGTGGTCCACGACGCCAGCGCGGGCGTCGTGCATCAGCACGGTCCGGCCGCTGCGGGCGAACTCCTGCGCGATGCCGCCGCCCATCGTGCCCGCCCCGATGACCGCGACGCTTCGAATGTCGGTACGGAAATTCACGAGTCCCTCCTCGCCGCCGATTGAATTGATCGCGACGGCCAGCGCCTCAGCACGCAATGATATTCGAATTCTTGTGCGGCGTGAATTGCCGCGAAGCCAGTTACGCGGCGGCGGGTGCGTCTCGCGACAGGTTGCATGCTAGAACGCGCCGCATCGCGCATTCAAAGCCGCGAGCGTGAGCGGTAAGCCGCGATCGCCGATCTGAGATTTCAGAGTCTGGCGATTCGCCCGCGCGGCGAATCACTACGGCTTGGCACGCTCGCTCGCCGCGGATTCCACCCGCTCGCCCGTCTTCGTCAACGCCAGGAAATCCGCGACGAAGACATGCGGCGACTTCAAGCCGCCGCGGCGCGAGGTCCACAGCAGCTTGCGTCCGTCGTTTGAGAAGCTGGGCAAGCCGTCGAACTGCGGATCGGCCGTGATTTGAAGCTGTTCGGAGCCGTCGTCGCGAATCAGATACAGGTCGTAGTTCGGCCGCTTGGGCGCGTCGGCGGCGCCGTGATCGGCACGCGTATAGATGAGCCACTTTCCGGACGGGTGCCAATAGGGGCACCAGTGCAGCACGTCCGGATCGTGCGTGATCTGCCGCTCGGCGTCGCCGGCGAGCGTGTTGACAAAGATTTGCAGGTTTCCGTTGCCATGCCGGTCCGAGCGGTACACGATCCGCTTGCCATCCGGACTGAAGAACGGCCCGCCGTCGTAGCCCGCGGCGCGCGTGATCCGCCGCACTTCGCGCCCGTCGCTGCTGGCGATGTAAATCTCCTGGTCGCCATCGCGCATCGACGAGAAGACGATCCATCTGCCGTCGGGCGAGTAGGCGCACTCGGCGTCGTAGCCGTCCGCGCTGATCAGCGGCCGCAGCTTCTGATTTGCAAACGTGTACTCGAAGATGTCCATACCGGGGTAGAACGTCCAGGTGTAGCCGCGAGACGCCGAGCCGCTCGTCGACGCGGAACCACTCGGACTCGGCGGGCTGCCCGCAGACACCGCCGCGCTCGCGGGCGGGGTGCTCGAAGCCGCGCTTGTGGAGCTGGCACCGCCGGGCGTCGCGCCGGTGTGCGCATGCCCCGCAACGCGCTGGTCGTGGTGATTGGCGCCGAAGATCAGCCGCGTGCCGTCGGGGTGGAAGAATGCGCAGGTAGTAGCGCCTTCGCCGGTGCTGACGCGTGTGAGGCCCGTGCCGTCCAGGTTCATCACGTAGATCTGGTACGCGTCCGCGCCTTGCGGATATGCCTGAAAGCAGACGCGCTGCCCGTCCGCGGAGAAGTACGCTTCGCCGGCGCGGGTGATGCCCATTTCGTCGCTGGTGAGTGCGCGGATGTCCTTCAGATAGCGTGATTCGGGCTCGTCAGCCCGCGCCGTCAGCGGCAGCGCGACGAGCAGCACGTGGGCCAGTGCGGCCGATCGGCGTTTCAGATTCATGCGAACCTCCGCCGCGCGAGAATACGACCGAACGCGGCTCGCGGCAACGTCCAGGACGGCGGAGGCCTTCACTCGCTACGCGACGCGCGACACTGTTTTGGTTTTGTCGCGGCGGCGTGGGGCTGCGGGTAAGATTCGTTCTAAGCTCTCGCGTTGCAAGGGATTGCCTAATGCGTCCGCCCGAACAAGCCCCACCATCCGCACAGACGCCGCGCGACGATCCCGCGGCGCTAGTGCCGCTGGGCGAAAACAGCGCGGGGCAGACGTCACCGCCGACGCGTCCCAGCCGCAGCGGCTCGGGCAGCCACGCGGATGAGCCCACGCGCGTCTCGAACCTCGATCCACCGCCGGCCCGCGCGGTTGAAGCCTTCATGCCCGGGCTGATCGAAGGCTACGAGCTGCACGGCGAGATCCATCGTGGCGGGCAGGGCATCGTCTATCGCGCCACGCAACTGAGCACCAAGCGGGTCGTCGCGCTGAAGGTGCTGCTCGAAGGCGCCTTCGCAGGAGAAAGCGCCCGGCGGCGCTTCGAACGCGAGATCGAGCTGGCGGCCTCGCTGGACCATCCGAGCATCGTCACGATCCTCGACTCGGGTCTGAGCCACGGCCGCTATTTCTTCGCGATGGAGTTCATCGACGGCCTGCGGCTCGATCACTACTTCGCGCAACACAAACCAGAGCTCAACCAAGCCTTGCTGCTCTTCGCCGAAATCTGCGACGCGGTCAATTTCGCACATCAGCGCGGCGTGATCCACCGCGATCTGAAGCCCTCGAACATTCTGATCGACCACGAGAATCGTCCGCGCGTGCTGGACTTCGGGCTGGCCAAGTCGCAGCGTGGGGCCGAGCCGCGCGAGACGACCGTTCAGGTGCTCTCGGCCACCGGACAGGTACTGGGCACGCTGGCGTACATGTCGCCGGAGCAGGCCGCCGGCGCCGATGCGGTTGACGTGCGCAGCGACGTATATTCGCTGGGCGTTGTCTTTTACGAGGCGCTGCTGGGCCAGACGCCCTACTCGGTCGCCGGCTCGCTGGGCGAGATCCTGAACCGCATCGCCAACGACGATCCTTCCCCGCCGCGCTCGGTGCGCTTCCGATCGCGCTACGGGCGACAGATCAATGATGAGCTTGAGACCATCCTGCTCAAGTCGCTCGAGAAAGACCCGCTGCGGCGCTACCAGACCGCCGGCGAGCTGGGCCGCGATCTGCGGCGGCTGCTGGCGGGCGAGCCGGTCGAGGCCAAGCGCGCCAGCGGCCTGTACATCCTGAAAAAAACGCTCAAGCGTTACAAGCTGCAGGCCGCCGCCGCCGGGCTGGTGCTGCTGATGCTGCTGGTGTTCACCGGTGTATTGGCGGTGCTGTACACGCGCGAGAGCCGCCTGCGCAACGAGGCTGACCTGCTGCGAACGCGCTCCGTGCGAATGGCCGAAGAGGCCGCCGCCTCGGCCGCACGCGAGACCGACGCCCGTCGCGACGCGGAGCGTGCCTCGGCCTCGGCCCGGGCCGCGGCGGAAGAGCTGCGCGAAACGCTGGTTTTTCAGAAAATCCAGCGCGGCGACCTGGCCCGCGCCCGCGGCGACCTGGGCGAAGCGCGCGACAGCTTCTGGGACGCGTTCGACGACAACGAGGCGCACGCTGGTGCGCAGTGGGCCTTGCGACAGTATTACGCGCAGTCCGGCGACAGCGGCGCGCGGTTGCTGACGCTGCGCCCTTATGGCCCGCTGGCGCTTTCGCCGGACGGGCGCTTGGCGGCGGTGTGCGAATCGCCCGAGGGTGTCAGCCTTTACGAAGTGGAATCCGGAGTTGTGCTCGGCTGGTGGCGCTCGCCGGGCGGCACCACGGCACTGCGCGTCGGGGACGATGGGCTGGTCATCGCGGCGGGCGCAACCTGGGCGCGCATCTGGTCGCCGGCCTCAATCGTGCCGCTGGCGACGATTGCCCTGGGCGAATCGCCTCCTCCGCGGCATGTGCTGAACGTAGACGGCCGGCGCTTCCTGCTGCTGGTCGAAGACGAGCGCGTCCGCTGTGTGCGCGTCGCGGATGCCAGCATCGTTTCTTCCGCCGCGCTGGGCAAGCCACTCAGCGGCACGCCGGCATACTCGGGCAATCTGCGGCTGCTGGCGGCGCCGACCGTCGCGGGCGTGCAGTTGATCGACCTGGGCCCGGCTGGCGAGCTGCGCTCGCGAGCGCATCTCGCGCCGCTGCCGGGAATTCACGCCACTCAGTTCCTCGACGATGGCCGGCTGCTGGCCGCCGGCGACGGCGTGTCCGTCGCCAGGATCGGTGCGCGCGAGCAGCCTGCCTCGGCCTGGACATCGTTCGCCGCGGCGCTGGGAAAGTGGGACAACCTCGATCTGGATGAGACCAGCGGACTGTTGCTGCTGAGCGCCCGCGACGGCCGCGTGGCGCTTTTCCGCGACGGCGCAGTAATCGACGAATCGCGCATCGCGCAGCAGGGCCTGCTGGATGCACGGCTGTCGCCCGGCGGCGCGGCCTTCACCTCGCTCGACCAGCGCGGCGCCGTGACCAGTTGGCGCGTCGGCGGCGCTGCCGAAAACATGCGGCAGCCCATCACGCAGGCCCGCGACGGACGCTGGGCCGTCTCCGCCGATGGCTCGACGCTCGTGATGGTCAACCCCGGCGTCGGCATCTCCGCCATTCGTGAGCGGCGCGTCGTGGATGTGCCGCTCCCGCGGCTGATGCAGATGCTGACCCGCGCCCAGGACGGCAGCATCAACGTCAGCGGCGACGGCAGCCGCATCGCGGTGCGCGCCGGCAATCGGCTGTGGATCATCGATTGGCAGGCACCGCGCGTGTACGCGCTGCGCTGGATGGAGCCGCGCGTGCCGCTGCTGCGCTCCGTCGCGATTTCGCACGACGGCTCGCTGCTGGCGCTCTGTGCCCAGAGCGAGGCCGGCGAACAACAGGTGCTCGCGCTGCGCGATCTGAACAAGCTCAGCGTGGAGGAGCGCGTCGCGAACCTGGGGGCGCTGCCGCCCGCCGCTGGCCCGCTGAGCTTCGAAGGCGCGGCGCTGACTTCGATCAGCTTCCTGCCAAACCAGGAGCGGCTGCTGTGCGTCCGCTCGAACGGGGCCGTGCTGCGCCGCGCCGCAGACCTCCCGCTCGGACCGCTGCAACCGATCGGCATGCTCGAATCGCCCGCGGTCCTGACGGCGATCAACCGCGCCGGTACGTTGGCGGCCTTCGCCTGCGAAGACAGCGTCGTGCGCGTGCTGGCGCTCGATCGCGGCCAGGTCACCGCCCGGCTGCGCAGCGGCGCACGCGTCGCCGCAATGGATTTCAGCCCCGCCAGCGATTCACTCCTGCTGCGGACGCTGGACGGCGCCCTCTCGCTCTACGCGCCGACCTCGCCCGAGAGGATCGCCTTCTGGCCGCTGCCGCCGCAAGGTGAAGCGCCGATCGCGGCCTGGGTGGGAACGAACCGGCTGGCGCTCAGCTACGAAGACACCCTCTATGAGCACGACTACAGCGCGCTGGATCGCGTGCTGCTGAGCAACCGGCTGTACGCCGCGCATGTCGAGGCGGCCCGCGCCCTGGCCCGCAACGACCCGGAAGCGGCCTGGGAGCAGGCCCAGCGGATCGCGGCCGCGGACGTCCGCGCGGCGAATTCGCTGCAACTGGCGCTGCTGGAAGCGGCTCTGCGCCGCCAGGAGACGCCCGCGCCCGAGCGGGTGCGCGCGGCGCTGCAACTCGCGCCGGCCGATGCATATCTGCGGCTAGGTCACGCGGCCTACGACGGAGGCCGCTACGCGCTGGCCCGCGAACTGCTTGAAAATGGGGCGCAAAGGGCCGATGGCCAGATCGATGACTACACCGTCTGGCGCCTGGCCGAGTGCAACTATCTCGACGGTCGGCTCGAGCAAACTACCAGCGAGTTGGCCTCGCTGGAGCGCTCGGCCGGGCTTACCTCCGCGGATCGCCGCCGCGTACGGCTCGAACGCATCGCGGCCCTATGCCTTTCGGGCAGGCTACGCGAAGCGCGCTCCGAGCTGTTTGCGATTCAGGCCCAGCAGAGCCCCGGGCTGGATCGCAACGAGACGCTCGACTCCATGGCAACGCTGCTGGTAGGCAACTATTTGCTCGGCACGCAGGCCGACACGCAACTGGCCGCCAACATCAAGGCCGCGCTGACGTACTTTGAAGAGCGCTGGCTAAACTATCACGACGACGTGCATTTCTTTGCCGGCGAGCTGGCCCGCAACCGCAACGACCTGCGCCTGGCGCGCGAGCGCTACCAGCGCTGCATCGACCTGGCCCGCGATCGCTGGCCCTCGGATTGGGCCCGCTATCGGCTGGCACAGATGGAATCATCTTCCAGCGAGGCCGCCAAATGAAGGTACTCGTGATCGGCAGCGGCGGCCGCGAACACGCGCTGTGTCATGCCCTGGCCCGCAGCCCGCGGCTGACGCGGCTGTTCGCCATGCCCGGAAATGGCGGGACGCAGCCGCTGGCGGTCAATGTCGCGCTCGACCCATGCGACGTGAAACGTGTTCTCGAATTCGCGCGCAAAGAGTCGATCGAGCTCACGATTGTCGGCCCGGAGGACCCGCTCGCGGCGGGATTGGTCGACGCGTTCGAGCAGGCCGGCTTGCGCGTCTTCGGACCCACTCGCGCCGCGGCGCGGCTCGAGTGGGACAAGGCATGGTGCAAGCACATCCTGCGGCAAGCCGCCGTGCCGACCGCAGAGTCGCGCGTCTTTGAGGACAATCAGCAGGCGGCGCAATACATCTCCTCACGCGATGAGCCGCTGGTGGTGAAGGCCTCCGGGCTGGCGAAGGGCAAAGGCGTCGTGGTCTGCGCCGACCCGGCGCAGGCGCTGCTTGCCGCCGAGCGGATGCTGGTGCAGCGCGCGTTCGGCGACGCGGGCGCCCGGATCGTGGTCGAGGAGCGGCTCGAGGGCCGCGAGGTCTCGGTGCTGGCGCTGGTGGACGGGCAGACCATCTACCTGCTCGAGCCCGCGCAGGATTACAAGCGGCTGCGCGACGGCGACCAGGGCCCGAACACCGGTGGCATGGGCTCATTTTGCCCCGCGGATACGCTGGACCTCTCGACGCTGGTGCAGATCGAATCGCGCATCCTGGTGCCGACGCTCGATGCGCTGGCACGCGAAGGCATCCGCTATCGCGGCGTGCTCTACGCCGGCTTGATGCTCACCGCCGCCGGCCCGAAAGTGCTGGAATTCAACTGCCGCTTCGGCGATCCCGAGACACAGGCGATCTTGCCGCGGCTTCGAAGCGATCTGCTGGAGGTCTTCGACGCCGCGGTTCGCGGTCAGCTCGAGCAAGTAGAGCTGCAGTGGGATCCGCGGCCATCCGTGTGCGTGGTGCTGGCGTCGGCGGGCTATCCAGATTCCAGCCAGAGCGGCCAACCGATCCGCGGCCTGCCGCAGGACGCCGAAGACCTCGTCGTCTATCACGCCGCCACGCGCCGCCTCGGGCCGCAGGTGGTCACGGCTGGCGGGCGCGTGCTGGGCGTCACCGCGCTTGGGCAGACGCGGGCCGCGGCGCGCGAGCGGGCATACGCGGCGGTGCGCGGCATCGAGTTTGAAGGCGCCCAGCACCGCGGCGATATCGGCGCCTAGCCGCAACGCAGCGCCGCACAGGACGGCAAAGACCATGCTCGCGATTGGCGACGTCCACATCTTCGTGCACGACTTTGGCCTGGCGCTTCGCTTCTACGCACAAGGCCTGAGCTTGGAAATCGCCGAGCACGAGGTCACGCCACACAGCGCATTTGCCCGCCTGGATTTTCCGGACAACGGTCCGTCGCTGCGGCTGTACGGGCCGGTGGAGCAGTGGCCAGAGGGCTCGCGCCCGGCGCCCGGCTCACGGCCGACGGTGCGGTTTGATGTGACCACCAGCGAGTTCGACGCGACGCTGGTGCGGCTGCTGGAAAATGGCGGCGAGCAGTTTGACGAGATCGAGGCCTACAACGGCCTGCGCGTAGTGACGATCGCCGATCCGGACGGAAATACGTTTGAGCTGCTGGAGCTGCCGAAGTCGACCGGTTCTGAGTAGATCGCTTTTGCTCATCCATCGAGCCGGGTTCCGGTCGCCTGCGGCGACCTCCACCCGTGGCTACATTCCGTCAACCCTGCGGGGCGAATGCGCGGCGCGGCATTCACAGACTTCCGCGGCGTTCGTACAAGATGCCGGGGCACTTCCGTGCGATTCATATTCGTGTCGCATTCCGCGATCACGACGACGCGGATTCCCCCATCACTCGTGCTTCAAAGCTTCGAGCATCCTGCGGAACGCCGCCCGATGCTGAGCCATGGTCGCTTCCGGACCGGTGGCCTTGAAAAACCACCCGCCCGACGGCGCTTCGACCATCGCTGCCAGCAGCCGATGCTTGTCGCGCGGCGTGACCGGCGCGGCGCCCATCATCGGCGCGGGTGCGTAGCGACCGGAGAGATCCAGCAGCGTCACCTTCATCCCGGCTGCTGTGAACGTCTCAGTTGTGCCGGCATCCGTCGGCAGCGGCTTGCCTTCCGCGTCTGTGAACTGCCCACGCCAACGGGCCAGATTGTCCATTAATCCGCCGCCGTCGCGCTGACCAAAGTAGAACACGACCAGCTCGCCGTCCTCGCTGTCGCCGGCCGCGCGCGGCAGGAGGTACTGCGCCTTGCGCATCGCGTTGGCCGGCGGCTGCGACTTCCACTCCGAGGGCGCTGTAAACTGCAGCTCCGTATTCACCCCGCCGACCGGCGGATGACCCGCCCGCAACCCGCCCCCCCCGGTCGGAGCCCGAGCCGCCCAC
>CAZHTF010000041.1:0-27265 GCA_964535305.1 uncultured Planctomycetales bacterium | reverse complement strand
AACCGCCGCGGCGCCGCCCGTGGCGGCGCGCGAAATCGACCGGCTGCTCGCTTCGGCCCGGCGGCATCAGCAGGCCGGCGAGACTGCGCTGGAAATCGCGCGGCTGCAGGACGCGCAGCGCCTCGACCCGCAGCAGCCGCGCGTCTTAATCCGCCTGGCCGAGACCTACTTGCGCGCCCGGCGCTTCGCCGACGCCGACCGCTGCTATCTGCAGCTTCTCGAACTCGACCTGAACGACATGACCGCGCTGGAAGGGCGCGCGCTGGTCGCCGCGCACGATCGGCGCTACGACCAGGCCCGTGCACACTTGCGGCGTGTTCTGGCACTGCAGCCGGAGCGGGCAGCGGCCGCACTTCGCCTAGGCGACATCGAGCATCGTGTTGGGAATACTGCCGCGGCGCGCGAGGCCTGGAATCTGGCCTTGGCCGCTGGCGATGCCGAAACGCGCGACAAGGCCCAGCGGCGGCTCGACTTGCTGGCGCCGCGGGAACTCGCGCCGTCGCATTCGGCAGGGCCGCCAAGTTCGGCGCCGCCGCATGCGAACCAGTCGCACCGGCCCTGATTCGCGGCTGGCGATCACGACCCGCGCCGCCCACAATACCGCGGCATGGCCCGCGAAAAGACCTCCACGCACCCGCCCATCGTCGTCATCTTCGGAGATGAGCCATTTCAGAAATCGCTGACGCTGCAGCGCGCGCTGGATGGGCTGCTCCCGCCCGACGTGGATCGCGCGCTGGCGCTGGTTGAGTACGACGGCGCGCGGGCCGAAGACCAGGGCGGGCCGACGCTCTCGGCGGTGATGGATGACCTTGGCACGCTGCCGTTCCTTGCGCCGCGGCGCGTGGTGCTGATCCGCGAGGCGGAGCGCTTCATCAGCAGCTTTCGCGAGAAGCTGGAGAGCTACGTCGCGGCGCCGGCCCCGACTTCGACTCTGATCCTCGAATGCCGCTCGTTCCCGAAGACGACCCGCCTGTACAAGGCTGCCGCCGCCAGCGGCGCGGTGCACGAGTGTCGCCGGCTGAGCGGGCGTGCGCTGCTGGAATTTGTCAGCGCCGCGGCCCAATCCCGCGGTAAGCGGATCGACGCGCCGACGGCGCAGATGCTGGTCGATCGCGTTGGGCCCGATCAGGGCGTGCTGGATTGCGAGCTTGAGAAGCTGGCGCTTTATCTGGATCAGCGTCCGCAAATCACCGCGAAAGATCTGGACGAGCTGGTCGGCCTGAGCCGCGAGGAGAAGATCTTCGCCGTCATGGACGCCGCCGCCGCCGGCGATCGCGAAGCCGCGCTGGCGCTCTGGAACCAGGTGACCCAGACCGATTCGGCGGCGCCGTTCAAGGCGGTCGGGGGCGTCGCTTTTGTGCTGCGCAAATGGCTCGCCGCCCGGCGTATGCTGCGCGAAGGCCTGAGCATCGCGGCGATCGCGCCGAAGGTGCTGATGTGGGGTCGCGAGCGCGAGCTGCAAACTCTGCTTGCCACACAATCCGAATCCCGCCTGGCCGGGTCGCTGTGCCGCCTGGCGCAGCTCGACGCCCAAGCTAAGGTGGGCGCACGGTCGATAGAGAATGGCATCGAAGCCCTGATTCTCGAGGTCGCCGCTCGTTGAACGCTGCGAACCCGCGCAGCAATTGTCGGGCGGAACGGAGCCCGGCATGGATGCCAATCGCAAGCTGCAGGGATGCGTGCTGACCACGATCATGCTCACGTTCAGCGGCGGCTGCACGTGGTTTCAAAACCCCGACGCCAAGCCGCCGCCGCCCGTCAAACGCGATGAACCCGTGCAGGTCACGCGCCCGCTCGGACCCGCTGCAACGCAGCCGGCCGGCGTCGGCGCCTCCGACCCGCTCGAGCAGAAAGTGCTCGACTACGTCAGTCGGCTCGGACAGCCGACATCGCCGCAGTCGCGCGCTGCCGCGCAGGCTTCACGTCGAGCGCCGTCAGACGAAGCGCCGCTGGAGGCCGCCGGCGCCGGCTTCGCTGCGGCGCCTGCCGAAGCGGGGGACGCGGGCGTTCCCGCGCTGAGCACGCACGGCTCCCATGACGTGAATTCCGCGCGCGGTCCGGATGGCGCTGCGATTGTCTCCGCGACCGACGTCATGATTCCGATCGTCCGCGCGGGGGCCCCGCCCGCCGCCGCCGCGCCAGCCATCGCTGTGCCGCGGTCCGCGGGCCTGACGGATCGGTCGGCGGATGGCCAACGCAATGAGCCGTCTATCGCGCAGCCGCAAGCGGGGCCGCGGCTGGTCGCCGTCTCGCGTGCGCCCGCTGTGCTCACGGCGGACGCGCGGGCCGACACGCCCGCCGCCGCGAGTGGTGCCGCCGCCATCGCGCCCACGCCGAACGCACCGGCGGACGCGGCCTTGCGGTCGGCCGCGATTGGCGAGCTGGTGGCGCGGCTCACGAAGGGTCAGGACGGCACGCCTTTCCGTAAGCAGCTAGATGAACGCTTGTTACGTGCGGCGACCGGCGATTACGAGGCCGCCCGCCGCGACTTTGAGCTCGTCAGCGACGAGCAGCGCGAGCTGGCCCGCCGCTATGTCGAGGCATTCATCGCGATCCGCGAGGGTCACGGCGGAGATCTTAACGCCGCGATGCGCCGCGCCGCGGTGGAGCTGGAGAAGCTCTCGGAATCGCTGCAGCGCGAGCGCTCGGTGTCGATCGCGAGCATCGCGTTGTGCAGCCGGGTGAGCGGTTTCGGGCAGTACACGCCGATTGATCCGCCGCGGTTCATCAGCGGCGCGCCGATCGAATTCGCGCTGTATTGCGAGCTGAGCGACTTTGGCAGCGAGCAGACGCAGGACGGTATCTTCCTGTCCAAATTCGACTTACGGACGACCGTTCTCAGTCGCACTGGCGAGACGATCGCGCAGTTCGACAATCGCGACCTAACCGACCGCTGCCGCACGCGCCGTCGCGATTGCTTCATCGCGCCGCTGATTCGGCTGCCCGGGACGCTTGCGCCTGGCGAATACGTGGTGAAAGTCAGCGTTTCGGATAGAATCTCTGCAAGCGTGGCTGAACGCCGGGCCACGTTCTCAGTCAGCGCGCGGCCGTAGCCGCGGGCACGCCCGGCGGGTGGAAGGCGCCAGAAGGCTGGCGGCGTGAACGTACCTCGGATGATCCGGCGCTGGTTCCGCGCCCCGTACGACGGCCTGCGCCACTTCGGCGTGGTGACGGCGGGGGTGCTGTATCGTTGTGGGCAGCCCACCGCCGAGCAGCTCGACGAGTTGATTCGTCGGCTCGGGCTGCGTACGGTCGTCAGCCTGCGGGGCACGCGTGCCGCGGACGACCCGGATGGCTGGGAGATCGCCGAGCGCGAGGTTTGCCAGCGTCATGGCGTGGATTTCGTGGCGATTCCCTGCAATCACAAGAACCCGCCCACGCTTGAGCAGGTCGAGCAGTTTCTCGACCTGACGCGCAGCGAAAGCCGCCGACCGGTGCTGGTGCATTGCCGGCTGGGGCAGCAGCGGACGATGCTTTTCTGCGCGTTGTACCGCGTTCGCGTCGAGCACATGCCGGCGGGCGAGGCGTTGAAGGAAATGGACGAGTTTGGGTTTGGGAGCCACGTTCGGCGGCACCGCAAGCTGCTGGAGACGTTTCACGCGTACTCGGTCGCGTAGGCTCCATACTTATAACTACATAAACCTACCATGGGCCGGCGGTTGGCCAAGTGAGTTTCACGTGAAACAGGGCCGGGCATGTGACCGAATACCCGCAGGCATGTCGGATTGCCGGCGCGTCGTTCGTGTTTCACGTGAAACAGGTGCCACCCGCATTACGCCAGGACCGCGGACAGATACCCGACGGAATTCAAACAGTCGGCCTGCTCCGTCGTCGGCTGCCGTTCGAAGCTGCTGGTGTGCTCCAATTGCTCGAAATGCGACCAGCCGTAAACCGTCGCGGCTGCAAGCGTTGCACTGACCGCCCCGGCACCGCAGGCGTTCTGGTGTGCCGCAGCCTCCGGGACAATCCGATCCGGGTCAAGCGCCGCAACCGCCGCCGCGAACCGCCGGTCATTCACGTCCTTCGCCCATCGGATACCAAGCAGGCCGCGACCGGCAGGCTCGAAGTCGAACGCTGGGCCATAGTGCGTCAAATCCGTCGATGCTAGAAACGCCGCGCGCCGCCCGCTCCGCCGAACGAGTTCGGCGACCGCGAAACCAATCGCCGCTGACCGGCTCGACGGACGGATCATGATCGGAACGAGCTTTACGAGCGGCAGCAGCAGCCTCAAGAACGGCAATTCCACTTCGATCGAATGCTCGCGGCGGTGAATCGCACTGTCCGCGACGACATCCGGCAACGCGGAAATCCGCGCGGCAAGCTCAACATCGACCTCGATCGGGCCGACCGGCGTCTCCCAACTTGGCGCGCCGCAGACGCTGGCAAGATTGTGATCCATGACGTGCACCGCACCGAAGATCACCACGACCTCCGGCTCGAAGACCGCTAGACTCCGCAGCGTTCGAAGCGCCGTCGGACCGCTAAAATCCCAGCCGGCATGCGGAATCAGCCCCGCGCCGGCAGCGACACGCTCCGGCGGCAAGTCGCGCGTGAACTTGCGAACGAACGCCGCACAACCGTCGGCGTCCGCAGGATAGAAGCGCCCGGCGAAAGCCGCGGAGCGCACGGCAGACATGGCTACGGCTCCAGCGTCGCGCGACCGCCAATCGCTTGCGCGATGCGGTCAAACTCCTCCAGCGAATCATAGCGGATCACCACGCGTCCGGAATTCCGCTTGCGACCCGTCTGCAGTTGGACAGGTAGCCCAAGCGCCGTCGAAAGCGTCCGCTCGACTTCTTCGACGTGCCGATCCAGCGGCGACCGCTCTGGTCGCTCGGCAGGCGCGGCCTCCACCTCCGCCGACTTCGATGCCAGCTCCTCAACCTGGCGGACCGAGAGCCCGCGGCGGACGGCCAGCAGCCCGACGGCGATCTGCCGCTCCTGCGATGGAAGGCCCAAAAGCGCCCGCGCGTGGCCCATGCCGAGCTTTCCAGAACGCACCAGGTCGCGGACCTCTTCTGGCAGCAACAGCAAGCGGGCGTAGTTCGCGACGTTCGGACGACTCTCCCCGAGCCGCTCCGCCAGGGACTCGGCGGATACGCCGAAGGTGCGCATGTAGTGCGCATAGGCTTCGGCTCGTTCGATCGGATTGAGATCCTCGCGCTGCAAGTTTTCGATCAGCGCCAGCTCGAGCGAATCGGCTTCGCTCGCTTCGCGCCGAATGATCGGCACAGTGGCCAGGCCGGCCAGGCGTGCAGCACGCCAGCGCCGCTCGCCTGCGATCAACTCGAAGCGGCCGTGGGCCAGCGGCCGTACAAGCAGCGGCTGGAGGATGCCCTGGAGACGGATCGAGTTCGCGAGCTCGGCCAGGCCGGCGTCATCGAAGCGCGTCCGAGGCTGGCGCGGGTTCGGCGTGATCGCATCGATCGGCGCATGCTCAGGCCCGGCGTGGGCAGGCGGCTGCGAGTCGGGGTGTGCCAGTGGCGCGGCATCGACGCCGCGCAGCCCGTTCGAGGCCGCCGGTCGTGCGGGGATCAGTGCACTGAGGCCTCGACCCAATCTGGAAGCGGGTTTTGACATGCGCGCTCCTGGCGTGTTTTGGGAAGCGTAGTCTGCCGGCGGGGCGTGTCAATGGCGGCGTGGCCGGTGCGGGCGCGCTCGAGCGGGCAGAAGATGCGGCGATCCTGAAGTTCGATTGCGGCGCAACGCCGCGCGTGCCATGTAGAAAATCTTGTAATCATTGCAGTCGTATTTTTTCTAGAACAGCGTCTTGCGACTCCAACTGAACGCGAACTCGCTGCGCTAGGAAACGTATTTCTTAGTAGTCAAAAGCAGGTGACTGATGCAGGAGCCTTGGGGACGCCGCCAGTGCTAGGGCCGATCTGGTTGCGTTCGAGATTGCGAAAAGAGCCACTTCCAGAGCTGCGGGTCGGCGTAGGCCTGGTCCCAGATCAGGTGCCCGCCGTTCTCGATCTCGGTGTATTGAATCTTCGAACTGCCTGCTTCGCGCAGCGCCCTGACAACTTCACGTGAGCCGCTTACCGGCACGCGATCATCCGCACTGCCGTGAAACGCCCAGATCGGCAGGTCCTTCAATCGGCCGGCGGCGTCCGGATCGCCGACGCCACAGATCGGCACGACGGCGGCGAAGCGATCCGGCAGCTCGGCCGCGAGCGCCCAGGCCCCGATCCCGCCCAGCGACAGCCCAGTCAGATACACCCGTTGCGGATCGAGGTGGTAGTCGCGCGAAGTCTCTTCGACGCAGCGCAACGCCATGCGCGACATCGTCCCGGTCCATTGCGCCTGCCGCGGCGCCTGCGGCATGACCACGATCGCCGGAATCATGCGGTGATAGCGGCGCAGGGCGCGGCCGATCCCAACGTCCGTCTGAAGAAAGCCATCGTCGCCAGCCTCGCCCGAGCCATGCAGGAACAAAATCACCGGCCAGGCGCGCTGCGGCGTGTAGCTGGGCGGGACAAAGACGCAGTACGGAAAGTCCTGCGATTCAAAGGTTACTTTGCGAAAGAGAAATCCGCTTGCGTGCGCCGGAGCCGTGGCGGCGGCCGCGACGGTGTTCGTTGGACGGGGTGGCAGCGGCTGCGACTGCGCCGCTTGCTGCGTCAGCAGTGCAACGAGCAATGGACCGAGGCACTCGAGCATGCGCATCTCCATCGGCACGAACGCGACACCGCGGCGAACGGCGCGTACACGCCGTGGCGGCAGCGTGACATTGCGAAATGGTAGCGTGAAGGGCGGCGGCGTGCGCGGAGTCGAACGAGCGCCAGCGCCGAGCGACGGGCGCGGAGCGGGGAGCGCATGTGTTCGGGGTCGAGCGTCGCGCACGAGTGCCGGCGCTTCCGAACGGTCATCCCGTGATGCCGCCGCCCCTGCCGGCGGGTTTCCTGACCGATTCCACGGGTTCCGCTCGGCCCTGCGGGCCTCACTGCACCCGTGGCTACACTCCTTCGCCCCGTCGGGGCAAGAAGCGCGCCGCCTCATGATCGCGTGCGTGCATGCACCCGTGGCTGTGACCACACTCCTTCGCCGCGTTGGGGCGAAGGCTCGCGCAGTCGCGCTGGTACGACAAATGGGATGCGTCCAATGATTCGCTCCTGACGCGAGAAGACAGAAGCAGGCAGTTCAACAGCGATTGATTGGAGTCATCCGCGTTTATCTCCCTACTCCTTAGCCTCCCAGCCATACGTGGCGTACTGGTGATCGAAAGTTCCATCGTCGAACAGGTCGATGACGCCATAGCCCTCGGCAAAGCCGCGGTTCTTGCCGCGCCACCAGGCGCCGCTGACGGCGCCGTCGCAGATGTACGTCACGCCGCGATAGTCGACGCGATCGAGCTCGTGGATATGTCCGCTGAGGCAGAGCTTTACGTTGGTGTGCTTCTGGAAAAGCTCCATCAGCGTGCGCGCGTCGAGGTGCATCACACCGGCGGAGACCTGCCAGTTCCCGCGGGTTTCCTCGGCGCGGTTGCCGCCGAAGTACACGCACGCGGCCAGGATCGGGATGTGTGAGACGATGAAGATCGGCGTGGTTTTTGGCGTTTTCTGCAGGTCTTCGATCAGCCAGTCGAGCTGCTGGGCGTCGAGCTTGCCGATGTAGCCGTTGCCATCTGGCCCTGGGGCGACGCTGTCGAGGATGATCCCGTGCCAGCCGCCGTGATCGAAAGCGTGGTAGGGGCGCTCCAGTCCGAGCACGTCGACGGCCCATTTCTTGCCATATTGCGGCTCGTCGCCTGTGACTTTGCTCTTCTGCTTGTTCCAGCCCCAGATGTCGTGATTGCCCAGGCAGTGTTTGACGGGGATGCCGCACTCGTCCTTGAAAACGCGCGTGAACAGATCCCATTGCAGCTTGGTGCGTTCGAAGTCGGCCTCGAAGCTATCCATGATCAGGTCGCCGCCGGTGATGAGCAGTTCCGGCCGGTCTTTCTGAGCCATGACGTGCCTGAGGCAGGCGATGGTGCCCTGGTCGGCCTTGCGCTCGGGCTGAATGTGGCTGTCGGTCAGATGCGCGAAGCGCAGGGCGCGCTTTCGCGGATTGGCGGCGGCTGAAGCGACCGATTGCTGCGCGGCGGCGGCGCCGCTTCCAGCCGCGCCAGCAATGCCTGCCAGAAGCAGTGCGCCGCCGGTCTTGATTACATCTCGCCGAGTCATGTCCGCGTGCATGTGTCACCTCGTTGCCGTGCAGAGCGGTTTGGGTTGTTGGGCCGAACGAATGGCCAGATGATACGCCGCTGGCGTAAGCGCCGCGCTAAGTTGGCTGAGCGCCATCACGCGCCGCGCGGCGGGCGCCAGATTGGAGCATTCCGCATGAGCACGTTACGGCGATGGCCGGCACCGTTCGCAATCTTCTGCTGTTTGACGCCGGGGATGCTGGCGCCAGCAGTGCTAGCGCAGCCGGCGGGGCTGGAGATCGTCGCGAAGCTCGACGAAGCGCCGGGCAACATCACCATTTCGCCCGACAGCCGCATTTTCGTGAGCCTTCATCAGTTCTTTGAACCGCGTGTTTGTGCGGCGGAGCTGCTGCCGGATGGGACGCTGCGCACGTTCCCGAACCCGGCGTGGAATCGGCCCGTGACACAGGATGGCCCGCACCCGACGCTGGACAGCGTGCTGGGGCTGCAGTGCGACGAGTCGGGCGTGGTCTGGCTGCTGGACAACGGGCTGCGCGGCAAGAGCGTGCCCAAGCTGGTGGCGTGGGACAGCCGCAAGGACCGGCTCGAGCGGCTGATCCACATGCCGCCGCCGGCGAGCCGCGCCGATTCGTTCGTGAACGACCTGGCCCTGGATATTCCGAATGACGCGATCTACATCGCCGATCCGGCCAGTGGCGGCAATGCCGCCCTGATCGTGGTGAATCTGCGAACCGGGCTGGCGCGGCGGGTGCTGGAGGGGCACGTCAGCGTGCGTCCCGAGCCGCTGGATTTGGCGGTGAGCGGGCAGCTGGTGCAGATCCGTCGGCCGGATGGGACGCTCTTCAAGCCGCGCGTCGGCGTAAACCCGATCGTGATCGACGCCGCCCGTGAGTGGGTCTACTACGGCCCGATGCATGGCACGGGCCTGTATCGTGTGCCGGCGACGGCGCTGCGCGACGAATCGCTCTCGCCCGCGGCGCTGGCCGAGAAGGTCGAGCGCGTCTGCGACAAGCCCATCAGCGACGGCAGCGCCATGGACGCCGACGGCAACATCTACGTCAGCGAAATTGCGGCAAATGCGGTCGGCGTCATCACCCCAAAGCGGCAGTATCAGCGCTTGTTTCAGGATGACCTGCTGAGCTGGCCGGATGCGTTTGCCATGGGCAAGGATGGTTGGGTGTATTGCGTGGCGAACCAGTTGCACCGCAGCGCGCCGCTCAACGCCGGAGCGAATACGGCCAAGCCGCCGTTCGTGATTGTGCGTTTCAAGATGCGGGGCGAGTAGCGCCGGTTTGCGCGCGGCGTCGTGGCGCTCGCGGGCGCTACGCGCACAGCGCGGTGGCGGCCGCCCGCAGCTACGGCGCGAGCTGCGCGCGGATTTGCGTGAACGGACGCCCGTCGCTGGTCTCCACGTGCGCCGAGAAGCCCCAATCGCCGCCGCCCTGGTGTACCTTCAGCAGCAGTGTGTTGAAGCCCTCGTTCAGTTTCACGGTCACGCGATCTTGCTTGGATGAATACGGCCGACCCACGTCATTGCGGTGCACTTCCTGGCCGTTCAGCCAGACGGCGATGCCGTCGTCGCTGCCTAGCGCCAGCACTGCCTCGCACGCGTAAGGACTGTGCAGCAGCGTGAAGGCGTACGCGACCGCGTTCTCGTGCCGCTTGCCGAAAAAATCGTGCAGGTGCACGAAATGCTCATCCAACAGATCGGCCTCGGGCTTGAGTGTCCGCAGCGCCGGCTTCCAGACGATCGGCGTCCCGTCCGGTCCCGGGTAGCTGGCGTTCAGATCGAGCTTCTTCTCCGGCTCAAACGGGGTCTTGAGCCCCTGGTCAAACGGCGCCGAAAACGGACCGACCACCATCCATGCGTTCACCGACGGCAGGAACTCGCGCTCAAACCGCAGCTCGACCGGAATCTGGTTGACGCGCATCGAAAGCGACCCGCGAATCGCACCCGCCTGCAACGGCGCGCTCTGATCATCCAGAACCAGCGGCGCCGTGATGATCGCGGGCGCCGATTCACTGAAGTTCGAAGCGCCGAATGCCGCCTTGCCCTCGATCCGCCACGGCGGCTCCACATCCAGCACCAGCGTTCCCGAGAGATTCTTCGCGACTGGCAGCCCATCGGTCGGGGCCAGCGCGACGCGCGCGATCAGCCGCCGCGCGTCGAGCGGGTCGACTGTGACGCGCACCTGCGGCCAGAGGCTCAGCAGCCGCGCTACTGCGCGTGCCTGGCGTGCGTCGTATTCACTTGCGCGGGTCACATCGTCCAAGAGCGTTGGCCAATTCTCGACCGCATGCTGCCCGATCTGCCAGAAGCCGCGGGGCGCCCCGGCCATCTGCCCGGGCAACTCGGCCATCGACACCACCAGCGGCGGGGCCAGCTCGCCATAGAGGGAACGGACCTCGCGCACCTCGGCGAAGCGCCCGCGCAGCCCGCTGCGCAGCGGCAGCTCGCGCTCGCGAGTCGCTTCCGCATGGGAACGCGCCGTCAGTGTGGTCGGCTGACGCACGTCGCGCGGCGGCGTCCGCAGCAGCAGCGTGAACTGGTCGGCGTCATAGCGCCAGCCGACGCTATTCGCGTCTGACGCGGCCGCCAGCGGCTGACCATCCAGCAGCACCTGCTCGGGCGGCCAGGTGTCGCGCAGGCGAACCTCGAAACTCCGCTGCTTCAGCATGCCGTCAAACGCGCCTTGCGCGGCGTCGATCACGACGCGCTGCTGGTTGCCCTCGCGTTCAAAGCGCACCGGCGTCCAGGCGCACTTGCCGCTGGCGTAGCCCAGCGAAGCGCCGTCATCTTCATACACGCGTGTCGCGCCGCGGTCGGCCGCGGTGAACACATCCAGGATCAGCGGATCGAGCGGCTTCTCGTCGGTGCGTTTCATGTGCGGCGCGCGTGGGATGATCGCCCCGGAGCGCGCGAACAACGGGATCTGATCCATTGGAACCTGCAACAGCACCTCGCGCGGCCCCTCGTAGGTGCGGCCGGTGAACCAGTGCGTCCACGAGCCCGGCGGAATCCAGACGCTCAGCATCGCGCAGCGACTGACCGGGTCGACCGGCTCGGTCACCGGTGCGCACAGCAGATCATCGCCCAGCAGGTACTGCCCCGGACGCTTGTAGGCTTCATCCAACTCGGGCCAGGCGTAGTACAGCGGCCGGCAAAGCGGCAGCGATGTGTCGAACGTCTGCCGCGCCGCGCCATACAGATACGGCACCAACGAATAGCGCAGCAGCCAGGCCTCGCGGGCGTGCTTGAACGTCTCATCATCGAAGGCCCAGATGCGCCGCTCGGCCTGCGGGTTCTTGGTGGTATGCGTGCGCAGCACCGGGTTCAGCGCCGCCCACTGAATCCAGCGGACATACAGCTCCGGCTCGACCGGCCCGGGCTGATGACCGCCGATGTCGTGGCTCCAGTACGGGTAGCCGACATTGCCGGCTGTGGCTGTGAAATATGGTTGAAACGCCAGCGAGCGCCAGTCGCAGAATGTGTCGCCCGAGAAGCCGATCTGGTAGCGGTGATTTCCGAGCCCGCCCCAGCGGCTGAAGATCAGCGGGCGCTGGTTGGCGCGCTGCGGGTTGCGCTGCAGATCGGTCCAGTGCAGGTAATTGAGCCACCAGAGCGGGTCGAGCCCGGGGATGCGAGTCTGCGTGCCCTGCTGCCAGTCCATCCACCAGAAATCGACCCCCTGCTGCTCGAGCGGATGGTGCAAATATTTGAAATAGGCTTCGACGAAGCGGCGATCGCTGCTGTCGAACGGGACGCGCTCAACCTTGGCCGGGTCGAGCCCCAGGGCGCGGGCCATCTCGGGAAACGCGGCCTCGTGCTTGCCGACGCCGTCGGCCGGGTGCAGATTCAGCGTGACCTTCAGCCCGCGCTGCCGCAGCCAGCGCAAGAAGCCTTCGGGATCTGGGAAATACTTGGGGTTCCAGGTGTAGCCAGTCCAGCCGTCCAGGTGCCAGTCCATGTCGATCACCAGCACATCGAGCGGGACGTCATGCTGCTCGAACTCGCCCACCAACTGCCGCAGCTCCTGCTCGCTGTAGGCCCAGTAGCGCGACCACCATGCGCCGAAAACGAAGCGCGGCGGCAGCGGAATCGCACCAGCGACGGCGGTGTAATCACGCAGCGCCTGGCCGTAGTCACGACCGTAGCAGAAGAAGTACCAATCCAGCGCGTCGGGAATGCTGCGCGGCGCGGCCCACGGCCAATCACTGTTGTCCAGCAGCAGCCGTTGCGAGTCGTCAATCAGCGTCCAGCCGTCGCGCGCGATCAGCCCCGGCTCGAGCTGCGATGCGCCCGATACGCCGTCGAGCGTGCGCCAGGTGCCGCGCAGATTTGCTTGCTGCGGCATTCCCGGCGTCCAGGCGCCCTCGATCGCACCCGCCTTGAACGCGATCCGCAGATTCTCCGCACTGAATTTCCCGCCGGCCTGGCGATAGCGCAGCTCGAGCGCTTCCGTCTTGATCACCAGCCACTCGCCATCGCGCTGCTGCGTGAATTTCGGAACCGTCTGCTTGCGGCGGATGAAGGCCTGCGAGGCGCGGTCTTCGAACGCGCCGCCAGGCGACCACTCCATCCGCACCAGCCGCGGCGTGAGCAGCGTGAAACGGGCCGAGCCGGCAACGACCAGCGCCTGCGGGTCGGCGACGGGATCGAGTTCGCCCGCGTGCGACGGCGCAGCGGCGATTACGGTTCCAGCCATCATCCAGATCGAAGTCTGCAGGCAGTTCATGGAGTCCTCAACGTCGACGCCACGCCAGCTGAGCGATGCATTGCGATCGGCGGCAGCGCGGCGCGCCCGCGGAAATATAGCCGAACCCGGCGCGGCGCGGCGAGCCGCGCGGGCCCGGCCGGCAAAGAGCTAAATGGCCCGAGTCGCGACGGTGAAGGTAGCATTGGGGATTCAACGTCGCATGTATGCGACTTCGGAGAAAACCATGCAGATCAGACGCACGGCTTTTTCGGTCATCGCCTCCTTCGCGGGATTGCAGCTCGGCTCGCCCGCCAATGCAGATGAAACTCAGGCCGCGCCGCGGCTGGTGCGGGCTGAGGCGCTGATCGCCGCACCGCGCTCCCAGGTCTGGGAAGCGCTTACGACGCGCGCCGGGGCGACGACGTTCTTCTCCGACGACGCGCGCATCGAGCTGCGCTTCATGGGTCCTTACGAAATCTACTTCGTCGCCGACGCGCCCGCCGGCACGCGCGGCGGCGAAGGCTGTCGCGTGCTCAGCTACGTGCCGCAGGAGATGATCTCGTTCACCTGGAACGCGCCGCCGACGCTGAGCGAGGTGCGCGCCTGGAAAACCTTCGTCGTGATCCAATTGTCGGACGAAAGCGAAGGAAAAACGCGTGTGCGGCTTACGCACGGCGGCTGGCGCAGCGGCAAGCAGTGGGACGAGGCGTACACGTACTTTGAGCGGGCCTGGCCCGAGGTGCTCGCCAACCTAACGAAGCGCTTTGAAACCGGCCCGCTCTGGGAAGCCAAGCCCGAGCAGCCGGCGCCGCAAAGGAAACGCTACGTGTACTTCATTCGACCGACCGATCCGGCATTGATCAACAATCCCAACGAACAGCAGACGGCGATCCTGAAAGGGCACGTCGAGCATGTACGTGGCCTCGCGGGCGCCGGGCGGCTGATCCTGGCCGGCCCGTGCATCGATCCGCCGCAAGACCCGAAAACGCCTGCGGCGGTCGCGTTTGACTTCCCCACGCCGGGGATCGTCGTCTTCGAAGCCGAAAACGACGAGCAGGCGCGGCTGACGATGGAGGCCGACCCGGCCGTGAAGGCCGGTCTGTTCCAGGCCCGCGTTTTGCCGCTACAGATGGCGTTCTGGCGCGAGTAGCACGGCTGCGACCGCGTTCGCAGCGTTCGACGGATGCTAACCCAGGTAGCCCAGTTCGCGCAGGCGGCGCTCGATCTCGACTTGCTGCCGGGCGTCGTAGGCGGGCGCTTCGGCCTGAGTGGCGGTATGCTCGCAGGCGAGCGCGTCGGCCAATGCCCGAAGCTCCGCACACCGGCCTGGCTCGCTGCCGGCGAGGTTACGCTGCTCGGACGGGTCGGCTTGCAGATCGTACAGCTCGACCGGCAGCTCCGGGTTCGCTGGTCCATATGAGAACTTGTGTGTCGAGGTGCGCACGCCGCGCAACTCGAGCTCGGCCGGAATTCCGGTGACCGAGAGGTAGGCCGGCGTGGGGCTCCAGGGTTCACCGCGCAGCAGCGAGGCGAATGAGCGGCCGTCGATGCTCGCGGGCCGCGGCCGCGCGACCCGTTGCTCGGCCGGTTCGCTCAACGCGCGGTCTCTGCGGTCAAACTCGGGCAGCGCGTCGCCCGCCCCGGCCAGTTCGAGAAGCGTTGGCAGCAGATCCGGCTGGCGCACCATCTGGCTGGACATTAGCCCGCTGGGCACGCCCGGTCCGTGCAGAATCAGCGGCACGCGCACCAGGCAGTCGTACACGTGCACCATGTGGCCTTCATCCATGTGCTGGCGGTACGTATTCATCCACATGCGCAGTTGCAGGTCGGCCGCGCGGCGTTTCCCAAACATCCGCGAGAACCCGCCGACTTTCCCACGCGAACGGGCCGCATCGAGCAGGCCGCGGCGCTGCATCATGCGCGTCAGCCGCAGCGGTGAACGCAGCGACAACAAGTCATGCAGAAACAGGAATGGCGTGAAAAAAAGCAGCGCGGTGCGGTCCTTTACTGCGGACCAGGCATCGCTGCGTGCGGCTTTGGGCCGCTCGCGCAGTCGCACGTCGCGCAGCCTCGCCGCGCCGACGCCGTAGAGCGCCTGCAGCACGCTCGGTCCGCCCCAGTAGGCCAAATGATCGCTGCGGACGCCGGCGTCGGAGCGGATGTCGAGCAGCTTGCGGGCGTAGTCGACGGCGCCGCCGGGCGGATACGAGTCGAGCGTGGTCTTTTCGCCGTGGTCGCCGGTGATGGCGATCAGCGTGTTTTCTGGCACAAGCGGCAGCAACAGTCCGAGCTGCTGATCCAGATGTGAGACGGCCCGCTCGTAGCTGTCGCGGCCGAAACGCGGCTCATTAAAAGCCGGCGGGACGACGCGCTTCCAATGCAGCTCCCACAGATGCAGCATCAGGAACCAGGGCTCGTGCGGCGGAAGCCCGCGCAGCTCCTCGCGAAACTGTGCGCCCCAGGCGCTGTGCAGGTAGTCGCACGGCGCGCGGTACTGATAGTCGTCAAAGCCGCGCGCCAGCCCCATCTCCGGCAGCAGCGGCCCGCTGACGCGCGCCAGCGTGCGATAGCCGCGCCGCCGCAAGCCATCCGTCAGCAACGGGACGTGCTCGGGCAGGCGATATCCCCAGACCATCTCGACGCCGTGCCGCGGGCTGTATTGCCCAGTGAGCAGCGTAGAGAAGCACGGCGTGGTACAGGCTTTTTCGGTGATCACGGTGTCAAACGCGGCCCCGCGTGCCGCGAGCCGATCGAGGTTGGGCGTTTGCGTGAAACGCCCGGCCCCGAGCCAGCGGTCGGCTCGGGCGCAGTCGATCACGATCAGCAGGATGTTCGGCGGGCGCTTCATGTCGCCAGGTCTGCAGAGCCTGCGCCGCTGCGGGCGACGCGCTGCGTCTGCGGCGCTTCGGCCTGCAGGTGCGCGACGCGCTGCATCACGTCGGCAAATCGCAGGTGTGGCTGCCAGCCGAGCTGCCGCAGCGGGCGGCAATCGATTTGCTGGTGCGAGCCCATCAGGTCGATGCTAGCACGCGAGAGCAGCGCCCGCCGCCGCAGGATGCCGCCGGCGAACTCGGCGAACGCCGCGCCGGCGAACGCGATCGGCCGCGGCAGGCTGCGCGTCACCGGCGCGAGGCCAAGCGCCTGCAGCGTCGTATTGATGAACGTGCGCTGCGAGATGGGCTCGTCGCTGGCGACGTCCAGGATTTGCCGCGCCGTCGCCGGATGGGCCGCGCAGGTCAGCACGGCGTCGGCCGCGTCGTCGACGGCGCAGGTCGCCAGCAGGTTTTCGCCGCTTCCGACCAGAAATAGCCTTCCGCGACGCCGCAGGCTGGTGAGCGTGTTGTGCAGCGTGTGATTCCCCTGGCCGTACAAGACGCTCAGCCGCAGAATCGTCCACGGAATGCCGGCGCGGTCGCAGGCGGCGATCACGCTGCGCTCGGCGGCGAGCTTTGCCCGACCGTAGTGGTTGTACGCCGCGGGCTGCGCGGGCGTGTGCGCGTTGCACACGACCTGGCCCGCGGAAGGCGCCGCGTAGACGCCCAGCGAGCTGATGTACACGAAGCGGGCCGGGCAGCGCGGCAGGGCAGCCTCGAGCAGATGCTGCGTGCCGCGGACCGTGTCGCGCAGATAGTCGTTGGGGTGGGCATTGAGCGCGACGCGCGCTGCTGCGTGCACCAGCACATCGCCGGCGCACACCAAATTACGGAGCGAAGCGGGCTGCTCCAGGTCTCCGAGCACCGGCCGCACGAATGGAGCCGCCAGCGCCGCGAAATCCGCTGCGCGCCGCACCAGTGCCGTCAGGCAATGCCCTTCGCTGACAGCGCGGCGGAGCAGGGCGCGGCCCACAAAGCCGGTCGCGCCGGTGATGACCAGGTTCACCCGCGCGCCTCGCGCGGCGGGCGCGGCAGCCAGCGCGGCACACGCCGCAGGTAGTTTTCATAGGCCTCGCCGAAGCGCTTTCGCAGCAGCGGCTCTTCCAGCAAGACAACCTGAACGTGTGCCAGTGGGATCGCGAGCAGCGCCAAGAGCAGCACACCCGTCGATGACAGCACGATCGCCTCCGCGAGCAACATGCCCACCACGCTTGCGGCGATCGGGTTGCGACACCAGCGAAACGGACCGCTGGCCACAAATTCACGCGGCGGATCGAATTCCACGTAGGCCCCGCGACCGTGGTGCGTCAATACATAGGACGAAGCCACGTACAGCGTCAGTAGCCCCAGAAACAGCACTACGCCTCCGAATCGAACCACGCCTGGAAGCCGCATCTGCGCCTTCGCCGGCAGCAGCGGATCAAGCTGCGCCGCACACCAGGGCAGCAGCACCAGAATCAGCGCCAGAAACGACACGCCGTAAACGAGCATCCGCAGCAGCAGCGGAATCGTATCCAGAAGCGATGCGCGTTCGTCGGAAGGCACGGCGGCGACGTTTGTTCTCGAATTCGACATGCTCGCAGCCTCCCCACAAGCGGGCAGCGCCGGCGACTACCAGCGCACGGCAAACCCGCCCGACATCCACTTGCTGGACTCGACCGAGTGGAGTACGACCGTCTGGCCGGATTGGATTTCTCCGGCACGCACCATCTCATCGAAATGAATCAGAATCGAAGCTCCGCCGCAGTAGCCCGATGCGGCCGCCCGGAAGCGCATGCGGTCGGTGCCGACGCCGAGCTGCCGCGTAAAACGCTCCGTATTTTCCTGGTAGAGCTGCATGGTGGGGATCGACCAGACGTAATGATCAACCGCCCCGGGATCCAGCCGCAGCGAATCGAGCATTCGCCGAACGCCTTCCAGCAGCAGCGGGCCGGCGTCGCGATTGACCGCGGCGAAGTCCTGGTCGAGATGGTGCGAGCCTTGCTCGAGCGCCTGCGCCGGGTGCACGCGCTCGACCAGGTCCGAAACGCCCCCACCCGCGGTCATGCCCGCGGCCCGCTTGCCGCCGACCGACTCGATGAACGTACCGAGCAATTCGTGCTGCGGAGGGCTGGCAGCGGCCTCGCCGTTGCGAGCTTCAAGCAGCACGGCGCCAGCGCCGTCTGCCAGGATGTAGCGCAGCATGGCCTGCGTCTTGCTGGCATGCGGCTGACTGAAATAGCAGCCGCGCAAATAGACGCTGGAAAGCTGGGAGTAGACCACCAGCGCGTTGCGATAGCGGCCGACGCGCAGCGCGTCGAACGCGATCTGCATGGCCTTGCCCACTCCGGCACAGTTGGAGTGCACCTCAATTTCGGCGCAGCGCTCAATGCCCAAGCGCTCCTGCAGGGCCGTGCTGGTGGGCGGCGTGGTCTGATCAAAGCTGGGACACGAAAGCAGCAGCAAGTCAACATCCGCGGGGGAAACGTCGGCCATCTCGAGCGCGTTTCGCGCGGCGGGCTCGGCCAGCGCGGCGACGGTGTGCGTCAGTCGATGCGTCTCAGGGTCGACGGCGAAATGTCGCGTCTTCACGCCGCCAGATTGCAGCATGCGACGCCCGACGGATTCGACGAAGGCACGCACGCGCGGGGCGGCCTGGTCGAGCGGGCCAAGCACCTGGTCAATACGCTCATTGGGCACCGGGTCGTTGGGCAGGAATGAACCTGTACCGCGAACGACCACTCGTCCCAGCATCGACATAAATCTCTCATTCGCGCCGCCCCCGGCGAGCGGATAGCGGCCAAGCTCGAACCCGATAACCCTCCCTATCTGACTCGCAAGGCGCGAGCGTGTCAACGAGCAGCGGCATTCGGTTGGTTTGGCGTCAGAAAATCGCTAAGATTCGATTGGGTGTTGCGGGCACGGAGGCTCGCCATGAGTCTGACGCATCTGGCCACACGCGACGTCATCTCCGTGGCGCCCGCCGATACGCTCGACAAGGCCATCTCGTTGATGGACGAGTTTCGCATGCACCATCTGCCGGTGCTGGCCGACGGGCGCTTGGTCGGGATCGTTTCGGACCGCGATCTGCTGCTGGCGGTCGGCTGGAAACTGAACGCGGAGCGCCGGCTACCGGAGCAGACCTACGAAACTGTCGCCGGTCCGCAGCGGATCGACCAGATCATGACGCACGACGTGATTACCGTCACGCCTGACCATACCCCGCGGCAGGCGGCCCGCACCATGATCGATCTGAAAATCGGGGCGCTCCCGATGGTCAGCGACGGCAGACTGATCGGGATCGTCACCGACGTCGACCTGCTCCGAGAATTCCAGCGCTCGGCCAGCGTGCCTGGCGGCGCGCAGACCCTCGCGCAGCAGCCGGTCAGCGCCATCATGCGCACGCGGCTCTCAAAGGTGCACGCCGAGTCGTCGCTGCACGAGATCATCAGCGTATTGCAGGATCGGCACGTGCGGCACGCGCCCGTGGTCGCCGACGACGGTTCGCTGATCGGGATCGTCTCGGATCGCGACGTGCGGCGGGCGCTAGGGCTCTCGAGCGTGACGGACATGCAGGCCCAGGAGACGGGGCATTATTACGACGAGCCGCAGAACGCGGGCAAATTGATGAGCCGCAACGTGCATACGGTTCGCCCGACCTGCAGCGTCGGCGAAGCCACCGCGATCGTGCTGGAGAATAAGATCCACGCCCTGCCCGTGGTCGAGCGCGAAGCGCTGCTCGGCATCGTGACCACGACCGACATCCTGCGCGAAGCCGCGCGGCAAGACCTGCTGGCTTGACGCTGGCGCGCGAGCGCGGACTGCGGACTTGCGCGTAAGCCTGCGTGCGCGGCTCTGGCTTTCGGCTTTCTCGCGATCAGCGACTCTGCTACCCGCCTGCGAATTTGACGTGCACGGCTCGCGGCGCTAGATTCGCGGCGCGGGATGGTTTGCCCGCTTGCGGGAACACTGCGATTGATGCGCTTGGGAATAGCCTGCTCTGCAGCGGCGGCCGCCGCCACGACATTCGACCCTTCAGCATGGGGATTTGACGGATATTTGCTTTCGACGCCTTACGACGCGAGCCCTGCGCGCGATGGCTCCGCGGTGCAAGCGGCGATTCGCCCCGGGCTGGTCGCGTTGGATCCGCAGCTCGATTTTGCGGGAAAAAACGCCGAGCAGCGCGGCGCGGCGCTGCGGGCTTTGCAGGCGGCCATCCGCGTCGCCGCCGGCGCGGCGTGCCCGTTTGTGCTGGTCGGCGGCGCGGCAGGCGGACCGGGTCGGGCAAACGCGCTCGAGCACACCATCCAGGCGCTGCAGACCGCCAGCGAGCTGGCGCGGAGCTGCGGCGTGACGCTGGCGCTGTGCAACTCCGGCGCGCTGCAGGACACGCGCAGCCTCTGGCACGTCCAGGACGTGCTCCGCAGCCTGCCGGTGCGAATCTGCTTCGATCCGGAGACGGCCGACGTTCCGGCGTCCATCTCGGTTCCGCGCTTCGCCGGCAGGCTCGCACTCGTACGCATGCGCGTCAGCCCGGCCGATGACGCTTCGAAGGTCGCCGCCCGTTCGCGGCTGCTGGAGCTACTGCGCGGCGTCGCTTATTCGCAGTGGCTGGTGCTGCAGGTCGATACCGCGGCGGCGGAGCTGCCGGCGCACGCGGCGCAGGCGGCCCGGGCGATACGGGAAGAGCTGGCGCGGCCGGTCGTGCCGCTGTCGGCGTACAAGGGCGACCGCAACGCGCCGCGCTTCGTGTCGCGCACGGCCCCGGCGAAGGGCTGAATGACGTGACCGAATTGCCGCGTCTGCTTGCATCGTTCGAACCCGTCGCGGGCGTGATCAAATCCGACTACGAGGACTTCGTGGTCGAGGAAGTGCCGCTCTACGCCGCCTGTGGCGAGGGTACGCACGTCTACTTTCAAATCGAAAAACGCGGACTGTCCACCATGCAGGCGGTCAGCGACCTGTCGCGGGCGCTGGGCCTGCGGCGGATCGACGTCGGCTACGCCGGCCTCAAAGACGCGCGGGCCGTCACTCGGCAGTGGATGTCGATCGAGCACATCGACCCGCTGCGGCTGCAGCAGCTCAGCATCCCGCGGCTGCGCGTGCTGCAGATCACCCGTCATCGAAACAAGCTCAAGCTCGGGCATCTGCGCGGCAATCGCTTCGATATTCGCGTGCGCGGCGCGCCGCACGCACGTGCCGCACAGATCGCCGACGCGCTCGACCAGCTCGCGCGCCGCGGCGTGCCGAACTACTTCGGCGAGCAGCGCTTCGGCGGGCGCGGCGACGGCGGACGCATCGGGGCCGCCATCGTGCGCGGCGACCTGGACGAAGCCCTGGATCTGATTCTCGGCCGGCCTGGGCCGCACGATCGCGGGCAGGTGCTGCGCGCCCGGCAGCTCTACGAGCAGGGACAATACGAGCAGGCGGCCCGCGCCTGGCCGCCGATGTTTCGCGATCAGCGCCGCGCGCTCAAAGCGCTGCTGGCCGGCGGGAAGCGCCGCCGCGCATTCGCGGCGGTTGACCCCGGCCTGCGACGTTTTTTCGTGTCGGCGTTTCAGTCGGAGTTGTTCAATCGCGTGCTCGCGGCGCGTCTGCCGCGCGGCCTGGGTCAGTTGCAAGTAGGCGACTTGGCCTGGGTGCACGCGAATGGCGCCGTGTTTCAGGTCGAAGCGGTGGAACGCGAGCAGCCGCGAGCGGATGCCTTCGAGATCAGCCCGACCGGCCCGCTCTTTGGCTATCGCATGACGCAGCCGGCCGGCGCCGCGGCCGAGCTGGAGGCGCGGATTCTTGCCGACGAGCGGCTGGAGCTGAGCGCATTTCGCGCGCCGCAGCTGCGTGCCAAAGGCGCAAGACGCCCGCTCCGCTTCGAGCCGCGCGACGCCGCCCTGCGGCTTGATGAGGACGCGCGCGGCCCCTATCTTGGATTGACCTTTGAATTGCCGCGCGGCTGCTACGCGACCACGCTCCTGCGCGAGCTGTTCGCGGATCCGCGCGTCGGCGACGCGGACGAATCCGACGACGCGGATTCGCAGGATTGATCGCGGCGGCTCGCGTGGGCGATGGGCATGGCAGACGAATCGACCTTCTCCTGGCCGCAATTGCTTCAGGCCGTCCGCAGCGATTTCCCGCAGCTCTATCGCAACTGGTTCGACGAGCTCAACCCCGAAAGTATCGAATCTGGCGAGCTGTGCGTGCAGGTGCGCGACCCGCTGCAACTCGGCTATCTGCGCGGCGCCTGCCAGGAAGCTTTCGCCCGCGCCGCCACGCTGCTGACCGGCCGATTGGTGGCGGTGCGCTTTGAGGGTCCCGAGCCGTCGGCGCCGCTGGGGCCGCGCGATACGACCTACGCGCTCACGCCCGGGCCGCTGAACCCGGATTACACGTTTGATCAATTCGTGGTCGGCCCATCGAACCGGCTGGCGCACGCCGCCTGTCGTGCCGTCACCGCGCAGCCGGGGACGCTCTACAACCCGCTCTTCGTGCACGGGCCGTCGGGGCTGGGCAAGACGCACCTGCTGCAGGCGATCTGCACCGAACTGACCCGCGCCAATCCGCAGCAACTGGCCGTTTACGTCTCGTGCGAGACGTTCATCAACGAGTTCGTCCGCGCCATGGGCGCCGGACGCCTGCCGGAATTTCGCGATGCTGCCCGCCGCGCTGACGTGCTGATCATTGACGACGTGCAGTTCCTGGCGAATCGCGAAAACAGTCAGGAGGAGCTGTTCCACACCTTCAACGTGCTTTACCAGAACCGCCGCCAGATCGTGCTCTCGGCGGATTTGCCGCCGTCGGAGATTCCGACGCTCGAGGAGCGGCTGGTGAGCCGCTTCAACTGGGGGCTGGTGGCCCACATCGATCCGCCCAGCCGCGAGACGCGCCAGGCGATTCTGCACAAGAAGTCCATGCTGCGCGGCTGCGAGATTCCCGACGAGGTGCTGGACTTCATCGCCGAGCGCGTGCAGGCCAACGTGCGGCTGCTGGAAGGCGCGCTCACCAAGCTGATTTCGGAATCAAAAATCGCCGGCAAGCCGATGACGCTCGAAACCGCCCGCGAGATTCTGGAGGGCTCGGCGTCGCCGACGCGGCCGCTGCAGGTGGCGGACATTCTCGAGACAATTTCGAGTCATTTCGGCCTGCGCCTGCCGGAGCTGATCGGCCGGCGCCGCTCGCGCTCGGTCGCCCAGCCGCGGCAGATCGGGATGTACCTGGCGCGCAAGCTTACGCCGCTCAGCCTGCAGGAGATCGGGGCGCACTTCGGCGGGCGCGATCATTCGACTGTGCTGCATGCCGAGCAAGTGGTCGAGGCCGGCAAGCTGCGCGATCCGGCCCTGGCCGAGACCCTGGCGCTGCTGACGCGGCGTCTGACGGCGCGGCGCTGAGCCCAGCGCGAGACTGCGCCTGGCGCCGGGTTGGCGGTCTGCGATTTCGCCGAAGCTCACGGCTCCGTCTGGCTGTCCAGCGCGTGCGCCTTGCGACCGCCGCGCTCGATTCGCAGGGCGTCCGTTCCCGCCAATAACGTGCGAGCAAGTGCCACCGCGCGGGCCACCAGCTCCGCCGCCCCGGCGCGCAGCTCCTCGCTGCCCTGCACCGCGCGGACGTTGCGCTCCATGTCTTCGGCCGACCAGCCGCGCGAGTGCGCGATATATGGGAACGGCGGCAGGTGGCAGCCCAGCTCGGCGAAGAAGCCCAGCAGCATCCCGGCCACCGCCTGCACATTGTCCTGACCGCCGACGATGATGAACGCGGCAACTTTCTTGTTCAGCAGCACCTTGTTGGCGATCGTGATCTGGTTCTGAATGCAGTTCAGCCGCTCGGCCAGCTTGAAATACAGCGAGCTGGGCGCGCCCCAGCGGATCGGCGTCGCGACCAAGAATACATCCGCCCAGTGCACCAGCGCTTCGTAGACGCGCTCGAGCTGATCGGTCGGGTCCATCTGCGTGATGCTGCACGGCCAGGTGCACGCACGGGCGCTCTTGGAGTAATACCCCTCGCATGCGCGAAACTGCAGCTCGCGCAGCCGAACCAGCCGCGTCTGCACGCCCAGCGCTGCGCCCGCGTGCGCCAAAGCGTGCTCCAGCAGCAGCTCAGAGGTCGACACGCGCGGGTTGGCGTCGTCCATCGCCGTGGTCGAAAGCCCCAGCACGCGCGGCGGCCCCGGTTCACGCACAGCGGCGCGCGCCAGCGGGTGCGGCGCATGCGGCTTGCGCGTGCGCGGCGTGGAAGGCTCGCCGCGGACCAGCACGCGGCCGTTCTCGATACGTACATCATGCGTCGGGACGGCGTCCTCTTCGTAGCCGGCTTCGCCCACGCCAGTGCGACAGTGGAACTTCCAGTTGTGCCAAGGGCAAACGACGAACTCCCCGTCCAGCCGGCCCTCGCCCAGCGGTCCGCCGACGTGGTTGCAGACGCCCGAGATCGCCGAGAATTCCCCATCCCGAAAGGTCAGGGCGATCTTGGTGCGACCAGCCAGCACGGTCTGCAGCGCTTGATTGCGGAGCTGTTCGGCTGCGCCCACGTCATGCCAGGTGCCGTCACGCATGCTGATCTCCAGCGATCGACCTGCGGCGCGCGTCACGCGCGCGGCGAAGCGCCTACGCCGGCCGATTCCACTGTACCGCTTCGCTCAGCGGCTTGCGCGGCAGGTCGGGCACGCTCGCATCCTCCGCCGGATACCCGACGGGAATCAGCAGATAAGGCTTTTCATTCTCCGGTCGGCGGCAAATCTCGCGTAGAAAGCCCATTGGGCTGGGCGTGTGCGTCAGCGTCGCCAAGCCAAGATGATGGCAGGCCATCAGCAGGAAACCGCAGGCGATGCCGGTGCTTTCGTTGGGGTAGTAGTTCTTCTGGCGCTGGCCGTTGCAGAGCTCCCAATCCACGCGGAACACGACCACCAGCCACGGCGCGATCTCCAGAAACGGCTTTTCCCAGTTCGTGCCAATCGGCTCGAGCGCGTCGAGCCACTCCTGCGGCATGCGATGGTCGTAGCTCTCGCGCTCCTCGGCTTCGGCGGCCAGACGAATCTCGTGCTTGATCGCCGGGTCGCCGATGCAGACGAAGCGCCAGGGTCGGCGATTGGCGCCGCTGGGCGCCGAGTGCGCGATCGCCAGGGCCTGCTCGAGCACTTCGCGCTCGACCGGCTTGGGCGAGAAATAGCGGCAACTGCGGCGGGTCTCGAATTCGCGCCGCAGCGCCACGCCGCGCTCGAGCTGCCAGCTCAGGTCGCGCGGCGGAAGACTGTATGGAATCATGCGGGCGGGCATGCCGGCCTCCGCGAGCGCGGGTCGGCGTCGCGCTCGATCCAATTGGATGCATCGCTGAGCATCTGCGTCACATCATCCGTTTCGCCGCCTTCGAGCCAGTGCACATCCGTGAAACGCTTGAACCAGGAGCGCTGCTGCTTGGCGATGCGGCGCGAGTTGATTTTGATCCGCTCGATGGCTTCGTCCAAGGTTGCGCGACCCGCAAAATGCTCGAACAGCTCTGCATAGCCGACGGCCTGCCGCGCCTGCGGGCTGACGCCACGCGGATCCGCCGCCAGCCGGCGGGCTTCGTCTGGCAGACCCAACTCGATCATCCGCCGCACGCGCTCGTTGATCCGGCGGTTTGCGATCTCGCGCGGGTGGCGCAAACCCAGCAGCGTCCAATGCCATTCGGGGCGGCGCAGCGTCGCGGCGACCCACTGCTGCTGCTGCGCGCTGATCGGCGCGCCGCTGAGCTCGAGCACCTCGAGGGCCCGCTCGATGCGCCGCGCGTCGTTGCTGTGGATGCGCTGCGCCGCGGCCGGGTCGCGGCGCTGCAATTCCTGGTGCAGCGCGTCGAGCCCCTCGCGCGCGATGCGCTCGCGCAGCCGCGTGCGGAAACTCCAGTCGGCCGCCGGCCCTTCGAACAGGCCGTGCAGGAAACACTTGAAGTAAAGCACGCTGCCCCCGACCAGCAGGGCCGGCCGGCCGCGCGCGTGAATCTCCAGCACAGCCTGATCGGCCCGCGCGACGAATTCCGCCGCGCTGAAGGACTCCCACGGATCGGCGACGTCGATCAGGTGATGCGGTATCGCGCCGCGCTGCTGGGCGCTGGGCTTGGCCGTGCCGATGTCCATGCCGCGATAGACCTTCATCGAATCGACGCTGATGATCTCCGCGTCCAGATGGGTCGCCAGCGCGCGGCCCAGGCTGCCCTTGCCGGACGCGGTGCAACCCAGGATGGCGATGACGCGGTTTTGCATGTCCCGTTGGGGCCGCGGTGATTTTGACCGCCGGCCCCGCGCGTCGGATGATACTGCACATGCCAGTCCGCTTCGTGGTAGGCCGAGCCGGCGCGGGTAAGACGCGCCACTGCATTGACGCGCTGGTAGCGGCCCTGCGGAACGAAGCCGATACGCGCACGCTGATTTTCCTCACGCCCGAGCAGGCCACTTTTCAGACCGAGCGCGCCATCGCCCGCGCGGCGCCGCGCGGCGGGTTCACGCGCGCCCAGGTGCTGAGCTTCACGCGCCTGGCACAACGTGTCTTGAACCAAATGCCAGGAGACGTGCGCCCGCTCGGGCCGGCAGCCCGACAACTGGCGCTGCGCCGTCTGCTGCTGCGGCAGCCGCCGCTGCGCGGGCCCGCCGGCAGTCGATCGGGCTTGCTGCGCGAGCTGGATCAGCTCTTGGGCGAGCTTCTGAGCGAAGGCGTCGCGCCCGAGGCGCTGTTGGCCGCGAGCGCATCGCTGCCGCGCCCCGAGGCCCGCCGCCGCGTGCAGCTCGTCGCGCAGCTCTATCGCGAGTACCTGGAATGGCTGGGCCCGCAACGGCTGGACCCAGATCTGAAACTCGCCGCGCTGCGCGAACGCATCGGCGGCGCCGAGTGGCTGGCGGGCGCCTGCGTCTGGGTGGATGGCTTCTCCGGCTTTACGGGTGAGGAGCTGGCGACGCTCGCGGCCCTGGCGCAGCGCGCCGCGCAAACGGTCATCACGCTGCTGCTCGATCCGCAATCGCCTACGTGGCGCTCGGCGAGTGCTTCGGACCCGCTTGCGCTCTTTCATCAGACCGAGCAGACGTACCTGCGGCTGACGCGCATGTTGCGCGACTTGGGCGTGCCGTTGGATGAGCCGCTGTGCCTCGAAGGCGCGCCGCGGCGCTTCGATTTTGCACCGGGCCTGGCGCGGCTGGAGGCGCGCCTGGCCGGCGCGCGGCCCCCCAGCGCGGACGCGCCGCAGCGGTCGGTCCGCATCGTCTCGTGCCCATCGCATCGGGAAGAGCTGCGCAGCGCCGGCGGTGCCATCCGCCGCGCAGTGCTCGAATCCGATGGAAAGCTGCGCTATCGCGATTGCGCGCTGATCGTGCGCGAGCTGCGGCCGCTGGCCGCGCTGGTCGCGGAGATATTCGACGAGCTCGAAATTCCGTACTTCCTCGATCAGCGGCGCGAGGTGGCGGCCCACCCGCTGGCGCGGCTGCTCGACGCACTGCTTGAAACCGTCGAGCGAGATTTTCATCCGCAGGCCAGCGTGCGATTGCTGCGCTGCGGGCTGCTGCCGCTGTTCGACGAACTCGACCGCCGTGCGCCGTTTCTGCGGTGCCATATGTTGCA
>CAZHTF010000040.1:0-28338 GCA_964535305.1 uncultured Planctomycetales bacterium | reverse complement strand
CGCAGGGGCCGCGGAATGTAGCCACGGGTGGAGCGCAGGGCCGCAGGCCCGCAGCCCAATGAATACCCGCCCCAACGGGGCGCAGGAGAGAAGACGCGCGGGCACGACGGTCGAGCGTGCGCCAGCGCCGAACGACGTGCAGTTCGCGTTTGTCGCGCGGCGGGCGCAATCGCCGGCGCTTCCGAACCGCCGGCGCGTGGTTCCGCCGCCCCGCCGGGGCGGAAGAGATTTCGCTCGCACGATTCCAAGGGTTTCGCTCGGCCCTGCGGTCCTCGCGCCACCCGTGGCTACATTCCTTCGCCCCGTTGGGGCGAAACGCGCGCCGCCGCCGTGCACCCGCTGGTCCGCAACGTAAACGACTGCCGCGCCGGGCGACGCAAGGGGCCATTCACGCAGCATGCTGCGCACCCGGACGAAAATGAAGCCGCCAGCTCAAGCTGCGCCGCAGCAGCAGCGTCAGCAAACTCGCGCTCAGCAGCGCCGCGCTGCCCGGCTCGGGGATGTAGTCGATTTCGATCCGCGAGCCCGGCACGATATGCCCTTCGAACAAGTCCTGTGGCGATGCCGCGCCGTAGCGCGCCGCGACAAACGTGCCGTTGAACTCCGTCGTGCTGCGGAAGTAGCTGAAGATGCCCGAGCCCGACCAGCCAGCATCGACGCCGGTCAGCACGAGCGCGTTCGTGTTGCCCGGCAACGGCTGAATCGGAAACGAGATGTCGGTGTAGAAATTTGCCGCATCAATGTTCGGAAATGTCTCGACCGAAAGATAGATGCGGGCCGCGACGACCTCCTTGCCCACCAGCGGATCGTCCGGCGCGAGAAAGGCCGAATACGACTGATTGACGGCCGCAAAGTTGAAGGTCGCGGTCTGCTGCGCCGCCGCCAGTGCGGTCGAAAGCAGCGCGGCGCCCAGAACGCTCAAGCGAATCATCACTTGTTTCAAAGGGAATCCTCCACGTGGCCATTGGATGCTAGGCGGGCTGCTCGAGTTTCGTCATGGGCCGTTTGCGGCTGATTTATAACATCCTGCGCTACCTCGGACCGGGCTTCGTGCTGCGGCGCGGCGCGATGAGCCTCGCGCGGCGGCTGGGCGCGCCGCAGCGCGTCTACGCCCCGCGCGCGTGGCAGGCGCTCGAGCTTTCGACCTTGCTTTCGCCCGGCGTGCCCCGCAGCCCGGCCGAATTCGCCCAGTTCAAGCGCGACACCGCGCCTGCGTTTGTGTTTACGCTCGGCCGCCCACCGCAGATTCCTGAAAACCTGCGGGCAGCACCTCCACTGCACGAGCCGCCGGACGCCATCGCAACCGCGCAGCCAGCGCGCTTCGAGCGTGTGCCGTCGCTGGCGGAGCGCGTCGCGCTGCTGAAGGAAATGCGGCCGGTGTATCTGTTTCACTGGCCTTCGCCGGCGCCGATCGACTGGAACGTGAACGCCCTGCAGCAGACGCGCTGCGCGCCTGGCCTCAATTGGTTTGACTATCCGGATTTCCTCGCGACGCAGGGCGACGCGCGCACGTTCTGGGATCCTGCCCGGGCCGCCTGGGCGCTCGACCTGCTGCGGGCACCGGCGCATGGCGTGTCAATCGAAGGCGGCGCGCTCTTCTGGCGCTGGCTTGATTCATTCATGCAGGCGTGCCCGCCATTCCGCGGGTTTCACTGGAAGTGTGGGCAGGAAAGCTCGGTGCGCTTCATCGCGCTGGCGCTGGCGTTCTGGGCCACGGCGGATGACCCGGCCAGCACACCGGAGCGCTTCGTAGACTTCGCGCGGCTAGCCTGGGCGACTGGCTACCGCGTGCACCATCACATCGACTACGCCGTATCGCAGAAAAACAACCACGCGCTTTCGGAAGCCTGCGGGTTGATGCTGGTCAGTCATCTGTTCCCGGAGTTTCGCGAGTCGCCGCGCTGGATGGCGACCGGCCGGCGCGTGCTGACCCAGGAAGTCCGCAAGCAGTTCTACGCCGACGGCAGCTACATCCAGCACTCGATGAATTACCAGCGTGTCGCTTTGCACGGCGTGCTGCTGGCGATGCGCATCGCGGAGCTGGCCGGTCGCCCGTTCGAGCGCGAGCTGTACGCCTGCATGCAGCGCTGCGCCGAGTTCCTCTACCAAATGATGGAGCCGGGCAGCGGGCGCCTGCCGCAGTACGGCAACAACGACGGCGCAAACGTGCTGGCCCTGAGCGAGTGCGATTTCAACGACTTCCGCCCGGCGATCCAGTGTGCACACTTCCTGGCGACACGCACACGCCGCCTCGCGCCGGGACCCTGGGACGAAGAGCTGCTCTGGCTCTTTGGCGAGCAGGCGCTGAGCCCGCCGCGCGAAACGGCCGATGCGGCCGCGGCGCCGTGCTCCAGTCGCTTCGATGCGGGCGGCTACTACACGCTGCGCGCCAAAGAAAGCTGGGCGATGATCCGCTGCCATCGATATCGCGACCGGCCGGCGCACGTCGACCCGCTGCACCTAGACCTGTGGTGGCACGGCGTGAACGTGCTGCGCGATTGCGGCACATTCCGCTACTTCACGCCGGAGAATCCGCGGCTGGAGCTGTATTTCAAATCCATCGCGGCGCACAACACGATCGAGCTGGACGACGCCGAGCCGCTCGAACTGGCCTCACGTTTCCTGTGGTTTCCGTGGCCGGCGGCGCGCTGCCTGAGCTACGACGCGCAGCGGCTCGAGTTCACGGGCGAAAGCCGGGCGTACGACCGCCGCCCATGGCACGTGCGGCATCGCCGCGAAATTCGCGCTTTGCCCGGCGAATGCTGGGTGATACGCGACGAGCTGCTCGGCGCGGGCCAGCATCGCGCCTGTCTGCGCTGGCATCTGTTCGACGGGCAAACGCAGCTCGACCTGCAACGCAACACGCTGTCGCTGCTGACGCCCGCGGGGTCGCTGTATCTGTCAATCCTCGCCGACACCGCCGTGGCGCCAACAGCGCTACAAGACAGCGGGGAGACACGCGCCGCGGCAGAGCTTGCGAGCCCGCAGCGCGTGGCGCTGTCGCTGCATCGCGGCGTCGAGACGCCCCATTGTGTACAGGGCTGGGAAGCGCCGTATTACAGCCAGCGCCGGCCGATCCCCGTGCTCGAAGCACGCCTCAGCGGCCCACTGCCGCTGCGGCTGACGACGATCCTCTCGCCGCGCCCGCTCGAACCCGCCGACGCGCTTTCACTTCGCTGATCGATCCTGGCTGCACGAACTTGCGCTACGAAGTGGCATGGATGCGCTGCGCCAACGCAGCGAGCGCCGCGGGCGTCGACGACTTGGCATTCCAGCGGAAGCCCAGTCCGTCGCCTTTGCGACGCGGAATGATGTGAAAGTGCACGTGTGGCACGACCTGTCCGGCGCAGGCGCCATTGTTCTGCAGCACGTTGAAGCCTTCAGCCGCGACCGCCGCAATGATGCGCCGGCCCAGCTCGCCAAGCACGCGCGCCACCGCGGCCGCCTGTTCGGCCGGCAACTGGTCCAGCCGCTCGGCGTGAATCTTGGGGATGACGACACAGTGGCCGTCGGCGAGCGGGTTGATATCCAGGAATGCCAGCACCTGCTCGCTTTCGAGCAGTTTGTGGCAGGGCACGGCGCCCGAGACGATCTTGCAGAAGATGCAGTCCGGCGCAGCGGCCATTCGTCGCTCTTGCTCTCAGCCCCGAAAATCAGCCGCTTTCGGCCGCTCGATCAGGTGCTCTCAGCGGGCGCGCTGGCTGCTGCGGACTCGGCCGAAGCGCTCGCGCCTGGCTTCTCGCCGCGCCGCGCCCGCCGCGTGAGCAGCTTGCCGGCGTAGGCGGCGTACTTCTTCTTGCTGCGCAGCTTGCGGCGCGACTTGTCGGACGACTTAGCCCGCGGCTTGTCCGCCTCACCGACCAGCTGCAGAATCGCCAGGGCCGAGCCGTCGCCCACGCGGCGATCCGCCAGCTTGATGATCCGCGTGTAGCCGCCGCGGCTGCCGAGCTTCTCATTGCGACGGATCATGCGTGGCGCGATCTCGTTGAAAAGCTTGTACATCACCGAGCTCGAGGTGAAATCCGTGCCCGGGCGGGCGATCCCGCGGCGATGCCGCCGGCCCGAGCGTGCCCGCATGACGCGCTCGCGCTTGGCGTCGGTCATGCGGTCGTACGCGGCGCGATGCTCGGCCGGGATGATCGCACGATCGGTCAGGATGCTCTCGGCGAGCTGCCGCGCCGCGGTGCGCGACTCGGTCGTCTGCCCGCCGATCGCGATGGTGACCAGCTTTTCGGCCAACCCGCGGACTTCCTTGGCCTTGATCAGCGTGGTGCGCAGCTCGCCATGCTCGAACAGATTCTGCACCAGGTTGCGGCGCAGCGCCAGCCGGTGCGCGGATGTGCGAGCGAGCTTTCGACCCTTGACTGCGTGACGCATGACCTCTCCCTGCGATTCTGAGGTCGCGCTAGATGCGCGTGAATTCCGTATCCGACGGGCCGGCATGCGCCGGAGCCGCTTCGCCGCTGGTCGACATGCCCAGTGTCAGGCCCCAGCCGATCAGCTTCTGCTTGACTTCCATGAGCGAGGTCTTGCCGAAGCTGCGGAGCTGCAGCAGCGTGGCCTCGTCCATCCGCACCAGATCCCCCACCGTCACAATGCGGGCCGCCTCCAAACAATTCATCGCCCGCACCGAGAGATCCAGGTCGGCGATGGAACGCTCCAGCTTGCGGCGGACCTGATCGTCCACCGCGGAGGCGTCGCCCTCTTCGCGCACCTCGGCCGCGGCGACGTCGGCGCCCAGCTCGTAATACTGCACAAACGGGTTCAGGTGCTTGCGCAGAATCTTGGCGGCTTCGACCAGCGCGTCTTCCGGCCGCACGGTGCCCTTGGTCCAGATCTCGATCACCAGGCGGTCGTAGTTGGTCTTCTGGCCGACGCGCGTATCCTGCGTCTGGTAGCTGACGCGCGTCACCGGCGAGAAGATCGCATCGATCGGGATGATGCCCAGCTCCTGCGTCTCGCTGATCTGCTCGGTCGCGGGCACATAGCCGCGGCCGCGCGTGGCGGTCAGCTCGATCGAGAAGGGCACGTCGTCGGTCAGCGTGGCGATCAGCCGCTCGGGGTTTTCGACGGTCACGCCCGGGTCGCATTGGAAGTCGCCGCCGCGGATTTCGCCGCGCTGCCGCCGCTCGATCCGCAGCCGCTTGGGGCCCTCGCCCTCGACGTCGATGATGATGCCCTTGATATTCAGGACGATTTCGGTCACGTCTTCGAGCACACCGGTGAGTGTGCTGAATTCGTGGTCGGCCCCGGCGATGCGCGCGTGCGTGATCGCCGAGCCCTCCAGGCTGGAGAGCAGGATCCGCCGCAGGCTGTTGCCGACGGTGATGCCAAAGCCGCGCTCAAAAGGCTCGACGATGAAACGGCCGAATTTTTCGGTGCTGACGGCATCGTCGCGCACGACACGCGACGGAAGCTCGAGACCTCGCCATCGAATCCGCATCTTGGCTTTATCCTTCGGGAAATCCGCCCATCCCTAACGCTCTGTCCATCCTGAACGCCGCTCACTCTCGCGCTGCGCGCCGCTAGCGCGAGCAGAATTCGACGATCAACTGCTCCTCGACCGGGATCTGCACGTCTTCGCGCGTCGGCAATGCGATGATCGTCGCCTCGGGCTTCTTCACATCCACCTGCAGCCAGCTCTGAGTCTGCCGCGGACCTTCCTCGCCCGCCTGTGTCGCGATCAGCTTCTGGCTCTTCTCGGCCCCGCGAACGCTGATGCGATCGCCGACGCGCACCGGGTAGCCCGGGCGGTCCACCTTGCGCCCGTTCACCACGATGTGGCCATGCGCGATCGCCTGCCGCGCCGCGCGGCGCGAGAGCGTGAAGCCCGCCTTGAACACCGCGTTGTCCAGCCGCCGCTCCAGCAATTGCAGCAGCGCCATGCCGGTGTTCACCATCGATTTTTCAGCGAGCTCAAACATGCGGCGAAATTGCCGCTCCTGTAGACCGTAATAGCGCTTGACCTTCTGCTTTTCGCGCAGGCGCACGCCGTAGTCAGACGCCTTGCTGCGGCGCCAGGCGTGCATGCCGGGCGGGGCTTGCTTGTATTCGCGCTCCAGCGGGCACTTGGACTCGCAGCGCGGGCCCTTGAGAAAGAGCTTGAGCCCTTCGCGGCGACACATGCGGCAGACCGGGGCAACCAGGCGCGACATGCGTTACACCCTCCGCTTCTTGCGCGGCCGACAGCCGTTGTGAGGAATCGGCGTGACATCTTCGATCGATTGGATCCGCAGGCCGGCCGCCTGCAGCGCGGTAATGGCCGACTCGCGCCCGGCGCCGGGACCCTTGACCTTCACGTCCACTTCCAGCACGCCGCTCTTCTTGGCTTCGTTGGCGCAGTATTGCGCGGCGCGCTGCGCGGCGTAGGGCGTGCCCTTGCGAGCGCCGGTGAGCTTCTTCTCACCGCCGCCCAACGGCACCGACCCGGACGACGACCAGCAGAGCGTGTCGCCGTTGGCGTCCGAGATGGTGATGATCGTGTTGTTGAACGTGGCGCGGATGTGCACCACCGCCTTGGTGACGTTCCGCTTTGTGCGACGTTTTCCTGCAGCCTTTGCCAATCTGGGGCTCCCATGATCCGCGCCAAGGGCGCGAGCGCGCTAGCGCATTTCCTTGACGCCCTTCTTGCCCGCAACCGTCTTGCGCGGCCCCTTGCGGGTGCGCGCGTTCGTCCGCGTCCGCTGCCCACGCACCGGCAGGCCACGCATGTGCCGCAGCCCGCGGTAGCAGCGGATGTCGCGCAGCCGCGCGATATTCTGCTGAATCTGCCGGCGGAGCTGACCCTCCACCACGAAATTCGTCTCGATGATGCCCGCGATGCGGCTGACCTCGTCTTCGGTCAGCTTGTTGGCCCGCACCGCTGGATCGATGCCGGCCTTCTCGCAGATCTCCAGCGCCCGCGCCGGCCCAATGCCGAAAATGTAGCGCAGCGACACGTCGACGCGCTTCTGAGGCGGAATGTCCACACCCGCGATACGTGGCATCTAATGCGTCCTTTTCCTAGCCCTGTCGCTGCTTGTGCCGCGGATTGGCGCAGATCACCCGCACCACCCCGCGCCGCCGAACGATCTTGCAATTCTCGCACACGCGCTTGACGCTGCTGCGAACCTTCATGAGCGACCCTTTCAATCTCGAATGCGGCCGACCCGCGGCACGCGCCTACCGCGCGGGCTAGCGTCCGTCCGTCAGTACGTCCACGCCGTCGCTGGTGACCGCCACCGTGTGCTCAAAGTGCGCCGCCAGCGAGCGATCCTTGGTCACCACCGCCCAGCGCGTCGCGTCCTTGAACTCCACTTCCGGCCGGCCAACCGTCACCATCGGCTCGATCGCCAGCGTCATGCCCGGCACAAGCTGAAAATCCATGCCGCGTGCCCCGCGCTCAGCGTAATTGGGCACTTTCGGCTCTTCGTGCATCTCACGTCCGATCCCGTGCCCGACAAACTCGCGAACCACGCCGAATCCCGCGTCCTCCACCAGCCGCTGCATCGCCTTGGCCACGCGGCTCCAACGCAGGTGCGGCCGCATCTCGGCGATCGCCAGATCCAGCGCCGCGCGCGTCACGTCCAGCAGCCGTTGCACCCGCGGGCTGACGCTGCCCACCGCGAAGGTGTAGGCCGAGTCGCCGCAATAGCCCTTCAACCGCACGCCGCAATCGACCTTGACGATGTCGCCATCGACCAGTGGCCGGTTGTCCGGAATCCCATGGACAACCTCGTCATTCACCGACGAGCAGATGCTGGCCGGGAAGGGGAAGCGCGCCTGCGGATTCCGCACACCCAGGAACAGCGCTGTCGCGCCCGCCTCACGAATCGTGCGGCTGGCGGTCTCGTTCAACTCCGCTGTCGTCACGCCGGGGCGCACCTGGCTCTCGATCGCCCGCAGCACCTGGTGCACCAGGCGGCCGGCCGCCCGCATCAGCTCAATCTCGCGCGGGCTCTTGATCACGATACGGGCGGTGGCGGTGCTCATGCGCCTCGATCCAGCGCCGCCACAATCGCCGCCACGCTCGCCTCCACCGCGTCCGCCGCCACGGCCGCGTTCACGGCGCGCAGCAAGCCGCGCCGCGTGTAGTAGTCCACCAGCGGCGCGGTCAACTTCCGATACGTCGCTAGCCGCGTGCAGACCACATCTTCGCGGTCGTCCGCACGCTGCTCCAGCCGCCCGCCACAGCGATCGCATACGCCGGGTCGCAACGGGGGCAAGAATTCCACATTATACGACGAATCGCACACACTGCAACTACGCCGCGAAGCCGTCCGCCGCACGATCAACTCGTCGGCCATCTGAAAATCCAGCACCGCCTGCAGCCCGGCTCCGCGCTGCGCCAACCCGTTCTCCAGCGACTCGGCTTGCGGCACCGTCCGCGGAAAGCCGTCCAGCACGAAGCCGCAATCGCCGGGCAGCCCGTCAATCTCCGCCAGCATCACGCGGATGATCACGTCGTCCGGCACCAGCTTGCCCGACGCCATGATCTGCTCGGCTTCCAACCCGATTGGCGACTTGGCCCGAATCAGCCGTCGCAGCGTGTCGCCGCTCGATAGCGCCCGCACGCCGAAGCGCGTCTGCGCCCGCAGCGCCTGTGTTCCCTTTCCCGTGCCAGGCGGCCCGAGAAACACCAGGCGCACCGGCATCTTCTACCGTCCCTTCACGCGCTCAGTACCGAGGAAGCCTTCGTAATTCCGCATGATCAGGTTTGCCTCGAGCCGATGCACCAGATCCAGCGCCACGCTCACCACGATCAGCAAACCCGTCCCGCCCAGGAAGGCCGAAATCCGCCAGGGAATCTCAAGCTGCACCGCGGCGATTGAGGGAATCACAGCGATCACCGAGAGGAAACCGGCGCCGACGAACGTGATCCGCTCCATCACGGCTTCAAGATAGTCCGCCGTACGCTTGCCGGGCCGCAGACCGGGGATGAAGCTGCCTGTATCGCGCAGGTTGTTCGCCAGCTCTTTGGGCTGAAACTGCACCGAGACCCAGAAGTACGAGAAGACGAACACCATCGCGATGTAGGTCACTTCGTAGATGAACTTGCCCGGCTGAAACGCGTCGAAATACAGGAAGCTCCAAAGCCCCATCGGCGGCAGGCCCGCACTGTAAATCACGCCGAACAGCCAGCCGGGTAGCAGCAGGAACGAGCTGGCGAAAATGATCGGCATCACGCCGCCGTGGTTCACCTTCAGCGGCAGGTAGTGCCGCGCGCCGCCCACGATCCGCCGGCCGCGGGTCTGCTTGGCCTGCTGAATCGGGATCCGCCGCTGCGCTTGTGTGATCAGGATGGCGCCCGCGACCACCGACACGAAGCACACCAGCAGGAAGATCACCTTCTCAGGCGTCATCGTCCCGCCGACGGCGCCGGCCTGGCCGAAGTTGAGCCCCTGAAAAACATCGAAGAATACATTCGGCAGGCGGGCCACAATTCCGGACATGATGATCAGGCTGATGCCGTTGCCCACGCCGTATTCGTCGATCTGCTCGCCCACCCACATCAGCAGCAGTGTGCCGGCCATCAAGCCGGTGACGGCGATCAAACCGAAGCTGAACGAGCCCTGGAAGTCGGGATAGACCAGATTGCTGCTGTTCAGATAGTTCAGCCAGAATACGCTCTGCACCAGGCACAGAAACACCGTGCCGTAGCGGGTGTACTCCATGATCTTTCGTCGGCCGCTCTCGCCTTCCTTCGCCAGCTTCTCGAGCGCCGGAACGAGCGTCACCAGAATCTGCAGGATGATCGAGGCGCTGATGTAGGGCATAATGCCCAAGCCGAAGATCGTGCTCTGACCCAGATCACCGCCGGTGAACATGGCGAAGAACTGCGCCATCTGCTCGGCGGTGCCGCCGCCGGCGCTCTGGAAGTGTTTCTCGAGCTCTTCCTGGTTGATGCCCGGCAGCGGGACGTAGAAGCCCACGCGATAGACCGCGAGCATCAGCAGTGTGAAGAGGACCTTGTTGCGCAGATCCGGGATACGGAAGATGTTGATGAAAGCACGGATCATGAAGCTTCGGTCCTAAAGTCCCGTCGCCCGCGGGCGAAAATTACTTGGCCGGCTGCTTGGCCTTGCGGGCGGCCTTGGCCGAATTGCGCTTGGCCTTCGCGAGCGCCGCCGGGTCCTTGCGCTCGATCAACTCGATCGTGCCGCCGGCCTTTTCGACCGCGGCCCGCGCCGCGGTGCTCACCGCGTCGACCCGCACGGTCAGCTTCTTGGTCAACGCGCCGCGGCCCAACAGCTTGACCGGGTTGCGCCCGTGAACCAGGTGCAACTTGGCCAACAGCGCGGCGTCGACCCGCGCGCCAGCGTCAAAAAGCTCCTCAAGCCGATCGACGTTGACGACGTCGTACTCGACGCGGAAATACGCATTGCTGAAGCCGCGCTTGGGCGTGCGGCGGAAGAGCGGGAACGCACCGCCTTCGTGCAGCGGATGCGGCCCGTGCCCAGCGCGCGATTGCATACCCTTGTTGCCGCGGCCGCCGGTCTTGCCCAGACCGCTGCTCTGGCCACGGCCGACGCGCTTGCGGCGACGCCGCGGGCCGGCAGCGCCGGTAATGTCGTGAATCATCATGAGGTCGGATTCTCCGTGGTCGGCGGCTGCGCGTCCGGCGCCGCGGCATCTTGCGGCGGCTGCTGCTGCGGTAGCTGCGATTGGCCGACCCCGCCGCGCTGTCCACCGCGCCCGCCATCGCGGCGCCCGCGCTGCTCGCGCCGCGGCGCCGAGCGATCGCGCCGCGGGGCGCGCGGCGGGCGTTCGGGATCGGGCGGCAGGTCGAGTGTCAGGCCGCGCAATTGCTCGACGATGGCCCGCGTGCGGAGCTGCTGCAGGCCGTTGAGCGTGGCTTTTACCAGGTTTTTAGGACTGGTCGACCCGTAGCACTTGGTCAGCACATCGCGCACGCCGGCGAGCTCGAGCACGGCCCGCGGCGCGGCGCCGGCGATCACGCCGGTTCCAGCGCTGGCCGGCAGCATCACGATGCGGCTGGCCCCGTATTTTCCGATGACGCGATGCGGAATGCTTGTGCCGCGCAAGGGCACATCCATCAGCTTGCGCTTGGCCAGCTTGATGCTCTTCTCGACGGCGGCGGGCACTTCATTGGCCTTGCCGTAGCCGAAGCCGACCTTGCCATCGCGATCGCCGACGACCACCAGCGCGCCGAAAGAGAAGCGCCGCCCGCCTTTGACGACCGTGGCGCAGCGATAGAGCTTCACCATGACGTCGTCGAGGCCGCGCTCGTCGCTATCGCGCTCGCGATCACGATCCTGTCTGGGTTTGTTAGACATTCCGCATCCAAATTCGAGGAAGGCGGCCTAGCTTGGTCGCCGATTGCCTACACCTTGATGCCGGCTTCGCGGACCGCGTCGGCCAGCGCCTTAATCCGCCCATGAAAGCGCCGCCCGCGACGATCGAAGCAGGCCGCCTCGATGCCCAGCGACTTGGCTTTCTGCCCCAGCAGCTTGCCGACGATCACCGCGGCCTTCACGTTTCCGCCGTACGCCGCTTCCGCCCGCAACTCCTTGCTGAGCGTGCTGACGGCGCAGAGCGTGCGGCCGGTGGTATCGTCGATCATCTGCACGTAGAGATTCTTGTTCGAGCGCGAGACCGCCAGCCGCGGCCGGGCCGCGGTGCCGCTGACCTTCTTGCGCACACGGCGAATCCGCCGCTGCAACCGAGCCGTCTTCACGCGTTCCGCGACCATGCTGCTTCGCTCCCAAGCCGCGCAGCATCCAAAGCTGCGGCCTATGCCGATCAACTGCCTGCGAACACTTTGCCAGCCTTGCGACGCACGCGCTCACCGCCATAACGCAGACCTTTGCCCTTGTACGGCTCGGGCTTGCGGAGCTTTCGCAGCTCGGCGGCAAACTGGCCGACCGCCTGCTTGTCGATGCCCTTGACGGTGAACTTGGCCGGCTCATTCTCGCCGCGGGCCGCCTGCACTTCGACGTCGACCGAGATGCCCTCGGGGATGTCGATGATGAACTGAGCCGCTCGGCCGACGCCGCGGCCCATGAAGCCGATGTTCAGCAGCAGTTGCTTGCCGGCGACCTTAACGCTATAGCCCGTGCCGTGCACCTCGAGTTTCTGCTCGTAGCCGCTGAGCACGCCTTTGACCATGTTATTGAGCAGCGCCCGCGAAAGCCCGTGCAGCGCCCGGCTCTGAGCCAGGTCGTTGACGCGGGTCACGTTCAGCCGACCGTCCGCGACCGCGGCGTTGATGCCGGCCGGCAGCGTCCAGGAGAGCTTGCCCTTGGGCCCCTGCACGTTCACGGCCTGGCCGGCGACGTCGATCTTGACGCCGGAGGGCAGCGCGATGGGCTGTTTTCCAATTCGCGACATTTGCAATCACCAAACCGTGCAGAGCACTTCGCCGCCGACCTTTTCCTTGCGGCAGCGACGGTCGCTCATCACGCCCTTGCTGGTCGAGACCACTGCGATACCCAAGCCGTCCATGACGCGCGGCAGCTCGGCACAGGCGCGATACACCCGGCAGCCGGGCTTGCTCTCGCGCTGGATTCCCTGCAGCACGCGCTCGCCGCGCTCGCCGCGCTTCAGATGCACGCGGATCTCGCCCTGGTTGGCGTCGGCGATCTCATCGAAGGCGGCGATGTAGCCCTCATCGGCGAGCACCTGCGCGATGCCCACGCAGACGTGGCTGCGCTTGATGTTGACCGTCTTGCGATTGACGGCGGCGGCGTTGCGGATGCGCGTCAGCATGTCCGCGATTGGGTCAGACGTTGCCATGTAAACCTCACCAACTCGCTTTCCGAACGCCCGGGATGCGGCCCTCGCTGGCGAGCTTGCGGAAGCAGAGGCGGCAGATCTTGAACTTCTTGTAGACCGCCCGCGAACGCCCGCAAAGCTGGCAGCGCGAATAGGCGCGCACCTTGTACTTGGGTTTCTGCTTCTGCTTGTTCCGCAGGCAAAGACGAGCCATACGTTGCGCCTCTAATTCCGAAACGGCATGCCCATCGACGCGAGCAGCTTGCGGCCCTCCTCGTCGTTGCGGGCAGTCGTGCACACCGTGATATTCATGCCCTGCTGATACGTGATCTTGTCCGGATTCACCTCCGGAAACACCCCGTACTCGCTCAGGCCCATGTTGTAGTTTCCGCGGCCGTCGAAGCTGCCCGGATTCAGGCCACGGAAGTCACGCACGCGCGGGATCGCCAGCGTGATCAGCCGGTCCAGGAATTCGTACATGCGCTTGCCGCGCAGCGTCACCTGCAGGCCGACGTCGTAGCCGGCACGCACCTTAAAATTCGATACGCTGACGCGGGCTTTCTTGGTCACCGGCTTCTGCCCAGTGATGGTGGTGATGCACTCGATCGCCTCGGTAAAGCGCTTGTTCTCGCGCGCCTTGGTGCTGGATTCGGCCACCGCCTTGCCCAGCCCGACCGAAACCACCACCTTGGTCAGCTTCGGCAGCGAATGCGGATTGAGGCGACCCAGCTCCTGGGCCAGTTGCGGACGGATCGTCGCGCGATACTTTTCCAACAGACGTGCCATCAGCGCTTCTCCGCACCCGGCGCGACCACCGCCGACGCGCGCGTCACCTCGCTCAGCAGCGTCCCGCTCCGCGAGACACGCTGCTTGAGCACCTTGCCGGCCGAATCCTTCTGCAGCTGAAAGCGCACCCGCGTCGGTTTGCCGGTCTTGGGATCCAGCGGCATCACCTTCGACAGCGGAATCGGCGCCTCTTTCTGCACGCGGCCGCCCTGCGGCTGCCGGCGATTGCGGCGCAGGTGGCGGAACACCATGTTCACGCCCTCGACCACCACGCGATCGCTCTTGGGAATCACACGCAGCACCTTGCCGCGCGCCCCTTTGTGATCACCCGAGATGACCACCACAATGTCGTCTTTCCGCACGCGAGCCGCCATGGCTACCAGACCTCCTCCGCCAGCGAGATGATCTTGCCAAAATTCTTCTCGCGCAGCTCACGGGCCACCGGGCCGAACACGCGCGTGCCCTTCGGATTTCCCTCGGCGTCAATGATCACGGCGGCATTCGAATCAAAGCGGACATACGTGCCGTCGGCACGTCGCGTCGGATACTTGGTGCGAACCACCACGCAGCGGACCTTTTCGCCTTTCTTCAGGTCAGAGGCCGGCAGGGCCTGCTTGACCGAGCCGATGAAGATGTCGCCCACGCCGCCGCGCCGCAGACGCCGCTTGCCGACGCCCGATGCGCCGCCCTTCATCACCTGCACACACATCACCTGCTTAGCGCCGGTGTTGTCGGCCACGTCGAGCCAGGTGTATTGCGTGATCACGCCAGCACCTCGGGTTTCGCGGCCCGCAGCACGCGCAGCAGCCGCCAGCACTTGGTCTTGCTGATCGGGCGGCACTCGACCACTTCGACCGTGTCGCCGATGCGGGCTTCATTCTTCTCGTCGTGCGCCTGCAGCACGGTGTGCCGCCGCAGCAGCTTTCCGTACTTCGGATGCCGGGCGCCCCAGGCGATGGCCACGGAGATGGTTTTGCTGCGCTTGTCGGAGGTCACCTGGCCGACGCGCGTCGCGCGCCGTCCGCGGGGCTTGAGATTCGTTGTGCTGCTTTGCTGGTCCGCCATGGCTCTTGCTTTCCGCTTTCGAAAATCCGTTTATCGCTTCGCGCCCATGGCCGACAGGTGCGCTTGCCGCTGCTCGATGTTCTTTTCGCCGCGCTTGCTGAGGGCCGTGAGCACGCGGGCGATGTCGCGCCGCGTCTTGCCCAGTTGCGTCGGGTCTTCGAGCTTCTCGGTCACGGCCTGGGCCCGCAGGTCGAACAGATGCTTGCGCAGCCGCTCCAGTTCGCCATGCAGCTCGTCGACCTTCATCGCGGTGTACGCTTCAAACTTCATCGCTGCTCCTGCCTCGTCCGTCGGTCGCGCCGACCTGCGACGCGCGCTAAACGCTGTGCCTGCGCTCCACAAAGCGGCATCGCACGGGCATCTTGTGCGCCACACGCAGCAGGGCGGCCTTGGCCATCTCCGCTGACACGCCGCCCACTTCGTACATCACCGTCCCGGGCTTGACGATCGCCGCCCACACCGCGACTTCGCCCTTGCCCTTGCCCATTCGCGTTTCCAGCGGCTTGGCCGAGATCGGCTTGTGCGGGAAGACGCGCACATACACGCGACCTTCGCGCTGCAGCAGGTGCGAAATCGCCACGCGCCCGGCCTCAATGTGCTTCGAGTTGATCCGACCCGGCTCGAGCGACTGCAACCCGAAATCGCCGAACGAAACCGTGTTGCCGCGCGTGGCATTGCCGCGAATGCGCCCCTTCTGCGCCTTTCGCCATTTCACGCGCTTCGGCATGTTCGCGGCCATCGCGACTCTCCCTTCTGCGACACTCGAGCAGGCCGACTGCGACCCGCTGCCAGCCTGCTCAACAACAACTTCTTAGCGACGCGTGCGCCGCCGGAAGCGGCCCGCGTCTGCACGCGGCTCGACCGGCTCGTCGCCGTACATCCCGCGGTAGATCCAGACCTTGATGCCCAACACGCCGAAATTGGTCGAGCAGTGCGTCACGGCGAAATCGACGTCAGCCTGCAGCGTTTGCAACGGGATCGAGCCGAGCATCTGCGTCTCGGTGCGGGCCAATTCCGCCCCGCCCAGCCGCCCGGAGCAAATCACCTTCACGCCTTTGGCGCCCGCGTTGATGGCCGCCTCACACTTCATCTTCATCACGCGGCGGAAGCTGGCTCGCTTCTTGAGCTGCTCAGCGACCGAAGCGCCCACCAGCCGCGCGTCCAGGTCGGGATTCTTGATCTCGACGATCGCGACGTTCACCTTTCGCAGAATCAGGTCTTCGATCCGCTCGCGCAGCTTGTCGACCTCGGCGCCCTTGGCGCCGATCACCACGCCCGGTCGGGCGGTGTGCAGGATCACCTTGACCTCGTCGCGGGTCCGCTCAATCTCGACCTTCGAGACGCCCGCGAACGGCGGCTTGTTGTTCAGCTCTTCGTCGACGAAGCGGCGGATACGCTCATCCTCAACAAGAAACTCGCCGAAGGCCGCCTTGGGCGCGTACCAGCGCGACTTCCAGCCTTCGGTGATGCCCACGCGAAATCCGATCGGATTGCACTTCTGTCCCACGGCTTAGCCCTTCTCGTCCACGGCGACGACGATATGACTGGTGCGCTTCTGAATCGGGTGCGCCCGGCCGCGATCCTTGGGGCGAAAGCGCTTGATGATTGGGCCCGGGTCGACGTGCGCATCCGCGACGTACAACCGGTTCATCGCGGCTTCCTGCTCATTGGCATTCGCCATCGCAGAGCGCAGCACCTTGTCGACCATCTTCGCGGCGCGCTTGTTGGTGAAGCGCAGCAGCTCGAGGGCATCATCCACGCGCCGGCCGCGGATCAGGTCGGCCACCAGCCGCGCCTTGCGCTCCGAGATGCGTGCGTATCGATGCGTCGCAGTCCAGGCCATGAGACGCCGCTCCAATCGAATTACGTTGCGCCGGCGGTCTTGGCCGCACGGGTGGTGTGACCCTTGAACTGGCGGGTCGGGGCGAATTCGCCCAGCTTGTGCCCGACCATGTCCTCCGTCACGTAAACCTTCACAAAACCCTTGCCATTGTGCACTTCAAAGTGCATGCCGACGAACTCCGGCACAATCGTGCAGGCGCGGTTCCAGGTCTTCATCGGTGCATGCGAGCCGGCTTCGCGCGCCCGCTGCGCCCGCTGATAGAGCACCTCGTCGACGTATGGACCCTTCTTCAGGCTGCGCGACATAGCAACTCGCTTTCCGGCCGCTGCACTACCACTTGCGCTTCAACTTGGCTTCGCCAAAACTCTTCGTGATCCGCCGCCGCAGGATGCGCCGGTTTGAGATCTTGCGCGGGTTTCGCGTGCGGCCGCCCTTGGCCAAAAGGCCCCAAGGCGAGCATGGATGCCGTCCGCCGTTGCTGCGGCCTTCGCCGCCTCCAAGCGGGTGCGCGACCGGATTCATGGCTTTGCCGCGCACGTGCGGCTTCCAGCCCAGGTGCCGGTTGCGCCCGGCCTTGCCGATCGTGACGTTCTGGTGGTCGAGGTTGCCGATCTGCCCGATCGTCGCGCGGCACGCGGCCCGCACCTGCCGCATTTCGCCGGAGGGCAGCGCGATCGTGGCCCAGTCGCCTTCGCGGGCCAGCAGCCGCGCCACGTTCCCGGCCGAGCGGCACAGCTTGCCGCCTTGCCCGGGCGTCATCTCAATATTGTGAATTTCCATGCCGACCGGGATCGACGCCAACGGCATGGCATTGCCCAGTCGCGGTTCGACCTTTTCGCCGCTCTCGACCTTGTCGCCGGCCTTCAGCCCGAGCGGGGCGAGGATGTAACGCTTTTGGCCGTCGTCGTAGTTGATCAGCGCGATATGGCAGGAGCGGTTCGGGTCGTACTGGATCTCCAGCACGGTGCCGACGCGGCCGTCGTGATTCCGCTTGAAGTCGATCAGGCGGTACATGCGCTTGTTGCCGCCGCCGCGCCACCACGAGGTCGTCACGCCGTGATGATTGCGCCCGCCGGTCTTCTTACGCGGCTCAAGCAGCGCTTTGACCGGCCGATTCTCGTGCTTGAACGTGATCTCGGCGTAGTCGTTGACGCTGGAGTTGCGCCGGCCTGGAGACGTTCGCTTGTAAATCCTTACGCCCATCGCGTCACCTGTCTGCCTTGCCGGTCTGCCTTAGAACAAGTCAATGTGGCTGCCCGAATCCAGTACCACGACGGCCTTTTTGGTCTCACGGCCTTCGCTGACACGCATGCGGAAGCGCCGCGCCTTGCCCGGGCGAACCAGCGTGCGCACGCTGGCCACACGTACGCCGTAGATCTTCTCGATCGCGTCCTTGATCTGCGCCTTGTTGGCTTCCGGATGAACCTCGAAGCTGTAGGCCCCGCCGCGCGTTTCGCTCTTGCTGTTGGCCTGGTGCGTGCTCTTTTCGGTCACCAGCGGGCGGATGATCGTGTGGTAAATGTCCATGATTACGCGCCCGCTTTCTGCGCCGCGCCCAACGCGTCGCGAAAGGCCGCAAAGGCTTCGCGCGTGAACACCAGCTTGCGGCGATTGAGAATGTCGTGGGCGTTGATCTGGGCGACGTCGAGGACCTGCGTGCGCGGGATGTTGCGGCCGCTGCGGTACAGAATCGGGTCCAGCCCGCTTGTACACAGCACGCAGCCCGCATCGGCCTTCACGGCCTTCAGCAGGCTCGCCAGCCGCTTGGTCTTGATCGCATCAAATCGCTCCGGAGAGACGATCAGCGCATCGCTGCTCTGAATCTTCGAGAGCACGGCATGATTCCGCGCCAGACGCCGCATCTTGCGCGGCAACTCGATCCCGAAGTCGCGCGGCTTGCGCGGGAAGGCGCGTCCGCCGCCACGCTTGACCGGGTTTCGCAGGTTTCCAGTGCGAGCGTTGCCGGTGCCCTTCTGCTTGTAGAGCTTGCGCGAGGAGCCCTCGACTTCGCCGCGGGTCTTCTGCGCGACGGTGCCCTGCCGCTGGTTCGCGGCATAGGCGACGATCGCCTGCTTGAGCAATTGCGCATTGACCTCGCCGCCGAGGGCCTGCGCGTCGATGCTCTCGCTGCCGATCTGCTGGCCGACTTCGTTATACACAGGGAGGCTGAGCATTTCCGTGTCCATCAACTCGGTTGCGGGCGGCCTAGCCGCGCGTCTTTGCCTTTCGCACCAGCACAAAACCACCGCTCGGGCCGGGGATGCTGCCCTTGATCAGCAGCACATTCGCCACCGCGTCCACGCCGATCAGCGGCTGGCAGCGCGACGTGCTGCGCACCGCGCCCATGTGCCCGGCCATGCGCTTGCCCTTCTTGACCGCACCGCTATGCCCGCGGTTCTGGCAGTGACCGCTGATGCTGCCCGGCGAGCGGTGCTTGCGCTCGGTGCCGTGCGAACCCGGCTGACCGCCGAAGCCCCAGCGACGCATCACGCCCTGAAAGCCCTTGCCCTTGGTCGTGCCGGTGACGTCGACGTACTTCACATCCGTGAACAGCTCGACGGTCACCGTGTCGCCGACGTTCTTGTCCGTCGCGTCGGCCAGGCGAATCTCGCGCACGAACGCCTTGGGCGAGGTCTTGGCCTTGCGGGCGTGACCGATCTCCGGCAGCATAGCGCGATGCGGCTTGCGATCCTCGAAACCAAGCTGCACGCTGTGATAACGGTCGGCGCCGTCGGCGCGTTTGACCTGCATCACCACGCACGGACCGGCCTGCACAATCGTGACCGGGACGCGCTGGCCGGCAGCGTCAAACACCTGGGTCATGCCCACTTTCTTGCCCAGGATGGCTGGAATCATCGCGACACCATTCCTCAAGCGAGCGGCGCTGCCGCCGATCGCATTGCCTACCAAAACAGCGTGGCCCGCTCCCCGCGCGGCGTCATCCGCCGCGAACGCTGCGCTGCTACGCCTTGATCTTCACGAAAACGCCCGCGGGCACGACCAGCCGGTTCAACGCCTCGACCGTGCGGGCCGTCGGCTCGAAAATGTCAATCACGCGCTTGTGCGTGCGCATCTCGAATTGCTCACGCGACTTCTTATCCACATGCGGCGAGCGCAGCACCGTGTAGCGCTCGATCCGCGTCGGCAGCGGGATCGGGCCGCACACCCGCGCGCTGGTGCGCTTGGCCTGCTCCACAATTTCGAGCGCCGACGCATCGAGCGAGCGGTGATCGTACGCTTCCATCCGAATTCGAATTCGCTCGCCTGCCATCGGAACATCCGTGCCCAGACTGCTGCTTGCCCTCGGCGCAACCCGCCGCCCCGGCAACATATGCCGAGACGCGCCAGTGTACCGGACGCGTCTTAGCCGTCAAGGCAGGCACACAATTTGCTCACCAACTTTAACAAACACGCGTTTACAAGCCGCCGGGAGCGGTTTCTTGCGCCGTTCGCCGGCTCGGGCCGGTCGTACGGGCTCGCTGACAGCTCGAGCCCCACGCATGCCTTGTGATTGGTAGGCGCCGGCGAGACAAGGTCGCCACCGAGTGAGCGGCCACCGGCGCGGGCTCTGAACTCGTAATTCCCTGCTCCTCACTCGAACTCGTCGTTTGCCATTCCCCTCACTCCCGACGAACGAGCACATACACCAGAGAGAGTCGCCGCGGATCGTCCCAGCGCTCGACTTCCAGGTTGTAGTGCAACGGTGCGCTGCTCAGGCGCTGCGTTCCGACAATGCGGCCCAGCGGAAGCGGCGCTGGCAGCTCCGCCGATGCCGGCACCAGCACGACCGCGTAGCCCCCTGCGAGAAAGTCCGCCTTTGATTCGACGATCGCCATCGTTCCACCCCGCCCGTACAGCAGCGCCTCGCTCTCGGCGATTCGCCAGCCGCCGTCGCGGCCGATCTGCGCGGCGCGAACCCGCTGCGGGCCAAAGCCGGCGTCGGTCGCGAGTTGCACGCGGCTCAGATACGGCTGCACTGCACTGATCCGCCCGATCAGCCATTGTCGCGCCAGCAGGTCCGCCCCAGTAAGTCCGGCGTCGGCGTCACTCAGCGGCCGCGCCGAAACCACCCACTGCCCCGCCTGAACGCCCGCCAGGCTGCCGCGGGCGATCTCCAGCGTGTCGCGCTGCGGCGATGCGTCGCCCGCGATCACCCACGCCGGCAGTATCTCCAGCGTGTCGTCGTGCAGCGCCGCGCGAATCCGCGACAGCTCGTCGACGCGCAGCTCCAGCTCTGCGAGCCGCAGTGATTGCACGCCAATCTGCCGCTGCAGCTCGACGATCCGCGCCTGTAACTGCTCATGCTCGGCCGTCGGCGGCGTCAGCACGCGGGCCCGCGTCATGCTCGCCAGCGCCGATTGCAACCAGCCGAACGGCTGCAGCAACGCTGCGATTGGCTGCGTGAAACGCCGCGGTGAAATCAGCAGCAGCAGCGAAATCAGCATGAGGCAGACGAAGACAACAGGCTTGGAGATGCGGTATGGCGCGGGTTTCATGCCGGGTGCGTGCGACGGTAAGCGAGCGCGGCGGAAAATCAAGGCGCGCGGCGCACTGGAGCGGGATCGAGCTGGCCGCGACTCGCCGCGTCAGTAGCAGCGCGCAGATTCGGACAGCTTGTAGCTCAGCGGACGCGGGCGCGGCTGACCGATGCGCCAGACCCAGCGCTCGTACAGCACGTTCGCGTTGCGCCCACAATACTTGCGCGTATCGACGAAGACGTTGGCCGCGTGCCCGTCGAGGAACGCCAGGCTATGCCGCGAGAACTTCTTATGGTCACCCATCGTCTGCACCGCGGCGTAGGCCCCGTAGTCGAAGGAGCCGTCCCAGAAGAACGCGTAGCGGGAGGTGATGTCCACGCCAGATCGCAGCAGCACATTCAGATTTTCCTGCCAGCCCTTGCCCGTGTTCCGCCAAGGATTCGGCGGGAGGTTTTGCGGCCCGCTGTCGTCGGTCCACAGGCCAGCGAGATTGAACTGATACGAGGTGCCGACGTCGTCGTAGGTCGAGCGGGCCTCGTCCGCCGCGTCACCCGCCGCAAACGTGCCGCGTTGAAACGACCAGGTGTCCGACGGGCAGCGAAGCGCATCCATCGGCTCATACGGCCCGACACGATCGCCGACGATGTACGGGTTGACCGGGCGTTCGTCGGCTCGGAAGTAGAACACGCCCCCGAATTGCCCCTGCCAATACTGGCCGTCGCCGATGCTGCCGGCGAATGACCAGGAACAGACGCCCAGCAGGCCGGGCGTGGTTTTGCAGTACATCGGAAATTCGTCGCGATGGTCGAAGAAGTAGGCGAACGTCGCGGTCGTCAGGTTTCGCAAGTTCGCCAGGCATTTGGCGGTCTTGGCCTGTTCGCGCGCTTCGGAGAGCGACGGCAGCAGGATCGAGATCAGCAGCGCGATAATCGCCACCACAACCAAAAGTTCGATCAGTGTAAAACCGCGGCGTTTCCGGGCGTACATGATGTGACCTCGAAGAAGCCGATGCGCGGACGTGCCACGAAGGCTGAGCCATCAGAGTGTAGCCAGCGGGCGCGGGCCACTCAACCGCAAGTCGCGCAGATCGCCGCCCGCGGACTGCTATACTCATTTATCTGGGTCCGCATTCGGCGAGATCTGGTTAATTTTGATTGATTCCTCGCGTTTTTTGGAGCAGTCATGCACGTCGCGGCAATTTGCGGCCTGATCCTTCTGCTGGGCCCGGGTGATAATGATGTCGCCTGGAATTCCGTCTCTCACGTTGGCACGCTCGACCGTCGCCCGCTGTGCCCGATCGGCGGCGAGAGTTTTGCCGTTTATATCCAGACGGAGCGTTTTGACGTCCAGTCGGTTCGCGTCAACGTCAACACCGGCACCAGCGTCTGGGTCGACGCCGTCTTCGATCGTGATCGCGGGCCATATGCGATCTGGCGTGCGCAGCTTCCGGCGACCAGCGCCAACACGCTCCGCTATTACTTCGAGCTTACCGACGGCAGCGACGTTGATTACTACAGCGCCAGCGGAATGTCTGATAACCCACCCTCGGACGGTGGCTTCCTAATCAACTACACCACGCTCGAGCACGCGCCGCTCGGCGCTACGCCCACCAGCACGGGCGGCACCGTCTTCCGCGTCTGGGCGCCGAACGCGACGACCGCGAACGTTCGCGGCGAGTTCAACGCGTGGGGCCTGGCAAACCCGATGATCAAGACCGGCGCCTATTTCGCCGCCTACGTCCCGAACGCCGCGCCGACGCAGGTGTACAAGTACTTCTTCTCGAATGCGAACTGGCGTTCCGACCCGCGCGCCCGGCGACTGAACCCGACCGACAACTACAACTCGTTCATCCAGAGCCCGTTCAGCTACACATGGTCGGTCGACAACTTCCAGACGCCCGCTTTCGACGAGATGGTCATCTACGAGCTGCACGTCGGCACGTTTGCTGGCCGCAACGACCCGCTCGCATCGGGCTCGATTCCCGCGACCTACGCCGACGTCGCTGCGCACGTGGATCACCTGGCGGAGCTGGGCGTCAACACGGTCCTGCTGATGCCGATTAACGAGTTCCCCTTTGATTTTTCCGGCGGCTACAACCCGATCACCATGTTCGCGCCGGAGTGGCGACACGGCACGCCCGATCAGCTCAAGGCGCTGATCGACACGCTGCACGCCAACGGGATCGCGGTGCTGCACGACATCGTCTGGAACCACTTTTCCTCGAGCGACAATTACCTGTGGCAGTACGACGGACAGATTTACTTCGACACGCCCGACACGCAGACGCCTTGGGGCTCGCAAGCCGACTTTGATCGCGCCGAGGTGCGCGATTATTACGTCGACAGCGCGCTGCACTGGCTCGATGAATTCCGGCTCGACGGTTTCCGCATGGACGCCACCGAGTACATGGACCGCCCGCCGCACAACATCAACGGCTACGCACTGATGCAGCGGCTGAACAATGTGGTGGACAATCGCTATCGCGACAAGCTGGTGCAGGCCGAGCAATTGCCCGATGACCCGTGGGTGACGCGGCCGACCAGCCTGGGCGGCGCCGGCTTTGATTCGCAGTGGCACGACGCGTTCGTCGATCAATTGCGGCAAGAGCTGCTCGACGCCGCCTTCGGCGACCCGGAGATGTGGCGGATCGCAAACATCGTCAACGGCAGCGGGCAGTACCTTGAGAACGTCAGCGTCTCGAACTACCTCGAGCTGCACGACGAGGCCTGGCCCAGCAGCGGCGGCCAGCGCTTCGTGCGCAACATCGATCCGGTCGCGCCGCACGATGACACCTTCGCGAAGGGCCGCATCAAGCTGGGCCAGGGCGTGGTCATGTTCGCCCCTGGCATCCCGATGATCCACCAGGGCAGCGAGTGGCTGGAAGACACCAACTTTGGCGGCGGAAGCACAGCCGGCGCCGATCGCATCGATTGGTCGAAGAAAGTCACCTACGCGAACATCTTCCGCTATTTCAAGGACATGATCGCCGTCCGCCGGCAGAACAGCGCCTTCAAGGCGGGCGCGTCGCGACAGGTGTTCCACCTGAACGAAGCTGGCAACCTGATCGGCTGGCAACGCTGGAATGGCAGCAACGTGTGCGTCGTGCTGGTGAACTTCAGCAACACCAACTTCCCCAGCTATACGATCGGATTGCCGCAGGCCGGCAACTGGTACGAAATCCTGAACAGCCAGGCTTCGCAATATGACGGCAACGGGCAGACGAATCCCGGCACGATCGCGAGCGTGCCGACGCCACGCGACGGCTACCAGCAGTCGGCGACGATTCAGGTTCCGCAGATGAGCGTGATCGTGCTGCGCTGGAACCTGCCGCCGGTCGGAAGCTGCCCCGGCGATTTGAACGGCGACCGCAGTGTAAACGAGGCCGATCTGGGGATTTTGCTTGGCGCCTGGCAGACCAGCAACGCCGGCGACCTGAACGGCGACAGTCAGACCAACGAGTCGGATCTGGGTATTCTGCTGGGCGCTTGGCAGACGACCTGCCCGTAGCGTTGGCGCGCCGTAGCACCAAGAGGCGGCGCAGGCGCACCATCGATGCGGCGCGGGTTCGCGCAGCGCGACCCGCGCCGCGCGCGGCCGTAGAATGTCTTGAGGCCATTAGGAACACTGATGCTGTTTCAAGCGCCGATCGCGCCCAAGTACCGACAGCTCTCTGAAGATGCGCTCCGCGCCGGTATTCGCGAGTTCAAGCAGCGGCTGGGTCCGCGGCTCGTCATCCTCGGCCATCACTATCAGCAGGACGACGTGATTGCGTTCGCCGACTTCACCGGCGACAGCCTGAAGCTCAGCCAGCTCGCCGCCCAGCAGCACGCCGCCGAGTTCATTGTGTTCTGTGGCGTGCACTTCATGGCCGAGTCGGCCGACATTCTCACAGACAACAAGGTTGTGATCCTGCCGGACCTCTCCGCCGGCTGCAGCATGGCGGACATGGCCCATATCGATCAGGTCGAAGCGGCCTGGCCGCTGCTGACCGAGCTGGCCGGCGCGCCGCTGACACCAATCACGTACGTCAATTCATCCGCCGCCGTGAAGGCATTCGTCGGTCGGCACGACGGCGCATGCTGCACCAGCGGCAATGCCAAGAACGTGCTCGAATGGGCTCTGCACGGCGCAACGCCGGAGGGCGGCGCCACGGGCCACAAAGTCCTGTTTCTGCCGGATCAGCACCTGGGCCGCAACACGGCGTTCGCTTTGGGATGGCCGCTGGAGCGCATGGCGGTCTACGACCCGCGCCGCCCGCTGGGCGGCCTGTCGCCCGAGCAGATCCGGGCGACGCAATTCCTGCTGTGGAAAGGGCACTGCTCGGTGCACCAGCTCTTTAACACGCAGCAGGTTTCGGCGATCCGGGCAATGCCGGAGCCGTACAAGATCCTGGTGCACCCGGAGTGCTCGTGGGAGGTGTGCCAGCAGGCCGATCTGGTCGGCAGCACGGAGTACATCATCCGCACGGTGCGTAGCGCGACACCGGGTTCGTACTGGGCGATCGGCACCGAGGTGCATCTGATTCACCGCCTGGCGCGCGAGCACGCCGACAAGCACGTCCGTTCGCTGGCGGGGATTCAATGCCTGTGCACCACGATGTACCGGATCGATCTGAGGCACCTGTACTGGACGCTGGAGAACCTGGTCGAAGGCCGCGTCGTGAACCAGATCCGCGTTGATGCCGAAACCAAGCACTGGTCGCGGATCGCGCTGGATCGCATGCTGGCGCTTCGCCCGGCACAGCCGGTTTCCGCCAAGTGACTTGCGCGCGTTGCGCTCCCTCACGGTCGCGGCTCTAAAATTCGTGTTTCGGCGTCGTGTTGCGTGCATTCGCGGCTCTGGCTTTCGATCGACTTTCAAATCGGCCGGTTTCAGCCGGCCTTGCGATAAACACGGCATTTGGTCGGCGCTTGACGATGCGGCCCGTGGCGGCGGATGCTCTGGGCCATGCCACATGCGGAAACGGCTGCGCCCGGCCCCCTTTGTCGCCTGATTCCGCTGCTGATGTTGCTTCCGCTGTCGGTGCTTGAAGCGCTGGCAGACGCGCAGCCACGATTTGAGACACTCGAAAACGGGCTGCGAATCGTGTTGATCGAGGAGCGCGCCGCGCCGCTGGTCAGTGTGCAGCTTTGGCTGCGTTTCGGCAGCCTGCACGATGACCCGCAGCGCCCCGGGCTCTCGCACATCGTGCGCACCTGGCTCGAGCACCGCGACGACGCCGCCCTGCGGCTGCGGGCGAGCGGCGCGGACCACGAGAGCCGCACGCTGCGCGACGCCTGCTACTTCGCCAGCCTCGCACCCAGCGCCCAGCTCGACGCGCTGCTTGAGATCGAACGCGAGCGGCTCGCACCGCGCACGCCAACGCCTGTCGAGCTGGCCCAGGCGCTGCATGCGGCGCGAATGCAGTCGGCGCACGCCGTTGCGGATGATCTGCGCGGCGGGCGCGCGGCGCCGCGCGAGGCTGCCTGGCCTGCGCCGGCGCGCGGCGGCGTGCATCTGAACGAGCCGGAGTATTGCCACTTGCTCGCGGAGCTATTTGGCGACGGCGCCGCGCGCCATCCGCCGGGCGTCATCGACACCGACTTCCAGACGCCCGATACGCTTGAGTTCGCCGAATTCGTCGAGCGGCAGGTCGTTCCCGCGAATGCGACGCTGCTGCTGATCGGCGACTTCGATCCGCCCGCAGTGCTCGAGCGCGTCCGAGCACGCTTCGCGGTCTTGCCCTGGCGGCCCGCCCCGCCGCCCCGGCCTTTCGCGCGTGCGACGCTGCGGGCCGCGCGGCTGCACTCGCGGATCGCGGGCCGGCCGGTGCTGACCTGGGCGCTGGTGACCGGACCTGCCGGCCAGCTCGAAAACGCGCAGCTCGATCTGCTGGCGCAGCGCTGCTGCGAGCACTTCGCCGGGGCCGCGACCGCCCGCTGGCAGCATCTCGAATGGCGTGACGCGGGCATTCTGCTGCTGCAGCACGCGCCGCTGCCCGACCCCATCGCGGGAGCGGCGCAGCTCACCGGAGTCGACTTCGCGTTGCTGCACGAATTGCAGCGAGCGGCAAATCACCCCGCCGCGCCGGAAGTCCACCAGCGCGCCCGCCAGCGGCTCGCGCTCGACCTGCTGCAGCAGCGCGATGGTTTCGCGCAGCGTGCAAGCCGCATCGCCTGGTTCGAAATGATCGCCGGAGACCTTCTGCTCGAATCGCTGGAAACGCGGCGAATTGAGCAGCTTGGCACCGCCGACGTGCGGGCCGCAGCCGCGCGCCTGTTTGCACTGGTTGAGGCTGCCATGCGTCGCGCGCCGCTGCACACTTTGGCGCGCGCGCCAGAGCCGCCACCGCCGCAGCCGACGAAGTACCTCGAACCACTCTCGCCGCAACGGGTGTCCGCGACCGAAGCCCTGCGGCTTCTGACGCGCGCAGCGCCCGCGGCCAATGCGCCGCAAGTCGCCGCAGCCAACCTCAGCTGGCAGACGTGCGCCGCAGACGCGCTGCACATCGCGCCATGTTCGCCGTCACGCCCGCTTTCGACTGCAATTGTGCGACCCTCGACGCCGCTGGACGCCGCCCTGCTCGCCGCGCCAACATTGGGCGGACAGTGCGGTATGCTGCAGGACCTGCTCGCAGCGCGGCGTATACAGCTCGAGCTCTCGCCGAACGCGCTGATTTTTCAATGTGCGCACGACGCGCTGCCCGCGGCGCTCGAAATCGCCGAACGACTCGCACAGCCGCACTCCGCCGCAACAGATCGTGCGCTCACCGCGGATGTCGCGAGCCGCGCGCTTGCGGCGCTGCCCTTCGCTCCCGCCGAACAGGCCGACGCGCTGGCGCGCGGCGTCTGGCGCGGCTTGGTCGAGCCAGGCAGCGCAGAGCGCGCCGCGCAGCGTTCGTCTGCGGCGAGAAGCTGGGTGCTGACGCCGGTGGCGGCCGACGAACTGTGCGCAGCGTGGAGCGCGCTGCGCGCGGAGCTGACGGCGGATTCCGCCGAGCTGACGAAAGACGGCGCTACGGTGGAGCCCGCTTCCGCGTCAAGCGCAGGAGCAACGAGCACGACCCCCGCCACGAGCGATTCGGCCGCGGCCGAGCGCGCCGCCGGTTCACGCATCTTCTGGCTCGCGAGCGAAGCGCAGGCGCTCGAGCTGCGCGTGGTGATCAGGCTCGACGATGATGCGGCGATCGACGCCGAAGGCCTGCTGTGCGCGCTCGGCGCACCCGCGGGACTACGGCACACCTCGCTTGACGCAACGCGCTCGCGCGCGTGGCTTGGCGAAGTGCTCGACCCGCAGGCAATCATGCTTGCCACGTGCGTGCCGCAATCCGCATTGGCGAATGCCATCGTGTCGCTCGTCTCACCAGAACCCGCGCTCGAAACCCAACCAGCGGTCGGTGTGGCGGCGGATCGACCGGTCGACGAGCAGCGCGCCATCGCGCAGCTGCATGCGTCCTGGCGGGCACTGTTGCGA
>CAZHTF010000039.1:0-28662 GCA_964535305.1 uncultured Planctomycetales bacterium | reverse complement strand
GCGCTGGCGTGGTGAGCGCAGGCGACGGCTGGTTCCATTACGCTGGCGATCGAACGCGTAGCGCGATTGGGCCAAAGGCGCTCTGGTCGCTGGCTGTGCCGGTCTGGAGCGCGCCGACGGCGTCTGACGAGCGCGTCATCGGCTCCGGCTCACCAATCGTCACGGAAAATGTGGTGATCTGGGTGCTGCGCGTCTTTTCGGGAGCGTCGCACACGGCCAATCGCGTTGTGGCCCGGCACGCCTGGGATGGGACGCCGGCTTGGTCGACCAACATCGCCCGCGACGTGCTGGATAGTTGGTCAAGCCCGGCCTTTGACGAACGAAATCAGCTCGTGCTGGTGGCGTCCGGTTCGCGCCTCTATGGGCTGCGCGCCAGCGACGGGCACATCTGCTTCAACACGCTTCTGAGCAACCCGATCGTCAACTGCGCCCCGCTGGTGACGGACGACCTTTACAGCATTGGCAAGCCCGCCAACCGCGTCTTCGTGACTGACTACGATCCAGGCGGTGGCGCTTCACTGGTGGCGATCAACGTCGATCCCTACGATCATGATGCAAACCCCTACGCGCTGGGTGACATCGTGTGGACCGTCGGCATCGGAGCCAGCGCCGGAAGCAGCGTTGCGTACGCCAGTCGATTGGTCGTGCTCGCCGACGCCGACGGCGAAATCACCGCGTTCGATCCGTATACCGGAGACGTCCGCTGGAGCAACGCTGTCAGCAGCGAGCAGTTCTTCGGCGGCGTCACCATCCGAAACGGCGCGGTCTACGCCGCGACGTACGACTTCTTCGGCGGTCAGAACAACAGCACGCTATTCAAGGTGGATCTCGAAAACGGTGCCCTACGTTGGGCGATTCCGTGCGAGCGCAGCAGCTCGATCCCGATCGTCACGCCGGAGGGCCGCATCTATCTGGCGGGCGGCATCGAGGGCTTTGGCTCGACTTCGAAGGTGCAGGCGTTCGTCGATCGCGGAACGTTTGCGGAGCTGCTCTGGGATACGGTGAGCGTCTCGGGTTTGCGCGTCGGCGGCTGGCGGCATCAGCCGGTGTTGACCGGCGATACGCTGCTGGTCGGCATTCCGCCGGTCGCGGCTGACTTCAATGCGTTCACCGATCTGCTGGCGCTGGATCTGACGACCGTCCCAGGGAATTCAAACTTCGTGCGCGTTTGGACCGCGGGCGCCGGCGGCAGCCCGGCCATTGGCGGCGGGCGGCTGTTCTCGGTCGGGCCGAACGGACTGCAGGCCTTCGCCTTGTACAAGCCGCTCACGCCGCTGCAGTTGCCCACGCCCGGGCAAGCGCCGGTGGCTGGTCTGCAGCTCGATCTCGGAGTCGGGGGTGGTGGCGGAGAATCCGCCGAGGCATGGATGCCGTGAACCAAGCTCGATTCTCGCGCGCGTTCACACTGGTCGAAGTGCTCGTCGTGGTCGCGGTCATCGCGCTGCTGCTGGCGATTCTTTCGCCATCGCTGAGGCTGGCGCGGCAGCAGACCAAGCGCGTCACCTGCGGCGCCAACCTGGCGCAGTTCGGCCGGGCCCTGCATTTGTACGCCACCGAGTATCGTGGCCGCACGCTGCCGCTGGCGTACGTCAACACCAGCACAATCATCAGCGAGCCGCCGATCTATTGGTGGGGCGCCAGCGACGCCACCAGCGTAGATCACACGCGCGGCATTCTCTGGCCTTTCCTAGGCAGCGACCTGAAAGCTGGTGGCGTCTACGAATGCCCCGAGCAGGCCTGGGGAACGTATGTGCCGCAAGGTGCGGCGAAGGCCGTCACCAGCACGTACGGCTACAACGGCTACTACCTCAGCCCGGCGCACACACCGGGCTGGTCGGCGTCGATCGGTCACCGCCCGTGGCCGACGATCGAGACCGTCCGGCACCCGCAGTTCACGTTCGCATTCGCTGACACGATGCTGCACCTGGGCAGCCGGCTGGTGAATTCGGCGCTGCTTGACCCGCCGATGCTCTATCAGGGCGGCAGCTGGTCGCCGAATTTCAGCCCGACCACCGCCTTCCGCCACGGCCTGCGCACCAATGTGGCGCATGTGGACGGGCACGTGTCGCCGTACGCGCCGGCGGCGGGCATGTCGCGGACGCTGGACGTGACGGTCGGCTCAGTCGACGAGGGCAACGACCCGCACTACGTCCCCGATTGGCGCGACTGGTAGAGCGCTTCGCAACCGAGCGCGCGGGCTGCGCCGTCCGCGGCGGCTTGCTGTGAGCCGCCGCACCCACGCCAGCCGCGGACAGATCGCGCGCCGCGCCATCTATCCGGTACGATTCGGCGCGTGATTCGCCTGCTGACCAGCGCTCTCAGCCGTTGCGCCGTTCGCAGCCGCGCCGCGGCCCGCGGGCATTCCCTGGGATTCGCTGTGTTTCTCAGGCTGGTGGCCTGCGCACTGCTATTCAACTGTGCGGGTTTGCCAACCGCCATTTCGCAGACGACGCGTGAAGACGGCGCCGCCGCGCCGGCCAGCGCCGCGACGACCACGCAGGCCGCGCAAAGCGTTGAGGTCGCGGCGCTTGATCGTGCACTCGAGGCGGCGCTTGCGACCATCAAATCATTAGAAGAGTCCAGCGAGCTTTCCGACGCGGCCCTGTCAGACGCGCTGAAACTCGCCCGCGACGCAGCCGCCGAGCTGGCCCGGGCGCGCGAGCTGCAGCGGCGGATCGAAGCGCTGCGCGAGCAGATCGACGCGGCGCCGGACGAAGCGCGCAAGGCCCGCGAGCGGCTCGAGGCCGGCCCGGTCGCGCCCCGCACCGAGCTACCCGCGGATGCGCCGCTGGCCGATGCGCAGGCTCTGCTGGCCGCCGCGGAGCGCGATCTTGCCGCGCGCCGCACCGAGGCTACCGAGTTGGACAACGAGCAGAAGCGACGCACCGAGCGACGCATCGCCACGCCACAACAGGCGGCGGCGGTGCGGGAGCAAATCGAGGCACTCAGCGCGGCGGCGGCCCAGGCCCCGCCGGATGAGCCAGCGCCGCTGAAGTCCGTGCGTCGCGAATGGCAGAGCGCCCGCGAACGCAGCCTCACGCTCGAATTGGCCCTGCTCGATGCCGAATTGGCGCTCGATGACGCGCGGGCCGCTGAATTGACCGCGCGGCGAGCGTCGGCCTCGCGCGATGTGGCCGAAGCCGAGAAGTTGGTGGAGGAGCGGCGCGGCTCGGTCGAAGCCATCCGCAATCGCGAGCGGCAGCGCGTCGCGGCCGAGGCCCGCGAGGCCCGCCGTCGGCAGCTTGCGGCGCACCCGGCGCTGGTCGATGTCTTTCGCCGCGCCGCCGATCTGGCCGAGGAGCGCGGCAGCCTGAGTGATGACGCCGAAGAAATCGTGCGGCTGCTCGCAATGCTGCGTGCCAAGCGCGACTCGACCCGCAAGGAGCTGGAGGGCGTCCGTGATCTGGTGGAGACCGGGGCGCTGACCGAGCGCGTCGGGCAGCGGCTGCGCCGCGGACGCGACAGCCTGCCTGACCCGCGCCGCTACCAGGCCGAGATTACCGCCCGCCGCTCGCGGCTGCAGGATGTGAAGCTGCGGCTGCTGGAGCTGCGCAGCGAATACGGCGATGCGTCGCTCGGCGAGCGCTTGCTGACCGACGCGCGGGCCCGCATCGAGAGCGGCGCGGACGCCGCGCAGCGTAGCGAGATTGAGCAAACCGCGGCCGAGCAGCTGGCAGCGCTCACCGCGCAGGCCGTCGAACTCGAGCAGGCCTATCTGCGGCTGCTGAGCGAGCTTTCAGAGGCCGATGCGTTGCAGCGCGAGCTGATCGGGCTGAGCAACACGTTCGCCGCATTGATTGATGAGCACGTGCTCTGGATTCGCAGCCTACCGGCCATCAGCCCCGCTGAGCCGGCCCTGATCTGGCGCGGGCTGACGGCGCTGTTCTCGCCCGCGAACCTGCGCAACGCGGCCGAGGTGTTCTGGCTCGAAACGCGGGCTGGGCCGTTGCAGACCGGGCTCGGCGCGCTGGCGCTGCTGCTGTTACTGCAGCTGCGGCCTCGGCTGCGGCGGCGGATGGGCGAGCTGGCCGCCCTGGTCGAAAGCCGCGAGAGCGACGGCTTCCGCCACACCCTGCAGGCGCTTGCGATCACGCTGCTGCTGGCGGGCTGGCGCCCGGCGCTGCTCTGGTGCGGGGCCCAGCAACTAGCGTCTCCTGCTTACTCGACTGACTTGACGTTGGCGCTGGCGGCCGGGCTGCAGCGCGGCGCCTGGTCGCTGCTGGCGATGGAAGGGCTGTATGTCATGGCCGCGCCCGACGGCCTGGGCACCGCCCACTTCCGGTGGGCCACGCGCAACGCGCGGCGTCTTCGGCGGCTGCTGCTTGTGCCGCTGCTGCTCGGAACGCCCGCGATCGTAGTGATTCGCACGACCCAGGCACTCGGGCAGGAAGAGCTGCTCGATCCGCTCGGGCGCGTGGCCTTCATCCTGGTAGCAGCGCTGCTGCTGATCTTTGGGCAACGCACGCTCGCGCCGCGCAGCGGTTTGATCGAAGGCTACCTGCGCCGCAACGCAGGCGGTTGGCTCGATCGCCTGCGCGGGCTCTGGTATCCGCTTTGTCTGGCGCTGCCGGTCACCTCAATCGCGCTGGCCGCGGTGGGGTACTACTTCAGCGCCATCAACCTTCAGCGGCGACTGATGGACACGCTCTGGCTGCTGCTGGCGCTGCTGATGCTGCGGGCACTGTTTGGCCGCTGGCTGTTCGTCGCGCAGCGCAACCTGATCGCCAATCAGGAGCAGGACGCCGCCGCGGGCGACGAACCGCGCGGCGATGTGCCAAGCGGGCGCGACACGCCGCCCGAGCCAGCGCTGGATCAGACGAAAATCGACGCGCAGACGCGCGGGCTGCTGGGCAGCATGGTGGCGCTGGCGTTCATCGCTGGCGCATGGCTGATCTGGGAGGATTTGCTGCCGGCGCTGCGCTTCCTGAACAACTACCAGATCAGCGGGCCGGCCGCGATCGCGCCCGCGGCTGTCCCGCCGCAAACGGCGGTGCTGGGCGGCGCGGCGACGCAGCCGGCGGGAATCCGCGCAGCCCCAGCCGGCGATGCGGGTCTGACGCTGGGCGACCTGCTGATTGCGCTGGTGATCGTAACGTTTGTCCTGCTGCTGGGTCGGAATCTGCCGGGCTTGATGGAACTGGCCCTACTGCGGCGTCTGCCGTTCGATGCCGCCGCGCGCTTCGCGATCACGACCGTGACGCGCTATGTCATCATCATCGCCGGGGTGATCTTCGCGTTTGGCCAGATCGGGGTAGGCTGGTCGCAAGTGCAGTGGCTGGCCGCGGCGATCACGTTCGGCCTGGGCTTTGGGCTGCAGGAGATTTTCGCCAACTTCGTCTCCGGCCTGATCGTGCTCTTTGAGCGCCCCATCCGCGTCGGCGATACCGTCACCGTCGGCGACGTCACCGGCACCGTCTCGCGGATCCAGATCCGTTCGACCACCATCACCGACTGGGATCGAAAAGAGCTGATCATCCCGAACAAGGACCTGATCACCGGGCGTGTAATCAACTGGACGCTGACCGACTCGGTCTCGCGCGTCATCATCCCGGTCGGCGTCAGCTACAACGCCGACGTGCGCCTCTGCCGTCGGCTGCTGCTGAAGGCCGCGATCGAGAACGACTTCGTGCTGCGCAACCCGCGCCCGGTGGCGTTCTTCCTGGGTTTTGGCGAAAGTACGCTGAACTTCGAGCTGCGCGTTTTCGTCGCGGATATCGAACATCTGCTGATCGTCCGGCATCAACTCAACATCGCGGTGCTCGAGTCGTTCCGGCAGGCGGGCGTCTCGATCGCGTTCCCGCAGCGCGAGGTGCTGATCCGCGGAATGGAGCAGGCCGCGTCGGCGGCGCGGCCGGGCACGCATGGCGAGCCGAGCGGCCCCGGCAAGCCCGCAGCCGATCCGCCGCAGCGCGGGGAGCACGTTTGATTTACGCCGTCGCGACGATATCGTAATCGACTTGTCCTGAGAGCGAACCCGATGCCGACGCTGCCGCCCGAACTGCTGGAAATCCTGGCCTGTCCGGTGCCAGAGTGCCGCGCGAAGCTGGTGCTGCGCGAGCCATACCTGGTCTGCACCGGCTGCGGGCGGCGCTACCCGTTTGAGGATGCTTGGCCGGTTCTGATCCCGGAAGAGGCGCTGCCCCCGGAGAGCTCGCCCGGTTAGCGGCGCGGCGCCATGTACGCGATCATCAGCTATATCCACTCGAACCTCGAAGCCTTGACGGCCGTGCTGGCCGACATCAAGCAGCGCAAGATCGGCGAAATCGTCTGCCTGGGGGATGTGATCGGCTACGGCCCGAACCCGCGCGAGTGCATCGACCTCGTGCGCGAGCATTGCCGCCTGTGCCTGATGGGCAACCACGATCACGCCGTCCTTTTCGAACCATGCAATTTCAACGCCCCCGCCGAGCGGGCCTGCTACTGGACGCGCGGCGTGCTGGAGAACGAGCCGGAGCCCCAGGCCCGCAATCGCCGCTGGGAGTTTCTCGGCAAGATGCGTGTGCGCGTCCGCGAGAACGACGTGCTTTATGTGCACGCCTCGCCGCGGCGCCCGATCAATGAGTACATTTTTCCCGAAGATGTGTTCACGAATCCGCAGAAGGTGATGTCCAACTTCGAGCGGCTCGACGGACGCGTCTGCTTCGTCGGACACACGCATCAGCCCGGCGTGTTCCTCGACGATCCCTACTTCGACCCGCCGCACGAGCTGCCGGATTCGCCGTTCTACGAAATCGAGGAAGAGCGCACCATCATCAATGTCGGCAGTGTCGGCCAGCCGCGCGACAAGGACCCGCGCGCCAGCTACGTCGTCGTGCACACGCCAAACAAGGTCGACGGCCGTGGCAGCCTGGTGGCGGCGGCGCTGGAGTGCAGCATCACGCAGGTCGAGTTCGTGCGGATCAGCTACGACATCGAAGCGACCGTCAAAAAGATCCTGGCCGAGCCCGAGCTCGACGACCTGCTGGCGCACCGACTCTACGACGGGAAATAGCGACGACGGCCCCGGCAAGGTACCGCCGAACGAATCGCCACGGAGAACGAGATGGCACGTGCCGCTCTGCTGGACGTTTGGCGCGGCGTGGCGCAGCCGGTGATTGGCATGCTGCATCTGCCGCCGCTGCCGGGCGCTCCGGGCTACCAGGGGAATCTGCAACGCATTCGCGAGTCGCTCATGGCCGACGCCGACGCGCTCGCCCAAGGCGGCGTGCAGGGCCTGATGATCGAGAACTTCGGCGACGCACCGTTTTTTCCAGGACGCGTGCCGGCCTACGTCGTCGCACACATCGCCAGCCTGGCCGAGCACGTTCGGCGGCGCATCGACCTGCCGCTGGGCATCAACGTGCTCCGCAACGACGGCGCCGCGGCGCTCGGCATCGCCGCCGCGGTCGGGGCGCAGTTCATTCGTGTCAATGTGCTGTGCGGGGCGCGCGTCACGGATCAGGGAATCACGCTGGGAATCGCGCACCGCCTGCTGCGGCTACGGCGCACGCTGGACGCCGCGCACGTGCGAATCCTGGCGGATGTGAACGTTAAACATTCGGGCGCGCTGGGCTTTCCGCGGCCGATCGCGGACGAATTCGCCGACACCATCGAGCGCGGTGGGGCCGATGCGGTGATCGCGTCCGGCAGCGCCACCGGCAAACCTGCCGGTCTCGACGAAGTGCGTGAAATGCGCGCCGCCGCCGGCGAGCTGCCGCTGCTGATCGGCAGCGGCGTGAGCGTCCGCAATATCCACGAGTATCGCGAGCTGGCGGACGGCTTCATCATTGGCTCCTCGCTGAAGCGCGGCGGCGTGATCGATGGCCCGATCGACGTGCAGCGCGTCCGCGACTTGATGAACGCGCTTCGCTAGCGCAAGCAAGTTGAATCTACCCGGCATCCGCCGATCCGGCCGCGCCGGAAACGTTCCGCGCTTCGCCGCGCCAGCGCGTCAGCAGCGCCGCGACGCATGCGACCCACACGATCAGCACCATCCAGAGCTGGCTGCCGCTGGCGCGGGCCGCGGGCCACGCCAGCGAAATCGTGCCGATCAGCCAGAGCGTCAGCACGACGTGCGGCGGGCCGGGTGTTTGGCGGCGCGCGGCGTGCGCCGCGATGATTAGCAGTCCGCAGAAGGCCAGCAGCAGGTAGCGCGTCCACGCCAGCGGCGCAAGCAGCACGATCAGGCAGCACCACGCGCCGAATTGCAGGGCCGCGTCTTCGGTCCAGGCCGGGCTCGGCGGCGTCCGCCGCAGCGAGACGGCCGCGGTCGTCGCGCCCAGCAGTCCCGCGATGCCCACGTACAGCAGCCAGATGCGTTCGCGCGGCCAGGCTGCCAGGTTCACGAAGAACGGCTGGCGCTCGGGTCCGGGGTTCGCATTGAGCGGCGAAAGCAGTCTGCGCAAGACAAGCGGCAGCGCGTTGTTGGTGTAGATCGCTTTCTCGGGCTGATCGGCGAGGATCGTGGTCCGCGCCGCGTGCCCCTCAACCGCGCGCGTGCGAAACGCGCGCAGTTCGCGCCAGAGTACGTCCGGTCCGAGGATTGCCGCCGGCAGCGCGAACGCCAGCAGGCTGAAGCTGAGCAGCGCGCTCAGCAGCGGTTTCCAGCGGCGTTGCAACAGCAGCCAGGCCAGCAGCAGCGCGGGCAGCAGCTTGATCGCGATCGCCAGGCCCAGCGCCGCACCCGCCAGCACGTTGCGGCCGACGGACAGCAGGTAGACGAACGCGACCAGCAGAAAGAGCAGCAGCAGCTCGACCGCGCCGAGCACGGCGCAGGAATGCACGTACGCGACGCTGAGCAGCAGCGCCAGTTGCACCGCAGCGCGGCTGCCGCCCCGCCCCAGCCGCGCCAGCAGCCGCTCGCACATGACGGCGGTCAGCGCCAGCGACGCGAGCGAGAGCCACAGGAACCCGACGATCGCAACCTGCAGTGGCGCCAGGCTCCAGGGCGTCATCAGAATCGGGAAACACGGCAGGTAGTTGTGCACGCCCAGCTCGGAGCTCACCTGCCCGGTCTGCCGCAGATGCAGCGCCGTCCGCCAATAGTCGCGAAAATCCGTGCTGCGCTCAGCTCGCCAGACGACATACGGCGTCATCGCGACGGCGTAGATTACGAGCGCGATCAACCACGGCCGCCAAGAGCTGCCGGTGAGCGCACGCGGCGGGCCGCCCGCGCCGGCGGCCTCGTGGTTCGCAGCGGAAGCGCTCATCGCGCTAGCCCCAGTTTCCGCCCGAGCACGCACGCATACAACCGGCCCAGATGCCGCAGGAAGCGGCCCTGCTCGGCAAAGTTCAGCTTTGTGCGGCCGGCGTGGCGATCGTGGAACGTGATCGGCACTTCGACGACGCGCGTCCAGCCGTGCCGCACGATCAACTCCAGCAAGATCTTGTAGCCTACCGGCCGCAAATCGTCGCAGCGCACGTCCGCCGTTCGCAACGCGAAGAAGCCCGACATCATGTCGCGCACGGGGGTAAGCGGCGCCGCCAGCCAGCGGCCGGCGAGGCTGTTCAGCCGCCGATGCAGCGGCCAATGCAGATCGACCTTGCCGCCTCGCACGAAACGGCTGCCGATCACGAGCTGCACCTGCGGGTCATCCAGCGGCGCCAGCAGGGCCGGAATCGACTCAGGCGGATGCGAGAGGTCCGCATCGAGCACTACGCAGCGCGCCCCGCGCGCGGCGCGCAGCCCAGCGATCACCGCGGTCGCCAGGCCGCGCTGCCCGCGGCGCACGATGCAGCGCAGCGGCAGCCGCAACCCGAGCCGCTCGGCCAGCAGCGCCGTTCCGTCAGGCGAATCGTCGTCAACCACCAGCAGCTCGAGCTCGCGCGGCTCGAGCGCGGCGCAGATGCGCCGCGTCAGCGGCTCGAGATTCTCGCGCTCGTTGTAGGTCGGGACGATCACCGATATGCGCGGCGCGCCCATGCTGGATGCTCAGTCGGCGAATGCGAAACGCACAATGCAGTAGACCGCCCGCAGCCCGTCGCGCCAGGTGATTTTCTTGCCCTGCGCATACGTGCGGCCCGCGTAGCGGATCGGCACCTCCACCACGCGCCAGCCGCCGCGGGCAATCTTTGCCGTCAGCTCCGGCTCGATCCCGAAGCGATCGCTGCGGAGCGTCATGCCGCTGAGCACCTCGCGGCGAAACACCTTGTAGCAGGTCTCCATGTCCGTCAGATTCAGGTCGGTGAACATGTTGCTCAGCAGCGTCAGCCCGCGGTTCACCAGCGTGTGCCAGAAGCTGTGCACCTGCCGCTCGTCGCGGGCCGCGAAGCGCGAGCCGAAGACCACGTCCGCCTCGCCGGCCATGATCGGCCGCACCAGCTTCGGGTAATCCTGCGGGTCGTACTCCAGGTCCGCGTCCTGCACCAGCACGATCTCGCCGCGCACCTGGGCCAGGCCGGTTCGCACGGCGGCGCCCTTGCCGCGATTCATCTCGTGCCGCAGCACGCGGATATTCGCGGCGGGAAATTTCTGTGGCAGCGTGGCGCAGACGCTGGCGGTCTGATCGCGCGAGCAGTCGTCGACCAGGATCAACTCGCGCTGGCAGTCGAGCGGCACACGCAAGACGCGCTCGACGATCTCCAGCAACGTGTCCTGCTCGTTGAAAACAGGAATGACGATCGAAAGCAGCATGCGGGCTCGGCGTCAGGTCGAGGCGGACAGCAATGCGAACAGGGCCGCGTCGCGGCTCACAATCGCGGCGCGAATTTGCGATCGTAACGTGCGAATCGGCAGCCGCCAGACACGCCGAGCCAGAGGCGGCGCAGCCGCCAAACCATCATCATCCTCGGCAAACGCGTCCAGGAGGCGGCGCTCAACGGGCGTGCGATCAAACTGCGGACGGCGAAAGGCCTCCCAGGTGGTCAAAAGCACCGGCAGCAGATCCGTCCCGCGCTGCCCGATCCATTCCAACCCGGCGAAGACCAGCAGCGCCGCCGATTCCAGCTTCGGCTCGAAGCGATAAGCCATCATCATGTGTCGTACCGCGTGCGCCGGGCGGCTGCGGTCCAGATACTGGCAGGCCAGCAGGAAGTTCGTGACCGGGCAGCGCGGGTCGCGCGCGTGCTGAGCCGCCAGCGCGGCCCACAGCGACTCCGGCCCCGTGCGGGCATATTCCAGCACCGTCTGCGCCATGCGCGCCTGCATTAACCGTCCTTGTTCTGAAAAGCCTGAGTATCGTAATTCAGATTCGGGCGTCACGAAACCCGCGAAGCGGGCCGCGCAATCCAGCCGCGGTGGCCGCCACGGCTGGTTCTGCGGTGATATCATGCAGGGTTCAGCGTCCGTGAGTCGCGCGGGCGCTACGGAGGAATCACCCATGCGTACATTTTCACTCGCCACGCTCCTGACGCTCGCCACGCTCGCCGGCTGCGCCGCGCCCAGCGCGCACTTTGGCGAGCCGATGCGCCTTCCCGAGACGGACACGTTGCCGCTCGAAAAGGTACTGGCCCAGCCGACCGAATTCGACGGCAAGTTCATCCGCGTCTCGGGCACGGTCAGCCAGGTGTGCGAGGCGATGGGCTGCTGGATGGAGATGAAGGACGCCGCCAGCGGCAAGACGTTGTTCGTCAAATTCACCTGTCCGACCGAGGGCCGGCTGATCCCGATGGACGCGATCGGACACCAGGCCGTGGTCGAGGGCAAGCTGGACGTGACGCAGATCAGCGAAGATGAAGCCCGGCACTATAAGGAAGAAGCCGGAGCGAGCGCGGCGGAAGTGGCCAAGATCGTCGGCCCGCAGAAGCAGCTTCGCATGGGCTCGCCGGCAGCGCTGGTCATCGGCATCCGCGCCCCGGCAAAGTCGGTCGAATAGGGCGGCGCCGTCGGCGTCCATTGCGGTACGCCGCAACGGCCTGCATCTCTGAAACAACTCTCGCGCAGGCTGCCTTTGGGGTCGCCGCGCGCACATGGGCACTGCGCACGCATGCTGCGCGGCGCAAGCGAGGCACGTGCTCAATTTCATGCAGGCGCCGCGCGCCGCGCGGCTCAGTGCGCCGCGGTTGGCCGCGGTCTTCGGGCGCGCATGTTCAGCAGCTCGACACCCAGCGAGAACGCCATCGCGAAGTAGATGTAGCCCTTGTTGATGTGGCCGCCCATGCCCTCAACCACGAGCATCACACCGATCAGCAGCAGGAACGCCAGCGCCAGCATCTTCAGCGTCGGGTGGCGTTCAACGAAGTGGCTGATGGGCTCGGCGAAAACCATCATCACCAGCACGGCTAGCACCACCGCGGTGATCATGATCGGCACGCCGTCCTCCTTCACCATGCCCACCGCGGTGATGACCGAGTCGAGCGAGAACACGATGTCGATCAGCATGATCTGCACGATGGCGGAGCCGAACGACGCCGCCCGCTTGGCCGTCTCGGCTGTGCCGGGGCCTTCGAGCTTGTGGTGGATCTCGTATGTGGCCTTGCCGATCAGGAACAGCCCACCCGCCAGCAGGATCAGCCCCTTGCCAGTGAAATCCACGCCCATGACGTTGAACAGCGTGGTCTTGAGTGACATGATCCAGGTGATGCCCAGCAGCAGCAGGATGCGCATGCCCATCGCCGCCAGCAGGCCCAGCCGCCGGGCGCGAGCTTGCACCGCTGGGTCGAGCTTTCCGGTGATGATCGCGATGAAAATGATGTTGTCGATGCCGAGCACGATCTCCAGCGCCGACAGCGTCAGCAGGGCAATCGCATTCTCAGCCGTGAAAAGCTCCAGCATTCAGAGGCTCCGCTCGGGGGGTTCGTGCCGGTCTGAGCTCCGCCGCAGCGATCCGGCGCCGCGCTGGCCGTCATCGTTTCCGCCCGTCGCCTCGGCGGCAACACCCAGGCGCGCCGGCCGCGGCCGGCGCGGCGGCATTCGCCCGTACGTCAGCGTCCGCCAGATCCACTCGACTGGGCCGTAATCGAAGCTTGCCAGCCACAGCCGGCTGAGCGGGATCTGCAGCGCGAAGATCACGACCGTCAGCAGCAGGCCCATGGCCGGCTCGACCCGGCCGTACCAGGCCAGGCCGTACGAGTAGCACAGGGTGGTGCAGATCACGCTCTGCAGCAGGTAATTCGAAAGCGCCATGCGCCCGACCGACGCCAGCGGCGCCAGCCAGCGGCCAATCGCTTCGGAGCGCATCAGCAGCGCTACAAAAGCGACGTATCCAATCGCCAGCGTCGTCGCGCCCGGCAGCAGCAGGGCGATTCCAAATTGCATGGCGGCGGAGGTGTCCAGCGAGGCGCCCAGCTCCATGCATAGCGCGTGGATCGCGTTCAGCAGCAGCCCCAGCGGCAGGCCGACCCGCGCACAGCGCGCCAGCAGCGGCAGGTGCGCCTGCGGGCGCTCGAGGATTTCGCGCCGCCCGGCATAAAGCCCCAGCAGAAACGTGCCCAGGATGTGCGGGAAGATGAATGCGATCATCGAGCCGGTGCTCAGCCAATATTCGCTGATGCGCTGATCGAAGATTTCGCGCAAGCTGCCTTCGCGATACGCCGTCAGCGCCGCCGCATCGCGCGCCTGCTGCGCGCGGAGCTCGGCCTGCACAGCCTGCTGCACGATCGGGTCGTTCTGCCCGGCGATGAGCGTCAGCAGCCCGATTCCCGCCATTCCCAGGCAAGGCAAGCCGATCAGCAGCGCCGCCCAAATCAGCAGCGCCCGCTGGCTGCGCGCCAGAAACAGCAGCAACCAAAAGCCCAGAAACGCGTAGGTCAGCAGGATGTCGCCATACCAGAGCAAAAGCACATGCATCGCGCCCAGCAATGCCAGCAGGCTCAGGCGCCGTGCCAGCCGGCCCAGATAAGGCATGCCGCGCGCTAGGGCCCTGCGGACCTGCAGCGCGATCCCGTAGCCAAAGAGCAGCGAGAAGATCGAATAGAACTTGGCTTCAAACAGCCAGCGGATCAGGCGCGTCACCCACAGATCCGCGGCGCTCATCGTTTCGGGCGTGCGTGCCATGACCACGCCCATCGGCTGCGCGAAGTACTGCAGGTTTACGACCAGGATCCCGAACACCGCCAGCCCGCGCAGCACGTCCAGCAGGGCCACACGCTCAGCCGGCGCGGTGGCGCGCAGCGCGGCGGCGGTGGCACCGGTCGATTCCGCGGCTTCGCTCACGTCTCAACCTTTCTTCAGATGGCGATCAAACCAGTCCCCGATCCGCCGCAAGCGCTCCGCCCGGTTCTGCGGCCGGCCGCCGCGCGACAATCCGTGCGATTCGCCCTCGAATCGCACGAACTCGACCTCGCGCTTCAGCACTTTCAGCGCCGCGAACAACTGCTCGGCCTGCTCGATCGGGCAGCGATGATCCTGCTCCTCATGCTCGATCAGCAGCGGCGTGCGGATTTTGGTGACATACGTCAGCGGCGACTGCCGCCGCAGATTGGCCAGATTCTTCCACGGCGTCCCGCCGAATTCATTGCCCAGGTCAAAGCCGTAATCGCTGGTGCCGAACATGGACTCGACGTTGACGACGCTGCGCTGCGTCGCCGCGGCTCTGAAGCGATTCGAATGGCCGATGATCCAGTTGGTCATGTAGCCGCCATACGAGCCGCCTGTGACGCCGACGCGTTTGCTGTCGACGTAGGGCCGGGCGAAGAGCCAATCGGCCAGGCGCATCACGTCGCGATAGTCCTTGTTGCCCCAGTCGGCGTGAATCGCCTTGCGATGTTTCAGGCCATAGCCGGTGCTGCCGCGTGGATTCCCGAAGACAATGACGTAGCCCTTCGCAGCCAGCCACTGCATTTCATGGAAGAACGAGTGGCCGTATTGCGCCGCGGGTCCGCCATGAATCTCGAGGATTGCCGGGTAGCGCTTCTTGGCATCGAAGCGCGGCGGCTTCATCACCCAGCCGTGCACCAGTCCAGCGTCAGAGCGGATGCTGAACGGCTCGGGCTGAACGATCTCGATTTTCGCGAGCACGTCGCGATTCACACCGCTGAGCTGGCGAGCCTCGCCGCCTTCCTCCGGGTCATACAGATACACGTCGCCGGGGTTGGTCTGCGTTCCGAGCGCAAGCGCGATCGGCCCGTCGTCGGCGGTGCGCTGCGCCTGATAGACGTTGACGTCTCCGCCGACCTCGCAGCGCGAATCGCCGCGCGTGATTGAACGGCTGTACAAGCGCGTCGCGCCTTGCTCGCTGACGACGAAGAACACGCGCTGGCTATCCTTGGACCAGATCGGCGGGATCGCGGCGAATGCATTGCCGGCCACGTCGCCCAGCGTTTCATTCTGACAGTTGTTGTCGATATTTCGGGTCAGCTCGCGCGGCCGTCCGCCGCGGGCCGCGATCAGCCAGAGCGCGTCGCGGTATTTCCAGGATTGCCCCGGCACGGCCGGGTTGCCGACGTACGCGATCCACGCGCCGTCCGGCGACCAGGAGTGCCCGCTGCAGGCGCCGAGCGTGGTCTTGACCTGCCGCGCTTTTCCGCCACCGACTGGCACGACGTAGATATCCGTGTTCTCGAGTTTCAGATCCGCATCCGGCAGGCGGTTCGAAAGGTACGAGATCGAGCGGCCGTCCGGGCTGAAGCGCGGCTCGCGATCATCGTAATCTCCGCTGCTGAGCTGCTTGGCGGCGCCGCCGCTGGCGGGGATGACGTAGACGTGCGTGTAGAGCCCGTTCCACCAGCCGACGCCATCAAGCTTGTGAAACAGCCGCGTGTAATGCTTGAATTGCGGCAGCTTCTTGACCTGATCGTGCTTTTCGTCGCGCTCGAGCTTTTCGCGCTCGTTGAGCGGCTGATAGGAGTAGGCCAGCCTGCGACTGTCTGGCGACCAGTCGAAGTCCGAGACATTTCCGTCGCGGTCGGTCAGTCGCCGCGGCTCGCCGCCGCTCATCGGCATGACATAGAGCGCTGCGACTTTCTCGCGGTCAGAGATGAACGCCAGGTACTCACCGTCCGCCGACCAGCGCGGGAGCGAGTCGATATGCTTGCCCTGCGTCAGCGGCCGCGTTTGCCCACTGTGCACGTCCAGCAGCATGATCTGCTGGAAGTTCTTGTTTGCGGCGGCGTCAAAGCGCTTCAACTCGTATGCGATGCGGGCGCGGTCCGGCGCAAGCGCCACGCGCCCGACCGCCTTGAGCGCGAACAGGTCTTCCAGCTTCAGCGGACGCGGCTTGGGCATGACGGTCCTCGCGAATGTGGTCGTGGAACTACGCCGAAGGGCGATGCGCCAAGCGTGCATGCTTATGCCCTGGGTGCGCCGCGGTCAACCGCGTCACCCGCGGGATTAAGTGTATTATCAGACTTTCCGCGAATTGTCGTTTTTGAAGAATCCGACGCGCGCCACTTTGCGTACCATAGTCAACATACGCGCGTCAGTATGCGCGGCAGGAGTGTCAGTCATCGCAACGACGCATCCGGCCGTTCTCGGTGCACCCGAAGATCTCGCGGCGCTGTTTGTCGCCGGGGCCATGACCGAGGTCGAGGCTGAACAATACGAACGTCATCTGGCCAGTGGCTGCGAGGCTTGCCACGAGGAGCTTCGCCGCGCCGGGCGCGTCGGCGCCCAGTTGGCGATGCTGATCGAGCCGCATGCGCCGCCGCCAAACGTGCGTGAGGCGCTGCTGGCGCGCGCGGCTGGGCAGCTCGCGGGCGTTTCGCAGCGTCAGGCCGCGGGCGCGGCGCACGACGACGCGCGAGCGCACGATCACGAACACGATGAGCACGCCGCCGACCAGGTCTGGAAGAAATGGGCCGAAGACGACGCGCAGCAGGAACTGGTGATCCGCCGCTGCGGGCAGGACGATTGGCAGGAGACCGGCGTGCCGGGCGTGCGTGTGCGGCGGCTGTTCGTCGACCGCGAACGAAACCAGTTTACCGCCGTTGTGCGGATGGATCCGGGCACCGCGTATCCGCGGCATGTTCACAACGGGCCAGAAGAGTGCCTCGTGCTCTCTGGCGACCTGCACGTGGGCGAGACGGTGATGCACGCCGGCGATTACCAGCGAGCCAGCGCCGGCAGCCATCACGGCATCCAGCGCACCGAAGGCGGCTGCGAGCTGCTGATCATCTCGTCGCTCTCAGACGAAGTGTACTGATCCAGCCCGATTCTTCCGGTCACTCAGCCGCGCGCGAACGGGTTCGTGTACGTCGCAGCACTGCCCAGCTCGCTTTCGATCTCCAGCAGACGGTTGTACTTGGCGATCCGTTCGCTGCGGCAGGCCGAGCCGGTCTTGATCTGGCCGCCGCCCATCGCGACCGAGAAATCGGCCATGAATGTATCCTCAGTCTCACCGGAGCGATGCGAGATGATGAAGCCCCAGCCGGCGCGGCGGCACATCTCGATCGAGGCGATCGTCTCGCTGACCGTACCGATCTGATTGAGCTTCATCAGCACGGCGTTGCCGGATTTTTCCTTGATACCGCGGGCGATGAACTGCGTATTGGTGACGAACAGGTCGTCGCCGACGATTTGCACGCGTGCGCCGATGTTGGCGGTTAGCTGCTGGAATCCGGGCCAGTCGTGCTCGTTCAGGCCGTCTTCGATCGAGACGATCGGGTACTTCTCCGCCCAGGTTTTCCAGAGCGCGATCATCTCGGCCGTGCTCTTGCGGCCCTGCTTCGATTTCGCGAAGTCGTAAGCGCCGTTTTCGAAGAACGAGCTGGCCGCCGGATCTAGCGCCAGCGCGATGTCCTTGCCGGGCTGATAGCCGGCGGCGGTGATCGCCTCCAGGATCAGATCGCAGGCCTCTTCGTTGTTCTTGAGGTCCGGGGCGAAACCGCCCTCATCGCCCACGCCGGTTGAGTAGTGCTTCTTGTGCAGGATGTTCTTGAGCGCGTGGAACGTCTCCGCGCCCCAGCGCAGCGCCTCGGCGAACGAGGGCGCCCCGATGGGCATCACCATGAACTCCTGGAAATCCACGCTGTTGTCGGCGTGCTTGCCGCCGTTCAGGATGTTCATCATCGGCGCCGGCAGGCGCTTTGCGCCTGGGCCGCCCAGGTAGCGATAGAGCGGTAAATCGGCGGCCTGCGCGGCGGCGCGGGCCACCGCCATCGAGACGCCCAGGATCGCGTTTGCGCCCAGGCGGGCCTTGTTGGGGGTCGCGTCGAGCTCGATCATGAGCTGGTCGATCTCGGCCTGCCGCGAAGGGTCCATGCCGATCAGCTTCGGTGCGATCAGCCGCTGAACGTTTTCGCAGGCTTTGCGCACGCCTTTGCCCAGGTAGCGCTGCTTGTCGCCGTCGCGCAGCTCGACGGCTTCGTTCTCGCCGGTGGAAGCGCCGGACGGAACGGACGCGCTGGCGACGTTGCCGTCATCCAGCGTGACCTGCACGCGGACGGTGGGGTTGCCGCGCGAGTCGAGAATTTCGAGTGCACGAATGTCGCTGATGCATGTGTTCATGGGCTCTCCGGAAACGCTGGATCTAAAGTGCTAAGGCTAAAGGCTGCGGCTCGCGGGCGAAAGTGGACGCGCTCGCGGCTGTGGTCTGCAATCGTCTCGGGACGCACGACGCGGAAGTCGCCGGCCGATCGCGGCCCTTCTGCTGTGCGGCAGGATGTGGTATAAATTGCGGTTTTGCCCGTGAGTCGGGAGACGCCGCGGGCTCGAGGCAAGCATCGATTCATGGCACAATTTGAACCGCAATCCAAGCCGACGCCCGACGCCGGCGACCTGCCGACCTTCTCCGAGGTGGACAAGGCCAAGGCGCGGCAGTGGTTCAAGAAAGCCGCCGACTGCCGCGAGCGGCGCGAGTACGACTATGCCGCCGAGTGCTTCCTGACCGGGCTGGCCTTCTGGCCCGAGGCGGTGGACGAGGGGCACAAGGTGCTGCGTTCGCTGTCCGTTCAGCGGCAGCAGGCCGGCGGCAAGAAGCCGACGATGATGGAGGGGCTGAAGAAGCCGATGACCGGCAAGGACGCCAAGGCGTGCATGCTGAATGCGGAATATTTGCTGAGCAAGGACCCGGGCAATGAGGGCTATCTGGACGGGTTGCTGAAGAACGCCGCCCGGGCGGGTTTCGTCGAGACCTTGCAGTGGGTCGCACCGCTGGCGTTCGAATCGATGCGCAAGGAAAAAAAGCCCAACCTGGCGCGCTTCAAGGCGTTTCGCCAGGCGCTGGTCGAAGCAGCCGAACGGGTCGAGACGCAGGCGCCGCACGTGGCCGCGTTCTTGTATGAGCAGGCGGTCAGCGCGGTTGAATTCCTAATGGCCCGCAATCCGAGCGAGATGTCGCTGCGCGACGAGCAGCGCGATCTGTCCGGCAAGCTGACGATCACGCGCGGGAAGTACGCTGGCGCCGATTCGTTCCGCGACTCGCTGAGCGATGGGAACAAGCAGAAGCTGTTACACGATTCCGAGCGCGTCAAGCAGGGCGATCAGACGCTGGACGATCTGGTGGCCGCCGCCCGGGCCGAGTACGCCGCCAACCCCACACCCGGCAAACTGAACGCGCTGGTCGACGTGCTGCTGAAGCGCGAAGAAAAGCCGCAAGAAGACGAGGCCGTGGCGCTGCTGATGGATGCCTACAAGTCCAGCCGCAACTACAGCAACAAGGTGCGCGCGGATGACATCCTGATTCGCCAACGACGCCGCAGCGTGCGGGCCGCGAGCGAGCGTGCGCGGGCCTCGGGCTCGGCGGACGAGGCGCAGCAGGCGCGGCTGGCGGCGCTGGAAGCGCTCGACCATGAGGCTGAGGTGTATCGCGAGCGCTGCCAGCAGTACCCGACGGATTTTCGCCTGCGTTACAAGCTGGGCGAGACGCTCTTTCGCATGAAGCAGTACGACGAGGCTATCCCGGCTTTGCAGGAAGCGCTGAACGACCCGCGCACGCGGGTGCGCTGCCAGTCGCTGCTGGGCCGCTGCTTCTACGAAAAGGCCAGCTACGTCACGGCGATCGAAGTGCTGAACGAGGCGCTGCAGAATCACGACATTCAGGGCGACGACCTGCATAAGGAACTGCTGTTCTGGCTGGCGCGGGCCCAGCAGCAGGCCGCGCGGATCGAGGACGCCCGGGCGACGTACGGCCGGCTGCTGCGCTACGACTACAACTATCACGACGGCCAGGCCCGCAAACTGCTCGAGCAGTTGGGATGAACCCGAGCGGAGACTGGCGCGCTTCATTAGGCTGACCGGAATCGCGACGCGAAACTGAACTCCCGAACGACGACTAGGAGAACCCGTGGCACATTCGTTGTCTTCCAAGAAGCGCATCCGCCAGAACGCCAAGAAGCGCGCCAGCAACCGCGCCCGCCGCAGCGTGCTGAAGTCCAAGCTGCGCAGCACGACCCGCAACATCGAGGCCGCCGCCGCCGGCAACGCGGGCGCTGCGCAGAAGGATCTGCACGAGCTGGTGCAGACCTTGGACCGCGAGGCCAACCGCGGTCTGATCCATCGAAACGCGGCGGCTCGGCTCAAGAGCCGGCTGGCCAAGAAGCTGAACGCCAAGAAGAAGTAGCCCGCCGGCCACGCTCCAGGCGCCGCGGCGCATGTTTTCGGAGCTTGCGGCGGCTGCGCACGGATTGCACGCTCTTATGAGCGGCCGGAGCGCTCGCGTTCGCTGGGGCGGGACTCCCGCGAGCGGGGCGGGCGCTTGGCGATCCGCGACAAATGGTTACAATTCACTCGCGGGTGTCGGCTGCGTGACGGATCACGCCGCCAGGGCCGTACCGGCGCGGATGGCGCGCCCGCCGCTGCTGCAGCGTGGATCAATCGAGCCCGAGCGATTGTCGATAATCATTTGGGATCGACGGGGTGCTTCGCGCGGCAGGATTTGGATGCGAGGGACCAGCGATTGATTCTCACCCAGTTTGAGAAGCTTGCGTCGCCGCGCGCGGTGCAGGGATTTGCAGGCGCGTGCGGGCGAGATTCGGATTTCATCTGTGTGCCTGTCGCGGCAACTCGCAGCGCGCGGTCTCGGCCCGTTACGTGCGCTTCAACATCGCTCGGTCTGGCATGCGTCGGCGCGCTGCTGCTGTTGTTGGCCGCCGGTTGCGCGGTGCCGCAGCCGCGTGGCGAGGGTGTGCTGACCCGCGAGGTCGAGCCGATCCAGAAGCGCGGCTACTGGCAGTACCTCCCGAAGGATTATGTTCAGACCGATGATGCCGGCCGGCGCGGCCGGCGCTGGCCGCTGGTGGTGACGTTTCATGGCATGAAGCCATTCGACAATGCGCACCCGCAGGCGCTGGAGTGGCAGCAGGAAGCGGATCGCTACGGCTACCTGGTGATCGCGCCCGAGTTGCGGGCGCCGGATATGTTCGCGGAATTCCCGCTGCGCAACGTGCACCCGGCGTTCAAGGGTGATGAAGAGGCGGTGCTCGCCGTTCTGGACCACGTGTTCGCCAATACGTATGCCGACGCGAAGAACGTGCTGTCGACGAGTTGGTCTTCGGGCGGCTACATGGCGCACTACATGATGAATCGCCACCCAGAGCGCTTCACAGCGCTGGCGGTGCGTCAGTCGAATTTCTCGCGACATGTGCTGGACCCGGTTTCGGCCGGCCGCGGCATCAATCACCCGGTGCTGATCGTCAACACGGAGAACGACTTCAAGATCTGCAAGGACGAATCGCGCGACGCTGTGAATTGGTACACCGAGCGCGGATACCCAAATGTCGCCTGGGTATACATCCGCGACCTGGGACACGAGCGCACGCCCGACTTGGCGGCGGCGTTCTTCGCGCGCGTCGCCGGGGCCGAGGCGGCCTACCCGCCGACCGTGCTGGTGCAGCGGCAGGCGATCGATGGCAATGCTCGTGGCCTCGCGTTCCTGGCCGGCAAGGCCGGACCGGCGAAGGCGGCGCCCTCGGCGGATGTGCTCCCGCAGCCACGACGCAGCCCCGAGCGGCCGGCGCTGGCGCAGAAGCCGGTCACGGCCCCACCGCGGCAGCGCTCCAGCGAGACGCCGGCGTACCTGAAGTCTGGCGGATCAAAGCCGGTGCCGGTTCTGCCGGTTCCGCAGACATCTTCGACGGCGCGCGAGCCGGTGCTCGTTCGCTCGCCTTCGCAACCGCCGCCGCGCGAGCCGGCTGCGCCCGCGGGCAATTCGAGTGCTCGGCTGGTATCGCAGACGCCGACCGGGACCGTCTCGACCATCTCCGACCCGCTGCCCACGCCGGCGCGCAGCGGGAACGCCGGCAGTGGCGCGGCCGCCGCTGCATTGCGCCGCTCGCCGATCGCGATTCGCGTTTCGTCCGGCGTGGGCGTCGAGCCGCTGACGCTCGGCTTCGCCGCCGAATGCCCGAGCGACTGGCATCGCACCGCGGATTTCCACTGGTCACTAAATGGCGAAGCGATCGGAAGCGGGTTGATGGGGCAGAAGACGATCGTCACCGCTGGCGACCACACGCTGACGCTGATGGTCGTGACGGCGGACGGTGTCGAACACAGCGCTGCGCAGGTCGTGCGTGTGCTGCCCAAGTCGATGCTGGGCAACGCGTCCGCGTCGACGCGCTAAAGTGGGGCGAGAGCGTTTTGTCTTGGATCCCACGGGTTCCGTTCGGCCCGGCGTGCCTCGCTGCACCGTTTCTACACTCCTTCGCCCGGTTGGGGCAAAACCTCGCGGGCCGTTACCCCTTCTGTAACTAGACCTAGACTTGCACTTTGCCGAGCGCCTGCGTCAGATCTGCCAGCAGGTCGTCGATATCCTCGATCCCCACGCTGAGCCGGATCAGGCCGTCGACCACGCCAATGCGTTGGCGCACTTCGCGCGGAATTGAGGCGTGCGTCATGATGGCCGGGTGGTTCACGAGTGACTCGACGCCGCCCAGGCTCTCGGCGCAGGCGAACAGCCGCGTGGACGACATGAACGTGCTGGTCGCTGGCAGTCCGCCGCGCAGCACGCAGGTGACCATGCCGCCGAAGCCAGACATTTGCCGCTTGGCGAGCGCGTGGTCGGGATGCCCGGGCAACCCTGGGTAGATGACCTTCTCGAACGCGGGCTGTTTCTGCGCCCAGTTCGCGACGTGCACAGCGTTCTCGCAATGCGCCCGCATGCGCACGGCGAGCGTTTTAATCCCGCGGTGCGTTAGGAAACAATCGAACGGGCCTGAGACGCCGCCGGCGGCATTGTGAATGAACTTGATTGGCGTGATCAGTTCAGGCCGCGCCGCGACCACCGCGCCGCCGATCACGTCCGAGTGCCCGCCGAGATACTTCGTGGTGCTGTGCACCACCAGGTCGGCGCCCAACGCGATCGGTTGCTGCAGCGCCGGCGTCGCAAACGTGTTGTCCACCACCAGCATCAGGCCAAAATCGTGATCCATCGGCGAGCCGCCCTTTTTTGAGAGTGGCTGTGTGCCGAGCTTGCCCGCCTTGGCTTTCACGGCCTGGCCGACCGCCGCAATATCAATCAAGCGCAGCATCGGATTGGTGGGCGTCTCGAGCCATACCAGCCGCGTGGTTTGATCGACCAGGGCCGCGATGTCATCAGGGCGCGTGCTGTCACAGTAGCGCGGCTCAAGCCCCCACGGACGAAAGACGCGCTCCAGCAGCCGAAACGTCCCGCCGTACATGTCGCTATATGCGACGACCGAATCTCCGGGCCGACACATGCCGGCAAAGACGGCGTTGGTGGCGGCGAGCCCGGAGGCGAAGCTGTACGCCGCCGCCCCGCCTTCGATCGCGGCGATGCAGCGGGCCAGCGCGTCGCGCGTTGGGTTGGCCCCGCGGGCGTACTCGTAGCCCTTGTTCTTGCCGGGGGCCTCCTGCGTAAACGTGCTGGTGGCGTAGATCGGCGGCACGGTCGCGCCGGTGGTCGGGTCGGCGTCCTGCCCGACGTGAATGGCGCGGGTCGCAAACTTCATGCCGGCTTGCCCGTCTTGCATGTGCGTCTCCCTGCGACCGCCACGCACGCAAGCGCTGCGGGCGCGGGCGGCGTCAGCCTCAGATCAATTGTGCGCGTCGGCGTCAGCGTCTGCGGCGCTTGCGTTTTTTGTCGCGTTGCCTGGGGTCGAAGCGCGGTGCGCTGGCCAGCTTGGGCACCTTGCCCTCCATCAGGCCCATCTGCGAGAGCGTCTGCGTCATCTTGACGCGCTGACCCAGGCCCAGGCCGGCCATCTGCTTCATCAACCCGCGCATCTGCAGGAATTGCTTCACCAGCCCGCTGACGTCCTGCGGATCGACACCGGCACCGCGCGCGATGCGCCGCCGCCGCGAAGCCTCGATCAGGTCTGGATTGCGGCGTTCCTTGGGTGTCATGGAATGAATCATGCCGCGGAAGCGATCGAGGTCATCCTCGGGCAGGTCGAGATTTCCGAGGGCGCTGCCCATCCCGGGGATCATCTTGAGGATCTGCTTCATCGGGCCCATCTTGCGGAAGCTCTCGAGCTGCGAAAGGAAGTCGTCCAGCCCGAAGGTGCCCTTGAGCATCTTTTCCTGGGCTTTTGCAGCCTCGTCCGCATCGACGGCCTGCTGCGCCTTCTCGACCAGCGAGACCACGTCGCCCATCCCGAGGATGCGGCTGGCGATCCGCTCCGGGTGAAATTCCTCGAGGGCGTCGATCTTCTCGCCGACGCCGATGAACTTGATCACCTTTCCGGTGACGGATTTGACCGAGAGCGCCGCGCCGCCGCGCGTGTCCGAGTCGAATTTGGTCAGGATCACGCCGTCGAGCTCGAGCCGCTCGTCGAACGCCTTTGCGGTGCTGACGGCGTCCTGGCCGGTCATGGCGTCCAGCACGAGGTAGATCTGGTGCGGGCGCGTAGCCTGTGCGACCTGCGAAAGCTCGCTCATCAGCTCGTCGTCAATCGCCAGGCGGCCGGCGCTGTCAAGGATCACCACGTCGCGATCGAGCTTGCGGGCGTCATTGACCGCATTGCGACAGACGCGCACTGGCTGCTGATGATCACGCTCGGCATGCACGGGGATCTCGAGCTGCTTTCCTAGCACTTCGAGCTGATCGATCGCGGCCGGGCGCTTCAGATCCGCCGCGACCAGCATGGGCTTCTTGCCGCGGAGCATGCAATAGCGCGCCAGCTTGGCGCAAGTGGTGGTCTTGCCCGAGCCTTGCAGACCGGCCATCAGGATGATCGTGGGCGGCTGCGAGACGAAGGGGATGCGGCTCTCGACCGGCCCCATCATCGTCACCAGCTCGTCATAGACGACTTTGACGATGACCTGCTCAGGCTTGAGCGTGTCGATCACCTTCTGGCCGAGCGCTTTTTCGACGCACTCGTCGCAGAATTTCCGCGCGACTTCGACGTTGACGTCGGCTTCGAGCAGCGCGGTGCGCACGTCGCGCATCGCCTCGCGCACGTTCGATTCCGTGATGCGCCCGCGGCCGCGCAGACCGCGCAGCACGGCGCCGAGCTTGTCGCTGAGAACCTCAAACATGGGCCGGATTGTAGTGGAACGCAGCGGTCTTCGCGCGGCGCTCGGCCCGTGCGAGAAGCGTGTCTCGCACGAGCCTGTGCGGGGCGCGGGCCCCGCCTGCGCGCATCGATCCGCGCTACGCCACGCGCCGCGAAGGCCGCTCCAGCGTCTGCAGCGTCGGCGTCACAGCCCGCAGCGCCATGGTTGCAGCGGCGGCTGGCTGGCCGCTATCGACGATCAGCCGGCAGCGCCCTCGATGGCGCCTGACGAACGCGACCAGGTGCGCGATGGCCATGGTCCAGGGTGCGGTGATCTGCTCGACCTCGGAGAAGTCGAACGTAAAGGTTGCGCCGTCAAGTGTCGCGTCGCCGTCAAGCCGGCTGAGCAGGGCTTCGAGGTCCGCATAGCCGAACGTCCGCCGCAGGGCCTTGATCGAGACATTTCCATCGGCGGCGGCGACCAGTTGCCAGGCGGAGAGAAACTCGATCGCGTCCGAGTAGATCCGGTTCAGATTGCGTTGGCTTCGGGTCCACATATTCATCGCTCCCGCAGCGTACGTCGCAAGTACGGCGGAACCTTGCTGGCGGATTCACGCATTCGATGACGCCCGCCAGCGAGCGTTACGCGTGCCGCGCGATTCTTCGCAGCGGCTCGAACGCGAGGCCGGCCAGCCGGCGCGTTTGCGTGCCTCCGCCGAAGCTGGTAAGAACGCTCGCGGTGCGGTGAGACACGCATCGGCGGCAATGGCGAGTGCGGCGCGGCGAAGACCGGCTTGGAATTACGATGCGCAATGGGCTGATTGTCGTGGCGGTTTGCCTGCTGGCGGGCGCCGCGTTCGCGCTGGTGAGCGTGGAGCGCTACAAACAGTCTGTCGCCAACATTGAGGACCTGTTCACTGCGCTGGTGTACTTCATCGAGGATCATCGGCGCATGCCGGAAAGCGCCGCGGAGTTCGTTTCCAGCCCGTTCATCGCGCGGACCGACGCCGGCTTTCGCGTCGTGGCGCGGCCAGAGTCGCGCTTCCGCCCGAAGGTGCGCGGCCGCGAAATCCGCAATCTGGCCAGCTTCGACATTCGCTGGAAGACCGACCTGGCCGGTCTTGAATGGCAGGTCGTCGAGGGCCTGACACAGGCCGCAGACGGAAGCGAAGTGCTGATCCTGGGGCCGGTCACGTCGATTCCAGCGCGGCGCTCGTTCACACACGAGCTGCACCTGATCTACAGTAGCCTGACAAACCCAGCCACCAGCGGCCCGGCGAGCTCGGCGCCGTGATGCACCGACCATTGACCGAGCAAGACCTGTTTGAGCCAGGCACGCTGCGGCGGCTCGGGCGCAGAGTGCTGCTCTTCCCGGAGGTCCAAAGCACGAACGCGTATCTGCTGGCCCACGCGGCGGCGTTGCCGGATGGCGCGCTGGCGCTGGCGGAGCACCAATCGGCCGGCCGCGGGCGGCAGGGGCGCCGCTGGTTGGCGCCGCGCGGGGCGGGCGTGCTGCTAAGTGTCCTGCTGCACGAGCAGGGCGGCTGGAGCCTGGGCGACGCGCAATCAGCGCCAATGGCGACGCTGGCGGCGGCGCTGGCGGCATGCGAGGCGATCGAGTCAACCTGCGCCTGCCGCCCCAGCGTCCGCTGGCCGAATGACCTGGTCTTGAACGAGCGCAAGCTGGGCGGCGTGCTGGCTGAGTCAACGCCGCTGCCTGCGAGCGCTGCCGGCTCGGCCCGCCGCGCCCTGGTGGTCGGCATCGGGATCAACTGCCTGCAGCAGTCGGCACACTTCGAGGGCGAGCTGCGCGAGAAAGCCACCTCGCTGGAAATTGCCTGCGCGCACGCGGTAGATCGCGCGGCGGTCGCGCGGGCGCTGATCGCGAGCCTGGACCGCTACTTCTCAGTGCCGCCGGAGCCGAGCCTGGTCAGCGCTTGGCGGGCGCGGTGTGGCGACGTGGGGCAGCGCGTCCACCTGCTGCGCGACGGACGTCGCTACACTGGCACGATCCTCGACATCGGTGAGCAAGGCGAGCTGGTCGTCGAACTCGACAGCGGTGGGAGGCAGCGCTTTGCATCCGCGACGACAACGCGCGACTGGTAAGCGTTCACCGTCGCGAGCCACGACGCCTCGCGATTCGAAGTTCGTCGATCCTTCGCGAAGCGCCGCAACGCCGCAGGCCCCTGAAAAATCTGGCGTGATGTCGCCGCCGCGGCCGTCTTCCGCGAACTTGCGCGGATCACCGCCGCTGCGCGCCGCGCCGCATGCTGCGCCAGGCAGGCGCTCCGCGCCGGGCATGCATCTGCCGACCGCGGCGGCGGTGCAGCGCTCGCTGGGCTGCCTGTTTGGCGGGATCGCGCTGCTGGCGGCGGGAAGCAGCGCGGGCTGGCTGAGCCTCACGCAGGAACTGTGCTGGTACGTGCCTTCCGCCGCCGCCGCGGCGCACAGCAGCATTGCGACTTTCGCGCTGGGCGCATTGGCCGGATTGTGGTGGCCGCGGCGATTGATTCGCCGGCGTCTGGCGAACGCAGCGGAGGATGTGGCGCCGCTGTTGTCGACCGCGCTGGCCGCGTCCTTAACAGCGGCGACGCTGGTCGTGCTGGCGCTGCTGTGGCTGCTGCAGGCGGTGCTGCTGCTTGAGTGGGAGCAGGCGCGGACGTGGTTGCTGACGCGTTTCTTCCTGCCGGAGGCCGGGCGCGCCGCGCTGGTCGCGGCACCGCTGCTGCTACTGACGGCGCTGCTGGGCATGGCGAGCACGACAGTGCTGATCGCGCAGCTCGGCTGGTACCGCGCGCTGCACGGCACGGGCATTGTTGTAGGCCGCGCCTGGGGCACATTTCTGGTCGCGGCCTTGTTGGGCGCGATCGTCTGCTGCATCAGCGGCACGGCCATGGGCCTGTTGCTGCCGGCGCTGCTGATCTTCGTGGCGGCGCTGCTGGCGGTCGCGGCCCCAAACGCGCCGGCGCTACACACCAGTCCGCCGCCGGCGAGTTCGCTTGCGCCGCGCGAGTGGCGCGTGTTGGCGGATCTGGCGTGCGCCGGTCTGGTCGGGGCGGCGTTGCTCGCGCAGGCGGCGGATGCGGCGGTGCTGACGACCGGATCGCTCGGGATCGCATGCAGCGCGGGCGCAGCGGGTGGCTTGCTGCTGGCGCGCACGCTCATGCCGCCGCGGTCGCCGCTGGCGGGTGGCGTGCTCAGTCTGGCCGCGGCGGCGCTGTTGGCGGCGCTCCCGCCGCACTCGGATGCGCTGCTGTCTGCTGCGCGGCTGGCGTTGGTCTTCGGATTGCTGACCCTCAGCATCAGCGGCCTAGGCCGGCATCTGGCGCGGCGCGCAGGAAGCGTGCAGTACGCGTTGGCGCTGGTTGGCTCGGGCCTGGCGAGCGGCGCGCTGCTCGCGGCGCTCCTGGGAGCGCGGGTGGAGGCCGCGGCGCCGCGGTGGCTGCAGGGCACCAATCTGGTGGCGGGCGCCAGCCT
>CAZHTF010000038.1:0-29127 GCA_964535305.1 uncultured Planctomycetales bacterium | reverse complement strand
CTGGCGCAGCAGTCGGCGCGACGCTGCGCGGCGCGAAGAGTGACACGGCGACCGGCGCCGCGCTCGATGCGGCGCTCGCGGCCTGCCCCGCGGCGTTGGAATGCGCTGCGCCGGCGGCGAATTGGGCAGCGGCAACTCGCGGCGCAGCGTATGCCGGCGCCGCGCTGGCAGCCTGGCGCTGCTCGGTCAACATGCGGATTTGTGTGCGCGTCAGCGGCCCGCGCAGATACGACAGCACCCAGCGCGTTTCGAAGACCTGCGGTCCGTCATCGTGCACATTGTTCAGCAGAAAAACCCGGCTGCGCAGTTGCGAAAGTAGATTGCCGACCGACTCGCGGTCGAATGCGCTGGACGCGCTCGCCGCGGCCCCTTCCAGCCCGTCGAGCACGCGGGCCTTGTCGCGCTCGGTCTGCAGCCGCCCGATGAACCATGTGCCCGCGTTGGCCAGGCCCTTGTAATCCAGGTCCACCGGGTTCTGCGTGGCCAGCACGATCCCGACGCCGAACGCGCGGGCCTGTTTCATCAATGTCAGCAGTGGCACCTTGGAAGGCACATTCGCGACCGGCGGACAATAGCCGGCGATCTCGTCCATGTAGATGATGGCGCGCAGGCTGGTGGTCCCGGACTGCCGCCGCGTCCAGCTCAATACCTGGTTGAGCAGCAGCGAGACGAAGAACATCCGCTCGGCGTCGCCCAGGTGCGCGATCGAGAAGATCGCGATCCGCGGTTTACCCCCGGGTGTGTACAGCAGCGACTGCACGTCCAGGGGCGCGCCCTCGGCCCAACTCGCAAAGCCCGGCGAAGCCAGCAGGTTATTCAACTGCATCGCCAGTTCGAAACGCTCGCCAGCGGGGTAGAACGACTCGAGCTCCATCACGCCGATTCGCGAGACGGGCGGGGATTGCACCTGTTGCACGAGCGCGCCCAGGTCCAGGTTGCGCCCGGCACGCCAGGCGTGGTCAACGATGGTCGAGATCAGGATGTGCTCGCGGCTGCGCAGCGGGTCGGCTTCGACACCCAACAATGCGAGCAGGCTGGTGGCGATGGCGGCGACGCGCTCGCGATAGAGATCGGCTTCCTGCTGCAGCGCCGGCTCGGGCGCTTCAAACGACTTCAGCACCGAGACTGGCACACCCGCGCTGCTGCCGGGGGTGTAGATCACCATGTCAGCCGCATCGCGCAGCCGCTGAATGCGGGCCGCGTCCTGGCCCCACTCGGCCAGCCCGCGCCGCCAAAGCTCGGCCTGCTGGGCCGCGTATTCGGTGGGGGCCTGGCCTTTGCGGCGAGCGTCGTCTTCGTTGATCCAGGGGGCGAAGTCTGCCGGCGCCAGTGTGGGGAAGTTCAGCAACAGGTTGGGAAGGTCACCCTTGGGGTCGATTACGATCGCGGGAATTCCGTCGATCGCGGCCTCTTCGATCAGCCCGATGCACAGCCCCGTCTTCCCGCTGCCGGTCATGCCGACGCAGACGGCGTGCGTGACCAGATCCTTGGCGTCGTACAAGAGCGGCTGCGGCAGCGAGGCGGCGGCCTGAAGGTCGTATGCACGACCGAGGTAGAACATGCCCAGTTTTTCGAACGCGCTGGAGTCCATGCCTGCGTTTTCTCACCGCGCCAAGCCCGCTCGTCAATGCGTCAGCGCGGGTATCAGGCATTTCACATCCTCAATCGTATCAATCGTGCTTGATTTCTCGGGTTAAGCCTGCAAGTCGAGACGCCGATCAGCGCATCAATAACGAACGACTCCTCGCAAGAAGGGGGCACGCTTGCGCCAACCAGAGTCAGCGCCGTTCGCATCGACCGTGCAGCGGACTGAGGCGCTCACGCTGCACGCGTGCGCATTGCTTCGCGACGCGATTCTTCAGGTCGCGGAGAACGGGCAAATCCTCGCGGCGCATGGCGCGGTGCAACGCGTCCTTGGGGCGCATCTGCTCTCCGGCAAGCACCTGACGCAGTTGTTTCCTGGGCTGCAGGTCGACGCCGAATGCGATGAGCTCGCCGCGCTGCGCAAGATGTTGCTCAACGGTCGAAGCGAGCACAGCCTGAGGGTCCTGGGCCCGCCACTTGGCGATTCCGCCACAGTGCATGAATTGGACATCGTCGCCGACGGGCATGGCTACGTCGTGATCGTGCACGATCCGCGTGCGGCGCGGAACGAGCGCTGGCTGCAGCAGATGCTGGAGATCAGCAGCGACGCGATTCTCCTGGTAGACGAGAGCGACCGCGTGCGCTATTGGAACTCCGCGGCGTCGCAGGTCTTTGGGTACACCGCCGAGGAGATTCTCGGCACGGACGTCCGCCAAATTGTGCACGCGGCATGCGCGGCCGATCTGCAGTCGCGGCTTCAGGCGGCGCGCTTCGGCGCGCGGACGCTGCCGTTCGACTCGAAGCGCGTGGCGCGCAGCGGCGAGTGCGTGGAAGTGCGCACGCAGATCCTGGCGATTTCTGCCGAGGGCGAGCCGCCGCTGCTGTGCGTGGTTGATCGCGACGTATCGGTGCTGAAGCGTTTGGAGTCACTGGCGCGCGACCACCAGGCGCACCTGCACAGACTGGTGCAGTCGGCGGTGGACTCAATCGTCACGATTGCAAGCGATGGCACGATCGAGAGCTTCAACGCCGCCGCCGAGCGGTTGTTCGGCTACACGGGTGCCGAAGTGATCGGCCAGAACGTGCGCATCCTGATGCCCGAGCCCTACCGCGGCGAGCACGACAGCTATCTGAAGCGTTTTCTGAATACGCGGCACGCGCGGATCATCGGCGTCGGCCGCGAGGCGGTCGGTCAGCGTTCCGACGGCAGCACTTTTCCCATCGAACTGTGTATCAGTCAGTTCGAGCTCGACGGGCAGCAGAAGTTCACCGGCGTTTTGCGCGATATCACCGACCGCAAGGCGGCTGAGCACAAGCTGCGCGACTACGCCCAGATGCTCGAGCAGGCGAACGCCACCCTTTCGCGCGCCATGGTCGAGGTCGAGAGCAGCAGCCGCCTCAAGAGCGAGTTCTTGACCAACATCTCGCACGAGATCCGCACGCCGCTCAACGCGATCATCGGCTTCGCCGAATTGCTGGCCGAACGCGAGCATTCGGCTGAAGATCGTGAATCGATCGACGCGATTCAGCGCAACGGAGCGCACCTGCTGGCGCTGGTGAACGACCTGCTCGACCTCTCGAAGATCGAAGCGGGCACGCTGAATGTCGAGTGCGTGCCCTGCAAGCCCCGAACCGTTCTGGACGAGGTGCTGGCGCTGACGCGCCCTCGGGCCGAAGAGCGCAAGCTGGCACTTGGAACGCGCATACTCGACGACGTGCCCGAGACGGTGCAATCCGACCCGACCCGCTTGCGGCAGATCCTGTTGAATCTGGTCAGCAACGCAATCAAGTTTACGCGCGAGGGTGGCGTGACCATCGGGGCGCGCGCCGCCGGCACGCCGCAAGAGCCGCTGCTCGAATTCAACGTGATCGACACCGGCATCGGCATGAGCGCCGCGCAGCGCGAGCGGGTGCTACGCCCGTTCGAGCAGGCGGACGGCTCCACTACCCGCCGATTCGGTGGTACCGGCTTGGGACTGACCATCAGCAAACGCCTGGCGCAACTGCTCGGTGGCGACTTGGAAATCGCCGAATCAGCGCCCAACCAGGGCACCACGGTTCGCTTTTGGATTCGCCAGGCGCTGGAAGATCCTGGTTCGGCAGTTTTGGTCCCCGCTCGCACAACCTTTGAAGAGTTGCCGGTCGCGGCTCCGAGCGACCGCGAAGCGCCGGGCGCCGCGCATGCGGAGCTCGACACGCCGCTCAGCTGTCGCGTCCTGCTTGCGGAAGATGGGCCTGACAATCAGCGGCTCTTCACGCATGTGCTGCTCAAGGCCGGGGCGCAGGTGCAGGTCGTCGACAACGGACGCGAGGCGCTCGACCGGGTGGTCTCGCAAGGCGTCGACGCCAGCCCGTTTGATGTCGTGCTGATGGATATGCAGATGCCCGAGATGGACGGTTATGAGGCCGCGCGGCGACTGCGGGCGGCGGGCTTCTCGCGTCCGATCGTCGCGATTACCGCGCATGCGATGGCCACCGACCGCGCCAAATGCCTTGAAGCCGGTTGCAGCCACTATTTGACCAAGCCGCTGAACCGTCGCCGTTTGCTGGCGACGCTGGCCTCAATCGCGCGCGAGGCGCTGCCGGCAGTTGTTGCGCCAGCCGCGGCGGGTTCATCGGTTGACGCTCAAGTCGAGCTTGCAACTCCCCCTATAGGGATAGGGTAGGCCCGGCCCTGGTGTCGGCTCCCACCAGAGACAAGGAACCCGATGATCTCGAAATCACCCATCCGCGTGCTGATCATTGACGACAGCGTTTTCATGCGGGCGATGCTCAAGGACGCTTTGAGCCAGATCCCAAATCTCGAAATCGTCGGCACGGCCCCGAACGGCTCCGACGGATTGCAGAAGATCCTCTGCCTCAAGCCGGATGTGGTCACGCTCGACATCGAGATGCCCGGCATGAGCGGGCTGGAACTGCTTGACCAGCTCGCCAAGGACCGCCCGACCGCCGTCGTAGTAGTCTCGACTAAGACGCAGGCCGGGGCCGCGACCACGGTCGAAGCGCTGCGGCGTGGCGCGGTGGATTACGTGCCCAAGCCGCTGGGCGACAAAGGCGTCACGCTGGAGGCGTTTCGCGAGCGCGTGATTCAGGCTGTGCTCGCGGCCGCTGCGAGCAATCGCAGCAATCTGACGCGTGCGCACGCGATCACGTCGCCGCCTGTCAGCGATCTGCCCTTGGATGCGATTGTGGCCATCGGGATCAGCGCCGGCGGCCCCGCCACGCTGCACCAGATGCTGCCGGCGATTCCCAAGCGCTTTCCGCCGATTCTGATCACGCAGCACATGCCGGCCGGCTTCACCGCGGCCTTCGCCGAACGGCTCGACTCGGAGTGCCAGGTGCAGGTGAAGGAAGCCGAGCACGGCGACGAGCTGCTGGCGGGCCGCGCATTGATTGCGCCCGGCGATTTTCATCTGCGGATTACGGAGCGCGGCCGAAAGCTGATTGCGAGCACATCGAACGGGCCGAAGGTTTCGGGCTTTCGCCCTTCGGTCGATGCGATGTTCGATTCACTCGCCAGTTGCGCCGGGCAGCGCACCGTCGCGATCGTCATGACCGGGATGGGAAACGACGGCTCCGCGGGGATCAAGCTACTCAAGCAAGCCGGGGCCTACACCATCGCGCAGGACCAGGCCAGCAGCGTCGTGTATGGCATGCCCAAAGCGGCCGCCGAGACCGGTTGCATCGATCGGATCGCTTCGCTGTCGGACATTCCTGCGGCGATCGCGGACGGTTTGCGTTCGCTGCTCAGTTCGCCATCGCGCGGTTGATGGCTTCCACCACGCGGTCTTTCTCAAACGGCTTGACCAAGTAGTCCGTCGCGCCCAGCTTGAGCGCGTCCATCAGCGGCTGGCGCTGCTCGACCGCCGAGATCACCACGATCTTGGCTTTGGGGTGTTTCTGGCGGATGTCGCGGAGCGCGTCGAGCCCGCCTTTCTTGGGCATGATCAGATCGAGCGTGACCAGGTCGGGCGTGAGCTGGTCATACATCGCGCAGGCGTCCTCGCCGTTGGCGGCTTCGCCGACGACCTGGTGCCCCAGACGCACAAGAATGTCCTTGATCATGAACCGCATGAAGGCGGCGTCGTCGACGACCAGCACTCGAATCGACATACGTCAGACTCCAACGCCTGCGCGCGTCAAATGACGCGCGGTTCTTGCCCGATGAAATGAACCTCGACGTTGCCGGTCCCCGGATCCAGCAGCATCTTGCGACCTTTTTCGCCGCCGGTGTCTTCGGCGACCAGCGGAATGCCGTGCGCCCCGAGGCGAGCCTTGACGGCCGCGACGTTGCGGTCCCCCAGCCCGTTGCTGGTGGCCGCGCCGAACATGCGCGCCCCGCCGGCGATCTTGGCCTGCACGCGGCCGCGCACGGCGCCGGCGCTGACCAGCTCCTCCAGCAGCCAATCCACGCCGGTGTCGGCGAACTTCCCGCGATCGCCGCTGCCTTCTTCTGAGTTTGGCAGGATCACGTGCGCCATGCCGCCGACCCGGGCCGCTCGATCCAGCAGCACGATCCCGACGCACGAACCCAGCACGGTTCGCACCTTGTCCGGGTGTCGCACGACTTTCAGCCCCGCGATTCCGATGTTGTGCGTAAAGGACATTGCACCTGCCCTAGCGGCAAAACGTCTCGATCAACCGGAACGATGACGGCGTCGGCAGTAGATAGAAATCGAATTCGAGCCACTGCCCGTCAAGCCGAAACACGGCCTTCGATAGCAGAACTTCATCGCTGACTGCGGCCTGATCAGCTAGCACGGTCGCGAACGCCGCGTCCGCCAGGTCGATTCGCAGCTCGGGCGAGGAGGGCTGCACGTCGACCTCCAGCCACTTGGCCACGCTGTTGGTAAACGCGGTCGCGACGATGTTGGCCGTCTCCTGAAGGCACGAGCAGGCCATCTCTGACAACTGCGGCTGATCGGCGCACTCGGGCAGCAGCCGTTTGACCAGCTCGTTGGCGGTTGCTTCTCTCAGGACCATCAGCACATGGCCGTGCAACTGCTTTTGCAGCTCCATGTGCAGCAGCACCACCTGCTCATCGCTGCCGCATTGCGTCTGCATCTCGCGCAGCGGAATGCGCTGAAAGCCCTCGGTCGTCAGTCGCACGCCCTTCTTTAGCCACTTGCTCATCGCCTGCGAAGCATGGAAGGCTGCGTTGATCGCGACCGCGTGCAGCGCATGCTCGCGCACCGCCTGCGACTGGCACTGCGTGCGAAGCTGCTCGACCGCGCCCGGCGCCAGCAGCAGCAGCATGTACCACTCCAGTCGGCGATCATCCAGCTCGAACTCGGTGTTGCTCATCCAGGCAAAATCGCTGACCGCCGCGGCGCTGCTGATCAGCGGCTGCACCACCGAGCAGGCCATGTCGTGCGTGAAATGGGGCGCGGCAGGGACGATCTCGATATCCAGCCATTGCGAGAGGCTGTTCGCGAATGACGTACCGACAATGTTGGCAGTCTCGGTGATGCAGCTCTGCTCGAATTCGGCAAACTGCGTGGACGTGCCCGCGGGCCGCTCGGTGAGAATATCGATCAGCTCAAGCGCCACGCGCTCCGGCAGCGCCAGCAGCACATTGCCCTCGACCCGCCCCGCCAGCGTCATCAGCACGGCCGCCAGCGGCTCTTCCGGCGGTCCGGCCACCTGGCTGACCTGGTCCAGCGGCAACTGCACGAAGCCGTCGGTATGCAGCCGCACGCCACGGCGGAACCACTTCGACAGGGCGCGCGAGGCGCTGTAGGCGCTGTTGACCGCGACGGCCCGCAAGGCGTCGTCGAGCTCGACTCCGGCCGACGTGAACAAACCGCTCACGGCATCCTCCCCCTGTTATTCCGCTGCGCCGACGGGCTCGGCCGCCAGCAGGAAGCCGCGCTGCGCGCCGCGCGCCGCGAAGTTCCGCATCATTTCGGCCACGTCCAGAATCAGCGAGACCGAGCCGTCGCCCATGATCGAAGCGCCGGCGATGCCCTCGACATTGCGGTAATTAGCGGCGACATCCTTGATCACAATATTTTCCTGACCGATCAATTCGTCCACCACCAGGCCGAGCCGCTCGTTTTGCAAACCGAGGATCATGACCGTCAGCGTGCCGTCGCCGCGGGCGAGCGTGTGCTGCTGCTGGTCGCCGAGCGTAAATACCTGCTCGAGCAGCGTCAGTGGAATGACGCGATCGCGCACGCGGATCACGGCCTGCCGCGAAATATGCAGGATCTGGTCGCGCCGCACGGTCAAAATCTCCACCACCATCTCGAGCGGCAGCGCGTAGGCACACCGGCCGATGCGGATCATCATGGCGTTGATAATCGCCAGCGTCAGCGGCAAGTGGATTTGCACGGTCGTGCCCTGCCCGTGCTTGCTGTCGAGCTCGACCGAGCCGTTGAGCGCATCAATCCGCGTCTTGACGATATCCATGCCCATGCCGCGGCCCGACAGATCGGTGACCTGTTCGGCCGTGGAGAATCCGGGGCGGAAGATGTACTGCATCACCTCGGCGTCGCTGAGTTGCTCAACTTGCGCGGCGCTTGCCAGTTCGCGCTCGACGATCTTGCGCTTGATGCGCGCAACGTCTAGACCCTTGCCGTCGTCGCGCACCTCGACGCAGATGTGCCGGCCGCGATGAAACGCATCCAGCACCACCTGGCCGGTCTCGGATTTGCCGGCGGCCAGCCGCTGGGCCGGCAGCTCGATGCCGTGATCGACGCTGTTGCGCACCATGTGCGTCAGCGGGTCGACCAGCTCGTCGATCATGCGCTTGTCCAGCTCGGTGGCTTCGCCGCGCAGCACCAGCTCGACCTTCTTGCCGGTGGACTTGCAGATATCGCGCACCACGCGGCGGAAGCGCTGAAAGAGCGGTCCGATCGGGACCATGCGCGTCTGCATGATGCGCTTCTGCATGCCTTCGGAGATGCGATTCAGGCTGTGCACCGCCTCGGAGAATTCGTTCATCGCCGGGCGAAGCTGCTGCACGCGCCGCACCAGCCCGCGAACGGTGTCAAAATCGCTGCACAAATGCAGCGAGGAATCGGCCAGCTCGGCGGTGATCCGCGGGATGTCCTGGCCGCTCTGCAGCGCCGCGATCTCGTTGCGAAGTTGCGTGAGTCGCTCGGAAATGTCGTCGACCAGGTAGCCCAGGTTTCGATGCGTGAACAGCGCTGCAAGCTTGCGCGAGATTTGCACAAAGCGCGCCTTGGTGATCACCAGCTCGCCGCCCAGGTTCATCAACTGGTCCAGCCGCTCGAGATCGACGCGCAGCGTTTCGCCGACCTTGGCCTGCCCGGCCTCGCGCGCCGCCGGCTCCTCGGCTTCCCCAGATCTCTCCGCGGCACGGCCGGCGAGCGCCGCAGCCGGGGCGTTGCTGCTCTGCGGCAGTACCGCGGCGTTGGACGTGTCTGCCAGAACATCCGTGGCCGCGTCTACGGGTGCTGCGGAAGACCTGGCCTCCGCTTCGATCTGCCTGTTCGGCAACGTGATCTTTACGTCATCCACCGTGTACGCCCGCACGACGCGCTCAATCCGCGCTGGCGGCGCATGCGTGCGAACGCGGAACGTAACCTCTTCCAACGCCGATTCATTGCCAAGGCTGTAGACATCCGGTTCGCTTGAAAGCACTTCGCCCAGGTCCGCGAGCCGGTTGAACAGAATGCAGGCCTGTATCGGCGCTTCGCTGAATCGCTTCGGGAAGCGCACGTAGACGTTGAGCGCGTCGGCGTCATCCTGCGGTGCCGGCGGATCGGCTGCTTGCGGGCCAGCCTGCGGCGCTGCGCCGCAGGTGTCCGCGATCCAGCGCGCGAACAGGTCGTTGAATTGATCGTTGGTCAGTGCTTCAAAACGCCGCTCACGGATAGCGTTCACGCCGGCGCGCAGATGGTCCACACTGGCGAAGAGCGCGTTCATCAGGCTGGCTTCGATCTCGAGCGCGCCAGACCGGACGCGATCGAGCGCGGTTTCCATGTCGTGCGTGAGCTGTCGCAAACTGTCGCACTGCACCGCGCCGCTGGCGCCCTTGATGTTGTGCGCGCAGCGGAAGATGACGTTGATCGTCTCCAGGTCGTGCGGTGCGGACTCCAGCTTGAGCAGGTGCTCGTTGAGCTCGTCGATTGATTCAAGTGTGGACTCGACGTAGCGCTGCAGCAGCTCCGGGTCTGCCGCCGCCAGGGCCGCGTTGCCGCCGCTGACGAACGTTGGCTGTTCTGCCGCGACGGCCACCCGACTTGCGGCGTTGGCCGACGCCGCGGGTGGGACATTTGCGCGGGCGGCTTCGCCCGCGGGCGAGGCCAGGATGGCCTCCAGCCGCTGGATCGAGTGCTCGATCGTGACGCTGTCCTGTCCCGGGCTGGAGAGCTCATCGACCAGTTTGCGCAGCGTATCGACCGCTTCGAACAGGGCTTCGACATCCGGGGCGTGCAGGGCGCGCTTGCCGTTGCGCAACTGATCGAAGAGCGACTCCATCAGGTGCGTCAGGTCGCGAATCTTCTGGAATCCAAGCGACGCCGAGATGCCCTTCAGGCTGTGCGCGGCGCGGAACATCTCGTTCATGCGCTCGTGGTCGGCGTCGTTGCGGAGCGTGATGGCTCCGTCGCGGGCCTGGGCCTCGAAGGCCATCAGGCCTTCTTCGAGCGTGGTCAGGTAGGCCGGGGCTTCGTCGAGGAAGCCGGCCATCAAGTCGGGCGTAACTTCGATGTACTCGCTCATGATTTCCCGCCTAGCAGGGCCGGCGCCTGTGCCGGACGGTGGTAGAGGCCCGGCGCGCCGGGTTCGAGCTTCATGCAGGCCAGCAGCTCTGGCGAGGTGCGCGTCGGATCGACGTCGCCGATGAACAGGTATCCGCCGGGCGCGACCGCGTCGGAGGTGACCTCCAGGGCGCGCTGTTTCATGGCGGTGTCGAAGTACATCAGCACGTTTCGCAGCAGCACGAAATCGAAGCCGCCGCCGGGGAAGTCTTCGCGCAGATTGTGGAACTGGAAGCGCACCAGCTTGCGGATCTCGTCGCAGAGCTTGTATTTCTCGCCGTCGCGTGTGAACCAGCGCTCGCGGCGCTCGGGCGTCATCTTGCTGACGGCGTAGTCGTTGTAGAGCGCGGCCTTTGCCTTATCGAGCACGTTCTTGCTGATATCGCTGCCGATGACGCTGATCTTCCAGCGGGCGAAATCGGGGACCAGCTCGCGCAGCAGGATCGCCGCGGTGTAGGCCTCTTCGCCGCTGCTGCTGGCGGCGCTCCAGACCTTGATGCTGCGCGTGCGCGCGGCGTTGCGCTTGACGAACTGCGGAATCAGCTCGTCGGCGAAGGTCTCCCACAAGCGCTCGTTGCGGAAAAAGTAGGTCTCGTTGGTGGTGACCGCCGAGAGGAAATGCGGCAGCTCCTCGTCGACGAACTGCTCGTCCGAGAAGCGCTCGTAGTAGGCGCTGAACGAATCCAGCCCGAGCGCTTTGAGCCGCTGCCGCAAGCGGTTGCTCAGCAGCGTGCGCTTTTCTTCGGGCAGGTGGATGCCGGCCCGCTCGTACACGAACTTGGCGAACCGCGCGAACTCCGACTCGGTCAGCGAAATGAGCTGCACGTGCATCTCCCGCCAGCGGCGCTTGTGGATTCGAACCGTCGCGGCATGCGCACCGGCGACTGGCCCATCACCGCACTTGCCCTTTTGGACTAGCGGGCCCCGGCCGGGGTCGGGGTCTTACCGACCTTGGCGGCCGACTTGCTCGTCGGCTTGCCGGACAGACGCGCGACCGGCGGCGCAGCTTCGCCGTCCGTGCTGACCTTGAACGCGCTGACCAGCTCCTTGAGCTGCTGCGCCTGGCCCGAGAGCTCTTCGGCCGAGCCGGACATCTCTTCCGCGGCCGAGGCGTTGTTCTCGGTGACCGAGGCCACGTTCTGGATGCCGGTGGCCACTTCCTTGGCAGTCTGCGCCTGCTCGTCGGTCGCGGAAGCAATCTCGGCGATGCCCTTGGCGGTGGCCTCGACGCCCTCAATGATGTTCTTGAGCGCCTGTCCGGTCTGCTCGCTGAGCGCGGCGCCTTCCTTGACGCGCTGCGTCGACTCCTTGATCAAGCCGGCGATCTCCTTGGCCGCCTCGCTCGAACGCTCGGCCAACTTGCGGACCTCGTCGGCCACGACGGCAAAGCCCAGCCCGTGCTCGCCGGCGCGAGCCGCCTCGATGGCGGCGTTTAGGGCCAGCAGGTTGGTCTGGCTGGCGATCTCGCTGATCACGCCGATGATCTCGCCGATCTGCTCACTCGACTTGTCGATCAGCTTCATGGCCTCGACGTTCTTCTGCACGGCCACGCCGCCGTCTTCGGCCCGCTTGGTGGTTTCCTTGGCCAGTGAGTTGGCCTGCTTGGCGTTGTCGGCGACGGCCTGGATCATCTTGTTGAGCGACTGGATCGAGCCGGACATCTCCTCGACGTTGGCCGATTGCGTCTGCGCGCCTTCCGAAAGCGAGGTCGAGCCTTCAGATACGACCCGCGCGCCTTCGGCGAACTGGTCGGCGGCTTCCTTGATCTGCAGCACGACGCGCGAGAGCGACTGGATCATGCGATCCAGGCCTTCGCCGAGCTGACCGATCGCGTCGGCGCCTTTGACCGAGACAAACGTGGTCAAGTCGCCGCCTGCGGCGGCCTGCACGTTTTCCAGCAGCGAGTCGACCTTGCGGCGCAGCTCCTCGGCGTTGCGTTCGGCCTCGGCCTGCATGTGCTTCTGCTTCTCTTCCATCGCCAGGCGACTGGTGATGTTGTCCCAGGTGACCATCGGGCCCATGTACTGGCCCTTGTCGTCGTAGATCGCGCTGACCAGCAGGTTGAGCTTCTGATCGCCCAGCTCGATCACGGCCCGATGTGGCAGGTTCTTGTCGCTGGAGAGAATCCGCCGCTGGTGCGCCGGGTTCTTATGGAAGATGTCGACCGTGGACCCGACCACCTTATCCAGCGGCACGGGCAGCAGGTGCTGCAGCGGCTGCAGGTTTTTCAGCGTGGCTGGATTGGCGTAGACAATGTTCAGGTCCTTGTCGGCCAGCATGATGTTGATCGGGGCGTTCTCGATCATCGCGGACTTCTTCGCAGCCTCGGCGCGAGCCTTGACCTGCGCGGTGATCTCCAACGCGTACTTGACGACCTTGAACAGCTTGCCGTCGCCGTCGGCAATCGGGTTGTACGACGCCTGGATCCAGACCTCGCGGCCGCCCTTGCCGAAGCGCCGAAACTCGCCGACCTGGCTCTCGCCGCGGTTCAGCTTGGCCCAGAATTCCTTGTATTCGTCGCTGCGACGATATTCCTCGCTCGCGAACATGCTGTGGTGCTGGCCCTTGATCTCGTCGAGCCGGTAGCCCATGCAGTTCGTGAAGTTGTCATTGGCGGTGATGATCGTGCCGTCGAGGTTGAACTCGACTACGGCCTGCGCGTCGCTGATCGATTTGAGCTGGTTGTTGGCGATCGTGTTGCGGAACTCCGTCTGCCGCGCCGCGGTCACGTCTGACCAATTGACCACCTGCCCGACGTACTCGCCCTGCTCGTTGAAGACGCCGTTAACTTCGAGCGCTAGCGTGAGCTTTCCGAGCTTGATGTCGGTCTTCATCGGGAAGTTCTTGGGGTTGCTCAGCGTCTTGCGGATTTCCTTGGCGCGCTCGCCGTGGAAGCGATCCAGCGGGCCGCCGAGCAGCTCGTCAACCGAGAGGCCCGATTCCTGCTGGACGATGTCCTCAATCTCGCGCAGCGTCTCCTCCGCGCGGCGGTTCATGTAGACCAGGTTCTGGTCCTTATCGCCAATGAAGACGTTGGTGCCGAGGTTTTCGACAACTGCCCGCAGCCGCGCGAAGGCCGCGTCGCTGCTCATGCCATTGCTGAAATTCGCAAATCGGTCGGATGCGCTGGAGGAGTTCTTGCTTGCCGTGCTCATGCGGACGCCCCTAGTGAAAAGAAATTGCCCGAGTTTGACCTTGCCGTTTCAGCGGATTACGCGACCGCCTGCGACAACGCGCCGGCGTCTTCACGAGACAGAATGCGATCGATGTTGAGCAGAATCAGAAGCTTGTCTTGCAACTTCACCAGCCCGCGGATGTAATCGTGGTCGATGCCCGCGACGCTCGAAGGCGGCGGCTCGATCTGATCGGCGCTGATCCGCAGCACCTCGGTCACCGCGTCGACCACGATCCCGATCGTGCGGCTGTTGACGTTCACCACGATGATCCGCGTATGCTCGTCGTTCTCCTTCACCGGTAGCCCGAAGCGCTTGCGCAGATCCACGATCGGAATTACGTGCCCGCGCAGGTTGATCAGGCCGCAGATGAAGTCCGGCACCTCCGGCATCCGCGTGATCTGCCCCATCATGATGATTTCCTGGGCGCGCATGATGTCGACGCCGTATTCCTCGTTCGCCAGGCGAAAGCTCACGATCTGCGAGACGTTTCCGCTGGCGGCGGTACCGGCATGCTGTGTCTTGGCGCCGGCTGAGATGACCTTGGGTTGCACGGCGTTTCGCGGTTCAGCCACGGTGGCGCTCATTGATGTCCTCGCTGCTCTCAAATGCCAAATGCCTGTTTCAGATGCGGCCCCTGTGACGCGCCGTCGGACGCGCCCCCGCTTGCCACGCCCGTGCGGAAGCGCGGCATTCACTACGGCTGTATCGAGTGCCGGCTAGCGCGGCTTAAACATCCGCCACCTTGCCCGCGTTTTATTGCGGACATTCCAGACGCCATTCCGCCACAACCACTCGCGGGCGCAGCGGCCGCGCATTTTCAGTTCGCGGCTGCGCGAAGATTGGCGGCATGCCCGATAGTCGAAGCGTGGCATCGTGGCTGCGGGAACGCCGGGTTTCCGCAGCGTCCATGCGGGAGTAGTCTGATGAATCCCGAAATTCGCAACGTGCTGGAGCGCTCCAACGCCGTCCCCTCCGCGCCGCAATTGGTGACGCGCTTGATGGAGCTGACCAACGATCCGAACTTCAAGCAGACGGACCTGGTGAAGCTGCTCACCAGCGACGCCGGCATCGCCGCCGATCTCCTGCGGCTCGCGAATTCCGCGCTGTTCAGCGGCGGTCGCAAGGTCGCCACGCTCAGCGAAGCGATCACACGCTTGGGCACGCGCCGCATCCGCACGCTGGTGATCGGCCGCAGCATGGTCAGCCAGATGAACGCCGCCAGCAGCGGCGCGATCGACGCCAGCTACTACTGGCGCCGCTCCTTGGCCACCGCGGCCCTGGCGGCCCGCTTCGCCGAAGCCAATCCCAAGCTGCAACGCGAGCTGGCCTTCATGGGCGGGCTGCTGTGCGACATCGGCGTCCCCGTGCTGGCGCGGGCCCTGGGGGCCAAGTACGCCCCGGCGGCGGAGTCGTACGGCCCGCTGCACGGCGAGCACCTGCTCGAAAAAGAACTGGACTGCGTCGGCGTCACGCACCCGGAAGTCAGCGCCTTCGCGCTCGAACGCTGGGCGCTGCAGGGCGACCTGGTGCTCGGCGTCCGGCACCATCACAGCGAAACACTGCCCGAAGATCTGCCCGAGATGGCCAGCGGCATCGCCAACGTCGTCAACGGCTGCTCGGAGATCGCGCGCTTCCTGTGCGAGACGCCCAACAAGCAGGTGATCCGCGGCGCCTGCACCTGGGCGGTCGGCAAGATCGGCACCGACCTCGAAACGCTCGGCAACGTGCTCAAACAGGTCGAAAGCGACATCGGCGAGCTGGCCGCCAGCTTGCAGGTCGACGTGATCCCCAGCCGCATCTACGCGATCATCGCCGAGACGATTCGCGAGCAACTGGCCCAGCCGGTCGAAGCCTGACGCGCGCCGCGCGGGCCGGCGCAGCGCCGCAACGGCGGCGTCCGCGCAACTGTGTACGACAAGTGTGTGTCAAGCATCGCTAATCCCAGCGGGAGGATTGACCATGGTCACCGTCGGCATGAACTACAACGTGATCGAAGGCAAGCAGCAGGAATTCGAGACGGTCTTCGGAAAAGTGCTGCAGATCATGGGCCAGACAGAAGGGCACCGCGAGACGCACCTGTACCGCGATGTGACGCGCAACACGTCGTACATGATCCTCTCCGAGTGGCACACGCGCGAGGCGTTTGAGGCCTTCACCAGCTCGCAGCAGTTCAAGAACGTCACCGATTGGGGCAAGACCAAAATCCTCTCCAGCCGCCCGCGACACGAGGTCTACGGCACGACCGCCAACACCGCCGCCGCGGCCGCCTGCCCGGTCGGCGCGCACTGACGCAGCCGCGATGCTGGCGACATGGCTGAAGCGCGGGCCGGGCTATCTTGACCTGGCGCGGCAGGCCTGGCGGGCGCGCAGCGCGCGCGATCCCGCCGTGCGCGACGCAGCCCGCCGCCACCTGGCGACGCGCCTGGGCCGCCTGCGCGGGCTGCCGCAGAAGATTGGGCAAATCCTCAGCATGGCCGGCGACGAGCAGCACGCCGCGCCGTTCGCCGCATTGCGCGAATCGGCCGAGCCGCTGCCCGCCGAGGAGTTCCTGGCGGCGCTGCGCGAGGCCTGGAACGCGGAGCCCGAGACGCTGCTGAGCGAGTTCGAACCGCGCGGGCTGGCGGCCTCGCTCGGGCAGGTGCATCGCGCGCGGCTCCATGACGGCCGCGAAGTCGCCATCAAACTGCCCTACCCCGGCATCCGCGAAGCGCTGCTCACCGACCTCTCGGCACTCGGCTGGATCACGCTGCCGATCGGCGGCCTGCGGCGCGGCTTCGACCTGCGCGGCTATCGCGACACGATCCTGCACGACCTCGAACAGGAGCTCGATTACCGCGGCGAAGCCCAGCGCCAGACGCGCTTCGCCGAGCAACTGCGCGGCTGCGGCGGCTGGGTCGTGCCTGCGGTCATACACGAGCTCTCCAATGAGCACGTGCTCGTCAGCGCCTGGGAGAGCGGCCAGGTGGTCGAATCCGCACGCGAGTGGAGCGAGTCGGCCCGCCGCACGCTCGCGGCCGCGCTGCTGCACGGCGCGCTGCACATGCTCTTTCGCTGCGGAGTGCTGCACGCTGACCCACACCCGGGCAATTACCGCTTTCGCCAACACGCGCGCGATGCGCAGATCGTGCTGTACGACTTCGGCTCGGTCGTCGAGCTGGAACCGCGCGCCCGCCGCGCCCTGCTGCGGCTGATTCACGATACGCGCGCGCAATCCGGAGACGCATTCGCGACGCTACTCGAGCTGGGCTTCGACGCGGAGCTGCTCGAACCGCTGGCGGAGCGGCTGCCGGCGCTGTGTCGCGTGTTGTTCGAGCCATTCTGCCAAACTGGCGCGTTTGCCCTCGCCGATTGGCGCCGCGGAGAGCGGGCCGCGGACATCCTAGGCGAGCTGCGCTGGAACTTCCGCATGGCCGGCCCGCCGAAGCTGGTCTTCGTACTGCGCGCCTTTGCGGGGTTGGCGTTTTACCTGGAGCGGCTGGGCGTGGACGTGAGTTGGTCGCGGGCGCTCGAGCCGATCCTGCTGGAGCAGCGCGACGAGCTGATCGCGCCCGGGGCGGCGGTATGCGATGCGACGCCGCATTCCACCGAGCAGGGGCAGCGCGCCGCAGTCACGCCGCGCAGCCGCTTCGAGTCGATGGCGCGGCATCTGCAGATCGTCGTCACGCAATCCGGCAGCACCAAGGTGGCGCTGACGTTCCCAGCGAGCGCGATCGACGATCTGGACGAGCTGATGGATGAAGCCGTCCAGGCGCGCGTCAAGGCTGCCGGGATCGACACGGCCGCGCTGCTCCGGCGGGTGCGCGCGACCGGCTACGTGCCGCAGGCGGTGTTTTCTCTTGACGAGAGCCACACGAACAAGGGCGTTCGCGTGTGGCTGGAATAGGATTTTTCCGCAGCCCGGTATGAGAGCAGCGATATGAGCACATTGACGTCGGCGTCAGGGCTGCCGCGTTCCGCGTCTGCTGTCGCGACGTGCGCCGCAGCAGCCAGCTTGAGGGATCAGACGCTGCGTGTCGGGCTGCGCATCGGGCTGACGCTGTTTCTGACCATGCTGCCCGTGACCATGATCGTGCCGGTGTTGCGTGAACTGGTTTCGCTGCGCATGGGCGCATCCAGCACCTGGGCGCACCTGTTCATGTCCGTAAACATGATCGCCGCCGTGCTGTGTGCGCCGCTGGGCGGCGTGCTGGCCGATCGGCTGCCGCGCCGCACACATTTGCTGACGCTGCTGCTGATCGTCAATGCGCTGATCCTGCTGGCGATGTCGGCGGTCACATCGCTGGCGGGGCTGATGCTGCTGCGCTTCGCCGAGGGCGCCGTGCACGTGCTGGCGGTCTCGACGCTCATGGCGCTGGCCTGCGATTGGGCAACGCCGCAGCGGCGCGGGGGCATGATGGGCCTGGTCGGCTCGGCCCTGACGCTGGGAACCGCGTGCGGGGCGCCGCTGGGCGGCCGCATCGGGCAGATCGACGCCACGCTCGTGCTCTACCTCGGTTCGGCCTGCGCGCTACTCGCCGCCGGCCTGGCCTTTTGGTTGCTGCAGGACGCCGCCGAACGACACTTCGGCGGCAACCTGCGCGACACGCTGCGACTGATCGTCCGCACGCCGCGGCTGGTCGGTCCGTACGCGTTGGGATTCGTGGATCGCTTCGGCGTGGGCGTCATCGTTTCGAGCTTCGTGCTGTTTCTGGGCGAGGTGCATCGCATTACACCGGCGCAGCGCGGTGGATTGCTAGCGCTGTTCCTGTTCCCGTTCGCACTGCTTTGCTACCCAGTCGGGAAACTGATTGATCGCTCCAGCCGCACGCCACTGCTGGTGCTCGGGAATGTGGGCTTCGGCGCGGCGCTGGCCTGCTACGGCGTCGTACCGGCGGCCTGGCTGCCGCTACTGATGCTGGCTTCGGGTCTGTTCAGCGCAATGCTCTTCACGCCAAACCTGGCGCTGATCGCGTCGCTGGCGCCGCCCGAGCAACGCGCGACCGTTTACGCCGGGTTCAATTTGTGCGGTTCGCTTGGATTCTTGGCCGGGCCACTGCTGGGCGCGGCGATGCAGATGACCATGGCGGCGGAGTTTGGCGCGGCGTTCGCGTATCAGGCGGCGATGATGGTTGGCGGCGGCGTGATCGTCGTGACGACGCTGCTGCTGCTCACGCTGCAGCAACTCGACGCCCGCCGCGACCCGCTGGCGAACGGCGTGCTGCCGCGACCGACTCGAACGTGATCTGGGCGATGCCGGAGCAGCAGAGCCCGCAGCATTGAACCGAGCCGCAGCTCGTGAGCCACGGCTAGCGCGAAGGGCCCACGCGGCTGGGCAGGTGCGACGTGGAGCGCTGCGGCGCGCTCGGCGCGCTCGCGCTGGCTGCGAGTTCGCCTGGCGCGAGTGCCAGCCAGTTTGCGACGCTGGTCACGCCGGACAGGATGATCAGGAACGTGCCGCCGACTTGTGCCCCGCCGGCGAACTGCGCTGCCGCCGCCGCCACACAGATCGTCAGCGACAGCAGGTACGCGAGCCAGATCGCCCAGCGCTGTTTGCGTTGAATGCAGACGAAGAGTCCGACGTACGATCCGGCAAGCACCAGCATCGGCGACTGCGCAATCAGCAGCTCGGCTGACGGCGGCCCCCCGGTGATTATGCGATCGATGACCAGCGCAGCCAGCCCGCGGAATGCCAGCAGGATGCCGAACACCAGGCAGCACGCGTACGCGGCGCGCCAAACGCTGGCGGCGTTGTCTGGGAGAAACCCGGATCTCGGCATGTGCCACCCCCGTTCTCAGCTACAGCCTGGTTGCATTCTGCGATTCGTGGACCATCGATCGCCTGCCTCTTCGACGCACTTTTTGAGAAGAATGAGTTGCGTGCGCCGCCGGCCGAAGGCGGTACCCAGCCGCCGACGAATATCGGACTTTGGATTCACGCCGGTTCGCGTTATACTCGAAGATCCGCCACTCTCAACGAAAGGACAGCGATGAAACTAGCGCGAATTGCATGGCTGATGGGAGCGCTGCTGGTGCCGGCCGCGCTCGCACAGGAGTCTTCGAAAGCCGATGGCGCCGGCGCCGCAGGACCGGAGTTGGGCAAAGCCGCGCCCGCGTTCGAGCTGAAAGGCACGGATGGCAAGACCTACAAGCTCGAGGACTTCAAGGACAAGATCGTTGTGCTCGAGTGGATCAGCAAGGACTGCCCGGTCTGCAAGCAGCAGCTCGATGTGATGAAATCCAGCGCCGAAAAGCTCACAAAGCGCGGCGTGGTCTGGCTGGCGATCGACAGCACCGGCAGCCGCAACGTGGAGGACAACGTCGCGTACGTGAAGGACAAGAAGCTGCCGTACGTTATTCTGGATGATTCGGCCGGCAAGGTCGGCAAGGCCTATGGCGCCAAGCGCACCCCCACGATGTACGTGATTTCGAAGGGAAAGCTCGAATACCTTGGCGCGCTGATACCCCAGGATAGCAAGGAGCGCAATTACGTGGTCGAGGCGGCCGAGGCGCTGCTGGACGGCAAGACGCCTCCAGTGCGCGAAACCAAGGCGTATGGCTGAACCGTGAAATACAAGAAATAGGGCAGTTCGCTCTATCAAGCCAAGCGTGCGGGCCGCGGCGATGCAGAGTCGTCGTGGCCCGCTGTGTTTCTACAATGCCCGGCACGGTGCGCGCGCCCACCGCGCGCATGCCGCCTGCGTCATTCCCCAGCGCCACGCTCACGGCGAGATCGCTTGCGCCAGCCGAAACACGCTACGCGGCGCGCAGCCTTCGGCCTTGTTGTTCACGGCGACGAACGCCAGGTCGCCGCGCAGCGCTGCATGGCCGCACAGCTCGGCGATCTCGGCGCGGTTGACGGCGTCATCGTCGACGATCTGGTCAAACGGCGCGTATGCGGCGCGGGCCGCGTCATAGTCCCAGCGGGCATGCAGCATCCAGCGGACGACCAACGGCCCGAGCGGCGGCAGGATTGCCGCCTGAGCGCCCGGCCGCGGCATTCTCGGGTGTACGTTGTAACAATGCACGGCGCCCGCGTTGCGAAGGGCCTGAGCATACGCTTCGATCAGCAATTCCGCGTTCCGCAGCTCGACCGCGTAAAGCGGCCCGCGCGGCAGGATGGTCAGGAACGCGGCCAGCTTGTCAATGAACGCGCGCGGCTCGCCGAGCGTCCGCGGCGACATCGGGCTGAACTGGAACACGAGCGGCCCGGCCCGCGGACCGAGGCCCAGCACGAACGGGGCGATCACCTCATTGGCCGCGAAATTTGCGTCCAGGAAATGCGGGCTGGGCTGCCGCCGCGACGCCGGGCTGCCGCCGCGCTGCGTGCGAAACGGCGCGGTCACGCCATCGAAGCATTTGCAGAGGAAGCGGAAGCCAGGCGGGGTCTGCGCGGCGTAGGCTTCAAATTGCGTCCTCGAAATGGGTGCGTAGTACGTGCGGTCGATCCCGACCATGCGCAGCAACGGGTGCGCCGCGTAGGCCGGCAAGCCGCTGCGGGCCAGCTCAGCTTCGCTATACGCGTCGTGATAGACCAGCCCGGCCCAGCCGGGAAACGACCAGGATGAGGTGCCCAGCAGGATTCGCGGCGAGAGCCGCGCGGCGCAGCGCTGCAATTCCTCGGGTGCGCTCGCGGGCCGGATCGGTTTGCGGCGCGCCGCTGGCTCAGGCGAGGCGGGCGTTGCTTCTGCGAAGAGCGGCAATTGCCGAGGATCATCACGCCGTGCTGTCACGCCGGCATTCTACGTCGCAGCGCCTCAAATCGAGTACGATCCCGCCGCATGGACCGCGCCGAGATCTGCTCGCGCTTTCTCGACTCGGTGCCCTACGCGCTTTATCCCTATCAGGAAGAGGCCCTGCTGGCGTGGTTCGAGACGCAGGCGGGCGTGATGATCTGCGCCCCGACCGGCATGGGCAAAACGCTGCTGGCCGAAGCGGCCGCGTTCGAGGCGCTGCACAGCCGGCGGCGGATGTACTACACCACCCCGCTGATCGCGCTGACCGACCAGAAGTATCGCGAGCTGGGAGCGCTGGCGGAGCGCTGGGGCTTCTCGCGCGACGACGTCGGCCTGATCACCGGCAATCGCCGCGTGAATCCCGACGCGCTGATCCGCGTGGTCGTGGCAGAGATCCTGCTGAATCACCTGCTCGCACAGGACGCCGCGGTCGCGGATTTCGAGCACACCGACGCCGTCGTGATGGACGAGTTCCACAGCTTCAACGACGCCGAGCGCGGCGTGGTCTGGGAGCTCTCGTTGGCGCTGCTGCCGCGGCACGTGCGCGTCATGCTGCTTTCGGCCACGGTCGGAAACCCCTACGAATTCGCCGACTGGCTGAAAAATGCCCACGGCCGGCCACTGAGCGTGGTGGTCTCAGCCGAGCGCCGCGTGCCGCTGGAGTTTCTCTGGGTTGAGGACAAGCTGCTGACCGAGCACCTCCCGGAAATGAACGATCGCGACGACGCGAGTAGTCGCGCTCCGGCGCTGGTGTTCTGCTTCAATCGCGACGAGTGCTGGGAAGTCGCTGAAAAGCTCAAGGGCCTGCCGCTGATTCGCGACGCGACCCGCAAGGAGATCGAGCGCGAACTCGAAGCGCGGCAGGCGGATCTCAACGATGGGGTCGGACCGAAATTGCGGCAAATGCTGCTGCGCGGCGTGGGCGTGCATCACGCCGGCGTCTTGCCCAAGCACAAGGAGATCGTCGAGACGCTCTTCAATCGTAAGCTGGTCCCCTTCGTGATTTGCACCGAAACGCTCGCGGCCGGCGTAAACCTGCCGGCCCGCAGCGTCGTGCTCAGCACACTGCTCAAAGGCAAGCGCGGCGCGAAGACCATTGTGCCCGCGTCGAGCGCGCACCAGATCTTCGGCCGCGCCGGCCGGCCGCAATTCGACACGCAGGGCTACGTCTACGCGCTGGCGCATGAGGACGACGTCAAGATTCTGAAATGGAAAAGGCGCTACGAGCAGATCGATCCGAATTCCAAGGATCCAGGGCTGATGCGGATGCGCAAGGAGCTGGAGCGCAAGCGCCCGCTGCGCCGCAAGACCGAGCAGTATTGGAGCGAGGGCCAATTCCGCACGCTGATCGCCGCCGGCCCGGCCAAGCTCGCCAGTCGCGCCGCGCTGCCCTATCCGGTGCTGATCTATCTGCTGACGCGCAGCGGCTCGCTGCGCGAGGCGCGCGAATTCGCCGCGCGGCGCTTCGCCGAGCCGGCACGCATCGAGAAATTCCAGCAGCAGCTCGACTTCATGCTCGGCAACCTGGCGGCGCTGGGCTACGTGAATCGCGGCGAAGATGGCGAGCAGGTCACGCTGAACGAATCGATCTCGAAGCTCACGCACTTCCGCAGCATCGACCCGCTCTACGGCGCCTTCCTGACCGAGCAGCTGGCCCGCAGCGATTTCAACGAGAAGACGCTGGCACTCGAATCGGTCCTGGAGCTGCCGCCGACGATCGAGCGCAAGCTTCGCATCCCCGAGGATCTCCCGCCAGGACCGCTGCAGACCGAGGTGCTCGCGCCCCTGATGATCGCGATGGGCGTGGTCGCCTCGGCGGTCGCCCCAGCCGACGCCGAAGACGACCAGGATTGGTCCGATGACCCGGACGAGCTCGCGCCGCGCCCGCCGACGTTTCCCGAGATGCTCAAGCTGGCCTTCGAGGCCAAGCTGGCGAACCCCGAGCCGGTGTTCGTGCAGCCGAAGTGGGCCGCGGGCGACGCGTTCCGCTTCGAAGGCGATTTCTTTCGCTTTGTGCGGGCCCGCGAGCTGATCAAGCAGGAAGGCCTGATCCTGCGGCACCTGCTGCGACTGGTGATCCTGGCGGGCGAGTTTCACAGCCTGAGCGAAGACCCGGAATATCAGCGAATCAGCGAGCTGGCGGCCGGTTGCTGCCGCCGTGTGGACGCGAGCTATACCGACCGCTTCCTCGCAGACGCCGCCGCCCGCAGCATGCAGCCATGATTCAAGCGGCCAGCCGAGGTCCGTCGTGCCGCGTCGCTCAACGCCGCGCATGCACAAAGTCGCGACCGATCGCAACTTCGCGCGGCACGCACAGCTTGGCCGATCCGTGGTTTTGAACGTACACTGACGCCGCGCAGCGCGACGAATCTGCTCTTGCTGCGTTGTACAGGTGCGGCACACGATGGATAGCTATCGCGTACAGCTCGAGGTCTTCAGCGGTCCGCTGGATCTTCTGCTGTATCTGATTCGCCGCGATGAGCTGGATATCCAGGATGTTTCGATCGCGCGCGTCACCGAGCAGTATCTGACATACGTGCACCTGCTCGAGCAGATCGACGCCAACGCCGCCGGCGAGTTTCTGGTGACGGCCGCGACGTTGCTGGAGATCAAATCGCGGGCATTGCTGCCCACGCCGCCGCCTGAAGCGCTGCAGGACGAGCACGATCCGCGCAATGTGCTCGTCAAGCAACTGCTCGAATACAAGCGCTTCAAGGACGCGGCCCGCGCGCTGGGCCGCGCCGCCGACGACCGCGCCGCGCGCTTTGTGCGCCGCCCGGCGAGTCGGCCGACCGCGTTGCAAGGGCTCGAACTGGAAGAAGTGCAGGTCTGGGATTTGCTGGCCGCGTTCGGCCGCGTGATGACCTCGATCGGCGCCGGCCCCGGCCGGCACAACGTCGAATACGCCGACACGCCGATTGAGCTGTTTGCCGCGGCCATTCTGGAGACAATCGCGCTCAGCGGCGCGGTCACGTTTCGCTCGCTTTTTGCGGAGCGCAGCAGCCGGGCCGAGATCGTCGGGCTGTTCCTGGCGCTGCTCGAGCTGATCCGCAAGCAGTGCATCCGGGCCGAGCAGGACGTCTGCTTCGGCGAGATCTACCTCTTCGCCAGCGAGCCGCAGCCGCAAGACGCGGAGCACGACGCACGCGAAGTCACGCATCCACAAGCCGCAGAGTCGACGGAGGCCATGCATGAGCAAGCCCAGTGAGCGGCTGATGGCGCTCGGATTGAAACTGCCAACGGTGACGCGCCCGGTCGGTGCATACGTGCCCTGCCTGCGGCACGGCGACGTATTGCTGCTGAGCGGACAGATTCCGCTGGTAGAGGGCAAGGTGCAAATCAGCGGCAAGGCGGGCTTTGATTGCACGCTCGAGCAGGCGCAGCAGGCGGCCCGGCTGTGCACGCTGAACGCGCTGGCAATCGCAGCCGATGCCGTTGGCGGGATCGACAATCTCGCCCGCGTGCTGAAAGTGGTTGTGTACGTCGCGTCGCACGAGGGCTTCAACGAACAGCACAAGGCCGCCAACGGTGCCAGCGATCTGCTGGTCGAGATCTTCGGCGACGCCGGCCGACACGCGCGGGCGGCGGTGGGCGTGGCCGAGCTGCCGCTAGACGCTGCGGTCGAAGTCGACGTGACCTTTCAGGTCGCGGCGGGCGTAAAGTAGTCAGCGCGGCGCGCCCCGCGCGAAGTCCAACATTTTCGCCCGCGCGAGCGCGATGAACAGCTCGCGGCAGCGCGGCACAGACCCTGTCATGATCACGTTGGACGAGCGTTCTCCGCTTGGCTATACCTGCTCAGATCATGAGTGCACCGTCGCCCAGCGATTGCGCCGACCTTTTGGACGGTTTGAACCCGCCACAGCGGGCCGCGGTTCTCCATCGCGAGGGTCCGCTGCTGGTGCTGGCCGGCCCGGGTAGCGGCAAGACGCGCGTGATCACGCGGCGCGCGGCGTACCTGGTGCAGACGGGCGTCGCGCCCAGCCAGATCCTGTGCATCACGTTCACCAACAAAGCTGCCGACGAGATGAAACGCCGCATTGCGGCGCTCGGCGCGGCCCGCGGCATGTGGGTGTGCACGTTTCACGCGCTGGCCGTGCGGCTGATGCGGCTCTACCCGCAGGAATGCAAAGTGAAGCTGGGCTTCAGCATCTACGATGACGCGGAGCAAACGCGGCTGATCAAGGCGGCGATGCAGGCCTGCCACGTGAATCCGGACATCGACCGCCCGGACCGCATGGCCGCGCTGATCAGCAGTGCCAAGAACGATCTGCTTACGCCGCGCGAGTTTGAAGCCAGCGCGAGGTACTCTGAGCAGTTAACCGCCGCGCGGGTTTACGCGGCCTATCAGAAGCTGCTGGATGAACAGAACGCGGTTGACTTCGACGACCTGCTGATGCGCGTGGCGCGGATGCTGCGAACGCATGCGGACGTGTGCGAGCAGCTCAACCAGCGCTTTCAATTCGTGCTGGTCGATGAGTACCAGGACACGAACTTCGCTCAGTACCTGATCGCGCAGCAGCTCTCGCGCATGCACGGCAACCTGTGCGTCACCGGCGACCCGGATCAGAGCATTTATGCCTGGCGCGGCGCGAACATCGACAACATTCTGAACTTCGAACGCGACCACCCCAGCGCGCGCGTGGTGAAGCTCGAGCAGAACTACCGCTCCAGCGGCGTGATCGTGCGGGCCGCCTCGCGGCTGATCGCTGCGAATCTCACGCGCAAGTCAAAGCAGATCTGGACCGAAAACGCGCTGGGCGAGCCGATCGACCTGCGCGCGTTCTTCGACGGCGAGCAGGAGGCCGCCGACATCGCCGCCACGATCGTCCGCGAGCACGCCGCCGGCCGGCCCTTCAGCGATTTTGCCATCTTCTATCGCGCGAATGCCGTCTCGCGCGGCTTGGAAGACGCGCTGCGCATGCGGCAGGTTCCCTATCGCATCGCACGAGGCGTCGAGTTCTACAGTCGCCGCGAAATCAAGGACCTGCTGGCCTACCTGCGGCTGCTGGTGAACCCGTTTGACGAGCTGGCACTGCTACGGGCGATCAACACGCCCGCGCGCGGCATCGGCAAGACCACGCTGGATCGGCTGCAGTCCGTGATCGCGCAGCGCGGCGCGACGCCGCTGGAGGTGTTGCGCCGCGCCGACCAGGAGCCGACGCTACGCAGCGCGGCGCCGCGGCTGCTGGGCTTCGCCGCCCTGCTGGATCGGCTCCAACCCGCCGCGGATGAGTCCGTGCCGGATACCGTCAGCCGCGTGCTGACGCAGAGCGGGTTGGAGGCTTCGTTGAAGGAGGAGGACGCCGAAGACGGCGAAGACCGCTTGGCGAATGCGCAGGAGCTGGTCACCGCCGCCAGTGCGTACGCACAGCGCTCCGAGGCGCCGACGCTGGAGGAATTCCTGCAGAGCGTGGCGCTCACCAGCGATCAGGACGCGGTCGACGAATCTGCCGGCGTGGTGATGCTGATGACGCTGCACGCCGCCAAGGGGCTCGAATTCCCCTTCGTTTTTCTGGTCGCCTGCGAACAGGGCCTGCTCCCGCACGAAAACAGCCTGCGCGCCGGGCAAATCGAAGAAGAGCGACGCCTTTGCTTCGTCGGCATGACCCGGGCGCGCGAGCGGCTGGTGCTCACGCACGCGGCGCAACGGCGCTTGCGCGGCGTGCTCACGCCACGAGCGCGATCGGAGTTCCTGCTCGAGCTGCCGGCGGAATTGACGCGGCAGGTGGATCGCACAATGCACGATGACAGCAGCACGCGCTGGCAACGCCGCGCCGCGCGCGACGAACCCGACGGCCGCCAAGCGTACGGCGCGGCGAGCGGGCCGGACGAACTCGGCTATGACGCGCGCGCCGCGAACGCCCCGCTGCGGCAGCGTGCCCAGCGGCGGCTCTTTGACGACGGCGCCGCCGAGCCAGTCTATTCGCCCGACGATCCGACCCCCGGCGCGCCCCCCCCGCGAGGCCCCGCAGAAGTCACGATTCGCGGATTGGTCGCCAGGCATGATGGTCAAGCACAAGCTCTACGGCGTGGGCCAGATCCTGGCGATTCAGCCGGCGCCGGGGCAGACCCGCGCGAGCATCAAGTTCGCCGGCAGCGGTCCAAAGACGTTCGTGCTCGAGAGTACGCCGATCGAGCGCTTGTGACCGCCAAGCGCATGCCGCACGCGCTAGGCACTTCCGCCGTTGATGCCGACCGGGCCGCGCGGGCCGCAGCAGTGCACGCGCTCCGCGCCGCAGAGCTCGGCCAATTCGTGTAGAAACGCGGTATCCGGATCGACCTGGCGACGCGACTTCACTGTGGCGGTCCAGCCTGCCGCGGTCGCGACCTGAAAGAACACCGGCACGCCGCCGCGATGCGCGTTGCACAGCGTGTCGATCCGCCGCAGGTGATCCGCGCTGCGGGCGCTATCCAACCGCACCAGCAACTCGCGCGAGAGTGCGCGGCGCGCTTGGTCGACGGGCACGACCTTGCTGATGCGGACGCACGGCGCTTCGCGCCGCCGATCGACACTGCCGTCCAGGAAGACGACCGCGTCCGGCGCGAGCTGCGGACCGAGCTCGTCGAGCGAATCGGGGAACACGAGCGCCTCGACCGACCCGACGAAATCTTCGAGCGTCACGATCAGCATCTTCTTGCCAGCGCTGCGGCCCTGGCGAATCGGCACATAGCGCAGCTTGGACACCAGCCCGCCCAGGATGATCCGCGCGCCGTCGGGCAGGCTTGCCAGCCCGCTGGTGTTGGAGGTGCTGAAGCGCTCCACCAGTTGCTCATACATCGTCAACGGGTGTTTGGTGATGTAGAACCCGAGCGTGGCCTTTTCATACGCCAGCATCTCGGCGTCGGACCACTCCGCCGTGCCGATCGGCGGCGGGGGCGGAGCGGCGGCCGCGCCGAAGTCGCCGAACATGTCGAGCTGCCCGGAGCGCTTGTCGCGCTGCGCTTCGCCACCCAGTTCGATGGCCCGCTCGAGCGCCTCGATCAGTGCGCGGCGCATCGCGCCGGTGCTGTCGAATGCGCCGGCCTTGATCAGCGCTTCAATCGCGGATTTGTTGACGGCCTGCAAATCGACGCGCTCGCAGAAGTCATACAGGTCGCGGAACGGACCGCCGGCCTGCCGCGCGTTCAGAATCGCCTGCACCGCCTTGTGCCCCAGTCCGCTGATGGCCGCCAGGCCAAAGCGGATCGAGCCGCGTTGCGGGCTGCCTTTCGCCGCTTCAGCGCCCGCGCCACGCTCGTACACCACTGTGAAAGCCTGATCGCTCTCGTTCACATCCGGCGGACGGATCGGAACACCCAGTGAGCCGTCGCGCTGCCGCAGGCGCCGGCACTCGTCGAGATACTCGGCCACCTTGCTGGTGTCGGCGCTTTCGAACGTCAGCAGCGCCGCCATGAACTCCAGCGGGTAGTACGTCTTGAGATACGCGGTCTGAAACGCGACCACGCCGTAGCCGGTGGAGTGCGCCTTGTTGAAGGCGTAGCCGCCGAATTTCAGAATATCTTCGAAGATCTGCTCGCCGACTTTGCGCGGCACGCCGTTGCGCTCCGCGCCCGCCAGGAACGGCTCGCGCTCCTTGTTGATCGCGTCCGTCTTCTTCTTGCTGATCGCTTTCGCCAGGCGGAAGGCGCGCCGCAGCGGCACATCGCCCAGGCGGTTCACCAGCCGCGAGACCTGCTCCTGATACACCATGATCCCGTACGTCTCGGCCAGCACCTCGCTCATCATGGCGTGCGGCGTCGACCAGGGCTTGCCGTGTTTGCGGGCGACGTATTCGTCGATGTAGGCCATTGGCCCGGGGCGGAAGAGCGCGTTGGCGGCGATCAGGTCCTCGATGCGATTGGGCTTCATTTTCATGAGCACATCGCGCATGCCGCCGGATTCGAACTGGAACACGCCGCGCGTTTCGCCGCGGGCGAGCAGCTCGT
>CAZHTF010000037.1:0-29532 GCA_964535305.1 uncultured Planctomycetales bacterium | reverse complement strand
GCGCGTGCCCCGCAGCATGCGGCCATGAAGCAGGGCGGCGGGCTGGTCGATGACCAAATGACTCTGCCGCACGCTTGGGGGCGCGCTTGCTCGCGGACCTGAAATTGCCGGAACAACCCGCAGCGCTTCCCACGCCGCGCCGTGGGCTCTCGATCCGCGCCCGCACACTTCTGGCGATCAGTAGCGCGATCACGATCCTTGCGCTTCTGGCGTATCTTGCTTCCTACAAACTGTTGCTGCGCGACTATCTGCGGCTCGAAGAACGCCTGGCGCGCCAGGACGTGGCGGAATTCCAAGCCGCGCTGCAGCGCGAGTTGGAGAATCTCAGCCAGGACGTGGTGGATTGGTCGATCTGGGACGACAGCTACGCGTTCGTTGCGGATCCGCGTGACGAATTCATCGCGTCCAACATGACTGACGCGACGTTTCAAACGCTCGAGCTGAACCTGATCGGGTTCTTCGACGTGCAAGGCCGCCTGGTCTACGGCCGCTGCGTCGCGCGCGGCGCCGCCGGCGTCACGGACGAGCCCTTCCCAATCAAGGCGCTCGAACCTGGGCACCCGCTCTCCCGACTGGCGGACGCAACCAGCGACGTGCGCGGCCTGCTGCTGCTCGAAGGTCGCGCCTGGTTGGCCGCCGCTCGCCCGATCGTCACCAGTCAGAAGCAGGGGCCGATTCGCGGCACGTTGCTGATGGCGCGGCATTTCGACGACGCCGCGCTGCGGCACCTGGCCCAGGCCGCGCAGGTCGAGGCGCGCGCGCTGCCCGCGGACGCGGCCGGGTCCGACGCTTCAATTCGCGCCGAGCTGTCGTTGCAGGCTGAATCCAGCGCGACACTGCTGGCGCGGCAGGTGCTGCGCGATGTGTACGACCGTCCGGCGCTGCTCGCGGAGCTGCGCATCCCGCGCGACGTCGTGCGGCAGGGCCGGCTCGCGCTGGCGCACCTGGCCGCCTGGCTGACGTTGCTGGTATTGGTGCTCAGCGGCCTGACGATGGGCCTGGTCGATCGGCTGGTGCTGGCGCGGGTCATGCTGCTGAACCGCGAGCTGAGCTTCATTGGCGCGACGCGCGACCTGACGCGCCGCGTCACGCGGCACGGGGCCGACGAGCTGGCCCGTGTCTCCGCCGCAGTGAACGAGCTCCTTGACGTGCTGGCGCTCTCGCACCAGGAGCGCAGCGCGCGCGAGGCGGCCGTCCGCGCGCTGTACGAGATCACCGCGGCCCAGCACCTGACCACCAGCGAACGGGTGCACGCGCTGCTGGTGATGGGCTGCAGCTATTTCGGCGTCAACACTGGGATGGTGCTCGAGTCGAGCGACGATGGTCATCGCGTGGTGGATGTGAACTCGCCGCAGGCGCGCGTCCGCTGCGGGCAGCGGCTGGAGTGCGTCGCGTTTGACCCGGCGTTCAAAGGCGCGCAGGGCGTAGAGAGCGTCGACGATGCCGCCAAGCCCGACGCCTGGAGCTTCCGCGCGCCCGGCGGCGAGCTGCTCGCCGGCTGCGCCGCCAGCCCGATCTTCGTCGGATCGCAGCAATACGGCCTGCTGGCGTTCTCCGAGCTGGCCACACGGTCCACGCCGCTCAGCAGCGGCGATTGCGATCTGCTGCAACTGATGGCGTATTGGATCGGCGGCGAGCTGGAGCGGGCCAAGACTTACCAGATGCTGCGCTTCACGCAGTTCGCCATCGATCACGCCGGCGAGGCCGCCGTCTGGCTGGATGCCGAAGGCCGCGTGGTGTACTGCAATGACGCAGCCTGCTCCGGGCTGGGCTACGCGCGCGGCGAGCTGCTGCGCATGCGGCTGCACGAATTCGACGTCGGATTCAGCCCGACCGAGTGGAGCGTGCACTGGGCCCAGCTCAAGCAGCGCGGCTTGCTGCGCTTCGAAAGCCGGCACCGAACAAAATCCGGGCGGCTCACGCCGGTCGAGATCACGGCCAATTATGTGGTGTTCGACGGCAAGGAATATAGCTGCGCTTTCGCTCGCGACATCAGCGAACGGCTGCAGATCGCGGAGGAGCTGCTGCGCGCCAAGGAAGCCGCCGAACTCGGCAGCCGCGCCAAGGGCGAATTCCTGGCGAACATGAGCCACGAAATCCGCACGCCACTGACGGCCATACTGGGCTTCACAGAGAATCTGCTGGACCCGAGCCTCTCGGAAGATGAACGCGTCAACGCGATCCATATCGTGCGACGCAACGGCGACCACCTGCTGACCATCATTAACGACATCCTGGATCTCTCGAAGATCGAAGCCGGCAAGCTGGTGGTCGAACGCATCGCCTGTGCGCCGCTGCGGGTGCTGGAAGAGGTGCGCTCGCTGCTGACGCGGCGGGCCGCGGCCAAAAATCTGACGCTGACGTTGCGAGCCCGCGGGCCCGTCCCGCGCAACGCCCTCACCGACCCGACGCGCCTGCGGCAAATCCTGATCAACCTGGTCGGCAACGCGATCAAGTTCACCGAGCACGGCGAGGTACGCATCGAGTACGCCTTCCAGCCCGACGCGGCGCCAGAGCCGCTGCTGCAATTCGACATCGTCGACAGCGGCATCGGCATGACCGAGGCCCAGCAGGCACGACTGTTTCAGCCGTTCACACAGGCCGACGCATCCACCACGCGCCGCTTCGGCGGCACTGGGCTGGGCCTGGTCGTCAGCCGCCGGCTGGCCAACCTGCTAGGCGGTTCGATCTCGGTCAGCAGCAAGCTCGGCGTGGGCAGCACCTTCAGCGTCACGATCGCGGCCGGGCCGCGCGACGCGCTCGAGCTGGCCGACAATGTCGAATTCAACGAAATGCCGCCAACGGCCGCGGTCGCGACGCAGATTCTGCCTTCGCTCAGCGGCTTGCGAATCCTGCTCGCGGAAGACGGGGTCGACAATCAGCGCCTGGTAAAGTTCATCCTGCAGCGCGCCGGGGCCGAGCTGGAGATCGCCGCGAACGGTCAACTGGCGATCGAGGCGGTGCAGGCCGCGAGCCGCCGCGGGGCGGCGTTCGACGTCATTCTGATGGACATGCAGATGCCCGTGCTGGATGGCTACGAGGCGACAAAGCAACTGCGCGGCGCCGGTTACAGCCGGCCAATCCTGGCGCTCACCGCCAACGCAATGTCCACCGATCGCGACAAGTGCCTGAAAGCCGGCTGCGACGACTTCTGCACCAAGCCGATCCAGCGCGCCGCGCTGCTCGAAACCATTCACCGACACGCGCGCGGCCAGGCCCGCACCTCAGCAAGCCCGGAAGTCGCGCCGCAGACGAGGACCGCCCCGCCAACGACGAGCGTCACAACCTGATTCTCGCTCCGCGCCGGCCGCCGACGTTCGCGCCGCGCAGCGCTAGCGCCGCAGCGGCGCGGCTTTTCCCGGCGTGAGCGGCGGCGACTCCGACGAATCCGCATCCCGCTCGGGCCGCGGCTCAAACGGCGCCACCGGCGCAGCGTCGTCCGTTTCGGGCCGCTGCGGCGTCGGACCGAGCAGCTCGCTGGCCGGCGCCTGCTGCGAGACAAGCGGCGCGGCGATGTGCTGCTGCTTCACCAAGTTCGCCAGCACCTGCACTACCTGCGAGTAGTCCAGCCCGGCGCCGCGTAGCTTCTTGGATTTATCGAGCACGGGCGCGTCCGCCAGCGTGACGATCAGATCCACCACGCGCGGCGCGCAGGAGAGCGGCGAGGGCAGTGGTCGCTTGTCGCGAGTCTGCCCAATGATCGCAACGTCGCCGCGTTCCTGCCCGTCCAGCGTCACCAGCCCGCCGGGGAAGTCGAAGAACAGCGGCATTTCGAGCGCCAGGCGCGGGCCAAAGACGGCGATCCGCGGCTCGCCAGTCCGACGCACGTAGATCAGCGGTTTGGCGCGCGAGTCGACCACATCCAGCGTGAATGCCATCTGTGAAGGGTCGAGCGCGTGCGGAAAGCGCCGCGATTGCACGCGCGGCGTGCGCATCGTCAGCAGCGCTTCATACGCGGCAATGCGCAGCACCTGGTCCGGATCATCTAGCAGCGTCGCCAGGTGCCCGACCGCCTGCGAAGATTGCGATTCGCCCAGCTCGCGCACCGCCGGCAGCCGATACGCGTGCGCTGGCGTGGCGGCGATCCGCGCCATGACCGGCAGCGCCGCGGCGTCTTTCAGCCGCATGCCGGCGCGGGTCGCGTGAAAGCTGACCGCGTCGGACTCGTGCCCGTACAGCGGCTGCACGCGCGGCAACGCATTGCGGCCAAGCGCTTCCCAGGCCAGCGCGATGTTGTCGTACTTGGCGTCCGGCTTGACGACCAATTCGCAGAGCTCGCGCAGCTTCAAATCCTGATAGCCGCCCTCACCCTGCAGATACAGGTGTGCGGCGAGTCGCAGGAAGCGCTCCGGCGCGCGCGAGAATTCCGCCGGCGTGCGAACTTCCACGTACCCCTGGCTAAGGGCTTCTGCGACACGCGGCCGTGGCCCAAAGCGTTCGTTCAAGCGCCGCTCGATCTGCCGCGCTGTCGGGTACGAGGGCTCCTCGAGCAGCAGCCGCGCCGGACGGGCATCCAGCGTCCAGCCGCCGCCGAGCACGCTGCCGCGGCGCGCGTCTCCCAGCCCTTCGCCTTCGGTGAACGGGCTGACGAAGACGGGGCCGCGGGCGCGGGCCACCACCGCGCCCGCGAGCATGCCTGCGCCACCGGCGGAGACATCGAAGACTCGCAGATCAGTCGGGATCAGCATTCCACCTTGCAGCGAGCGCGTCTGCGTCCCGGGAATCGCCTGTACGCTCACGTCAAATCGGGCCGACTTCGCCGCGCCAGGCGCCACGATGCCCTGCACCTCCACAACCGCGGTATCCAGCGAGTCAATCAATCTCTGCGCCGAGAAGCGCGACCCCTGGCCCTCCTGGCCCTGGCCAAATTCCTTGTTCAGCGTCTCGACCAGGTACTCGCGGATGGCGCTCGGGCAATCGGCGCTGCCGTTTTCACCCAAACCGATCACCACGCCGAAGCCGCGCACGCGCAGCCCCTCGCTATCGCCCAACAGCGTCACATCGCCGACCGTGTCGCCGGTGACATCGTCTTTGGCGGCGGTAGCCTCCGGTTTGGGCTCGGCGGGTTGCGATTTGAAGGACCAATCCAGGCCTTCGCAGCCCAGCAGCAGCGGCGTCAGCAACGCGCAACGTCCGATCAAGCGGACAATCGAGCGACTCATCGCGGGGGAACCCTCGTGCGGCGAAGTGCACAGCGGAAGCCGGACACGCGCCGTTTGCGGCCGGTGCGGAATCGCCGCCGCACGCGGACCAATGTCCTTATGATACACTTGTCGGGCGGCTTGGGCGAGCCGATGACGACCTTGCAACGCCCAGCTTAGACAGCGTTCGCCGGACGACGCGGAGTCGCAGATGTCCAAGGTCAGCGTGATCATTCCCGCGGCCGGCGCTGGCAAGCGCTTCGGCGGCGACACGAAGAAACCCTTCACACTGCTGGACAACCGCCCGATCTTCATCCGCTCGATCGAGCTATTCATCAACCGCGCCGACGTCTGCCAAACGATCCTGACGGTCGCGCCGGATGATTACGAGGTCGTCCGCGAAAAGTACGCCGCCAACATCATGATCATGGGCATCAAGCTGGTGCGCGGCGGCGCGGAGCGGTTTGAGTCGGTGCGCGCCGCGCTCGAGGCCGTCAGCGACGAGGCCGAGCTTGTCTGCGTGCACGACGCCGTGCGCCCCTGCGTCTTTGAGCATTGGATCGATGCGGTCTTCGAAAAGGCCGCTCAGACGGGCGCGGCAATTCTGGCGGCGCCGCTGACCGGGACGATCAAGCGCGTCGACGCCAACCAGCTCATTCAGGAGACCGTCCCGCGCAGCGGGCTGTTTGAAGCCCAAACGCCGCAGGTCTTTCGAAAGGACGTGCTCCGCTCGGCGTACGGAGCGCTGCCGTCCGGCGCCGCGCCGACCGATGATGCCCAGGTGGTGGCGCAGTTTGGCCAGGCGGTGGCGATTGTTCAGTCCGACGCGCGCAATCTCAAGATTACGCACCCTGGCGATCTGCCGCTGGCCTCGTCGATCCTGGCCGGCATGAGCCGACGGGCCAAGTCCGGTCCACGCGGCGCGTTCGAAGAGGCACAATGGTGAGCCAGCCCGCCGGCAGTAGCATGTTTGAAAGCGCGCCCGCCGCCCGACGCCACGCGGCGCTGGCGCTGAGCATGCTTCTCGCACTCAGCGGCTGCACTTGGTTCGATGAGCCGCCGGAACGTGCGCGTGGTCCGCAGTCGGCCGATTCCGCGCAGGTCGACGGGGCGCAGGCAAATGCCGTGCCCGGCGACGTCGCGCTGCAAGAGGCGGACTTTTCGGCCAGCGCGGGCCCCTCGGCCGCTTCGGAGGCGGACGCCCCGCCTGTCGCCGGGGCCAGCGTTGCCGCGCCCGGTGCGGTTGAGCTGCGCGTGCTGCTGGTGCGCGTTCCGGTCGAGCAGCGGGCCGCGATGCGCAGCGTCTGGAATCACATCCGTGAAGAAGTCGTCTCCGGCGAACTCTCGATGCGGCTGCATGAGAACGGCTTCCGCGTCGGCATCGGACACGAGAAATGGTGGCCGCAGATCAAGGCCGCGATTGACGAAATCGAGGGCCATCGCGCCACGCAATTTGACCCAGTGCGCCTGCCGCCCGGCTATCCGCTGGCGCTCGAGCTCGACAGCGAGCCGCACGACCAAACGCTCTTTCACGTCGCGGCCGACGGCGTGATCAGCGGCGGAACCTGGGCCCAAAGCCGTAACGTGCTGCGCATTTCGCACAGCAGCGATTTTCGCGGGCCCGGCCGACTGCTGGTCAAGATCATGCCCGAAGTCCGGCAGCGCCTCGAAGGCTGGCGCTGGCTACGAACCGAGTCGGGCCTCTGGCAGACACCGAACTACAACGGCCAAGCGTTCGAAGTGGTCGGCGTCAGCCTGCCGCTCGAGCCGGACGAGTTCATCCTGATCGCGCCCGGCGAGCGGGCCGGGAAATTTGGCCTGATCGGCGGCGCTTTCCTGCGCGGCGAACTGGACGGAAAATCGCTCGAGTCCTATCTTTTCCTGACCTTGGGTGCTGCGGATGCCGGTACGACCGGCCAGCTTGGCAAGTAATTCGCCGCGGCAGCTCGAGCCCTCGTTCTTTGAACGGCTCTTCGAGGGCGCGGGCCTGGCCATCTTTGCCTGCACGCGCGAAGGGCGCATCTCCGCCTGGAACGAGGTCGGCCGCAGACTGGTGGAGCGCGTGCTGCCCGGGACGCGGGTCAACCTCGCAATCGAGGATTTCCTGCCGCCCGCCGACCGGCCCGCCTGGCGCGAAAACCTGGCCGCATGCCTGGGCCGCGGCGACCCGACCGAGTTCCGCACGCGGCTGAACGCATCCGATGAGAGCGGCTCGGAATACGCCCTGTGGATCGAGCCGGTGCTCGACGATCGCGGCGAGGTCGAGGCTGTCAGCGTTTGGTTTCATGACATCACCGCCCGCCTGCAGCTCCGCCGCAGTATGCGCAAGGCCGAGCGGCTGAATACGCTGGGCACGCTCTCGGGCGCGGTGGCGCATCATTACAACAACCTGCTCTGCAGCATCGCGACCAGCCTCGAATTCGCGCTGAACATGAACACGATGTCCGCCATGCGCCGCGCCCTGCAGCGGACCGCGGAGGCCGCCAGCCGCGCCAGCCAGCTCACGCACCAATTGCTCGCCTTCGCCCAGGCGGATCATCGCTTCGCCGACCTGGCCGACCTGACCGAGACGGTGCTGTTGTTCTTCGATCAGAACGAAGCCCGCCTCGAGTCGCTGGGCGTGCGGCTCGAACTGGTCTGGGAGCCGCTGCCAATTGTCGCCATCCCGCGCGAGGCGCTGATCATCGTCATCAATAACCTGGTCGCCAACAGCACTGAGGCCATGCCCGGCGGCGGCAGGCTGCACGTCAGCCTGCGGCCGCACGAACCTGGCCTGGCGATTCTCTCCATCATCGACAGCGGCGCCGGCATCCGTCCCGAGCATATGGAGCACCTCTTCGAGCCTTTCTTCACAACCAAAGGCGAACTCGGCGAAGGCGCCACGCGCCAAGCCGGCATGGGCCTGGCCGTCGTGCACGGCCTGATCAACGAAATGCACGGCACGATCAGCGCGTCCAACGTGCCTGGCGGCGGAGCGCGCTTCGACCTGATCCTGCCCACCGATCCGCACACACCGTGACTACGCCGCCTTCCGCGAGCGACAATCCCGGCGCCGCGTATTGCCTGCTCAGCAGCGCCGGACCGGCCGCGATCGCAATCATTCGCCTGCGCGGCGACTGCGCGCGATTTCTCGCGCGGCACGTGCGGCTGCACGGCGCGGCGCGGCTCGCACCTGGCGTGCTGACCCGCGCCACGCTGCTCGACCAGCAGGGCGCGGCGCTCGACCAGATCCTGCTTTCCTGTCATGGCCTGGATCCCCTCGATCTGCGTCTGCATCTGCACGGCAGCCCGACGCTGGTCCGGGCCTGTGAACAGCTCCTGCAGCGTGCCGACCTGGCACGTGAGTCCGCCCTGGCCAGCGGCCTGTGGCCGACATGCAGCCAGATCGAGCACGACGCGCTAGCGCTGCTGCCGGCAATGCGAACACAGTCCGGCGCGCTCTGGCTGCTGGCGCAGGTGCAGCGCCTGCCCGCGGCGCTGGCGCGACTGGCTAACTCGGCGGCGGATGAACAGGCCCAGCAGCGGGCGGCGCTGCTGGAACGCGCCAACATCGTGCACTGGTTCACGCGCCCGCTGCGAATCGCGATTATCGGTCCACCAAACGCCGGAAAGAGCACGCTCGCGAACATGCTGGCCGAGCGGCGCGTCAGCCTGGTCTCGGCCACGCCGGGAACCACGCGCGACTTCGTCGAGTTCGAAGCGGAGGTGGAAGGCTTCCCCGTCTGCTGGGTCGATACGGCAGGGCTGCGCAGCGCCGCCGACGAACTGGAGCAGGCCGGCATCGAGCGCACACACGCGGTCCGCGCGTCGGCGGACTTGACGCTGTTGGTGCTGGACGCGACCGCCCCGCCTGCGGCGCTGCGCGAGCTCCGAGGTCAGCTCGACTGGCGCGGCATCGCGCGCGTCGCGCTGAACAAGTGCGATCTGGGCGTCGACCTTCAGCCCACGTTGGCTGCACTTCCGGATTTGCTGCGCGCCGCGGCGACGCCGATCTCCGCCGCGAGCGGGTCAGGCGTCGAGCGGCTCGCGGCGCAATTGCTGCGCGACGGCGGCCGCGATGCGAGTCTGCTGAGCGAGCCCGCGCCGTTTCTCGATCGGCAGATCGCGATGTTGAGCCGCACGGGTGATTCGAGGCGGCGCTGAAAATCGCGCGCCACACCGACTTGGCCGCGCCGGTGTACGATAGTTTCCGGCGCGGCCGCGTGGCCGCTCATCTGACGAAGTGTCGGAGACACCCGCTTGGACGTGCTTCTGGCGGTGGTCCTGCTCGGGCTGACGCTTTACGTTTCGACGCTCAGCTTCGCCTTGCTGGCCTACTCGCGTGCCAAGTTGACGCAGCATCTGCCGGTCGAGCGGCAACGCGAGTGGCTCGATTGGATGGATCGGCACGAGTACGAGCTGCAGGCGATTACCAGCTTCCTGAGGCTCACGTGCAACGTCGCCCTGGTCTGCTGGGTCTTCGTCGCGTATTCGCAGCTCGAGGGCGGCATCTCACTGCGGCCGTACCTGCTGCCCATCGCGGTCACGGTCCTGCTGCTACTGGTGTTCGCGATTGCGATCCCGCACGCATTCTCAGCTTATTCCGGCGAGCCGCTGCTGGCCCGCAGCCTGGGGATGTTGAGCGTCCTGCACATCGTCTTTCGACCGATCGGCTGGATGTACGCCGCGGTCGAGTTCATCGTGAGACGCCTGTTGGGCCGGCCGGAGCTGACACGCGAAGCAGAGTCGATCAGCGTCGAGCAGGAGATACTGAACGCGGTGTCCGAAGGTGAGGCGCAAGGCGCAGTCGATTCCGAGCAGAAGGAAATCATCCGCTCGGTATTTCAACTGAGCGAACGCACGGTGAGCGCGATCATGACGCCGCGAACCGACATCTTCTGCGTCGACGTCAACAGCGATTATCAGCAGGCCCGCACCGCGGTGATCGAGTGCGGCCATTCGCGCATCCCGGTCTTCGAGGATTCGGTCGATCACATCGTCGGCGTGCTGTACGCGAAGGACCTACTGCGGCTCGATCCGCACCAGCCGTTCGACGCGCGCCAGGTGATGCGCACGGCGCCCTACGTGCCGGAGACCAAGTCGATCAGCGATCTGCTGGACGAATTCCGCCAGACCAAGGTGCACATCGCGATCGTGCTGGATGAATACGGCGGGACGGCCGGGCTGGTGACGATCGAGGACATTCTGGAAGAGCTCGTGGGCGACATTGCAGATGAATACGACACGCCCGAGACGCCGCGGCTGCTGCGGGTCGACGCCGACACGCTCGAGGTCGACGCGCGCGTCTCGGTGCGCGAGATCAACGCGGAGCTGAGCGTCCAGCTCCCCGAAGACGACGACTACGAGACCATCGGCGGCTTCGTATTCACATCCCTGGGGCGAATCCCGGCCCGCGGCGACGAATTCACGCATGAGAATGTGCACGTGCTGATCGCCGACGCCGAGGCACGCAAGATCAATCGTGTGCGGCTGCGTGTCTTGCGGGAAGCGAACGCATCGACGAGCGCGTAACCGGCATTTCGCCGGCGATCCGCAAATCGAAATCCCCCATAACTCATTGTCCGTCAATCTTTTAAATATCGAAGCGTTTCTGGACGCGCCTCGGTCCGGGGCCGCGGCGCTGTTCGATCGTGCGGTGGCGGCTGCGGTCGCCGCAAGAAGACTCGCGCGTCGGGCCGGCGCGGCGGAATTTCCCGGCTGCCGCGCGTGAACCGCGGGCCTGCCGGTCGCTCGGTTCCTTGACGACGATGCCAAAGGTCACGTGCATCGATTCGCAAGGAGAAGGTCATGAAAAAGCTGGTCGGATCAACTTTCGCGGCGGGTCTGATGCTCGCAACCGGTGCTTCGCAGGCGGCAGACTTCTACGTCTCGGCCGGTGCGGCGGATGCCGGGCTTGGGACGCGCGAGCGCCCCTTCCGCTCGCTGCAGGCTGCGATCAACGCCGCCGCCAGCGGCGATCTCATTCGCGTCGCCGCAGGCAGCTATCGCGAGAACCTGCGCATCGAGCGCAAGGCGATCGTCCTGCAGGGCGGCTTTTCGGCTGACTGGCTGCGCGACTTGCCGCGCAACACCACTACGCTCGTCGGCATTGGCGGAGACGCCGTCCTCACGCTGATTGAATCCGATTCGACTGTCGACGGCTTCCGCATCACCGGCGGAACAGGCAGCACCGAGCAACTGCCATACGGCTACCACGGCGGCGGCATCTACAGCCGCGCCGGTTCGCCCACCATCATCAATAACCTGATCGAGGGCAACGACGTCCGCAGCGGCGACCCGCCGTATGATTACTTCTTTGGCGGCGGCGTCTACATCTCCGCTGCGCCGCAGGCGACGCTGGTCAACAACGTCATCCGCGGCAACTTCGCCGGCCGCGGCGCGGGCGTGGCGCTCTTCGCGCAAGCCGCGCTCGTACAGGGCAACACGATCGACAAGAACGTCGCGGTCGGCGACCACGGCGGCGGCATGTACATCGGCGTCGTAAACGCCACCGTCACGCAGAACCTGGTCGTCGGCAACGAAGTCGGCCGCGAGCTCGGCTATGGCTGGGGCGGCGGGATCATCGTCGTCGGCCCGGGTACCTCAGCAGTGCTCGCTTTCAACACGCTGACGGAAAACTTCGCCGCCGGCTACGGCGCGGCCGAGTTCATCGACGAAGGCGCGCGGGCTGAGATCCACCACGAGTTGATCTACGCCAACGTGTCAAAGGACGGCTGCGAGGCCGTCTCCGCGATCTCGGTCGATGGCGGCGATGGCGTCGGCTCGCAGGCCAACATCTCGCACTGCACCATCGTCAACAACATCTGCCCGAACTCGGTTCGCGGCAACGGCATCCAGGTCGAGGGGCTCTCCAGCGCAACGGTCGCGAACTGCATTTTCTGGAACAACGGCGGCGACGACTTCGCCGTCGACAACACCTCAACGCTGCGCGTCAGCTACACCTGCTCCGAGGAGCGCATCGAAGGCGCCGGCAACCTGAACGCGGACCCGCGATTTGTCGCACCCGCTACCAACGACTTCCGCCTGGCGCTCGGCTCGCCCTGCATCGACGCGGCCGACCCGGCCGCTGAGTTCAAGAACGAGCCCGCGCCCAACGGCGGCCGCGCCGACCTGGGCCGCTTCGGAAACACCAATCAGGCGCTCGAAGGCACCCTGCCCACGCCCACGCCGACCCCGACTCCGACGCCCGCACCCGCGCCTACGCCAACGCCGGTCCCAGGCGGAGGCGGTCCGATCGGCGGCGCAGGCAGCGGCAGCGCGGACCCAGGCAGCCAGCCGGGCCAGGACATCCCGCACGATGGCGAGAATCATGACCCGCTCGACGATTTGATCGCGACCACCGGCATGTGCCCGGCCGGCGCCGCGATGCTCTTCTCGCTCTCGCTCTTCGGGGCGCAGCGCAGCTACCGCCGCCGCACACTGCCGGCCGCGGTCCGCTCGCAGGAAGTACGGCGCTAGCGGTATTGCGCTCCGCGGCGGCCGAATCCCGCAGGCCGCACCCGATGATTCCAGCACGCAACGCCTGGGCCTGAACCGCCCGGGCGATTGCGTTCTTGTTTGGTTTGAACGACGGCGAGACGCGGCCCGGCTAATGCGGCGCGGCGCCGCGTAAAAACTGACACACGTGCCGGATCGCCGGCGTCAGCATCTCTAGGCATTCGCTCACGCCACCGGGCGAGCCCGGCAGCCAGACGATCAGCGTCGAGCCGCTGATGCCCGCGCCAGAGCGCGAGATGATGCTCAACGGCGTGCGCTCGAAGGCCCGCAGCCGCATCGCCTCGCCGAAGCCCGGCAGCGGCCGCTCGATCAGCGGCAGGATCGCCTCGGGCGTGACATCGCGCGGCGCGACGCCCGTCCCGCCGCTGCAGACAATCAGCTCACATCTCGAGATCCAGCCCTGCACCAATCCGCGGATGATCGCGACTTCGTCCGGAATGATTTGGCGATGAATCGCGACCGCGTCGAACCGCGCGAGCTGCGCCAACGCGGCCGGGCCGCTGCGATCCTCGGCCTCGCCGCGACTGCAGCGATCAGAAACCGTGATGATCACCGCGCGGTTCGACATGCCGCGGATCGTAACGCGGCAATCGCGAATTCCGCTATGAATTCCCGCGCCGCGCGGCTTACTGCGGCCGCGCCGGACGCGGCCAGAAGAGCATGTCCGCTTTTTCGTCGCTGCCGCCGTCGTCGACCGCGTCTGCGCCGATTGAATAGAGCGTGAAGTCGTCGCCGCGCGGCTGGTAGTTGAAGCGCTGCCCGCTGAACGGGTCGATCGCGGCCGGGAGCTCGCCCAGCGCGTCCAGCGATTGCGGAAGCGACCCAGACCGCTGCTGATAGGCCTTGATCCGCGCGACAAGCTGCGCGGCACGTCGGGTGGCTTCCATACGCACCGTCGCCTGGCTGGCGCGCGTCATCGGCGAGAGCAGATGCCCCATCAGCGGGTTCGCGCCGCGGAACGCCGGGTCGGCGACGCGCTGCTCGATCGCGGCAAGCTCGCGAGCCGTCGCAGAATAGGTCGGTTGCGAGACAGCCTGCGTCAATTCGTCGAAGTGCTCATTCGCGATCCGCACATGCCGATCAAAGCCGACGGTCGAAAGCGAAAGACCCCAAAGCATCTTCTCCAGCGGCTGAGCGTCGCCAAAGCCGCTGATCCAGCGGACGCCCTCGGGATCGGGCATGATCTCGCCTGTTTCCGCATCGACGCGGTACAGGCGCTGCAGCGTGTCCATCGTCATGGCCCGCTCGAGCTGCATGTGCTCGGCGAGCGGCCGTGTCGGGACGAACTCGCGCTCGATCCGTTCGGCGAGCGCCGCGTAATCCACCCCGCCGGATTGCGGGGAATTCAGCAAATCCAGCATGGCTTTTGCCGCCAGATGCTGAATCGCGACGCCCATCAGCCCTTCGATCAACGTCGGGCCCTGGCTGGTTTGCGCACCGGAACGGGCCACTTCGAAATATTGCCCCAGGGCCGCCTGCGGCTGCCCGTCGGTGAGCAGCGCGTGGCCCTGCACAATGGAGACGCGCGCCAGGTCGCGCATGAGCGCAACCTCTGGTAGCAGCATTCTGATCAGAGACCCATCGGTCACCCTTGGCGGAAAGCCGCGATAAGGCAATTCGAGCGCCGAACGGCGGCTGACGAGTGCCGCGGAATTCTGGCTGAGCCAGTTGCGGATCTCGGGCGCGTTCAGCGCGCTGGCGTCGCCCGCGAGCGCCCGGTCGTACAGCGCCCGATCACCCGCAAATGGCACCAACTGGTCGAGCGCGGCCTGAAGCTGCGGGACGGCGCTCTCGCCCACGACAGCGGTTTGCTCGCGAAGCCAATCGACGTACGAGACCGGATGGCGCGGATCCGGCAGCGGCACCGACACGCCGCCGGGCCCCTCCGACGACCTGCCATCGGCCGCCGCCAACGGCTGCGCCGCGGGATGGGCGTCCGAATCGGGCAGCGCGGCCGCGTCATCGGCAGCGTCTTCCAAATCGTCCGCATCATGAAGCTTCGAAAGCGCCGCGGACTCGGCGGCGGCATCGCCGCGCATCAGGGCTTCGAGCTGCGCGGGGGTCAGCTCCAGCCCCATGCTCAGCAGCGCGCTGACCAGCGCCTGCGCGTCCTGCGGATCGAGCGCGGCTTGGTCGGGATTCTCAGTGTCGTCTGAAATCGCCGACTCGAGCGCCGCGGCGATTTCCGCCGGCACGGCCTCTTCCTGCGCGTCTGGCGCGTCGATCAATTCCAGCTTCTCAAGATCGACGGCGATGACGCGGCCGGATTTCAGCCGAATTTCGAAACGCGCCGGCTGGTCGTGGAAGCCGCCCTTGGCGGCATCAAGCCACTCGACCGCGCGGCCGCGCACGCGGACCGTCTCCCAACCCGCGCTGCGCAGCAGCTCGCGCAATTCGAAACGCTTCAGACGCTCTCCTTCGGTGCCATAAACCACCAGCGCGTTGCGCGCCCCACCGAGGCGATAGTCGTCGAGCGTCACGACGAACCGCCCGTCGTTGCGGATAAAGGCCTGCGCCGGCGCGACCGGGTTTACGAGCCGTTCGCTCCACACGCGGCGCATCTCTATTCGCTCGGGCCTGGCTTCGAGCAGACTGGCCCGCGCCCCGCGCGACGCTTTCGCCGAACCGCCGCGGCCGGGGTCAATCCGCAGCGTGAACAGTCCGTTCTCTGAGCGTGCTTCGCGTAGCGGTCGATCGCCGCCGGCATGCGTCACAGACACGCAGAACACGGCCAGGGTCAGCGTCAGCGTGCGTGTCGTGCTACGGAAGGTAGCAGGCGATCGAGCCAGAGCGAATCGCGCTGCGAGCGAACTGCGCATGGATGCATTCTCAACATGTGGTGAGAAATACGTCAATCGTCTTCAGACGGCGCGCGCTCCACCGGCGTTACAAAAACCGGCGGAAACAGCTGCCAGTCCCCGTCCGTTTCCGACGTGGACTGACCGGCGCGCGACGGACTCGCGCCCCAGCGACGAGCGCGTTCGTTGCCCTCGCGGCCTGCCGGCACACGGCCCTGATCATCATCGCCGTCGACGCCCACCGAATACAGGAGCGGTTGGCCCGCCACCAGCCGATACCGAAGCGGCGCGCCGTCAAAGCGATCGAGCGGGACGCTCGGAATGAACGTCGGCGTCAACTCAACCAGCGACGCCGGATACGTGCCGTTCCGCTCGCGATACGCCTGCAGCGCCAGCATCACCAGCGTAGCGTCACGTCGGACGGTCAGGATCTCGCCCTGCGCGCCCGCGTTCGACAAGGAGGGCGCCATGATCCAGAGCGGGAGATAGCGGGCTCGCAGCGTGTCAGACGCGCCCAGCTCCTGCAGCGCGCGGTCCGCGGCCGACCCGTTGCGCTGCCAGAGCGGAAGCCGCGATTCGCGCTCGGCCAGCGAGAAGATCCGCTCCATCTTCTGGCTCATTTCGGCCCTGCCAACCAGTATCGCACCCATGAGCGGCTTCAGCGGCGCCGGCCCACTCTCCTCGTTCGGCGGGAGACGGATGTCGTCCAGGAGCTGCAATCCGGCCGCCGAAATGCGTCCGTCGCCGCGACCGTCGTCGCTGTAGATGCGTTGCAGGACATCTTCGCACGCGCGCCGCTCATTCTCGACGCGCGCCCGCAGCACGCCGCCGCCCAGCGCCGCGCCCAGCCGGTGTGCGATCCGCACGAGCTGCGGCCCGCGCAGCAGTTCAGGGTAGCGATGCAGCAACTCATCGACCACGCCGCACGCGCGGGTAAGAACGCTGAACGCGACCAGGTCGCAAATCAGGATCGGCGTCTCGAATGCGTGGTCGGAAATCGCGATCATGGCTTCTACATGGCGCACCGCGGCGTCGGCATCGCCGCGCGCGCCGGCGGCCAGCGCCGCGAGGCGCAGCGCGCGGGCCTGCATGCGCAGCTCGCTTACGTGCGGAAGCAGGACGCTCAGCACGAGCGGATTGGGCGCCTCGTTCGCCCGCGTAGTCGCCGCGACCGCCGCAGCAGCAGCGGGATCATTGGCCTTCGCCCTCCCGGCCAGCAGCAGTGGATCAAGGTCGGTGGTGAGAACGATCCCCAGATGTGGGCGCTGCGAGGCAGCGTGGATCAACTGCAGCGCTCTTTCGTTGCGCGCCAGATACGCGAGCAGCTCCGGCCAGCGAGGCGCATCGGGCTGTGCATGACCGAGTTCATCCCAATCCGGCACGGACTCGAGCGCGATTGCCACCTCGCGATACAGCTGCCAGGCGCGTTGCGTCTCCTGGATAGCCAGCGCGGGTGCGTTGAGCTCAGCCAGGTGGTTGCGGGCGATGTTGGGCGTTGCGGTGAACAGTCGCAGCGCCAGGAAGGCGTACAAGAGCAGCGACAGCAGCAGCGCCACGCCCAGCGCATAGCTGGTCCAGCTCAGCATCTGCCAGGTCAGCGGGCGCTGCCGCAGCTTGGCGCGGCGGATCAGGGCCGCCGCCGCCCGCGGATCGCCAAAATCGCTGAGCATGCGCTGCGCGTCGGCGTGCAGCGCGAGACCGTCCTGAAAATGCGCGGCGAGTTCGCGGGCCAAGTCGGCCCGCTCGATGCGCGAAAGGCGCGTGGCCCGCACGACCGCGCGGATCAGATCGCTGACGTTCCAGGGCAGCCGCGCGGCGCGGATCGCGGCCTCGTAGTCCAGCCGGCAGGTGAGTCTGCCGCGCAGCACATCGCGCATCGGCGTGTGCGCCAAACGATGCAGCAGTGACTGCGACAACGTATTCTCGGGTATGCTCGAAGTGCTCATCCCGGCACTCCTGCCGCGCTGCGCGGCGACAAGATTCCCAGCGCCTGCATCGCGCCCGCCACCGCCTGCCACTGCGCCGCCTGCGCGGCGAGACGCGCCTTGCCGCGGGCGGTAATGCGATAGTACTTGCGGTCGCGGCCCTCGGGGCTGGAGCGCCAGGCGGCCTCGACCAGCCCCTTGGTTTCCAGGTTGTACAGCAGCGGGTAGAGCGTGGATTGCCCCATCGAGAGCACCGCGCCCGAGCGCTGCGCCAGCGCTTCGACGATCTGGTAGCCGTACATCTCGCCGCGCTCGAGTAGTTTGAGGACGGCGACCGGCCCGGCCCCGCGCATCAGCTCGCGTTCGATTCGCATGGATCGATCTCCAGCGCACCGCAGGCGTCTAACGCATCGGCACGCATACTATGCCACACATAGTATTGCACGTTTTTGCGGCGTTGCAAGTGATTTTTCGCGGCGCCGCGTATGATGTCGCGACGCAGCCCGGCACACACCACGCGCTGGAGACGTCATGGACATCGAGAAGTCCGTCGCGCTCGCAAGAGAGTTCTGCAAGGCCTACCGCGTCGGCGACGGCGACGCGTTCCGTCTGAAGCACTTTGACCCGGCCGACACCGGCGGCCTGACCCACCAGGACAAGCCGCGGGCCAAGGAGGCGCTCGCCGGCGGCGTCGAGGTGCTCGCGGCCCTGCAGGAGCGGCTCTACGCCCAGGACAAATACGCCGTGCTGCTCATCTTTCAGGCCATGGATGCCGCTGGAAAGGACGGGGCGATCAAGCATGTCATGTCCGGCGTCGATCCGCAGGGTTGCCAGGTGACGGCGTTCAAGGCGCCTTCGGCCGAGGAGCTGGATCATGACTACCTGTGGCGCTGCATGCGGCAACTTCCGGAGCGCGGCCGCATTGGGATTTTCAATCGCTCCTATTACGAAGAGGTGCTGATCGTCCGCGTGCATCCCGAGATCCTGGCGCGGCAGAAGCTGCCTGCCGAGCTGATCACCGACGACATCTGGCGCGAGCGCTTCAATGACATGCGACACCTGGAGCGCTACCTGACGCGCAATGGCGTGGTGGTGCGCAAGTTCTTTCTGTACGTATCGCGGCAGGAGCAGAAACGCCGCTTCCTCGAACGGCTCGATAACCCGGAGAAGCACTGGAAGTTCGCCGCCGGCGACGTGAACGAACGCCGCTACTGGGACCAGTACATGCACGCCTACGAGGAGATGATCCAGCACACCGCGACCGAGTACGCCCCGTGGTACGTCGTGCCGGCCGACAACAAGTGGTTCACGCGGCTTGTGGTGGCGGCGGCGATCGTCGAGACGCTCGCCAGCCTGAACCTGAGTTTTCCGACGTTGGCCCCGGCGCAGCTTGCTGAAATCGGAGCGGCGCGCGAGGCCCTGCGCCGCGCGGATTAGCGGCCATAAGCCGCAACGCGCCGCCATCCTGCGCCGCGGTTTTTCCGGCGGCGTTTGACAGTTGCCCGGGCGCTGAAAAGAATCCCGCATGTTCCGGGCACATGTTCACGTTCAAAGCGTCGCACGTCCGCGGAGTATCGCGTGAAATACCTGGTCGCCATGCCGGTATACAACGAAGAGCGGCATCTTGCGGGCGTGCTGCACGCCGTGGCGGCCCGGGCCGCGGACATCCTGGTGGTTGACGACGGCTCGACCGACCGCACGCCGGCGCTCATCAAGCGCTTTCCGCAGGTCGCGACCATCACGCACCCGGAAAACCGCGGCTACGGCCAGAGCCTGATCGACGCCATGTGTTTCGCGCAGCGCCGCGGCTACGACTGGCTGATCACCATCGATTGCGACGAGCAGCACGAGCCGGCGCAAATCCCGGCGTTTGTCGAGCAGGCCATGGCCGGTGACGCCGACGTCATCAGCGGTTCGCGTTACCTGCTGCCGCACGTCGGCGACGACACGCCCCCGCCCGACCGCTATCGCATCAACCAGACCGTCAACCTGCTGCTGGAGCAGACGCTCGGCCTGCGGCTGACCGATTCGTTCTGCGGCTTTAAGGCGCACCGCGTGGCCGCCATGCAGCGGCTGCGGCTGGATGAGCCGGGCTATGCATTCCCGCTGCAATTCTGGGTGCAGTGCGTGCGGGCCGGGCTGCGAATCCGCGAGTTACCCGTACGCCGCATCTATCGCGATCGCAGCCGTGAGTTTGGCGGCACGCTCGATGATCCCGCCGCCCGCTTGCAGCATTACCTGGAAGTACTGGTGCGCGAATTGCGGCGTGAGCCGGCACCCGTCTCGCATCCGGCAACGTATTGCCCCGAAGCGGAATGATACGGCGGCACCCGCTGCTCACGCCGCGGCAGCACCTGGATGTGCTGATCCATCCGCCGGACGCGGCATGGTCGCGCTGGCTGACGACGGGTGTGGAGCGCGGCGGCGGCCGCATTCTCGACGCGGACGTGGCGAGTGTTCGGCAGTCGCTCCGCAGCGAACTCAGCATCAGCGGTACGCTGATCCTCACCGGTCACCAATTGGAATTCTTCCACGCGGGCGTATTTGCAAAGAACCTGGCCGCCGGACTGCTCGCGCAAGTGTACGGCGCGACGGCGACGTTTCTCGCGGTCGATTCCGACGTGGTCAAGCACGAACGGCTTACGCTGCCGCGCATCCGCGGCGCGCGAGCCGAGCAAACGCAGATTGCGATCCCAGGGTTTGTCCGCGACCGGCCGAGCGAACGGCTGCAGGCCGCCCCGCTGGCCGCCTGGCGCACCTTCTTCGAGGGCGTGCGTGCGGCGCTCGCGACGCGCGGGCCGCAAGTCGCGGCCGATTCGCTCCTACCGATATTCGAAGAGGCGTTTCTGGAGCGCGTGCACGCGGGCGCGGCGTTCGTTGATGCGATGAACTGGGCAATCGAAGCCAGCAGCACCGCGCTGGGACTGCCGCCGCTACGGACGCTGCGCGTTTCGGCCCTGTGCCAGACGCAGGCGTTCCGCGCGTTCGTCGCACATCTGCTGCTGAATGCACACGCGGCGGCGGGCGAGTACAACGCGGCGCTCGAGGCGTTTCGCGTGCGTTTCGGGATTCGCGGGCAGCAGCGGCCGGTACCGACACTGCAGGTTTCGGAAGAGCTCGTCGAGCTGCCATTCTGGCTGCTCGGACCGGACCACGCCCGCCACCGGCTGATGGTGCAGCGCCAGGCCGACGAACTGCGGCTGCTTGCCGACGAAACATGTGTCGCCGTGCTGCCGGCGGCGGAGCTCACGCCGCTGCGGCGGCATGCCCAGCCCTGGCCGAGCGAACGCGACGGCTGGCACATTCGCCCGCGGGCTCTGGCGCTCTCGGGCTTCACGCGGCTGCTGCTGGCCGATGTCTTCATTCACGGCGTCGGTGGCGCGGAGTATGACCAGATCACCGAGCGCTGGCTGCCGCGCGTTTTCGGCTCGCCGCTGGCGCCGATGGCATGCGTGAGTGCGTGCCTGCTATTGCCGTTGCCGCGGCCGACCTCCGATGTGCTGCCGCGGGCCGAGGCGCTGCGCATGGCGCGCGAGCTGCGCTGGAACCCGGAGCGGCATGCGCCGCTGCCGGCTGCATTCGCGGATGCCAAGCGCGCGCTGATTACCGAGTCGGCCCGGCTGCGCGAATCGCGGCCGGCGGACCGTCGTGACCGGCGGCGCGTGTTCCAGGAGATTCGAGCGCTCAACGATGCCGCCGCCGCCGCCCTCTCAGGCCGTATTCAGGCGCTACAGGTGTCGCTCGAGTCGCAGCGCGATTTACAGGAGCAGCAGCGGGTCGCGCTCGACCGCGAGTATTTTTACGCACTCCACCCGCGCTCAGCCGCCGAAGCGCTGCGCGATCGGCTGCGCGACGCACTCCTCTGAGCGCGCCCGCGTTGCGAATGAACGCAGGTCCGAATTCCGTTCCTTCGCCGTGGATCCACGTTCACCGCGAATTCAGGCTCGTGACAAAATTGCTGTTCGAGCGCCGCCGCCCGGCTGCTAGTATCAATCCTGGGTTCCACCAACCGACGAGGGAGAGCGCATGACGTGTCGACTCGGATCGTGGGCGGTTGCGGCCGCCATCTGCTTGGCCTGCCCCGCGGCATTTTCGCACGAAGTTACCGGCACCACACGTACCATTCCCGGCACGACCGTAACCTGGGACGAGCTGGTCGCCGCGGACGCGTTCATCGCGCAGACGCCGCACGCCGAGCACTGGGTCGAGACCCCCGGCGAGCGCGTTGCGCCGCGGACGTTTCTGTTGCCGGCCGGCTCGGGTTCCAGCCTGTCGACGGCGGCGATTGAGCCGCAAGCGCTCGGGCTGCGCGGCATCTGCCCGCCATTGCTGGTAGAGCCGGTGCTGTCCACGAATTTCCAGGCGTTGCCGGATAGCACCACCATCATTCCGCCGGACACGATGGGCGCGGTGGGTCCGAATCACGTCATGACGATGCTGAATTCGCAGGTGCGGATCCAGTCGCGCAGCGGCACGATCCTGAGCACGGTCACGTTGGCGACGTTCTGGTCACCCGCGGGCGGCAGCGGCCACTTTGACCCGCGGCTGGTGTACGACTCGCTTTCGGGCCGCTTCATCGCCACGGTCGATACGAACTCGCGCTCGGCGTCGTCATCGATCGCACTGGCGGTCAGCGCCACAAGCGATCCGCTTGGCGCGTGGCGCTTCTTCCGCATCGACGCGGACGCTACCGATGTCGATTGGGCCGATTTCCCCGGATTGGGCGTCAACCGCAACTGGATCGCGGTTGCCAACAACATGTTCACAGTCAGCGGCAGCTCATTCAGCGGCGTGAAGATGTGGGTGTTCGACAAGACCAGCGCGCTCGCAGCATCCGGAAGCGTAATCGTGACCGAGTTCCCGGTCGGATTTGACACCTCCGGCGGCTTCGACGGCGACTCGTTCCAGCCCTGCGTCACGCTCGACGCCGCACAGAACACGCTCTACATCGCCGACAACAGCGGCTGGAGCGACCCGCTCGACGACGTGCAGCTCATCCGCATTTCGCAGATCACCGGCAGCGGGCCGGCGCCCGTCTGGTCGGTCGTCCCGAATGCGGCCCAGCCGAGCTCCGGTCTTTTCCGCGTCAATACCGACTTCATTTATGGTCAGATCGATGCGCCGCAACTCGGCGACGCGCGGCTGATCGAAACCAACAGCCCGCGCATCCTCAACGCGGTCTTCCGCAACGGCCGAATCTGGGCCACGCACAGCGGCGGCGCACCGGTTGGTGGCACGATCGACCGCACCAACGTCTACTGGTACCAGATTAACCCCGCCGCCATGCCCACGCCGATCGTGCAGTCGGGCGTGATCGACGGCGGCCCAAATGTACACCACAGCTTCCCGAGCATCGGCGTGAACTGCAACGAGGACGCAGTCATCGGCTTTTCGCGCAGCGACGCGACGCGCTACATCGAAGCTGCGTACGCCGTGCGGCTCGCCAGCGACGCCCCGGGCGCGACGCGCCCGTTGCGCGTGCTGAAGCCGGGCGAATCGACGTACTACAAAGTTTTCAGCGGGACGCGCAATCGCTGGGGCGATTACAGCGCCACCATGGTCGACCCGCTGGATGACACCAGCTTCTGGACGATCCAGGAATACGCCGAGACGCGCGTCGGCGCCGCCGACAATGACAGCCGCTGGGGAACCTGGTGGGGCCGCATCGTCCCGGGCTGTGCCGGCGACCTCAACGGCGATCGCTTGGTGAACGAAGCCGACCTGGGCATCTTGCTGGGCAGTTGGCAATCCGGCCCCGGCGGCGATCTCAACGGCGACGGCCAGACCAGCGAGCCAGACCTGGGAATCCTGCTGGGGAACTGGCAGGCGGTCTGCCCCTGAGCGTGTGCAAGGGCCGACTGAGCGTAGCCCTGAGCCGCGTGCGCGGCCGACTTGACCAATCGGCTCAGTTCGATACGATGAACGACTTGCGAATGGCGCTGCGGCTGTGGCGGAATTGGCAGACGCGCAAGGTTCAGGTCCTTGTGATCGCAAGATCGTGCTGGTTCGACTCCAGTCAGCCGCAATCGGCTTCTAGTCGCTGAAATGCCGCAAATTGAAGGCTCAACGCGCAGCAGGCGTGCGGCGCGTTGAGTCTTCGCTGAAATATCCCTGCGGCCCTACCGGGGCGGAGAAGACTTTCTCGCCCGATTCCACGGGTTCCGCTCGGCCCTGCGGGCCGCGCTGCACCCGCGGCTACATTCCTTCGCCCCGTTGGGGCGAAACGCGCCGCCGTCTAGTACACGCGCGTGCTCTCGGTCTCTTCGACCAGTTTGTCGCGATCCAGCTCGGCGCTGCTCATCGTCACCTTGAAGCGCAGATCGCCCTCGCGCAGGCCGCGCACCGTCACGCGATACTTGGCACTCGCGCGCGGCGCCAAGCGCGGCAATGGATCAAACGCGATTCGCCGCGGTGTCGCCGTGCCTTTTGTCGGTCCTTCGGCCGAGATGAATTCCTGCTCTTCTGGCAGGTCGCAGGTGATCACGATCTGCGTGCCGTCCGCCGAGCCCTGGTTGAGCACGTTGATCTCGTAGGTGGTGGTCTTGCCGATCTCGATCGGGTCTTCGACGTCGACCACCTCGAGCAGAATCGCGGGGATGCCGCGGGCCACCATCTGAGACTCGGCCCCGGCCTCGGCGCAGTACGCCCGCGCGACGGCGACGTTCTTGAAATTTCCGATCTCACGCGCGGTCGCGGTCAGGCTCACGGTGCGGCGTTCGCCCGGCCCCATGTTGCCCAGCGCCCAGGTGACCACGCCGCCGGAGAAGCGCCCATTGTCGCTGGCGTCCGCGAAATTCAGCCCGCTGGGCAATTGATCGACGAGCTGCGTGTCGCGCGCCACGGCGTCGCCGCTGTTGATCACGGTAATGTCGAACTTCACCGGCCGGCCGATGAAGCGGACCTCGGGCGCGGTCTTGGAAACCTGCAGCATCGGCCGCACCACGCGCGTCGACGCGCTGGCCTGTGCGGTGAGTTGCTCGGCCGAAGTCGCCGTTGCGGTATTCGTGAATTGTCCGGTGCGCTGGGCGCGCACTTCGACCGCCAGTTCGCGCGTCTGACCCGGCGCCAGGTCGCCAACATTCAGCGCAAAGCCGGTCTTACCGTCGGCGGTGACCCAGCCTTCGGGCAACTGGTCGCGCAGCTCGACGTTCGTCGCCGCACCGCTGCCGGGGTTTGAGACGATAAAGCGTAGCGGGATCGGGTCGCACAGCAGCACCTCCGCAGGCGCGGATTTCACCAGCTTCAGATCCGGCTCGACCACGCGGGCCCCAGCACAGTTCTCCGTGCGGAGCACGATCGTCGCGCACGCCATGATCTCGCCCACCTGCCGTGCCGCGACGCGGAAGCGCAGGCTCGCGACGCTCTCGGCCCGCAGCACGTCGAGTTCCCAAGTTCCGCCACCGTCGCTGCGGCGTGTGGGCGGCACATCGACGCCGCGGACTTCGACGTCTGCGGGGAACTGCATATTGAAGGAGATGCCGCGGATGTCGGCGCGGGTGACGTTGCTGAGCTTGACGATGTACTCGAATTCGCGGCCCACGCGCGTCTCGCGCGGCAGGATGTGCTCGACCAGCAAGATGCTGGTGCGCGGATCGCCGGTGGGATAGGCGTAGACGGTGCGGCCCAGCGGGCGATTGTCTGGAGACTGAGCCAGCAGCACCGGCGAAGCGAGCAATACGCAAACGCACGCCGTGAGCGCTGCGCCGCGGGTCCGGCCGACCAATCCAATCAACATGAGTACACCTCCGAGTGAGCGGGACGCAGCGCGGTTCGCGTCGCGCACGAGCTTGCAGGACGTGTGAGCACCACCGCCGCGCCGAATCTAGGTCTCACGGTCTCGCGGAGCGCGATTTGCATTTGAAAGGAACACCGCGAGCCGAAGGACCGGATCGATCCCTCGGCTCGCGGATTTTACTTCAGTCGATCGAAGGCGTCACGGGCTAGTACAGCCGCGTGCTCTCCGTTTCCTCGATCGGGACGCTGCCGGTCTGGTCGGTCGTCATGGTGACCTTGAAGCGGATGTCGCCAGCCGCCTTGGCCCGCATCACGACGCGGAACGAGATCTTCTGACCCGGCGGGAGGCTCGGGTACGGCTCGAACGAGACCGTGTTACCCGCGGCGCTGCCGCGCGTTGCACCCTCGCCCGAGACGAACTCGCCTTCCGGCGGGAGCACGCAGACGATCTTGATGTTCGTGCCGACCGCGGACCCCTGGTTCGTGACGGTGATCACGTAGGTGGTCGGCGAGCCGACTTCGATTGGGTCGTCAACATCAATCACTTCCAGCAGAACGGCCGGGATGCCCTTGACGTTCATCTCGTGCGCGGCCTGGGCTTCGGCGCAGAACGCGCGAGCGCTGGCCGTGTTGCGGATGACGCCGGCGGTCGAGGCCCTCACGACCATCTTGACCGTCTTCGAGCCGCCCGGAGGCAGCGTGCCCAGGTTCCAGGTCACGTTGCCGCCGCTCATCGCGCCGCCGTCGCTGGCGCTGACGAAGGTCGCACCCTGCGGAACGGCGTCGGTCAGAATCGTGTCACGCGCCGGAGCATCGCCGCGGTTGCTGACGGTGATCTCGTACTCGGCGTCGCGGCCGATGAAGCGCTCGCTCGGGCCGGACTTGGTAATCGCCAGGGCCGGCTGCTTGACGACCGTGGTGCACGACGCGCTGGCCTGCAGGCCGCCGTCCGCCGTCACCGTTGCGGTGTTGGTAAACGAGCCGACCTTCGTGGCCTTCACGGTGAACTTGGCCTGCTTGGCCCCGCCCGGCTCGAGCGTGCCGCCGTCAAACACCAGGCTGGTGCGGCCGTCAGCCGTAACCATGCCATCTGGCAGGCGATCCTCGACGCGAACGTTGGTCGCGGGCGCGTCGCCCGGGTTACGGACGGTGATCGTGTGCTCGATCGTGTCACACAGCACGACTTCCGGCGTGCAGGTCTTCTCAATCGCGATCGCGGCTTCGGCGACCTTGGTCACGCAGCAATCGCGCGCCGACAGGCCTTCCGCCGTGCGAACCTCAGCACAGTTCTCGAAGGTGCCCTTGCGGACGGCCTTCACCATGACCTGCGCCCGCCACGTGCCGCCGCCATTCAGCGCACCGGCGTTCCAGGTGATCGTCTTGCCGCTGACGGTGCCGGCCGGCGTGCTCGAGACGTAATCGATGCCATCGGGCAGCGGGTCAGTGACGACGACGTCCTTGGTCGTGACCTGCGAAGGGTTGGTGACGACGATGTCATACGTGAACTGCTCGTTCAGCAGCTTCTCGGCAGCGCAATCCTTCTGGATCGCGATCTTGGGTCCGATCCAGGTCTTGCTGGTGCGGCCAGTTGCAATCGGCACCGCCGGCTCGCAGCACTGCACGTTTTCCGGCCGAACGATCGTGATTTCGACGTTGTTGGTGCCTTCGGCCGGACGTGCCTGGTTCAGCACGACGCGGGCCAGGCCGCCGCCATCGGTCTTGACCGTCACCGAATCACGCCCACCCGGATCGAACGTACCCGCCGGGCCATCGACGATCTTGTAAGTCACGTCATAGCCGACCAACGGCGAGCCGTCCGAGTATTTGGTGACCTTGGTGATGAACTCGTGCGGCGTGCCGGTCGGGTTGGTTGCGGCAGCCGGGAATTCCCAGGTCACGTCGTACCAGCGCTTCACGGCAAAGGTCTTGTGCTTGCTCCAATCGTAAATGCCTGGGGCATAGGCGGTAATGTGCGTCTCGCCCTCGATCGGCGAGGTTACCACTACCCAGGTCTGACCTTCGCCGATCTGGATGTCGGTCTCACCGGTGCGAATCGTGTAGTTCGTGTTGCGCGTGTGCGTTACGGCGAAGTGATTGTCGACTTTGTAGCCGCGGCTAGCGCGCCACCCGTTCGAATCGACTTCGACGAAATCGCCGACGCTGCCGCTGGCGATGATCCACTCCACGCGACGATTGGGGAGTGGCTTGCCTTCCTTGTCCTTAACCGTTGCAACAAACACGTGTTGCGTCCGGACCGGGTTGACGTCCTCGATGGGCGTCAGCTCAATCGACGCAGCCCAAGGATCCCAGTTGTCCACGCCGAACGGCGGCTTGGAGTACGACCGATGCATGTCACCGCCGTAGTGCCACGAAAACCACGCATGCGGCATGTGGTTGCGGCAACCTGCCATCGCGCCGAGCAGCACAACCCCGGCTGACAGCGCTGCCGCCATCGACTTGAGGTTTCTCATTCCTAGCTCCTGACTTCCTTGGACCAAAGTTCCTAGCTGCGCAGGCGCACGACGACCGAATAGCCGTCGATGAGATCAGAATTTGTGCGCCGACGTCAAACCGCACCAGTGAAGCGTTGGATTATTGCAAGCTTTTATCGATCCCGCAACGGCGAAGCTTCAAATGATTGCGATTCGTTCTTCGATTTCCTGCTGTAGTCCCGCTAGTTCCGTGCGCGATTTCGGATGCTGCTGCAGTGCCAATCGCCTGACGCACGGCAGATTCCAGAAATCGTACGGCACGTACGGTGGGGCAAAACCGAGCAGCGTACATGCGGCATCGCAAGTCATTACCGCGCAGAGCATTACTTCATGCGGGCCGCCCGGCTCGGGCAAACGATGGTGCGACGAGATGATCTTCGGCAACGGGTCGGGCAGGTCCCACGAGTCTGCGACGCGCAGCCCCAGGTGCTCATGCCACTCGGACGCGATCAAATCGAACATGGCGCGCGGAACTTTTTTCCCAACCTCGCGTTGAAAGTCGTCGACAATCTTCAAAACAGCCATCAGGCCGATGTCATGCAGCAGCCCGATCAGAAACGCGTCATCAACATCCTGCTTCGTCAGCGGCGCGAGCCGCGCCATCACCACGCCTGACGCCAACGCTCGACGCCAAAGCTCTTCACCCAGGCTGCGTTGCGCGCCCCCGGTGCGAATGATCTGCGTCTTGAGCAGCGTGCCCAGCAAGACGGTTCGCAGGCGGCGGCTGCCCAGCCGTGCAAAGACCAGGTCCATGCGGCGCATTTCGCTGACGCCACGAAATGCGACCGAGTTCGCCAGTCGCAGGAAATCCGCAGTCAACACCGGGTCCTGCTCGACCACTTCGGCCAGCTTGCGGTAGTCGACGTTCTCATCGCGCGATAGGCTCAACGCCCGCTGTGCAACCTGCGGAATCTGCGGCAACTCGACATTGGGCGAGTTGATAAATGAATGTAGGGTTTTGTAAAGCCGCTCGTCAGCCCCGACCATTTGGGCCCGAAGGTCCGGTGGCTCCAGCACCGGCTCGCCGATCGGCGTCCACCAGACGCGCTCGGGCATTCCCGGTACGTCCTGGATTTCCCCCGCGCCGGCAAGCTCACGCGGCGCAGCCTCCGCTTGAGGCGCTTCGACCCTGATCGAACGGGGCGTGGCGCCAGTAAACCAACGCCAAACACTGTCGACAAACCCCGCCATGACGATCCCCGCACTTCGATGAACGAACGACATTGGCGGCGCGGCCGCGCGCCGCCTCGAGTCCGTTATCGGATGCACGCGCGACAAACATGAATAACAGGCTTGCGTTGCCAACAATGAAGCGGACATCCCGCCAGCGGGCCATGCCGGGCGGCAACGGACGGCCCGGCCGCGCGCCACATCAGGCCGACGTTGCGCCCCGCCCCAGAAGCGGCGCGCACAAGAACCGCGCGCGGCGATGCGCTCCCACGCGAGCCGCCTGCGGGCGCCCGGTCACATATTTCTACGTGAATTCGAAAAAGCGCGCCGTGCGGGTCGTCTCGAGGACCTGGCGAACTTCGGAGCTGACACGCGTCAGCGGCAGCCGGGCCCGATGCGGACGAAGCGCCTTGTGCAGCGCCAGCATCACGCCGAGCTGCCGGCTGCTGATCGCGGGCGTATCCTCCAAATCCATGACGATCTGCAGCGCCGGCGTCTCGGCGATCTGCCGATGCAACTGGTCGGCCAGCAGCCCTTCGTAGTTGCTGGGTAGCTCCGTCAGCGGAAGGTCGGCACGCGCCACAGTGAAGCTGAGTGTGTCCCCGACGCGGCTGTAATGCAGCGGCCCGACATTTTGCATAAGCACGGCTCCGTGCCGCGCGGCGCCGCATGCCCCGATGTGCATTTTTGGCGTCGCCCTCTCCGTATTCCGCCGCACCCGCCGCCGAAAGTCAAGCTATGCCGCGGGATTCACACCTCGTATACTGCCCAGGGC
>CAZHTF010000036.1:19196-29922 GCA_964535305.1 uncultured Planctomycetales bacterium | reverse complement strand
CCGGACGACGCGTGCGGCTGGCAGGGCGAATCCGCACGGCTCGCCCAGGAGGCAACTGCAACGATTACTGCGACTGCGGCGTCTGCTACTGACAGGACTGCACATTGGTCTCGACACTTGCGAGCCGCTCATTCAGGAACAGGCGGCCGCGATCGTCGGCGGCGATCAGGAACTGCAACACCGCGGCCTGGTTCTGATCGCTCGACTGCTCGACCCGCAGTTCGATCGCCGGCAGATTTCCCTGCAGCACCACGATCGCCCACGTTCCGACCGAGTCGTTCTCGGAGGTGAAGCCAGGGCTGTCGGCGGAGCTGAAGATGAGCGTCTCACGCAGAAAGAACCGACCGTTCGCGCACAGCGTCAGGTCGTTGTTGCCGGTCAGGAAGCGATCGTTGTCCGACGAGCCGCTGCTGCGTCCAAAGGTGCTGCGCGTGTTGCCAAAGAGCTGCGTCAGTTCGCTGATCATTGCGTCGGTGTCGATCGCGGGATCGGGCGACGGCGCGGGCGGCGGCGTGGTCGGCGTGCCAGTTCCCGGCGCAGACGGCGTAGTCGGAGCACCCGTTCCTGGCGCTGGGGGTGAAGTCGGCGCATCCGTCGTACCGCCAGTCGTACCACCCGTCGAACCGCCAGCGCTTCCGCCGCGGCCGCTGCCGCCAGGCGCCGCTGCGTTGTTCTGGCCGTCCAGAATGGTGTTCGACGTGCCGTCTGCAATCTCGCTCGACCGGTCGGATTCCACGGTCTCGACGATTTCGTCGAGCGCTTGGATGAGCTCCTCTTCGAGACGGCAGCCGAAATTCAATGCCGCCGCCAAGCTGCCGATCGCGATCCAACGCATTCTGCCCATGTGCCGTCTCATGAGAATCTCCCGCGCGTCTTGCTGCTCAGCGCCGCGGTCCATTGGGGCCCGCTTCCAGACGCTTCGCTCAGCAGATGTCCGCCGCCCGGGAATCGCTTGCGAATCTTGATCGCTCGATGAGGCGTAAAAAAATCAGCAGCCGCGTGCAATGAACGCACGCACAGCGGACATGACCAAACCCCGTGGCGCACGCCACAAAAAGAATCGGCCGACGCGGGGCGCCGGCCGAGGCGGACAATTCAGCAGATTTTGTGTCCGACGGCTAGCGCCGCCGAAGTGCGCCGAGCGCCACCAGCCCGGTCCCCAGCATCAGCAGGCTGCCCGGCTCCGGAATGGGCGCCAGGACCCGCGAAGCGTCGCTCGCTGTGGCCGCCGGCGCGCTGAGCAGATCCGCCGGCGTGTTTTCGATCGTTAGCCCCGCGACCGCGGTCCGCTCGAGCTGCTCGCGGATCGAGTCGGCGATCTCGCCGATCGGCGATCCGGGGATCAACTGCTCCAGGCCGCTCGTGTCCACGCCGAAGCTCGCCAGCAGCCCGACCAGCGCGTCGAGATAAATGTTGCCGCGAATGTTGATCGGGCCCAGGTCGAAATCTGCGTCGCGCGTGCCTTCGGCGATTGCGCCGTCGAGCGTCAGCGTCGCATCGGTGTTTGAGAGATTAAGCGAGGCGTCGTAGAAGCCAAACTGGTTGATCTCGATGTTTTGCAGGCCGTTCAGCGTGCCGCTCAGTACCGCATCCTGCCCGCCGGTCTGAAATCGCAGTGCGTAGTTCAGGTTGTTCGTGTTGATGTCGGCGCTGCCGATCAGCAACCCGCGGCGGGTGTAGCTGAGCGTGCTGCTGATCGAGCCGTTGAGCTCGAGTTCGACCGCGCCCAGGTCGAAGACTTCCGGCCTGCCGCGCGAATCCAATCCAAACGAGCGGTCCAGTTCGAGGCGATAACCCTGCCCGAGCCGATTCGGCACGATCCGCAGGCGTCCGCTGCGCTGGCCGTTAACCAGTCCACCGTCGCCCGCGGGAAAGACGGGAAACCCGGAGGGCGTCGCGACCAGGTCGAGGCCCTGGAAGATCAGTTCCGGAATGTCTGCCTGCGCGGCGCGCGACGGCGCGAGCAGAGCGATCAGCAGCAGCGGGATCAGCGGTTTGACGCTTCGCACGGTTGGCCTCCGTCGGGCTGCCCGATACTTATTCAAACGAGCATAGGCGCTGCACACGCGCCGAGCAAGACGCTGGGCGGCAACCGCGTCCCGCAGCGGTGCATCGATTTGCACGGAACCGCAGCCGCGCGCGTCTCTCTGGTCTTATCGGAGGCTCGGCAGGTGCGATTCAGTCGCGCAAACGCCGCTTGTTGCTGCGTTGATCGCCAGCGCAGCTGCGACATGGGCTGATTCAATTTGCGGGAAGCTTGGTTGCGCGGCGCGGTGCGATTTCAGAAAAATGCGGCCGACTCGGGCGATCCAGCAACCGGCATGAACGTATCAACTTATAATAATCATCCGGACGGGGCGAAGACTCAATTTTCGCTTTGTCGGCGCGGCTCGCGCTGTTCAACCTCGGGTGCAGGCAACGTGTCCAACGCTTTGGCGTGGCTGGAGCGGTCTCGATGCAATGGAAGGCAGCGCTGCTCGCGGCTTTTCTGGCGGTCGCATCGGCCGCTGCGCAAAGCAGCGCGCCCGCGCCGGCGACCGCCAGCGCCACCGCCGCCGACGCGCAGCGGCTCTCCGACCTGCTCGAATTGATCGAAGGGCAAAACACGGTCCAGGCACGGCGCACCGGAGCGCGCGAACTGCTGCGGGCCGAGCTTCCAGAGACCGCAGCCCGGCTGGTGCAGTTGCTGCTGGGCACAAATCGCTCGGCGAAGATCGCCGTCGCCGAAGCGCTGGCCGAATCGCCGCAGTTTTTGAGCGACGCCTACCTCGCGCCGCTGCTTGCGATGCTCGAGGATTCCGAGGCGGACGTACGCCGCGCTGCGGCCGCGGCGCTGGCGTGCTTCACGAGCGCTACCTCGCGGCTTCGCGCCGGCCTGCTCGACCAGACCCGGCCCAGCGCGGCGCGGCTGGCGGCGCTCGAGGCACTGGGCGGCATGACGGGCCGCGATGCGGTCGCTACGTTGATCGAAGTGCTGGACGATGCGGATCCCGCGCTGCAACGCGCCGCGCTCGACGCGCTGGAGTTGATGACCGGCGTTTCTTTCCAGGCGGATGCGGCCCTGGCCCGCAACTGGTGGCGTGAGCACGCCGCGCTCTCCGCCGATGCTTGGCAGGAATTTCAGATCGCGCGACTCGCACGTAAAGCGCGCGAGGCCGAGCAGCGCGGCCGCGACCTGGAGCAGCGCCTGACCAGCGCGCTGCGCGAGTCGTACCTGCGGCGTACCGAGACGGAGCGCGGCGAGCAGCTCGCCGGTTTCCTCGCGGATGCGCTGCCGCCGGTGCGGCTGCTCGGTCTGGAATTGGTGCAGGCGCAGATCGCGGAAGGCCGCGCAGTGAGCGGCGACGCGCTACGTGCGTCGCGGGCGTTGCTGGAAGCGCCGGATGCGAACGTGCGCGCCGTCGCGGTGCGGACCATCGCCGGGCTGCGCGACGAATCGGACGCCGAGCTTTTCACCCGTATGCTTGCCAGCGAGCGAGACGCGGAGGTGCGCGTAGCGCTGGCGTACGGACTGGGCTACGCGGGCGGCGCGTCCGCGGTCGGCGTGCTAACCAGCTTGATCAACGCGCAGCGCGAGCCGGCGGCGCTCGAAGCGGCCGTCTCGCTCGGCCGGCTCGCCGAACGGGCCGTGCTCGAGGGCGCCGCGCGCGAGAGTGCCGTAGCCGCCGTCCTGGCCGCAGAGGCTCGCGTGCCGCGCGACGATATGGCGGCCCGCGAACGCATTCTGCGCGCCATGGGCCGCATTGCGGACCCGCGCTTCGTCGCGTGTCTAGGTGAGGCGCTCGACGCGCAGCAGCCGCCGCTCGTGCGCCAGGCGGCGCTGCGGGCCCTGGCCGCGTTGCACGCGGCCCTGGAGTCGAGCAGCGGCGGCGACGGCGAAGCGGCGCGCCGCGAAGCTGCCGAGCGCAGCTACGACTTCATCCTGCGCTGCACGCTCGAGCCGGATGCGGCGCTTCGGCGACAGGCGGTTGAGACGCTGGCCCAGAACGGCGCCGGCGAGCGGACGCTCGAGGCGCTTTGGCGACTCAGCGCGGCGGCGCACGAGCCGGACGCCGGCGTCCGCGAGGCGGCCTGGCGCGGCGTGCTGCGGCTGCTGGCCGGCCGGGCGGCCAGCGAGCTCGAACGCTGGATCGCGCGCTTGCCGGCCGACGACGAAGCCGGACGTCAGCGGCTCGATCTTCTGCTTCTGGGCGAACGCGCCGCGGATCTCACCGAGACGGCGCGGCGGGCCGAATGGCGCGTGCGCGTCGCCGCGCAGCGCGCCAAGCTGGGCGAGAGCGAAGCGGCACTGCAGGATTACCTGGCAGCGCTGCCAGACCTGCCGCCGGCGCAGGTCGGCGCTGCGAAGCTCGATCTGCTGCGGCTGGCGCTGCTCGCCGATCGTTTCGACGCTTCGCTGGCCGACGCGCTCAAGGCCGGGTTTCCCGTGGAAATTGACGTCATGTGGGAAGTGCTCGAAAGCGTCGTCGGCCGGCAGCTCGCGCGACCCGAAGACGTCGATCGCGCCGTCGCGGCACTCGAACGCTTCGGCGACGGATCGCTGGCAGCGCTCAGCGGCGAGCTGCTTGAGAAGCACACGACGCTTCTCAAGCAAGCCCGCCAGACGCAGCTCGAGGTGGATGCACGCCGCGTGCGGGCCGCGGTCGAGCGCGTCCGCGAGCGCGGCATCGACGATGCGGCCGCGGTCGCGAGCAGCCTGGGGCCGCGGGCGGCGCTGATGCTCCGCGATGCGCTCCGCGGGTTGCTGCAGGCCGAAGCGAGCGACGCGGGCACCGAGACGATTCTCTACGCACTCCTGAGAGCCGCGGCGCCGGATTGGCCCGGCTATTCGCCTGGCGACCCGCCGCTGGAGAAGCTGCGGGCATTGGAATCGGCGCACGCGCCTGCGGTCAGCAGCGGGCCGGTCACTTCACGCAGGGACTGAGAAGGCGCCCGGTCGCATCGCGCAGGAATCTTGACGGCGCCGCGCGATGATCCGATTCCGGGCCGCGTTTGCATTCCCGGCCTGACGGTCCGCCGACGCTCGCGCGGTATGATCGCGCGCGTTACATCGTCTCCCGGCGCGGTATGATCGCGCGCGTGGCCCGAGCGCCATTACGAGCCAACCGCGTGCGCCACAGCGTACGCCGCTGCGTGCGCTGTGTGCTGCGGTCGTCGCCGCTCAGCGCGGCGAACTCAATTCTCTGGAAACTGTGATGGGGAACATGTCATGAAAGCCAAGCTCATTTCGGTCGTCGTGCTGGCGTTGTTGCTGAATGGCGTATCCGTGGGGCAGCTCACCTCGTTGACCGAGCAGGTGATCACCGCGGAGGATGAGACCACTGGCCTGGTCGCCGGCGATTTCGATCGCGACAACGACCTCGATCTGATCGTCGCCAATCGCGGCAACGGCACGCTCAACCTGCTGCTGAACAACGGGCTGGGCATCTTCGGCGTCAGCGCGTTCAACGCAACCGCCGGAAACTCGATCGTCATCGGCGATCGCCCCTTCGCGGTGATCGCGGTGGACCTGAACCTGGACGGAATCCTGGATCTGGCCGCGGTGCTCGAAGGCACGGACGAGATCATCACGGCCGGCGGGCTGGCCAACGGTCAGTTCTCATTGGCCCAGTTGCGGCCGGTCGGCGATTCGCCGCGCTCGATCGCGGCCGGCGATTTTGACGCGGATGGTTTCCCCGACCTGGCCGCATCGAATGAAAACTCCGATTCGGTCACGGTGCATTTCAACAACAAGCAGGGCCTGTTCGAGACCTCCACCGATGCGACGGTTGATACCGGCATGGGCAACCGCCCGCAGCCGAAGGCCGTCGCCGCCGGCGATTTCAACAACGACGGCGCCGCGGACCTGGCGGTCGCGTGCTTTGCGCGAAACACGGTCGTCATCCGGCTCTCCGGCGCCAACGGCTCGTTCGGCGATATCCAGGAGTTCACTGTCGGCGGCGATCCCTTTGCGCTGCAGATTGGCCGGGTGAACGCCGACGCCAATCTCGACATCGTCGTCGCAAACTCGCGCGACGACAGCGTCAGCGTCCTGCTTGGCGAAGGCGACGGCAGCTTCGTCGTCAGCGGGCCCTTCGCGGTCGGCAATCGGCCGGAGGCGGTTGGATTGGCGGACTTCAACAGCGACGGCTTCCTCGACCTGGCGACCGCCAATCGCGAGAGCGACGACGTGACCATCCTGCTGGGCCGCGGCAACGGCACGTTCGCGACCGGCGCGACGCTTACGGCCGGCAGCGGCCCGTCCGGCATCGCGGTCGGTGATTTCAACCGCGATGGCACGCCCGATGTCGCTGTCGCGAATCAGGAGAACGACACGGTCTCCGTGCGGCTGGTGCTCTCCGCGGACGACGCGATTCCAGGCCTGACCGATGACCTGCCGCTCATGACCGATTGCGGCGCGGGCTGCGGGCCGATGGGCATGGCCCCGCTGATGTTCACGCTGCTGGGCATGGTGGGAATGAAGCGCCGCTACGGCCGCTAGCGCGCTTGGCAGCCGCGCAACGGATGCGAATCAGTCGAGGTTGCGCTCTGCGCGCCGAGGAATGGCCACCACTTGTAGCGCTCGTGCGGCTGGGCGCTATAGTCGGGGTTCCACAGCAGGTTGTTGGGATCCAGCGCCCAGATGCGCGCCCCGGGCGTGGGCCACATGTCGAAGCGCCAGGTCGGCCCGCGTCTGACCACTGCTTATCGCACATCGCGCGGCTGGTTTACTGCTTGGGCGGGACGTAGTTCGGAACTTCGACCTGCTCGGAAAAGAAAAAGGCTTCCATGTGCTGGGCCAGCACCTGGTTGGCTTGGTCCGAGGTGGGATCCAGGCGGAACTCATTGATGACCATGCGCATATGGTCGGTCCACATCGCCCAGGCCTTCGCGGAAATCTGATCGCGAATGCGCTGCTGCAGCGGGCGGCCGCCAATCAGCAGTGCCATGCGCATGGCGCGTTGTCCGTCGGAGCTGGTTTCGTCGATGGCGGGCAATTCGGCCCGCAGCTTAGCGCACTGGATCAGCCGCTCTGCCATGGATGCATCCCTTCAAAAGTGTACAGATTATACAGCCAGCGCGGGCTGGCGCGGCGCGCTCTCGCGGTTAGCGGAATTCCGGTAGCTGCTTAAGTTGCGCCAACATCTGCCGCAGCGCCTGCCCACGATGGCTGATGCGGTTTTTTTCCGTGCTGGGCAGTTCCGCGAGCGTATGGCCCACGCCCGCGGCCAGAAAGTGCGGGTCGTAGCCGAAGCCATTTCCGCCGCGGGGCTGGTCGATGATCAGCCCTTCGATGACGCCGCTGGACTCGAGCAGCACGCACCCGGCGCGGGCTAGCGCCATGTGGCAGCGGAAGCGCGCCGTGCGCTGTGCCGCGGGGATGCCCGCCAGGGCCGCGACCAGTTTGCGGTTGTTCGCCAGGTCGTCGCGGCGTGGGCCGGCGTAATGCGCCGAGTCCACACCCGGTGCGCCACCCAGGCAATCGACCTCCAGGCCCGAATCGTCCGCCAGTGTGATGCAGCCCGTCCGCTGCGAATAGAACAACGCTTTGGAGCGGGCATTCTCGGCGAAGCTGCGGCCGTGCTCGGGGGCCTCGCCGATCTCCGGGAATTCCGCCAGGCTGCGCCAATGCCAAGGCTCGACCGCGCACAGGGCTCGCAGCTCGGCCAGCTTGCCGGCGTTGTGCGTCGCGAGGACCAGCTCGATCATCGCCGCGCGTCACGCGCGGGCGCCGGCTCGGCCGCGCTGGGGATTTCGACCGGGAACGACGCGTCCGGGATGCGCTGCTTCTCGCCGCGCGCATTCAGGCTGACCTGGTGCATGATGCGCCCATTCTGCGTGCTGTGCGGGAATTTCTGCTGCAGCGCCAGCAGCCTGGGGTCGACGATCTTCTGCGTGAATTGCGTGCGGCCGGTGAGCGACTCCTTGCGCTGCACGGTCTGGATCGCGTCTTTCGGGAACGCGCCGATGCAGACCGAGCTGTTGACCTGCCCGTGGTGGTAATAGGCTTCGTGCCCCTGCTGACGCAGCAGTTTGCAATACTCGATCGCGGCTTGCTTGCGCTGCTGCATCTCGCCTTCGTTGTAGAAGACCGCCACCTGAAGCGACCAGTGTCCGCGGGCCTTCGAGATCTCCCATTCCGCCGGCCCCTGATCCTGGCCCGGCAGCGGCGTGAGCGTTGCCAGGCGAAATGGCCAGGCGTAGCCGTTGCTGGTTGGCAGCGAGAGCGAGCGGATCAGCTCCAGGTCCTTGCGGGGATCGGGCCGGAACGACTCCACGCCGCTCGCGGCTTCGAATCGCCGCGCGTAGCGCCCGTAGCACAGCACGCTCTCGCTCTCGGCGTGCAGCAGCGTGACCAGTTTGGCGTCCAGACCCTTGGTCTGCTTGAGCATCCTCTCGTAGATCTGCGCCTGCTCGATCCGCTGCGGACCCTGAAACGTCGCGCAGCGAACGGCCCAGAGGTCGTCGTCCGGACCGGCCGCGGCCAGCCCGCACAGCAACGCACTCAGCCAGGTACATCCGACGATTCGCACACGCATGATGCTCCACCTACCGTAATATCCACCCGCCAGGACGCCCTCCGCCCGGCGGTTCAAACGTTGCTCAGCGCTCGCCGGCGGCAGACGGCGCGGCGCGCCGCGCCGCCTGCTGCGCCGCGTGAATCCGCTCGATCGCGGCCCGGCCGAGCGCCAGCATCTGGCTGAGCACGGCGTCGGAAAATGTAGCGCGCTCGCCGGTGGCCTGCACCTCAATCCACTCGCCGCGCGAATTCAGCACCAGGTTGCAATCGACTTCGGCGGCGACGTCCTCGGAATAATCGAGATCGACCAGCACCTCGGACGCCAGCACGCCCACGCTGACGGCGGCGATGTGCGTGCGCGGCTGATCGACGCGCCACGACCCGGCCCGCGCACCGGCGGCCAGCGCGTCGCACAGGGCCACCATCGCGCCGTTGATGGCCGCGGTGCGCGTCCCGCCGTCGGCCTGCAGCACGTCACAGTCGATCGTGATCGTGTGTTGCCCGAGGCTGGTCAGATCGAGCGCGGCCCGCAGCGAGCGGCCGATCAGCCGCTCGATCTCGCGCGTGCGGCCATCGTTCCGGTTGCGTGCCCGCCGCCGCTGCGTTGCGCCCGGCAGCATGTCGTATTCGGCGGTGAGCCAGCCGGCGCCGCTGGCTTCGCGCCAGGCGGGCACGCCCACATCGATGCTGGCCGTGCACAGCACGTGCGTCTGGCCCATCTGCACCAGCACCGAACCCGGTGCGGCGGAGGTGAAGCCGCGCGTGAATTCAATCGGCCTGGCTTGCTCGCTGGATCGCCCGTGGCTGCGCATTCTGAACGCATTTTAGCGTTATCAGGTGCTGGAATCAGCGGTTCTTGGCTCGCGCTCAACGCCAAATCCCCGCCATCGCACGCGATCTGGGAACTTCGCATGCGCCTGCGCGTCTGAGTCTCTCGGCATCGCACGGCGGGCGAACGCGCCGCGGCGGAGTGCGCGGTCGAACACTTTTCTGGAGGAGCCTCGATGCGACGCGGAGTCCTGATGGGCCTGTACGTACTCGGGCTGATTTGCCCGCTGGTTGAAGCGCGGATCAAACTCATCGCCTTGCCGGTGCGCGAGCGGGTCGAGATGCAGCTCGACAATCCGAGTGCCACGCTGGTTGAAGAGGAGCGGATTGTGCCGCTGGTCGCCGGCGTCAACGAAGTCGACTTTTCGTGGCACAACACCTCGATCGACCCCAGCACGATCCTGCTGCGCGTGCTGAGCGGCGAAGCGCCCGCGGCCGCCGTCAACGTCCTCTCCGTCAGCTATCCGCCGAATGAGCAGGCGCTGGTCTGGCGGGTCGCCGCGGCGGCCGCCGGCCCGGTGCGCGTGCGGATCAGCTACCTGCTGGGCAACCTGCAGCAGAGCTTCAACTATCGCGCCGTCGTCAACCAGAGCGAGACTACGCTGACGCTGGCGCAGTACCTGCGTGTGCAGAACCTGGCCAATGAGCAGTTCGGCAGCAGCGGCCTGTGGGCCGGCTTCGGCAAGCGCTTCCTAAAACCGATCGGCGTCAACGAGACCAAGGAAATGCTCGCCGAGCGCTTCGAGCGCGTCCCGATCCGCAAGACCTATTCGTGCAACCCGGCCGAATTCGGCTACCAGGTCGCCGCGCAGCAGAAGCTCCGCGTCCCGATGCACTACGTGCTCACCAATCGCAAGGCCGACCAGCTCGGCTCGGCGGCGCTGCCGCTCGGCAAAGTGCGTATCTTCCAGGAAGACGGGCGCGGGGGCAGCGCCTTCCTCGGCGAAGACTGGGGCACGTTCACGCCGATCGACGACGAGCTGCGCCTGTTCGTGGGCGTCGCACAGGACATCGTCGTCCGCCGCACGATCGCGAAAAACCACACACGCACGATCGCCGGCGATCTGGTTCGGCACGAGCTGCTGTTGCAGTACGAGATCGAGAACTTCAAGCCGACCGAGCTGACGCTGGATGTGATCGAGGATCTGCGTGCCGTGCGGTCTGAGGTGCGCTCCGACAATGGCCGCGACGTGCAATGGGAGCTGGGGTCCGAGAGTACGTTTCCCGGCGGTGCGGACTTGCAGCGCAGTACGCAGGCGCGGCTGGTGCTGCATGCGCCGCTGCCGCCGGTCGGTCCGGACAACAAGGCGACCAAGGTCGTTCACAAGCTGCACCTGATCCTGCACAACGAGTGGTAATTAAAGGCCGCCAAACTCTGGGCCGCCCCGGGGAAGCCCG
>CAZHTF010000036.1:0-19186 GCA_964535305.1 uncultured Planctomycetales bacterium | reverse complement strand
GGGCGGGGCGGGGTTGGCGGGGGGCGCTCCATATTGGGGAACAACCGTGAAGCGCTTTGACGGGATCGCGGTCGTCGCATTTTCGCTGAGCCTGCACGTCGCGACGCTGGCCGGCAGCGGGCAGAACATCGACCTGGCCACCGTGCCGCCACGCGACCGCGTGCAGCTCACGATCTACAACTCCGAGGACCTGACGCTGGTGCGCGAGACGCGCACACTCAGCTTCAAGCGCGGCGAGAATCCGCTGCAGTTTTCCTGGGCGAATACGTTGATCGACCCCTCGTCGGTCGAGCTGCGCTTCGCCAGCCAGGCCGACCAGCTCACGCTGCTGGACACCACCTTCCCGCACGACAAGCCGCAAATGCTTCAGTGGAATGTGCATAGCGAGATCGATGGGGCGGCGACGGTCGAGATCAGCTACTTCACGTCGGGGATTTCCTGGTCCGCCGACTATGTGTGCGTCGCGAGCGCCGACGAAAGCCAGATGAGCTTCGACGGCTTCGTGCGGATCACAAACAACTCCGGCGAGGACTACGAGGACGCTTCCATCCGGCTGGTTGTCGGCACGATCAACCTGGTTGAGAAGATCAGGGAACTAGCGGCCCAGTTCGCGAAGCAGCAGCCGCTCGAAGACCGTGCCGACCAGAGCCGGCTGCGCCTCAAGGCCGCCCGGGAGTTTCTGGGGCGCGCCGCAGCGACGCCCGCGGGCGGCGCGCTCGCCAGCGATGCGAATGGCGACGGGGCACGGGAAGAAAAGCAGATCTTCAAGGAAGGGCTGAGCGAGTACTTCATTTACACCATCGAAGGCACCGAAACGATCCCGAATACCTGGTCCAAGCGCATGCGCAGCTTCAGCGGCACGACCGTGCCCTTGAAGGTGCAGTATCGCTTTCGCGAGCCCGAGTATGGCGCGCAGCTCGTCCGCTTGTACCTGCTGACCAACGACAAGGCCTCGAACCTGGGCCAGACGCCGCTGCCCGACGGGCAGGTGCGCGTCTTCCGCGACAACGGCCGCGACGGTCTGAGCTTCCTGGTCGCACAGGCGATCCGCTACGTGCCGATCGGCGACAAGATCGAGCTGAACCTCGGGCCCGACCCAGAGGTGATCTGCGAGTGGATCAAGCTGCGCTCCAAGCGCGACAACATCTGGCTGCACCTGCACGGCACCGACGTATTTCGCCGCGTCGACGACAGCAAGTTTCAGCTCAACGTCAAGGGCAGCGTCGCGGGGTGGGACGAACGCGAACTGTACACGCAGCGGATTCGCAATTACAGCGCGCGCCCAATCGAGGTGGAGGTACGCAGAGCGTTTCCGGGGGATGTTACGTTTCGAGCGGCGTTCGACAGCACCGCCCACGACTTCCAGACGGTGCAGTACAACTCGTCGATCCCGGCGGGCCAACGCGTCGATCTCAGGCACGAGATCGTCCGCAAGCAGGGTCACAACGCGAAGCAGAACAACGTCACGATTGAGAAGGCGGAGCCGCAATGAGGTTGACGCATGCCGAGGCGGCCGGCTGCGCCAGCGCCGCCTTTCACGGCAAATTACGTTCCGCGATATCGAAAAAAATTGGCGTCAGATAAATCGCCTGCTGTCGCGCGTGTGGTGCGCCGTTTGCTTGAATTTAGGTTGGCGGGAAACGACCCGCCAGGGGTGCACCATGTTGGACGGAATCCTCGATCCCGCGCAGTTGCTGGCGGCGGTGCGAGATTTGGCGCGAACCCGCCGCATCATCGGTCCGGTCGCACACGCTGCACCGCGCAGCAAGCCGCCTGTGCGGCACTTCTATGAGGTCGTGACACGGCCCGAGCAGCTCGACCTGTTGTTCGACTACTGCGTATATTCGCCCAAGCGCTTTCTGTTTCCGCCGCAGGAGACGCTGTTTCGTTTTCAGCGCGATCGGCATGCGTTCGTCGCCACACCGCTGATCGATCGCACGCCGCAGGCGCTGGTGGGCGTGCACCCGTGCGACATCAATGCGATCCGCACGCTCGACAGCGTGTTTACCCGTGACTACGCCGACGAGCACTACCTGGCCCGCCGCGAAAATACGTTCATCGTCGGCGTCGACTGCCCAAAGCCGTGCACCAGCGGCGTGTTCTGTGCCGACATGCACGGAAACGTCATCCAGAGCGGCTTCGACGTGATGCTTTATCCGCTCGAGCGCGACAGCGGGCGCTTCCGCTACGGCGTGGTCTTCGGCAGCGCGGCCGGACGAGCCTGGCTGGCCGAGCCGGCCGCCGCGCACTGTTGCCGACCGGCGAGCGCCGCCGACGAGCGCGCCCTGCAGGCCTACGCACACGCGCGCGACGCGCTTTTCGTACGGCAGATCGATACGCCCGCCGAGAAGCTGCCGGCGCTGATGCAGCGCTCGTATGACTCGCTGCTCTGGGAGGCGACGGCGCGGCGCTGCTATTCGTGCGCGAGCTGCAACCTTGTATGCCCCACGTGCTACTGCTTCAACATGCTCGACACCAACGACCTGCCCACCGATTCCGGGTCGCGCTGCCGGGAGTGGGATGGCTGCCAGCTGCGCGAGTTCGCGCTGGTTGCCGGCGGGCACAATTTCCGCACGCACGCCGCCTCGCGCCTGCGGCACCGGCTGATGCGCAAGGCGGTCTGGACGCACGAGCGCAGTGGCCGGCTCGGCTGCGTCGGCTGCGCCCGCTGCGATCGCGCCTGCACGGCGCACATCAACTCGGTCGACATCTACAACCAGCTTGCGGAGGAGGTGTGAGATGACCGCGCTGCAAGCGCCGCCGCCGGTCGCGCGCGTCAGCCCGGGGCTATACATGCCCGAGCCGGCCCGCGTAATGAGAGCCGTGCAGCTCACCGCGCTGGAGTCGCTCTACGAAGTGGCCTTTATGGATCGGCACGAGCTGGGCCATCAGCCTGGTCAGTTCGTGCAGGTTTCGATCCTAGGCGTGGGCGAGTGCCCGATCTCGCTGTGCTCGTCCCCCACGCGGCACGGGACATTTGAGCTTTGCATCCGCCGCGTCGGGGAAGTCACCACGCACATTCACCGGCTCGCGGCCGGCGACGTGATCGGCGTGCGCGGCCCACTGGGCCACGGCTTCGATGTCGCCAGCATGCACGGGCGCGACATGCTGGTCGTGGCCGGCGGCTGCGGCCTGGCGCCCGCCCGCTCGCTGGTGCAATACATCCTCGATCAGCGCGCACGCTTCGGCGAATTCGCGCTACTCTACGGCTGCCGCTCGCCCAAGGAACTGCTGTTCGCCGACGACATCCGCGCCTGGCAGGCGCGGCGCGACATGGAATGTCATGTCACCGTCGAGCACAGCGACGATTCGTGGAAAGGCGAGACCGGCTTGGTGACGCGCTTGTTCCGCAAGCTGCGCCCGCTCAACCCCGAGCAGACAATCGTGGTCGTGGTCGGGCCGCCGGTGATGTTCAAATTCGTCGTCATGGAGGTGCTCGCGCGTCGCGTGCCGCAGAAGAACGTCTATTGCTCGCTGGAGCGGCGGATGAAGTGCGGCGTGGGCAAGTGCGGCCATTGCCAGGCGAATGACGTGTACGTCTGCACCGAGGGTCCGGTGTTTCGCTACGGTCAGCTCAAGGCCCTGCGGGAGGCGATCGAATGAAAATGCCTGAAATCACAGCTTGTGCTGTGGGCGTCGGCGCTTCGCTGGCACCGGCCCGCAAGCCCGCCGGCCGCAAGTTGGCGCTGGCGGTCTTCAGCCTGACCGGCTGCGAGGGCTGCTCGCTGGCGATTCTGGAGCTCGAAGACGAGCTGCTCGATTTGCTGGCACAGTTCGACATTGTGAACTTCCGCGAGGCCAGCAGCGAGCGAAGCTGGGAGATCGATGTCGGCTTCGTCGACGGCGCCGTCAGCACGCCCGCCGACGAGGAGGAGATCAAGCACTTTCGCGAGGCGTGCAAGACGCTGGTCGCGATCGGGGCCTGCGCCTGCCTGGGCGGTGTAAACACGCTCAAGAACCACCAGCAGGCCGACGAGGTGGGCCGCACGGTCTACGGCGAGCAGGCCGGCTGGTTTCCGAGCGGTCCGGCGCGGCCGATCTCGGCCCTGGTCAAAGTGGACTATGAAATCCCCGGATGCCCGATCAATAAATTCGAATTCCTGCGATTCGTGAAGTGCATCCTGGCCAACCGCCCGTTCCGCCTGCCGGATTACGCCGTGTGCGTCGAGTGCAAGAAAGACGGCAACCTTTGCCTCTACGAGCAAGGCGAGATCTGCCTGGGCCCGGTGACGCGGGCCGGTTGCGACGCGATTTGCCCACGCTTCGGCTCGGCCTGCGAAGGCTGTCGCGGCACGCTGAATCACGAGTGTCTGCAAGCAGCCGCGATCAATCTGCGGAGGCACACCGAGGGCGCAATGGATGAGGTGCGCGGGCAGCTGCGTCTGTACGGAGCGTTTCAGGGCAAGCACTTGCCGGGAGATGCGCCATGAGTCAGGTCGAGATCGACGTCAAGCACATCACGCGCGTCGAAGGCCACGGCAACATCCGCGTCAGCCTGCAGGATGGCGAGATCACGCGGTTGGAGTTGGCGATTGTTGAAAGCCCGCGTTTCTTCGAATCCTTCCTGCGCGGGCGGCGCTACGACGAAGCCCCGACCATCACCTGTCGCGTCTGCGGCATCTGCTCGATCGGGCACACCACTGCCAGCCTGAAAGCGGTCGAGGCCGCCTGCGGCATCGAGGTCAGCGCGCAGACCGTCACGCTGCGAAAGCTCGCGTTCATGGGCGAGCAGCTTCAGAGTCACTTGCTGCACCTGTATTTCCTGGCCGTGCCGGACTACCTGGGCGTCGGCTCGGTCATCCCGCTGGCCGCGACACACCTCGATGTCGTCAAACGCGCGCTCCGCATGAAGAAGCTCGCCAACGACATCTGCGGCGTCGTGGCGGGGCGACACATTCACCCGATCGCGATGCGCGTCGGCGGATTTACACACTTGCCGGATAAGGACGCGCTACGCGACCTGAAGCGCCGCCTCGAGGCAGCCCGCGACGACTGGGCCGAGACGGTCGCGCTGTTCGCCACGATCGAGCCGCCGCCGCTGCAGCGCGAGACCGACTACGTCGCGCTGTGCGCGCGCGAGCTGGGCGAATACGCCTTCTACGACGGGCAGATCGTCTCGACCAAAGACCCGCGGCCGACCGCCGCCGGCGACTATCGCCAGCGCGTCAGCGAGCGCGTCGTGCAGCATTCCGCGGCCAAGCACTGTTGCAACGCGGGCGGCGAGCCGTATTCGGTCGGCGCGTTGGCCCGCTTCAACAACAATCACGAATCGCTGCACCCGGCGGCCAAATCCGCGGCGGCCCGGCTGAAGCTGGTGGCGCCCTGCCACAATCCCTTTCACAACAACACCGCGCAGCTCGTCGAGGTCGTGCACTGCAGCGAGACGGCGCTTGAGCTGATCGAGCAGTTGCTGCAGGACGAACTGCGGCCCGAGCCGCTCGTCCCGCCCGCACGCTTCGGCAGCGGGGTCGGCGCGGCGGAAGTGCCGCGCGGCCTGCTTTTTCATGAATACAACGTCGATCAGCAGGGCCGCATCGATTCGGCCAACCTGATCATCCCGACCGGGCAGAACCTGGCGAACATCGAGGAAGACATGCGTGCGCTCGTGCCGCGCATGCTGGAGGCCGGGCTGGATACGCAGCAGATGACGCAGCGGCTGGAGATGCTGGTGCGCGCCTACGATCCGTGCATCTCGTGTGCGACGCACTTCCTCGACATCGAGTGGCGCTGAGCGCGAGCCCGTGCGGCTCTGTCAGGCGATTTCCCAGCGCCGCGCAAAGCCGCGCGCCAGCGCGAGGAAAACGACCGTCGCCACCGTCAGCACCAGCAGGTATGGCCAGAGCTGCAGCGGGCTTTTCTGGTACCAGAATACGTCGCGGTAGCCATCCAACGCCCAAGCATTGAATGTGAAATACCCCAGCGAACGCATGGTGTCGCTCATGATGTAGCGCGGCACCATGCTTCCGCCCACCGCCGACATGCTCAAGATCAGCAGCGTCGAAAGCCCGCTGAGCTGCGCGCGGCTGCGGCAGGCCGTCGCGAAGATCAACCCCAGCGCGCTGGCGGCGGCCGCGGTCGCGACGGTCATCGTCGCGAAGCCGATCAGGTGCGTCGGCGTCCAGAGCTTCAGCCCGAAGACCGCCGAGCCCCAGACGAACATGATCGTCACCTGCACAAAGCCCAGGGCCGCGACGAACAGCCACTTGCCCAGCAGCAGCGTGGGCATCGACAGGCTCGTGGCCAGCAGCCGCTGCAGCGTGCCGCTCTCCTGCTCTTCGAGCAGCGCTCCGCCCGCGCCGCTGGCCGAGAACAGCAGGAACATGACGGCCGTTCCCGCCGCGAGGTAGGCGATCGCCGGCGACCGGTCGCGCTCGCCAAGCACGTCGACCACCCGAAACGGGACGGGGTTTGAGAACCCGCCGGTCGCGGCGCGCGTCGCCTCGCGCGCCGCGGCGGATTGCGTCGTCGCCGCGTCGTCGCCGCGGGCCAGCGTCCGCACCGCGTTGGCTGCCTGCCGCTGCAACTCAGTAAATGGTCCGCCAAACTGCTCGAACAGCTTCAGCCCGCGCTCCACCATCAGATCGGGCGCCGCGGTCATCGCGGCCCGCTGCAGCAGCCCGGCGACCATCTGGTGCGCGATCGGATCACTGGTGTCAGCCAGCAGCTCGACTTCGAGCGATTCGCCCGTAAACGCGAGGAAGTGCTCGCCAAAGCCCTTCGGAATGACCAGCGCGACCGGATCCTTGGCGTCCTTGACCCGCGCCAGCGCGTCGCTGCGACGGACGGCCTGGCCGGGCGCAGCGGGCGGCACATCGCGCACGTTCAGCCCGTCTTCTTTCCGCAGCGCGGCGACCAGCCGCTGGCTGGCTTCGCTGCGGTCTTCATCCAGCACCGCCACGCGGACCTTCGACGTGCTGCTGTTGCCAAAGCCGGCCGAGATCAGCGCGGAGATCGAAAAGAACACGATCGGCAGCACGAACGTGAGCAGTTGTGCCACGCGATCGCGACGGAAGTTCACCCACGAGACCCACAGCACGTTCCAGAGCACGGCGACTTCCCTTGTCGGCGTGGCGCGCCGCGATCGCGGCCAGACCAATTGCAATCCAATCGTCCCGAACGTTCTGAACTTGGCGTGTGGCTAGACGCGCGTGTAACGGATCTCCATCGTCTTGAATTCCTGGCAGCCCGGCGGCGTGACGTACTGCTCCATGGTGTGCTCATTGGCGCTGCGAAAGGCGATCACCGAGCGCTTCTGCATCGGCTTGCCGCTACGCTCGGTCATCGATCCGCGCATTTCGTAGGTGTCGGTCGCGCGGTTGTGCTGACCCTGCTCGAGCTGGAAGAAGCTCGCCATCGGGTCGATCCAGAAGCCCTCGTAACGCTGGTCGGTCGTGTTGTAGCCCCAGTAGCCGCGGCCCTCGAACATGCCGGCGTCGTCGTGATAGTCCTGCCCGAGGAACAACCCGTTCAACAGCAGCGTGTTGACCATGGTGCCCTGCGAAACCTGCGGGCCCTGTCCAGGCGCGAAGTAGATTTTCACTTCCGCGCGCCATGTGCCTGCAAAACGCGCCAGCGACTCATGCTCAGGGCCCTTCTTGGGGAACATGTCATGCTTGGAAGCGCTGTCAGACACGGCTTACTCCTTGTTGTGCTCGCTGCGGAGCATAATGCTAACGGCCGACGACGACGACGTCCCCCCGCTTTTCAGCGGGTTTTCTTGACATCCCCGCCGCCGCCGCGTATTCCACAACTAACGTATTCACCGAAATCGAGTCGGTTATTTGCGGGATCGTCGCGGCCCGCGCGGCGCCCGCGGATTGTCCCAGGCGGGCCACCGAGGTGCTGAATATGCGCTCGCGAATCGACCGTCGTCACCTGCTGGCCGGCCTATGCACCGCTTCGCTGGCGTCATTCGTGCTTCAGTTCGGGTCGCCGCTGGCGACGGCAGACGACAGCGCCCCGATCGTCATCGGCCACTATGCCTCGATGACCGGTAAAGAAGCCACCTTCGGCAAATCGACCGACAACGGCATCCGACTGGCGATCGAGGAGATCAACGCCGCCGGCGGACTGAACGGCCGCAAGATCGAAGTCAAAACCTACGACACCAAGAGCGAATCCAAGGAAGCCGGCATCGCCGTCACCCGCCTGATCACCGACGACCGAGTCGTCGCGCTGCTCGGCGAAGTCGCCAGCGGCCTCTCGCTCGCCGGCGGCGCCGTGGCGCAGCAGTACGGCGTGCCGATGATCTCGCCCAGCAGCACCAATCCAAATGTCACGCGCGGGCGCGACATGGTCTTCCGCGTCTGCTTCATCGATCCGTTCCAGGGGCTGGTCGTGGCCAAATTTGCCCGCGAGCACCTGAAAAAAGCCAAGGTCGCAGTCTTGTACGATCAGACCGCGCCCTACTCGAAGGGCCTGCGCGACGAGTTCGTCAAGAACTTCAAAGCGCTGGGCGGCGAGATCGTCAGCGACCAGGCCTACAGCGGCGGCGACAGCGACTTTGGCGCGCAGCTCTCCAAAATCAAGGCCGCCGGCCCGCAGGCCATCTTCGTCCCCGGCTATTACACCGACGTCGGCAACATCGCCAAGCAGGCCCGCAAGCTCGGAATCGGCGCGGATATCCCGCTGCTCGGCGGCGACGGCTGGGACAGCGAGGAGCTGGGCAAGATTGGCGGCGAAGCCATCGAAGGCAGCTACTACTCGAACCACTACGCTCCGGATCAGAACACGCCCGAAGTGGTCGAATTCGTCCGCAAATACCAAGCAAAGTTTGACGGCGCCACGCCCGACGGGCTCGCCGCCCTCGGCTACGACGCCGCCAAAGTCATGTTCGACGCGATGAAGCGCTGCCAGACCGCCACCAACGGCCTCAAGGGGAAAGACCTCGCGAAAGCCATCGCCGAGACAAAGGGATTCAAGGGTGTGACCGGTACGATCAGCATCGACGCAAATCGCGATGCACAGAAGTCCGCCGTCGTCGTGCAGATGCGCAAGTCAGATGCGGGTGTGTTTTCACCGGGATTCGTGACCACCATCACGCCGTAGGCAACGCGTCGCGCCCTACGGTTCCGCGCCAAAGTCGAGCGTGAGGCAGTAGCCCGTCCGCCACATCGGATACGCCACGTCCACACGATAACCGACGTAGTCCTGCGGATCGAGCTTGCGGCATTCGAACAAGAATTGCAGCAGGGCCGCGTGCCGCGCGTACGCATGGGTCGCCGCCCCGCGCAGCCCTGCGCCGATCAACTGCAACGGCGGAGCATCCGCGAAGCGCGTTTGCCAGCGTTCGCCGGTGCGCTTGGCGAAGTCCGGCCGCCAGAGGTGCACATCGAGGCTCGCCAGGCTGGTTCGCGCCAGCGACTTGTGCAGGAAGACATCCAGCAGCAGCCGGCGCGCCGGGAAATTCACCAGCGCCCACACTTCCTCCAAGCGCGTCGGCGTCTTCGATGGGTGCAGCATGTCGCCCACCAACCCAAACAACACGTCCACCGGACCGCCCACCTGCGTCGGATGCGGATCGATCGCCTGCACCAGGAATTCGTTGGGCTGCTGCGTGCGCACCACTGGCGGCGGGCTCGATGAAAAGCCGCGAAGCAACTCACGCGGGGCCGCGCCATCCGCCTCGTCCAGCAAGGGCCACAGCTGGCGCCGCGGCTTGCCCGCGACGGCGTCGGCGCCCTCATCCTGCGAGATCACGTGAAACGTGAGTGGCACCGCGTCGCTGCGCCAGCGGTGCCCGATTAGGCCGTGTACGCGCGACTGCACCAACGGCGCGTCGTCATCTCCGCGCGGCTCGTACAAGTGCGCCGCCAGCCACGTCTCCGACGAGCGGCCGGTGAGCGCCTCCGCGGCTGAAAACAGCGCTTCGCGGGCAGCCACGCCCCGATCGCGCAGCTCGACCGGCGCACGCGCTTGCTCGCCCTGAGCCGCTAACTGCGCCAGGAGCTTTGAGCGCGTCCCCGCTACGCGGCGGATCAAACGCGCGTAATCGTCGATCGCGGCGCGCACCCGCGCGGCGGCGTCGGCAACCGAACCGCCACGTGCGGCGGCGGCATCCGCCACCATCCGCAGGCCGCGCGTCCCGGGCAGAAGCGTCGCCAGCCGAATCCCGCTAAACGGCCGCGTGGCCGCGGAGACCACGCGGTGGCAGGTGGTCCGCTCGATGCCCAAGTTGCGTGCCAACCCGCCCACGCTCTGCGCTTCAACCGGCAGCTCGGCCAGCAGCCCGCGTAATTCGCGATGGAGGTCGAGCAGCACGCGCTCGAGATCGGCGTCAGCAGACCTAGCATCGATATCAGCGATGCCGCCCTGGATTGCACTTGACATATTCTCAGAATACTCTCAGAATGTGCTGAGCACAACTGTGAATTGTGCTGAACACAGGGCTGGGGGACGGAGACCACGAATGAACGCTTGGCGAATGTTTGCGACTGCATCCATGCGGCTTGTTGCCGCCGGCGCGCTGACGCTGGGCGCGACCCGTGCCGCGCTGGCGGATACGACCAACTTCGACAGCGGCGATGACGGCTGGTCGGTCAGCGGGCGAAACACGGTCGTGTCGGACAATGGAAATCCGGGCGCGAATATGGACGTTGTGCTGATCGACGTTTTCGGCGCCGACATCCGCAACACCACCAACCCCGCGTTTCTCGGCGATTACACCGCCCGCGGCGCGATACGGCTGACCGTCGATGTCCGCACGGATTTCATCGATTTCTTTGGCACGCCCGTCACGCGCGAACTGGTGGTTGAGCTGCGGGACAACACGCCATCCAGCACAGGCGCGCCGTATGTCTCAGTCTGGGCGAGCCTGGGCATCCTCGATGAGACCAGGCCCGGATGGCGAACGTATGCGATCGACCTGCTCGATCCAAACTCGACCACGCTGCCCGCCGGCTGGGGTGGCACCGGCGACGAAGACCCGGTCACGTTTGAGCCGCGGCTGCCGGCCGATCGCACCTTCACGAGCGTACTCGCTTCTGTCGACGAGCTGCACTTTACGACCTTCGTTCCCGGCTTCTTCTTCGGATTCACGAACTTCGGGATGGCGGTCGACAACGTCGGCTTCACGGCGATTCCTGAGCCGACTTCCGCCGCCCTGCTGCTGACGGGTCTGCTAGCGGCGCCGCGCCGCTTCCGCCGCAACTAAGAGGAGACCGCAGCGGCGGCGCGGGCGGCGGTACGGATCCGGCATTCGTCGGGCAGCTCGGCGCCGGCAGTTTGAGCCATGCGCGTGCACGTCATTCAGGGCCGCGCCCGTGCGAACCCGTGCGGGCGCGGCTCTGTTGATGTCACGGGACTGTCGGCGTGGTCTATAATGACGGTAACTCCGAGAGCCGGACTGTGGAAACCTGGAAGGAATTCGACCAGAACGAGATCACGCACAGCGCCGCCCACCACCTGATGGCGGTCGACGACCTGGTGCAGAAGTACGGCTATGCGCGGGTCTCGGACGTCGCCAAGCGCCTCAGCATCACGCGCGGCAGCGTCTCCATTTCGCTTCAGCCGCTCAAGAAGGCCGGCCTGATCAACCAGGACGAGAACCGGCACCTGCGGCTTTCCGATCGCGGGCAATTGCTGGTCAGCGCCATCAAGACCAAGCGGCACCTGGTGCAGCGGCTGCTTAGCGAAGTGCTGGGCGTGCCCGCTGATCAGGCCGAGATCGACGCCTGTAAGTTAGAGCATCTGCTGAGCAACCACAGTGCCCAGCGGATCCTCTCATTCCTGCGCTTCATGGACAGCGGCGGGCGCGCCGCGCGCGACTTTGCCGGGGCCTGGCGCGCCTTTGAGTCCAGTTGTGGACACGAACCCTCCGCCTGCCCCAGTTGCGATTCTGGCTGCCTGGCCGAAACGGTGCGTGAATGATTCGCGACGGTTTGGAGCGCAAGCCCGCGCCGCTCGCGCCGCGCGAAGTCGCCGCCGAGCTGAACCGCGTCTTCGCCGAGGAAGTCGAAGCCGCGATGCGCTATTTTCACCTGCTGGGCGCGCTGCGCGGCATGGATCGGCTGACAGTCGAGCCGGTGCTGAAGGAAGCTTTCAACGAAACGATCCAGCACGCCGAGACCATCGCGCGCAAAATCCGCGCTTTGGGCTTCGTGCCCAAGTTGCAGATTAACTTGTCCTGCCCGTCGGAGCCGATGTCTGGGCGTGAAGCGCTGCGGACAGCGCTGACGTTCGAGGAAGCGGCCCTCGAAGCGTACCAGGACGTGCTGACCCGGATCGAGGGCGACGTGCCGCTCGAAGAGTTCATCCGCTCGCAGATCGCGGTGGAGTCCGAGCACGTCGCGCAGCTCAAAGAGCTTCTGGCTGAGTAGCGAGCCGCGGAGGTAGGTCCCCATGTCGATGTGCTCGTCCGCGCCGCGCTGCGCTGCCGCTTTCGCTGTCTCCCTGCTCGTCGTGCTTTCGTTCAGCGCCGGCTGCACCGAGCTGGCCGGTGTGCTCGACGGTGTGCTCGACGGCGGCACGCCGGATAGCCCGACCACCACCGCCGACCGCGATCGCGACGGCCTCACCGACGACCAGGAAGCCCAGCTCGGCACCAACCCGCTCAGCCGCGACAGCGATCGCGACGGCCTCGGTGACGCCGACGAAGTCAATACGCGGCGCACCGATCCGCTGCGGGTCGATACCGACGGCGACAGCATCGCCGACGGCGCAGAGGTGCGCGCCGCGCTCGATCCGCTCACCGCCGAGCTCAGCGGCAGCGTCGTGAGCACCCTTTGCGATACGTTCGTGGTCGTGGGCGACCTGCCTGAGCAATCGCGCGACGGCGTGTTTGTCGCCGGCACGAACGCTGATTTCGCCCGCTGGCGACGAAATGATCAGGTGGCGCTCCGCGGCGACGGTGCGCTGGTCAATGTCTCGCGGCAACTGGTCGTCAGCGCCACTCGTGTCGGATTCTTCGTCGAAACCCGGGCGCTTGCGACGCGCTCCGATCGCGGCGCGACGCTACGCTTTGAGGACAGCAGCCTCTTCACCGTCAGCGACGGCCAGCGCGAAACGGCACTGCGCTGGTTCACCGCCGACGACGTCGCCATCATCGAAGTCAGCGACGACGCCGCCGCGAAACTTCTGAACCTGCGCCTGTGCGAAGTGATCGACGGCACACCCGGCGCCTGAGCGGGCGGCGCGACCCACAAGCCCCCTCAAAACCACACCGCCGCTACGAGCGCGCCGGCAGCGCGATCGCTCCGGCGGATGTCCGCGGCAGCGCCCCCGAATCAGGCTCCGCCGCGGGCAGCCGCTCCAGCAGCACGCACGCGTCCTCGATCACGCGGCCGGTCAGCCGCGCCAGCGGCGCTTCGCGCGGTGCGTGAGCGGCGGCGTCCGCGGTCAGCAGATACAGGCGGTCGCGCAGCTCGCTCAGGCCGACCAGCAGATCGTCGCTGGCCCAGACGCGCCGCAACGGGCTGGCCGCGCTCATCAGCCGCGCCGTGAGCCCCTCGTCGCCGTACACAGCGACCGCGCCTTCCGACCCGCCGGGCACGACAAGCTCCGTCAGGTCGTTCCACTGCCGCACCGCGAGCGACTCGATTGGCTGATTGCGGCGGTAGAGCACGAACCAGTTGTCGTCCGGGACGTCGCGGCGAAATTGCAGTACCAGCCCGCGGGCAGTGCCGACGAAGACGCGCTGCCCCGCGACGGCCAGCGCGTGAATCTCAGCATCTACCGGCGGCAGCGTCCCCGCCGGCTGCAGCGCCGCGTCGAAGAACTGCACCTGCGCGTCGGCCGCGAGCGCGAAGCCCTCTTGCAGCGCGCACACGGCCCGGATCCGCCGCGGCCTTCCGTTGCTCGGACGCAGCAGCGCCCGCGGCGGCTCGCTTGCAAGCGATACGACGCGCGGCCCACTGCGATTCAAGCGCCAAGCCCAGCAGCCCAGCTCCGAGTGCGTCGCCACCAGCCAATCGCCGCGGAGCGTGGCGGCGTTGAAAGCCGTGCTCGGGTTACCCGCCTGCGGAACGCCGCAGCGATCCAGCAGTGTGGCGCTCGCGGCATCGACCAGGAAGACGCCCTTGGCGGCCCCGACGAGCAGCAGCCCGCCGGCGTGTGCTGAGATGCTGCGCAATCCGCCCAGATCGTCGGGCAGCGTCAGCCGCTGCGTGATCGCGGCGCTGTGCGGATCGAGCCAGACACACTCGCCTCCGCAGACACACACCACTGCCCGCGCCCCCATCTGGTCTGGCGTGATCCGCCACAGGCTCTCGAGCAACCGCCCGCGCTCGATCGGCGTAAGTGCTGGGAGCACACTGCGCCAGGACGCCTCGCCGACCTCGCTGGCTGCGTCGCGCAGCTTTCGCAGAATGCCCGAGAGTCCCTCGACCCGCCGGACGGTCGCGGCCCGGGCCGCGTGCTCGACCAGTTCGCGCGCCTGCAACTCCGCGACGCGCGCCGCGGTCTCGGCCTGTAACCGCCGCCGGGCGCTCAGCCCGGCGCTGCGCAACTCGAGCGCGCCGATTCGTTCGAGCGTCAACCCCGCATCGAAGAGCCAGTTTGCCAGCGCGCCGCGCAGATGTGCACACAGCGGCTCGCGCTGCTCGACCGTGACAAGCGCCTCGGCTCGCCCAGCACGCACGAATTGCTGCAATGCCGATTGCAGTCCCGCGCTGGCGATCAATCCGCTCAGGCCGTCCAGACTCAGGCTGGTCGCGTTGTCCAGCAGCCGCAGGCAGGCGGACAGATCGTCTTCGCGCGGCGTCCAGCGCAGCAGCAATTCACCCGATAGCGTCACGCTTTCGCCGCAGGCGGCAGGCGTCTCCTGCACTTGCAGCGGAATTGTCAGCGCGCGATTGCGAACCAGCAGCAGCGCGTCGTCCGCGCCGCAGCGTGGCGCCTCGCCTGCCGGCGTCAGCCAGCGGCGGCCGTCGCGGGCCGCGACCAGCGCCATCCAGGCATCCGGGATCAACGCCGCCGCGCCCAGCAGCGAGCGCGGCCAGTCGTCGCCGCGCACGCGCAGCGCCACCAGCGTGGCGTCGTTCAATCGAGCCAGCACGTCATGACTCATGATCTTCGCCCCGCCTAGTTTTCCGCCGCCCACTGCTCGAACTTCTGCAGGTCTTTCTGGTTGACCGAGGGCGGCGTCTCCTCGATCACACTCAGCACGTCCTGCATCTGGATGTTACGCGGCTCGGCCCCGCCCACCGATTCCAAAAACGGCCGCGTTGCCGCACGCGTGCAGATCGCCTTGATATCCGCCCCGCTATAGCTTGCCGAACGCTCGACCAGCACCGCGAAATCCACGTCGTCATCGAGCGGACGCTTGCCCAGGTAGATCTCAAACAGCTTGAATCGCGCGGCGGCATCCGGCAGCGGCACGTAGACCTTGGCATCCAGCCGGCCGGGCCGCAGCATGGCCGGGTCGAGGCTCCAGGGCTCGTTGGTGGCGCCCAGGAACATCAGCGCGCGGCCGGCCTTGCGGTCGAAACCCTCGAGCTCCTGCAGAATCTGCGGAACGACGCGCTGCATCACGGTGGAGTCGTTGCTGCGCCGCCGCGGTACCAGCGCCTCAACCTCATCCATGAAAATCACGCTCTTGCTCTCGGACTTGGCGGCGTCGAAGAGCTTCTTGACGTTCTGCTCGGCCTCGCCGACCCACTTACTCATCAACTGTGCTGGGCTGATGACAAAAATCGTCGCGTCCAGCTCGCAGGCGATCGCCTTGGCGATCATGGTCTTGCCCGTGCCCGGCGGACCGAACAGCAGCATCCCGCCGCCGACGTCGATCCCGTAACGGCTGGCCAGCTCCGGATGCGAAAAGGGGTAAATCATCTTGAGCTGGATTTCCTGCTTCACATCCTCCAGCCCGGCGATGTCCGCAAAGCGCACGTTGGGCTTCTCGCGCAGCACCCAATCCTGCGCGTCCTGGCCATCTTCGCCGTCGCCGCCGCGCAGCCGCTCACGATTCGTTCCGCCGGGTGGAGACTTCACGCCCGCCTTGATCTTGCGCTCGCAGTCGCGGGCGAGCTCGAGCAGCTCGCGCGCGTAGGACTCCTGCTCCTGACGCTGCTGTGCGTCGGAAGTCTCCTCCGCCAGCTCGATCATGCTCTCGGCGGCCTGGATCAGATACGGCTTCGCGGAGACGTAGTCGCCGGCTTTCAGCGCGGCGACGCCCTTGTCCTTCAACCGTGAGAATGTCGCGAACGTGGCCATATTCCGCGCGGGTCACTCCGCTTCAAGTCGGTGCACTTCCGGCGCCGCGCTCAGCCGGCCCGCTGCTCACTTGGATTCCTTGCCCGTTTCGCCCTGCCCCTTCAACGCGTTCAACTCCGCCCGCAGCGCGCTCATCTGCTGCGATTCCTTGGCAGCCGCCACCTGCTCCTCGGCGGCGATCATGCGGTCGATCTCATCGTCGCTGATGGCCTCGGTCGGCGTGGCGGTGACATCCGCCGCCGCCCCCTGCTCGATCGAGTCGAGGAACATTTGCATCCGCTCCTCCATGCTCTGGCTCTGGGCCAGGGCCTTCTCCCATTCGAGCTGCGTCTTGGCCAGGTCGGTGGCGCCGTAGAGCTTCTGCACCTCGCTGGCCATCAGCGCCATCGCGCCGGCAAAGTCCGCCGACGCCTCGGCCTGCCGCTTGATCAGCAGCGCATTCTTCACCGCCAGCAACTGCCGCTCCAGCAGCTTTTTGATCGTGGCGGTCTTCTTCAGCGAGCTGCGGATGAACTGGTAGCTGGCCGTATCGCCGATCTGCTTGGCATGCCGCGCATTGTGCACGAACTCATCCGTGAAGCGATTCTGCTCGACGATGGCTTTCTCAATGCGGCGAATGCCCTGGCGGATCTTGATGTCGCGCTCGATGCGGCGTTCTTCGGCGGATTTGAACAGGCCCATGAATTGGCTCGCGAATCGCTGCTTCAGCTCAGCTCAGCCCACACTTTCGTCCAAGCACCGCGGAACGCTGCACGCGACAACGCCGGCGCGGCGCCGCGGCGGCCTCACTCGGCCGCTTTCTGCCGCTCGCGGACGCGCTTCTCGGCCTCGTCAAAGGCCGCCTGCGAATCCTTGATCAGGCCCGCGTCCATGTCGCCCCAGACGCGCAGCAATTCCGCGGCGGCGGGCGAAACGCCGGCGGACGCCTCGTCGGCCTGATGCCCGAGCTGCAGGATCGCATCCAGCCGCTCCTGGTACATCTCGCTCGAGATGCTGTCGTTCTCGATCAGCCGCTCGATCGTCGCCAAGTCGGAATCGCGGATGTTCAGGCGGCCGGAGAGCGACACCGGGCCGCTGCGGGCGGTCTCGCGGAGCATGCGCAGCCGCGAAACCGTCAGGGCCTCCTTGCTGCGGATGTTCAGGTGCCGCCCGAGCATCATCTGCTCGGTGTGCAGCAGGTCATACTGCTGCGCAAGTGTCCGCCGCAGCTCGGGCGTCTTCTCCGCCGCCCCGCGCTGCACCAGCTTCTGCTTGTCCTGCGCCAGCTTCTGCATGCGCGCGTGCATGCGGTCGCGCTCGCTCTGCAGCAGCATCTCCTGCGCCCGCAGCTCGGCCACGCTCATGGTCGCCAGCGTTTTCTGCTTGGTCGTGAGCCAGGTGAAGAAGTTCATGACCAGGCCAACTCCTGCGCGCTCGAGCGACGCTCCGTTTGATCCACTAGCCCAGCTCAGGCCGCGCCTTGCTCTTCTCCGCACTAACCGGCACCGGCGGCACGCCCACGGGCGACTCGCGCTGCGGATTCGCGGACGCCGCCGCACGCGCCGCGCCCTGCTCCGCAGGGCTGCGAGCGGCGCTGGGCGACTGCGCCGCCGCGATCTTCTCGAACTCGGCGAGAATGTCGGCCTCTTCCTGCTGCATCATGGGCGTCGCCGCGCCGACCTCGATGCTGTGCGCCAGGTCGGCGTTCACGGCCAGCTCCGAAAGCGTCTGCTCGGCCTGGGCTGCCTCGCGCGTCAGGTCTTCAGCCTTCGGCAGGTCCAGGCGGCGGCCCTGCTCCGCCAGCGTAAGGTGATGAATGTGCGTGCCGAGAATTTCGATCTGCTGCGAGAAGACGTTGGCCTGCGCGCGGGTGCGGCTCAGGTCGCGGCGCACACGCACCAGCCGCGCAGCGATCTGCTTTTTCTCCGCGTCGCTCGCGGCCGCGGCGCCCTGCTGCAGGGCGCTGCGCTCCTCGGACTCCAGCGAAGTAAGCCGCTGGTCCACCTCGTGCCGCTGCTGCTCCAACGTGACGCGCTGTCGCGTCATCTCGCGGACGCGCTCGGCCGCGGTGGGCTTGAAGCCCAGCCACTTGCGCATTCGACTCCACAGGCTCATCGTTCCGCCTTCTTCCGCCAGGGGCGCCCGGCAAATGTGCATCGTGCCGTCGTGGGAGACTCTCATCAAGCGCGCGTCGCCGCGACAGGCCTGCCGCACCAGCGCATCGGCCTCGTCCGTCGAGATCCCCAGGCGCTGCGCCAGGGCCGGCAGCGGGACGCCGCGCGAGTCCAGCTCGGCCGCGGATTCGTCCAGATGCGCCAGCAAACGCCGCAGCCGATCGCCCTGCGTTTCGAACTCGAACAGGCGTGCCCAGGGCTGCGCCCGCATTGTCGGCGGCATGTCGACATCCCACCCGCCGTCGGCGCGGCTGCCCATCAGCACGAGCGCCGGTGGACCGACGCCCGACGCTGCCGCCATCGCCCGCGCCTCAGCCGAAAACCCGCTGGCGCTGGCCAGCACCACGATCTGCGGCCGATGCCGCTGCCCCAGCAGCGCATAGCGGTCCAGCGCGAGCTGCACTGCCGCGGCAGTGACCGGCTCGGCCGGACGCTGCGATACCAGCGCCTCGACCGGCGCCAGAACGCGGGCCCGCGCATTTCCGAGCGTCCGCAGCAGCAACCCGCCCAGCATCTTTCGCTTGAATCGCAGATTCAGCGTGCGCTTGCCGGGCAGGCGCTCGTAGAGCGTCGCGCGGTCGACGCGCTCCAGCCGCGAAAGCTCGTCGCGCAGCGCGTCACGCCCCTCGGCGGGAGATTCGTCGAACTCGACCACATCGGCCGGGAATTTGCCGCCCACCACTGCCAGCGTGCGGGCGCGAAGCTGACCCAGGAACTGCTCCTCAAACTGTCGTTGCCGAGCGAGCTCATCCATACGCGTCAACATCCGCGGTCGCACGCATGCGCGTGCCGCAGCGGCCGCAATACCGGGCGCGGACCGGGTTCAACCGCCCGCAACGCGGGTTCGGGCAGACGCGGCTGTGCCCGGCCGCGGCCGGGCCCCC
>CAZHTF010000035.1:0-30904 GCA_964535305.1 uncultured Planctomycetales bacterium | reverse complement strand
ACCTCGAGATGGTGCAGTTTCACCCCACGACGCTCTATGTCGCCGGCGCCGCCCGCGCCCTGATCAGCGAAGCCGTGCGCGGCGACGGGGGCTACCTGTGCAATCGCCGCGGCGAACGCTTCATGCCGCGCTACGATCCGGCGGCGGAGCTGGCGCCGCGCGACGTGGTCAGCCGCGCCATTCACGCCGAGATGCGCCGCGACGGCGTACCCTGCGTCTATCTGGACGTGCGACACTTCGCGGCCGGCCGCTTCGCCGAGCGCTTCCCCTCGCTCGACAAGCTCTGCCGGCAGTTCGACATTGATCCGCAGCGCGACCTGATCCCCGTCCGTCCCAGCGCGCACTACGCGGTCGGCGGCGTCGTGGTCGACGAGCGCGGCGGCACCACGCTGCCCGGGCTGCTCGCCGCCGGCGAGGTGACTGCCAGTGGGCTGCACGGGGCCAATCGGCTCGCCAGCAACTCGTTGCTCGAAGGCCTGGTCTACGGTGCCCGCTGCGGCGAATTGGCCGCGCAGCAGGCCGCCACGCGCCCGGCGATCGATCGCCCGCACGCGATCAGCCACATCCTGGCCCGCTCACCGCGAACGGAATTCGACCGTGCCGACGTCGAGCACAGCCTGCGCAGCGTCATGTCGCGCAATGTCGCGATCGAGCGCAGCGGCGACCGCCTGCGCGAGACGATCGAGATCGTTGAATTCTGGAGCCGCTACCTGCTCGACAAGGTCTTTGACGAGCCGGCTTCCTGGGAGTTGCAGAACATGCTCACGGTCGCCTACTGCATCGCAACCGCGGCCGCCACACGCTGCGAGTCGCGCGGCGTGCACTTCCGCTCCGATTTCCCCAACAGCGACGAACGCTGGCGCTGCCACCTCGACCTGCGCCGCACGCCGGACGATGTGCAACTGGCGACTTCGCCGGTCGCGCCCGAGGCGCCCGTTACAGCAGCTCATGCGCGTGCAGCGCCTTGAGCCGCGCCCAGCGGCGATCGACTTCCTGTTGAACATCGTTGGCCAGCTCGGCGAACTCGGGCGCGCACACATGCGAGAAGGCCGTGCCCATCTTGGCGAAGGCCTGCGTCACCGGGATCTTCTTGCCGCGCGCTTCGGGGTCATACGTGATGTGCGTCACGCCGCTGACAATCTCGTACAGCGGGTGCAGACAGGCGTCGACCGCGGCGGCGATGGCCGAGGGGCCGACGTGCTCGCCCATGCCCCAGTTCAACGGGCAGACTGAGAGGGTCTTGATGAACGCGAAGCCGCCCTCGCGGACGGTCTGCTGCGCGCGACGTGCCTTGCGAATCATGTCGAGCGCGTTCGATTCAGACGCGGTCGCGATGTACGGCGCGAACGTACCGCGCAGAATCTCGATGATGTCCTTGTGGTGCTGCAGCTTGCCGGCCTGCTTGGGGCCGACCGCGGCGTTGCTGTTTTTCTGGCCCTTGAAGCCGCTGTAGCACAGTTGCGCACCGGTGTTCATGTAGCCCTTGTTGTCATACTCGAGCAGGATGAACGGGTCGTTGCGCAGCGCGGCGCCGATCACCTGGTCCATGCCGATATCGTCGCCGCCGTCGCCCGAGACCACGATGGTCGTAATTTCCTCAGGCAATTCGCCGCGCCTCTGGAAACGCTTGATCATCTCGACCACGCCGGTCGCGGTCGATGTGCCGTTGTGAAAGAGGTTGTGGAAATACGGCACTTTGAAGCTGGTCAGCGGATACCCGGTGGTCACCACCATGCCGCAGCCGGTGTTGAAGATCAGGCACACGTGCCCATCGATGCCGCGCAGGAACTCATTCAGCGTGGTGAAGATCCCGCAGCCCGGGCAGGCGCTGTGCTTGTCGAAGCGCGTCGGCATCGCGGCCGAGTCGCGCAGGTTGACCTTGTCGCCCTTTCCGTGATTGAAGGTACACTCCGCGGCGCTCAGTGGCGTGAGCGTCGGCGGCGGGGCGTAATTCGGGTCGCCTTCCCAGGCCCCGTAATAGGCCTTGGTCGGCGCGAACTCGAAGCGCGGAGCCGTGTCGTCTTCCGCGGACTTGCCGCGCTCGCCCCGCGGCAGCGCCGGCCGATCGACGAACGGGTGCGCCCATTCGCGCGCCAGGGCATACATCTCCAGCGCGTCGTCGCGCGTGAAGTTCAACCCGCCGATGCCGTAGCTGCGCTGGATCAGCGTGGCCGGGTTGCCGCGACGCTGCAGCGCGGCGCCGATCTCATTCGCCAGGTAGTTTGATGCGCCGTACTGACTGGCGCGCTCCGCAACCACGATCCGCTTCGCACGCCCCAGCGCAGAAATCAGCTCGCGCTCCGGCCAGGGCCGCAGCACGCCCGGAATCACCAGGTTCACCGCTTCGCCGCGACGGGCCAACTCGTCCACCGCATCCTTGGCGGCCTCGCCCGCGGTGTTGAGCGCCAGCAGGCACAACTCGGCGTCGACTTCTCCATACTGCTGAAAAAAGTCGTAGCGTCGGCCGCTGAGCGCGGCGAATTCGTCGAAGAGGCCGGGCAGCAGCTCGTAGGCGCGCTGAAATTTCAGCTCCATCTGCACCTTGGTGTTGATCAGGTCGTCGTTCATGTACGGGCCGAACGTGCGCGGATGCTTCACATCCAGGAGGCTCAGGCGCCCGTTCTCGCCACGAAGCGTGCCGGCGAACGGCGGCGGTCCGACAAAGCCGCGCACGTCGTCGCGATTGGCGAAGACCTCGATTCGCCGGTTCGCGTGCGAGGTGTGAAACCCGTCGTACGCGACGATCGCCGGAAGATTCACCAGCTCGGCCAGTTTGATCGCGATGATGTTCAGATCGTAAGCAGCCTGCACGGTGGGCGCCAGAAATGTGAGCCAGCCCCAGCCAAGCGTCGCGTACAGATCGCTGTGCCCGTTCTTGATGTTCAGCGGCGCGTTGATGTCGCGGGTCGAGAGGTTCAGCACCATCGGCAGACCCAGACCCGCGATGGCCGGCATTTGCTCGGCCTTCAGCAGGAGCCCCTGCGCGCTGGTAACATCCACCACGCGCCCGCCCGCGATCGCCGCGCCGGCGCAGATTGAGATCGCGGCCAGCTCGCTGGTCCCTACTATGAAGGCAATGTCGCTCTCGCCGGCGGAAAAGGCCTTCTGCACCATCTCGCCGACCTCAGACGACGGCGTGATCGGGTAGTAGCCTTCACAGTCATAGCCGATGTCGAGGATCGCGCGGGCCACAGCTTCATTGCCGTTGCCGATCCAGGCCATCTGCCTGGCTTGCTTGGACTCACGCAGCGCGGGTTCGTGGGTTGCGACTGACATGCAAGTCTCCCGAGCGCGGCGGCTCGCGCCACCGGCATTAGCATCCGCGGTCGTCGGCAGGCGGGCCTAGCCTACGCCAACCAGCAGCAGTCCGCAGACGATCAAGATCAGCAAGACGTACCACAGCATGGACTTTCCGGGCGCCATGCGATTCCCTCACAAGCGGCCGCCTGCCAGCGCGCGCCGGCCGGACGGCCCGACTCCTCCGATCCACCATCAATTTTCTGCCGGCATGGTCAGCCCCTGGCCCTTCTTCGTTGGCGGGCAGACCTCGACACAGCGCATGCAGCCCTTGCAGAAGCGGTCATCGACGCCCGTCAGCCGTCCAGCCTGCCACATCAGCCCACCCGGGTCAGAGCAGACCGTCATGCAGATGCTGCAGGAGTTGCACGCCGCCGGATCGAAGCGCGGCACGCGCCCCTGTGCGGCGATGCGGTTGTCGCGGCCGCTGGTCGTGTGCGTCAGCGCGTCGATCGCGCCGCCGTTGAGCATGTTGCGCCAGCCCAGCGGCCCGCGCGAAACGCTCGGCGGCGTAAGCGGAAAGCCATCGACGTCGAACTCGGCGGTGATGGCCTCGCTCAAGGTCCGCTCGTACGCGGCGACGTTGGCGCTCTCCGCGCGCGGCCACTGCTTGCGGATTGCCTGCTTGATCTGCTCGTCCGGGAAGCGCAGTTCGTGTGCCAGCGCCGCCAGCAGCGGCATGTTCAGCCGGCTGCCAGTCTCAAACGCGATGCGCGTCGCGTCGATGCTCACAATCCGCCCGCTGTGCAGCCGCAGCAGCGGTCGCAGCTCGGCGGGCCTGCGGGTGCTGTTGACGATCACGACCGCGCCGGGCTGCACGCCGCGGAACAGCTCGCACGGTTCGATCATGTTGTCGTGGAATACGACCAGGAAATGCGGGCGGTTCGTGGGGCCGACCTGGCGAATGGGCGTGCCCAGCTCGCAGAAGCGCACGCTGACGTCGGTCGCGGTGCCCTTCTTCTCGGAGCCATAGCGCGCGTCGTAGCCGCCGTCGAGACCGAACTGCGTGCAGCCGAGCTTGAAGAGCAGCTTGGCGGCCATGTTGGCGCCGTCGCCGCCCAGCGCGGATAACAGGATATTGCAAAAGCCGAGCTCGTCGCGCGCCGGCAACTGAAAAGCAGCCGTGGGTGCCGTCGATCCCATGAAAAGTGCTCCCTCATCTCCCGCGGGCGATCACCGGGCCGCCGTCGATCCCTTGCAGACCGCTCCGAACAGGTTCGGTATGGGTCATGCGGCAAGCGGTGTTCCACGCGACGGGCATCCGGATGCAACTGGGAGCATCGGAACTGGCGGCAGCGTGCGACGAAGCGCAGGAAGGCGGAATTTCGCGCTGCACTGCGCGAGAACACGCGAAAAGCGCGCCGAGGGCGTCCGCGGCAGCGGCTGACACCGAACAGGCAGTGTGGCACGGACGAGCGGAGCCCCGCGCGTCCGTGCCACAAATACGTGCCAAGCGTCGCCCGCGGAATTTAGAACTGCGACCCCGCCGTAAAGCCGCCGGGTGCGAGATCGTCTTCGGTTATTTTCTGCGTGCGGAACTCAATGTTCAGCGAGCGGTTGATCACCTGGATTCCGCCGCGATGCGGCCCGATCAGCACACCGTCGGCGCGTGTGATCATGTCGCGCAGGTACGTGCCGCGCAGCGGCAGCAGGTTCTGCGTGTCGACGATCGGGTTGCCGGTGAGGTCGGGTTTCAGGTCGGCCAGCATCCGCCCGTCGAGGAAGCCAAAATGCTCGCGAACGTAGGTCTTGGCCGGTGCGACTGCGCCGCTGGGCTGATTTGCCGCGGCCTCACGGTAGGTGTAGCGCAGCGGTCCGCTGCCGCCGCGCGGCCAGCCGTTGACTGCGGTCGGGCAGACGAAGATGCGCGTTTCCTCATCGAGGTAGCGCGGCATCAGCACGTTTGGCAGCGAATTCGGCCAGAGCGTGCGGTCAAACGGATCGGCCTGCGCATCGGGCACGACCGTATCGGGCTGGCCAAAGTGCGCGTTCGTCATTGGCGAGACGACGTACGGCACGCGCCCGTTCCAATCGGTCCAGTAGAGGCACAGGCCGATGCTGACCTGCCGCAGGTTCGCGGCGCACTTGGTCTGCTGCGCCTGCGCGCGGCCACGGGCCATCGAGGGCAGCAGGATCGAGATCAGCAGCGAGATGATCGCGATCACAACCAGCAGCTCGATCAACGTAAAGCCCGACCTCGCGTTTGCCGCCGCGCTGCGACCCGCATGCTTGCCGGAGTTCATGATGATCCTCACGGGCAGACGACCTGCCAGTTCGCCAGAAGGATGCCCAAGTCGGCTTCGTCGGTGTCGGCGTCGTTGTCGAGGTCGCCAGCGGCGCCGCTCTGCCAGGCCGCCAGCAGAACGCCCAGGTCGGCTTCGTCGACGCGCTCGTTGTAGTCAATGTCGCCTGGGCAGGTCGGCCTTGCTGCGATCAGCACCAGGTCATAGCCAACCGTGTCGGTGAACACCGGATCGAAGCTGTTGTTGATTCCAAACCCGGCCGCCTCGAGATAGACAAAGCGCGCCGAGCGGAAAGGCAACGCCGGCACGACCACCGCGTCCAGATACGCGCCCAAGTCGCCTCCAAAATCACTCAGCACCAGCCCACCGTTGCCGGCCAGCGTGAAGTCGTCGGCGGTCGGGCCGGTTCCGATGGTGGCGATGCCACCGGCAAGCCCGTTTGCGGTCACGAAGGCGTTGCCGACCTGCGACGTGTCGACCAGCGGCCAGAGTGTCGTGCCCAGCCCGATCCCGGCCAGCGTCGGGAAGCTGCCGCTCTGCGGATGCCGGCGGATGTGCCAGCCGCGCGCGTTGCCCAGAAACTGGAACGTGCCGAGCGTGCTGGCGGTGCTGGAGTTCGAATCGATCGAGTCTTCCCAGAATTCGTAGCCCAGGTTGCTGATCCGCTGCACGGTCGCGACGCCGCTCTGCGTCAGGAAATCCGTCAGCGATCCGCTGCGCGTGTCGATCTGCGGGTTGATCGCGACGCCGAGCTGGCCAGTGGGCGACGTGTTTGACCGCACCAGCAGCACCGTGGCGATTGCGGCCTGCACGCCGGGGGCGCCCTCGTTCGTGCCGGTCACGTCGATGTTGTTAAGCGCGACGCTGCCGCCCGCGCTGTCAAACGTGAGGTCGATGTAACTGGCGCTGCCAGGGATCGCCAGCGGCGACTGCCCGGCCACAGGCGTGAGGCTGCGGACGCCGTTGCTCAGGTCCCCATCCAGATCCAGCAGCGGTCCTCCGAGGAATTCGATTCCCAGGAATGCCAGACGCCCGCTCGGAAACAGCGGCACGCTTCCGCGGCGAAACAGAAAGCTCAGCGAGCCGAATTCATTGGGCTGATAGAGCGGCGTGCCGACACCCAGAAAGCTCACGGTTCCACCGCGATCCGCCGTGCCGGCGAGCCGGTCGCCGTCGACGAACATTCCGAGCGGCGGGACGCTGCGGGCCGTGCCCGGCGAGAGCCGTGCATCGACGCCCGTGATCAACTCGAAGCGATCCGCAACGGCGGTGCTGGCGGCGACGAGCGCGAGCGCGGCCAGCGTGAGAATACGCATACGCATGTGTGGGAAATTCCTCTCAGGATGCGATTGGCGTCGTCATTTGGACGTGCCAATGCGCGAGTTTGCACTTGTACAAACAAGCTCTACAGCCTGGCGACACCGCTGTGGATCGTGCGGCTGAGAGCGACCGGACTACAGCGCGCAGCCGCCCTGAGGCGGTGCGCGTTCGCCGGTCTGAGAGGAGATAAGCAATCGCAGGAGACGTGGATCGAGGCGCTCACGCACGGAGCGGCGTTCAAAGCCGCCGCGCGGCGCCGCGAGCGGTAACGAGCCGGCCCGTTCGTCGCGCGGACCAAGCTCACGCCGCAGAATCAGAATGCCCGAAGCCGCGCCTCCGGCAAGCAATACCGCTTGCCAAGTTTGAGGCGTATTCCACTCGACCTGCAGCGTGCGCTCGAAAACTTCGGCGTGCAGCAGCACAACAGCGACGGCCACACCCAGTTGCGCGCGGCGACTGGGCGGCAGGCGCAACCACGGCACGTCCAGCACTTTCAACGCGAAGAAGGCGAATACGACCAGCCATGCCGCCAACCGCGCGAGCCCGACGAGGCTCTCGCCGCAGTCTGCGAGCGCCGCCAGCAACGCGGGCGCGTGTGCGGCCGCCATCCCGACCCAGACAGCGCGCCAGAGCACAGCGCTGACGTTCAGTCGTGTGGGACTCGAAATTGCGGATGCGGTCTGCATCTGCTGCCCTGCGTGTCCGGCCCAGCTCGGCGGGGCCGCTCCTGCCGACAAATAGTGTAACGACGGCGCTTCGCGCGTCTAGCGCGACGCTGCGCCGCGCGGCAGATTAGAAAACGCTCAACTCGGTCAGCCCTTCACCGCCGAAAGGGAACGTGGGCAAATTGCGTGCCACTGCTGTTCGCGAGGGCACGTGCCGTCCGCCACACGCGTCGCATGACGAGCTCGGCGTCGATGGACTATCCGTAACAATCGACGCAATCGTGCTGAATCTTCTCGACCGACGCGACCGCGCCTTCAAGCAGTTGAAGCACGCTCTTTTCCTGGTCATTCGCCAGCTTCAGCACCTTTGTAGCGACCTGCACGGCGACGTCCTGCGACTTGATGGCGGTTGAGACGGCGGCGATCGAGCTGACGTCGCTCATGTGGGTCTCCCGCAAGACGCAATGACTGGCGCAGCGCGAATTTGCGCTCGCTAGCATCTGTGATCGGCCAATCGCACCCGCCGCTTTGGCTATGATCCGCAAAGCCGGTCTCAGACTTAAAAAAGGAGCCCCCATGGCCGACCCGAAACTCGACATCCTATTTGTCATGCCGCATCCAGACGACGTGGAAATCACCTGCGGCGGCGCGATCGCGAAGCTGGTCAAGCTGGGGCATCAGGTCGGCATCATTCATATGACCAACGGCGAGCCCACGCCGCGCGGCACGCCGGAGGTCCGTGCGGCCGAGTTGGCGGCAGCGGCGAAGATCCTGGGTGTACAGCACGTCGAGCAGCTTCCGCTGACGAACCGGGAGCTGATGGATTGCCCCGCGGCCCGCTACGCGGTGGCCACGGCGTTTCGGCGCTATCGGCCGAAGGTGGTGGTCGGGATGGCCGGGCGAACCCCGGCGGCTTCACCGGATCATTACCAGGCGCAATTGATCCTCGAAGCGTCGCGCTTCTACTCGCAGCTCACCAAGTGGGACGATCGTTTTGCCGGGACGCCGCCGCACCGCGTCGATTGGCTCTGGTATCGCCCCGTGCACATCGCGGCCGAGCCGCATCACTGGCACAGCACGTTTGTGATCGAAACGACGGATGTGATCGAGCAGAAGCTGGCGGCGATCGCTTGCTACAAGTCACAATTCGACGAGCCGCGCCTGGCGCGGCTGCTGCACCGCATCCGTGCGTTCGATGCGAGCGAGGGCGGGCGCTGCGGCTTCGAATACGGCGAGCTGTTTGCGTTGCCGCATGCGCTGCCAATGACCGATCCGCTGACGCACTTCACGCGGCTGCAGTCGCCGATGGGGCCGCCGCCATACAAGACGACTTAGATCCGCGTCGGCGTGACCCGCGCGAGGACATGTGCGAAGCTGACGCACGTGGCACCGTTCGGGGATTCGATGCGCGGGTTGACGGTCTCCGCGGACGGCCGCATCGGCTTGGGCCAGCTCACGGCGCAGGCTCCGCTCGACCTGGGCGATGTCCTTGGTCGGGCGCGCGGGTCGAGTCGTCCGCCGAAACCGCGGCCGCCGTTTTTATAACTGGCGCGCTCATATCGTGACGTATACTTTACATATACAGGCACACCTGAACTCGTTGGGCCGCGAGCGAAGGAGCCGCTCGCCCGTCTCTACACAACAATCGTTGGGCGAGGGGCTGTGCCTCCGGGGGCTTGGAGAGGCGACCGGGGGGTGATCCGCCTTGGCGTTGGGCGTCCAAGGCGGTGTATGTGCGTAATGCCGCAATCGCCACGTTCGGCGGCCCGCGGCTGACGTCATAGGGCAACTTGGCCGGCGAGCGGACGCGGCCATACCCGGAATTCCGGGCCAAGCGCGGCACATCCGGAACCAAATTGCTCTGCATTGACTGAGTCGCGACGCGAACCCGCGCCCGGGCGACACTTGGCTCGAAAGGCGCTGCGGCGCATCGGCGTGCACGCCGGCGCTGGACACGCGCGAAGACCCGGTGCGTTGGCCGTCGGGCCGCCAGTTGGCGCATCGCGGTTGGGAGTACCCCATGATGATCCCTGTCGTCCACCGCGTTCATGAACACAACGAGCAGGCCGCCCTGCTCAACCGCAACCGCTTCGACGAGCTCGGCGTCACCTGCGTGAACCTGCTGGGCGGCGCCGGCTCTGGGAAAACTTCGCTCCTGGAAGCACTCATCCCGCGGCTGACGCCATTGCTGAGCGTCGCCGTGCTCGAAGGCGACATGGCCACGACGCGCGACTCGGAGCGAATCTCCGCGCTGGGTGTGCCGGTGGTGCAGTTGCTGACCGACGGCGATGGTCACCTGACCGCCGAGCAGTTGCAGCGGGCTCTGAATCGCATCCCGCTTGCGGGCGTTGATCTGATGATCATCGAGAACGTCGGCAACCCGACCTGCACCGCGTGTTTCGACCTGGGCGAGCACTTGCGGATCGCGGTGCTGAGCGTGGCAGAGGGCGACGACAAGCCGTCCAAGTATCCGCTGCTGTTTCAGCGGGCGGATGCGGTTGTGCTCAGCAAATGCGACCTGCTGCCGTTCGTCCCCTACCGCCTCGAGTATGTGCTCGGCGATCTGCAGCGTGTCTGCGCCGAGGTGCCGATTATGCGCACCAACCTGCAGACCGGCGAGGGGATCGAAGCGCTGAGCGATTGGCTGCGGCGACAGACGCCGCCGCGCGCGGCACAGGTCGAATTCGTCGAATCGCTGGCGGGCTTGTGGCTGGGTTGATCGTGACCACCACGCCGCTTGCCGCAGCACGCCAGCCCGGGTGAACGTGCAATCAGCACTCAGCGCGAGCGAGCGCGCGGTTTGATGCGCCCGGGGGGGCGGCGAACACCGCGTTGCATTCAAAAACTAGCGCGGGCGCCAATGGCCGTCGACGAAGCGGTAACCGCCGTCCACGCGCTCCCAGCGCGGTTGCACGAAAGTCTGCCGCGCTCGAGCCGGCTCGTAGCGGCCTGCTGTCCAAACGTAACGTTTGCCATCGTGCCGCCAGTGCCCTTCCACCCAGATCTCATTGGCGTGCGCAGCGCGCGGCGGAATCTCACGAATGCGCTCCGGCGGCGCCTCGCGGACAATCACCACATTTGAGCCATGCCGCGGTCCGCGCTCGACGACAGTCACGCGCCGCGGCTCTGGTTGCGGCTCAATCCGGCGCTCGATGACGGTCGTGCGGCGCGGTTCGCGCTCCTGCACGTAGACGACGTCGCGATCGCGGTCATCGCTGCAACCGCCAAGATCCGCAAGTAGCAGCAAGCTGAGCAGGAACGGTTTGAGGCTTTTCATTGCGTCAATTCCGCGAGGGAGTTTTGATGTTCGGGATTGGACACGATGGGAGTTGAACCCACGACCTCCGCATTGCGAACGCGGCGCTCTCCCAACTGAGCTACGTGCCCGGAATTCTTAGATTATACGCCGAGTGAATCCCGACGCAAACGCCGGCGACCCGCCGGTCAACGGCGCCGAATCATGCGCTGCGCAGTACGCTCAGGCGTTGCCGGTCGGCGGATTGGCTGCGGGCGCGGGCGGTTTTCGCTCGGCCCATAAGTACACCGCCAGTATGCTCACGCCGCCCACCAACAGCATGTCCGCCACGTTGAACACCCACGGCCAGCCGTAATAGCTGCCGATCTTGGTCGGTATCTTCAGAAAATCACGAACGTAGCCGTACTCGGGCAGCGCCTCGGCGGCCCGCATGCGGTGCGGATTCGCCGCAGTCGGCGGATACTCGGTCAGCCAGCGCGTTCCGTCGGGCTGCTCGGTCTGCACGTAATGCGTCACCATCCGGCCGTCGACCGTGCGGTGCCGCTCCACCAGCCGCACGAACATGCGGTCGTACATATTGCCTAGCGCGCCCGCCAGGATGCCGCCCAGCGCGATGTGCAGCAGCCGACGCCGCGGCGAGCTCTGTGCAAACATCCACAGCACCAGCGCGAGGGCCGCGACCGACGCCGTCAGAAACAGCGTCGTCTGCCCGCGACCGATGCCAAAGAGCGCCCCGGCGTTAAAAAGCGTCTGGAATTCGAGCACGTACGGGATGATCACCCAGTGCCCGCCCTGGCGCACGGTGTGAAATGCCCACTCCTTCGACCAGAGATCCAGCGCCACGCCCGCCACCGCCACGCCCCAGAACCGCGCGTGCGAAAGCGGGTTCGCGAATGCAAAGCCCGCGCCGGCGTCGTCAGAGGGCTGCGCAGGTGCGACGGTCGGCGCCGGGTCTTGCACGACAGTAGCCGTGGAGCCGTCCGCAGCGTTGTTTGGAGTAATTGGCGCCGCGTTTGAACCGGGCGCAGCGGAAATCGCGGCCGTGGTCAGCGGTGGATTTGCGTTGCGCGGGTCAGAATGCATGCTTTGGTCGGCGAGCGGCCGGGCGTAGCTTGTATCTGCTCATGCCCTGGTCGCGATCGTGCCCACGTTCGCGGTCACGATTGGCGGCTCGAGCCGCGTGGCTGCCGCATCGTGGCTGCCCGCGAGCGCGAGCACGCGTCAATTCCCGCGCTGCCGCCGTTGCTCCTGCTGGAGCGTGTATTCGTAACAGAATTTGGCCCAGGGCTTGGCTCGCAAACGGGCTTTTCCAATTGGCTTGCCGGTCGCCTGGCAGACGCCGAACGTGCCGGATTCGATCCGCTGCAGCGCTTCTTCGATCTCGCGCAGCAGCGTCTGCTCGCCCTCGATCAAGCCGAGCGTGAACTCCTGCTCGTAGTTGTCCGTACCCAGATCCGCCATGTGCAGCGGCATGTTGGAAAGATCGCCGGCGGCGTCCCGCCGGTTCGTGCCGAGCGCTTCGTTCTGCATGTGGCGCACATCGCCGCGAAGCTGCGAGCGCTTCTCGATCAGCAGCTCGCGGAACTGGGCGATGTCCTTGCGCGTCAGGCCGCTGTCGGCCGGTGAGACGCGCACCATCGTCGGCGGCGGGGCGGCGGGCTTGCTTGAACGCCGCGAAGTCACCAGCTTCACCGTACGACTGGACTTGGCCTCCGTCCGCCGCGCCGCGTTGGGCTTGGCGACAGTCTTTTTCCGCGTCTTGCTGCTGACAGACTTCTTGGCCACAGAACCCCAGCCCTACTGTCCAAGCGCAACATGTTGCAGTTGCGATGATTAACGTTCGAAGACCGAATCCATTGATGATACGCGTCCGGGATAATTTCGTCAATACGTAGCGCGTTTTCAACAACTACGCGACCAAAACCGGCCGCCGCCCGAATGGCAAACGAGACCAGCCCACTCAACCCAACACTGCAGCACCCGCCGACGCCTGCGTCAGTAGCAGTCGCGGCGGCGCGCGGCCCTGCGCCTGCAACTCGGCCGCGAGTCGCTCAATTCGCGATTGCACCGCACCCAGCGCGGCCTCGCGCGCCAGCGCCACCACGCACCCGCCAAAGCCTGCCCCGGTCAACCGCGCTCCAAAAACCCCCGGCAACCCGGCCAGCAACTCGACCAGGCGATCGAGCAGCGGCGTGGAGACTTCGAACTGATCGCGTAGCGAGCGATGCGAGTCCAGCATGTGCCGGCCGAATTCCTCGAGCCGCCCGCGGCGCAGCGCCTCGGCCGCCGCCAGTGTGCGCTCGATCTCGCCGGTGACATGCATGCAGCGGGCGGCGACGAGCGGGTCGAGCTCAGACGCCTGGGCCCGCACCGAGGCGTGCGCGCCGTCGCGCCGCGCACGCACGCGCGGGCTGCGCCGCGGGAAGTGCTCCCGGCCCGACTGACACTGACGGCGACGGGCGGCGTACTCGCCGTCGGCCAGTTCGTGCCGCTCGCCGGAATCCACAACCAATACACGCGCGTCCGAAAGCGGGATGTACTCCGCGCTGAGCGCCCGGCAATCCAGCAGCGTGGCACAATTCGCCCGCCCCAGCAGCACCGCAGCCGGGTCCATCACGCCGCAAGGCACGCCCGCGAATTCATGCTCGACGGCCCGCGCCAGCTCGAGCAGCTCACGTGCTTCGAGCGGCTCGCCACTCAAGAAGGCCAGCGCCAGCGCACTGGCGACGACGATCGATGCGGAGCTCGAAAGGCCCGTGCCAACCGGGACGTCACTCTCAACCAACAGATCAAAGCCACCCAGGCGTGCGCCGCGGCTTCGCAGCAGGCTGGCCACGCCGACGAAGTAGCGCGCCCAGCGCGGCACATCGCGCGAAAGGCGGCCGTGCAGGTCCTCGGGCGTAAGATCGCCCTGCCAGCGGGCCTGATCCTGCAGCGCCGCGCTCCAGACGCACTGCGTGTCGTCCGTGCGGGCCGCGGCGGCCACCAGTGAGCAATGCTGTGTCGCGATCGGCAGGACAAAGCCGTCGTTGTAGTCGACGTGTTCGCCGATCAGGTTTACGCGACCCGGCGCCCGTGCCAACGATTGGCATTCGCGACCGAAACGGGCCGCGAACGCCTCACGACATTCCGACGGGCTCATTGCGGGTCGATTCGCGCTCGGCACGCTGCCGTAGGATCGGCATCATGTCCGCAATCTCGTGCGCGAAGCGGCTGTTGGGAAACTCGCGGATCAGCGTGTCGCCCACTTCGATCGCGCGGCGGAACTCACGCTCCGAGACGGCCAGGCTGAATTGAACGCCCATGCGCTGCAGCTTGGCCTTGAAAACGCCGCGGGCGCTGTCCTTCAGCGCGGCGGCCTCGTTGGGCGCCAGGTAATGATCCAGTTGCACGAGCAGCGCGTGGGCCCGGTCGACATCCTGCGTGAGGATCGAGTGGTCGTACTCGCGCAGCAGGTTGCGCTTGTACTGCTGGCGGCGCTGCTCGAGCTCGTCAGGCAGCGCCCGGATGCGCTCGTCAGAGGGGAACAGCGACTGCATCCGCTGAATCTCGCGCGAGGCCTGCTCCCATTTCTGTCCGTCGCAGAGGCGCTCAAAACGCGCCAGGGCCGCGGTGATGCGCTCGGCGGTGGTCGCCTGGCGGGCGCGGGCGACCTCTTCACGCAGACGCTGCGCTTCGTCGCGGAAGCCAAGCTCCGAATCGAGTTCGCGGATCAGGTGCTCGGCCGATTCCCAATCCTCGCGGACGATCGCGCCGTGAATCGTGTCTCGCAGAAACTCGAAGTCTTTCTCGCGGAAGACCAGCTTCTTGGCCCAGTCTGAAAGCGTGCTGTTCTCCGCAAGCGTATGCGTGTACTGGCTCTGCCGCCGCAGCAGGTCACCGATATCCAGCAGCGCGTTGTGCAGGCGGAAGGAGTTGCTGGCAAACCGCATCAGCAGCTGGCATTGGATGTACAGCAGCATCCCGACCACCAGGCCGGCGACACCGGCGCCCAGCATGGTCCAGCCCATGCCCAGGTCGCCGGTTGAGAATTGGATCGCGGCGCAGATCAAGGCCGCCACGGAAACCAGCCCGAGCGCGCTCATGCCGATCGCGGAGAATGTCTGCAGCGCACGAAAGCGATTGGTTGGCATGCGACACCTACCTTTCGCAGCAACCGCGGCGCACGCGGCGCCGCTGGAAGATGTGTGGACCGGAAACCCGGTCCGAACTTCCTGACGAACTCACCAGGTCCGCCAGGAACGAACGTGTGACCCCGCCGCGGGGCGTGAACGCGGCGTGCGCCGGCGCAGCTCAGATGGGCGAGTTGGGCTCGCTGCCGTCGCCAGTGCCGCCATCCTCGATTCCACCGCCGCTGCCGTCGCTGCTTCCATTGCCACCGTCGGACGAAGCCGCTTGCGGCCGGATCAGCGGGCGCAGCCCATCCTTGAGCGCGTCAATGAAATCCTGCGACTGGAATCCGACCGTCAGCGCGGTGAAAAAAGTCTGCATCAGCGTGTTCAGCAGCCGCGTGCGGAACGCCGGCTGAGACGTCGGCGTGGTCGTCTGCTCCCGCACGCTCTGCTTGATCTGCGTGTTCGAACTGCCCGCATTCGCGCTCGCGTCATCGGCGGCGTCTATCACCGGGTCATCAAGCGACTTGGCGAAAATCGTGTTCGGATCGATCCCGGCGGCGATGATCTGGTCGATTACCGATTGGGGCACATTCGACGGGATGCCCGACGGGCGATCCCCGCCGGTCGTTGCGGTTCCGGTTGAGGTGTTGGTCGTGCCGCTTCCTGCGTTGGTCGTGTTGGTGGTCCCACCCAGCAGGCCACCGATGTTCGTACCGCCCAGCAGGCCCGAGCCGAGCACCGAGTTGATCAGGTCTGAGATTCCGCCGCTGCCGGTCGAGGTGTTTGTACCGCTGTTACCGGTCGTGGAGTTCGCGGGCGCCACGTCCTCGCCGTTGTGCCGGCGGATCGCGAGCTGCACCCAGCTTCCGGGCGCACGCTGACGAAACGAGCGCAAATTCTGCGAAGCCGAATTGCCCAGCACCGGCGTGCCGTCCGTCGTTGACGATTGACCCAGCGCCGTCCCGGAAATGCCCGCGACCGCCGCCAACGCGACCAGGATCACACCAGTGCGCAACATGAGCGTTCCTTTGCGTTTTGAGCCGCCAGCGCGATTGCGAGTGCTCTTCCAGTCATTGTGTCGTATTATAACCTGATCGGCAATGCCCGGATGCGAACCAGATTGGGGATCGCGCTTACGCTCGGCGTGCGGCGCCGCCGCTGTCTCGACACTGCAATCCGCAATCCGCCGCAGCGGCCGCTGCTCGACGGCGCTGAGCGTGTTGACGCTGACGCTGATCATCGGCTGTGACGCGCGACAGGACGCACTCGGCCGGCTTCCCGGCGACGGCTCACTCCTGATCGTTATTGGCCCGTCGCAGACCGATCCTGCCTGGCCCGCGATCCGCGGCGGCGTACGCCGCTTCGCACAGCACGCTGCGTATCTGCGGATCGAGACGATCGCCACGAAGCAGCAGAACATCGCGGACAAGCGCGCCCTCTTCGAGCGCGAACTGGCCCGCGAACCGGCCGCGATCGTGCTCTTCGTAACCGATCCGATCGTCGATCGCAGGCTCGCCGAGCGCGCCACCGAGCGCGGCATCGTGCTGGTCACGGTCGGGGCGCGCATTGAAGGCGCGCGGCCCTTCGCGCATGTGGAAGTCGATTACCCGAACGCCGCCGAACGTCTTGCCGAACGGCTGATGGAGCTCAGCGGTGGCCGACGCACGTACGCACTGCTGCACGAGCGTGGCAAGGATGAGCTGGCCACGCGTGTTCACGATCATTTCATGCGCATCGCGCGGCCCAACGGGCTGATGGTCATGCTCGAGCAAACCAATCTGCATGAGACGCGCACCTCCGCGCCAAGCGCCGTCTCGTCGCTGCTGACGCGCTTTCGGCACCTGGGGCTGGTGGTGGTGCTCTCAAACGACGTAGACCCGCGTTTGCTGAAGCCCAGCGATCACCCGGCCAAGTTGGTGCTGCTCTCCGCCACCCCCAATCATTGGCCGGCGTTGGCGGAGGGCCGCGTCGCGACGCTGCTGGGGCCGCTCGACGGCGACATCGGCTACAGTGTCGCCCGCGTCGCAGCCGAAGGACTCAACGGTGACATCCGCCCCGGCCGCGTGCACGGCGTCGCGTGCGAGATCGTCGACCAGGCCGGCTTGAGCGCGTTCGAGGCCCGATACCGCGCCGCGGCCGAGCTGGATCGCGCACACGCCGAACCCGCCGATCGGCAGTAGTCCGGGCGCCGCACCCCGCGTTATCTGAAGCGCTTGCCGCACCTGAGTCGATCAAACGCCCGCGCGGATTCCGGGATCATTCGCTGCGACAGCGATAACACACGCACGTCGGCGCTCGGTTCCCCCAGCAGACTCAGGTCCTAGATGTCGGCGTTGAAGCGCGTGAGCCGGATTCCCAAGCTCTCTCGTGAGCTTCCGAGCGCTGCCAACCCGCCCGCGATCGGAGTGAAGCCTGGGGGATTACTTTGAGCCACGATGCGACACCCGAACAACCGACTTCGTCGAACCCCGCGTTGCCGATACAGACGCCGCCGCGCCGGCTGCGCGCCGAGCCGCTGGAAGCGCGCATTTTGCTCTCGGCCACCTGGGTCGATGCGGACGGGGCTGACCAGCCAGAGGCCACGGACGGAGACGATACGTTCAACGGAGACGCGCTCGCCAACATCGCCAATGGCGGCGAAGGCGACGATCGACTTTTCGGCGGCGCCGGCGACGACCAGCTCTTTGGCGGTGCAGGAGACGACACGCTGCAAGGCGGCGCGGGAAACGACCTGCTGCAAGGCGGCGCGGGAAACGACACCGCCAGCTACAGCGATTCCCGGCAAGGCGTACGCGTCGATCTTTCCGCCGGCAGCGCCACGGGCAGGAGTATTGGCGTCGACCAGCTCAGCGAAATCGAAAACGTCGTCGGCTCAAACGCCGGCGACACGCTGATCGGCGACGCCCAGGACAACCGCCTCAGCGGCGCCGCAGGCAACGACACGCTCGAAGGCGGCGAAGGCGACGACACGCTCGAAGGCGGTACGGGTCGCGACACCGCCAGCTACAGCCGCGCCACCAGCGGCGTCAGCGTCGACCTGGCGAGCGGCGTCGCCAGCGGTGGCGCCGGCAACGACACGCTCCACGACATCGAAAACGTCAGCGGCTCGCGCTACGACGACACGCTCAGCGGCGATCAGAACGCAAACCGCCTCGTTGGCGGCCAAGGCGACGACACGCTCGACGGCGGCAGCGGCAACGACACGCTCGTCGGCGGTAGAGGCGCCGACACGCTCATCGGTGGCGCCGGATCCGACACCGCCAGCTACCAGGACGAATCCGCCGGCGTGAGCGTCAATCTCCAAACCGGACAGATGACCGGCGGCGATGGCGACGACACGCTGCAGCAAATCGAGAACCTCACCGGAAGCCGACATGCCGACCAACTTGTCGGCGACGACGCCAACAACTGCCTCGATGGCGGTCGTGGCGACGACCAGATCTTCGCCGGCGCTGGCAACGACACCGTCACCGGCGGCGCAGGCGACGACACGCTCGACGGCGGCGAAGGACGCGACACGCTCAGCTACGCCGCCGCCGCCAGCGGCGTCAACGCCAACCTCGAATCCGGACAGGTCACCGGCGGCGACGGCAACGACCAAGTTCAGAACTTCGAAAACCTCAGCGGCTCACGCCATGCCGACACGCTCGTCGGTGACAACGCCGCAAACGAGCTGCGTGGCGGCGCAGGAAACGACACGCTGTTCGGCGCAGCAGGCGACGACCGGCTCGACGGCGGCGCAGGAAACGACACGCTCAGCGGCGGCGCGGGCGACGACCGGCTCGACGGCGGCGCAGGAAACGACACGCTCAGCGGCGGCGCAGGCGACGACCGGCTCGACGGCGGCCGCGGCACCGATACCGCCAGCTACCGCGACGCCAGCGGCGGCGTGCACGTCGATCTCGACACCGGCCGCGCCAGCGGCGCTGACGGCGTCGACACGCTTCGCAACATCGAAAATGTGCACGGCTCGGAGCACGACGACCGCATCGTCGGCAACAACGCCGCCAACGTCCTGCAGGGCGGCATGGGCGACGACACGCTCGACGGCGGGCGCGGCAACGACACACTGCACGGCGGCGCGGGTAGCGACACGCTCGTCGGCGGCGCAGGCCGCGACACCGCCAGCTACGCTCAAGCCGATTCCGCCGTGCAGGTCGATCTGACCCGCGGCGTCGCCAGCGGTGGCGACGGCGACGACACGCTGCAGAGCATCGAAGCCGCCGAAGGCTCGCGACACGACGATACGTTTCGTTTCGAGCGGGCCGCCAGCGGCGAACGCTACGACATCGTCGGCGGCGCGGGCCGCGACACGCTCGACCTGTCGAACGTGAACTCGTCCAGCGCCAGCTTCAGCGACGGCCAACTTACCGTACAGCTCGAAAGCGGTGGCTCGTTTGAAATCCGCCATCGCGGCATCGAGACGGTGCGCCTGGCCGACGGCGAGTTCACGCTCGGCTCGGATGGCCGACCCAGCGGCCCGATCCAGCCGCTTCCGCCGGCCGACGCGCAAGCGACGGCGTCGTCCAATACACCGCCAAACGCGCCGGCCGACGCGCAAGCGACGGCGTCGTCCAATACATCGCCAAACGCGCCGGCCGACGCGCAAGTGAACCCTCAATCCAACGCGCCGTCAGACGCGCCGCCGCCATCAACGCCCGAACCGACTCCAGCGCAGAGCTCGACTAAGCCGGACAGCGCGCCGTCGTCGCCTGCATCGGCGGCGCCGGCCTCGACAGCGCCCGAAGCGTCGGCTTCGAGCGCCTCAATCTCCGCACCGTCACCGGCCCAAAGCACGCCTTCGGCGACCGCCGTCAACGATGCTTCGCCGACTATCACGCAGACGACCACGCAGACGACCACGCCGAACGCTGCGCCGGTCGCATCGGAACCGGTCGCGCCCGTCACGCAAGCCGCGGCTCCGGCCGCTGCGCCGAGCACGCCCGTTTCCGCAACCGCGCCAACCACGCCGAACACTACGATCGCGCCTCCGGCCGCTACGGGCGCGGGTACGTCGGTGGGCGCGGGGCCCGCGCTTGAATTGTCTGGCAGCGTCTCGAGCGCTGCGCCGAGCCCTGCGATCTCTGCCGCGGGCGCGGGCACCCTGGCCACCAGCGACGCGGCAGTCGCCGACACGAATGCCACGGCGAATCCACCGCGGGCCGCTGCGATCGCCGAATCCGCGAGCGCGGGCAGCGGCGAGACAAGCACTGTGAATAGCGTCGTTGCGGCAGGCACCGACGCGCAGGATTCCGTCGATTCGCACGCCGACGAGACCGCCGCAGATTCGGGCTCCAACGCAGCCGCAGGCGCAAACGTGCCGCGCGCGAGCGCGAGCGGGGGAGTGGCCGTTGCCGACACGGCCCAGGCCGCCGCCGCGCGCGTCGCGGCCGTGAGCAACGCCTGGACCGGACAGGAAGAGCTGCGCGTGCTGGATCCGGCGTTGTCAATGGAAGGCGTGCAGCGCGTCGCGGCATTCGCACCCGACGCACCAACGGCGAAAATCGACGATCTTTCGGCGGCGCGTCTCTCTGTCGAGTGGGGCGTGCCGCGCGATCAACAGAACTGGGCTCACGATCTCGAACTGTCGCTCGCGCCAGGGAGCGCGGAGATTGAGATTCCGCGCGGCGCTGATTTCGCGAGTGTGTTCTCCGCCGACGTGATCGATGTCGAACTGGAAGGCGCATTCGACACAACTGCACCCGCCGTGGAATCCGCCGCGCCGCAGAATTCGGCGCCTGAGTTTGCCCAGGCGTCATCCGCGGAGCGCGAGGTGCGGTCGTCAACGGGCGGCGCTGCGGACGCTGCCGGCCTGTCGTCGTCGGAGGAGAGCCAGCCGGCCTCCAGCCAGACGAGCTGGTTTGCGCAGCTCTGGGGCCTGCTGCGCGGCCGGGGCGGCACGGATGTGGACGAGCAGATGCGGCGCAACAACGGACGGGGCGGATAGCGCCGCGACGTGCTGCTCATGTTCCGTTTCAACTTTGCCGACACAACGTGCGCATGACGCAAGCGCGCACGATCCTGATATCGTCGATCCTGCTCAGCGGCTTTGTTTGCAATTCGCTGCGGGCTGCTGCCGACGCGCCTTCGGCCCCGTTGGAGCTGACGGGCTTTACCCGCGCCAGCCGGCAGCTCGCGCTAGCCCCGCTCGAATCCGGCCGGGTCGAGGCGCTCTGCGCCGACGAAGGGACCTGGGTGGAGGCCGGGCAGACGCTCGTCCTGCTGGATGCGCAGATTCGCCGCCTGCAGGCCGAGATCGCGCGGGTCGAGGCGGAATCCACGCTCGAAATTCAACTCGCGCAGGTGGCGCGGCAGCGCGCCGGCGAGGAGCTCGCCCGGCTCGAGCGCCTTGATGGCGAGGCCGCCGCCTCGGCGAAAGAACTGGTCGATGCGCGCTTCACGGTGCGCTCGGCGGAAGTGGCGCTCGAGCTGGCGCGACAAAAGCACGCGCAGGCGCAGCGCAACAGTGCGCTGCAAGCGGCGCTGCTGGCCCGCATGAGCCTGGAAGCGCCTTTCACGGGTATCATCGCCGAGCAGCACAAGCATGTCGGCGATACGGTCGAGGAGCGTGAGCCGATCCTCACCCTCCTGCAGCTTGATCCGCTGGTCGTCACGCTGGATTGCCCCGTGAGTGTGGCGCGCGGCATCCGCGCGGGCGATGAGTTTCAACTCTATGCGGATGACGTGCACGCCGCGCCGCGGCACGGGCGCGTGACGCTGGTCAGCCCGGCGGCCGATGCGGCCAGCCAGACGGTTCGCATCAAGCTGCAAGTTGAGAATCCGCAACACGATTGGCCGTCCGGCATGCGCGTGCGCGCCCGGGGTTCGACGCCGCTCGAGCCGCGCGTGGCAAATTTAGCCGGCGCTGCGGCGCAGCCCAACTGATCTTGCGGAGCTGCTGGAGACGTCATGTTCAAAGATCAAAATGAGGGCCAGCTGCTGGATGACGCCGGCGCATTCGACCTGCTGCGCGAGATTGAGCGCAACACGCCGGACGCGATCCGCAAGCAGCGCACGCACTTCCGTATTGCGATCAAGGCCCGCGTATTCCTGCTGCCAGGCAACGCCAGCGAGACGCTCAAGTTCAAGCTGCAGGGCGTGACTGGCGATCTCTCCGAGGGCGGCTGCCGCGTGTTGTTTCCGCTGCCGGTGAGCGTCGGCGACATATTTCGGCTCGAGTTTGATCGCGGCGAAGTGGATTTGCCGCTGACGTATGCGCGCTGTGTCCGCTGCGCGATGCTGCGCGAGGACGCCTTCGAGGCCGGCTTTTCGTTCTTCAATCCGATTGCGCTGCCAGAAGAGATGTTTGCGAACGCCGAGACGCTGCTGTAGCGCCCACACGCACACGCGAGGCCCAATTGAGCACGACCGTCGCCAGCAGCAAGCCCGCCGCATCGAACAGGCCTGAAAAGCGCGTCGGCCCGTTCGTCGAGCTGGTGCAGCTCTCGCAGCAATCCGCCTCACAGAATGCGTTTCTGCAGCGCGCCCTGCGCTGCATCGCGGCGGCGCTGGGAGCGCGCTACGCTGCGCTCTATGCGCGGCTCTCCGCCGAAGCGATCGAGCACAGCTTCTGCGCCGCAGGCGAGCAGGAGCAATTCTGGAAGGCGCCCTGCAGTCGATTCCTGACCGAGTCGCTGGCGGAGGCCAGGGCCCGCGCGCGGGTGGTCAGCTCGCGCGACGGAACGCTGCGCGTCTGCCTTATGTTCGCGCCGCTGTTCAATCTGCAGGCAGTTCCGATGGGCGGCGTGGCGCTGGCGGTGCCGATCGAACCGCACGAGGACGCGCGCCCGCGCGCCGCGCTGCTGCAATCGCTGGCGGCCCTGTGCTCATACCTGGGCAGTGGCGTCAGCACGCCCGCGGCCGCCGGTAGCGCGACACCCAACATTTCGCTCACCAAGGCCGCCAGCGTCGAATCGCCCGAGGCGCTGGCGTTCTCAATCACCAGCGCGCTGCGCAACAAGCTGGGCTGCGAGCTGGTCGCACTCGGCCTCGTCCGCGGCCGCTACGTGCGCATGCTCTCCATCTCCGGGCAGCACGCAATCAAGCACTCTTCGCCCGGCGTCACCGCGCTGCGCAGCGCCATGGAAGAATGCCTCGACGCCGGCAACCCGCTGGTCAGCCAGCGCCGCGCCGGCTGGAACGACGACGAGCTCGTCAGCGGCCATCGCCTGCACGAACAGTGGCGCCAGCAGAGTGGCGGCTCGGTCGCATCGATCCCATTGCGCGACGGGCAGCAGACCTGCGCGATCATCAGCCTCAGCCGCAACGCCGACGAGCCCTTCACGCGCGAGCTGATCGAAACCGTCCGCAAGCAGGTCGAGCCCTTCGCCGCCGCGCTCGAATTGCTGCGCCGCGCGCGGCGTGGCGTGTTGACGCACGCCGGCGACGCGCTGCGCGGCGCTGCGCGCTGCTGCCTGCGGCGCGAGCACTTCGGAAGCAAAGTGCTAATCGGCGCGGCTGTGCTCGGCGGGCTGTGGTTCTGCCTGGGCAACATGCCCTATGAGATCCGCGTTCCTTGCAGCGTGCAGCCGGCCCGCGCCTGGCACGCCGCCGCCCCGTTCGAGGCCGCTCTGCTCGAGGTGCATGTGCGCGATGGCGACAACGTCCGCGCCGGCGAGCTGCTGTGCACGCTCGATGCCCGTGAGCTCGAGCTGCAACGCACCGCTGCAAACGCCGAAGTCCAGCTTCGGCGGCAGCAGGCGTTGCAGGCGTTGGCCGCCGAGCAGCGCGCCGAAGCGCAGCTCGCGCAGGCCGCCGAGCGCATGCTGGCCGCGAGAATCGCGCTGCTCGACGCGCGCATCGAACGTGCGCAGTTGCGCGCCCCCTTTGACGGGGTGGTGATCGCCGAGAAGCTCGCCGAGCGCGTCGGGAACCTGCTGCGCCAAGGCGAGCCAATCCTGCAGGTCGCGCCGCGCGACGCCTGGACGCTCGAGCTGGAGCTGGATCAGCGGCATCTGAACGACATCGGCACCGGTCTGAGCGGGCGCTTCGCCGCACACGCCCGCCCCGATCAGCCGCAGCCGCTGACGCTCACACGCCTGCGCCCGGAGCGCGCCGTGCGCGAGGGCCGCGGCGTCTACCTGGCGGAGGCGAGCCTCAGCGGCGAGCTGAGCTGGCTGCGGCCGGGCATGGAAGGCGTCGCGAAAGTCCAGATCGGTCCACGGCGGATCGCGTGGGTCAGCCTGCACCGCCTGGTAGATTTCGTGCGACTGAATCTCTGGTTCTGACGCACGAATTGGAGCTCTGGTGAACGCGCCCGCCAAGAACACGAGTGATTGCAGGAGCGCGGGCGGCCTGCCGGCCCAAACCGCCGGCACAAGCACCGCCGCCCGCGGCGAGTCAGCGAGCGCCTCGCTGGCACAGCGATTGCGCGGCGTGCGCGTCGGCGTGCGGGCCGATCTGGAGTGCAGCCGGCACGTGTTCCGCGGCGAAGCCGCGTACGTGCTGCGCGACCCGATCAATTTCCGCACGCATCAAGTCAGCCAGGCCGAATACAGCATCCTAGTCCGAATCGATCCGCAGCAGGCGCTGGGCAGTCTGTTTGAGCGGCTGGTGGCGCGCGGGCAGCTCACGGCCGCGCAGGAGGAGGAGTTTTACCACTTCATCGGCTCGTTGCATGCCGCCGGCCTGCTGAACCTGCCGCTCGCGGACGACGCGTCGCTTTATCGCCGACTGCAGAATCGCCGCGCGGCGAGCCTGCGGGCCACGCTGCTGGGCGGATTTCTGTTTTGGCAGATTCCGCTGTGGAACCCGGATTCGTTCCTGGCGCGGACGCGCTTCATCGGGCAATTGCTTTTCTCGCGCGCGGCGCTGGCGGCCTGGATCGTGCTGCTGCTGAGCGCCGCCTGGGTGGCCCTGGGCCGCTGGCAGGATCTGCTGACGCCGATCAACGGCCTGCTGGCCGGATCGAACTTGCCGCTGATCTGGACTGCACTGGTGATCTTGAAAGTGATTCACGAGTTCGGGCACGCCTACGCCTGCAAGCACTTTGGCGGGCATGTGCCCGAAATGGGCCTGACGCTGATCCTGTTCACGCCCTGCGCTTACGTCGACGCCAGCGCCTCCTGGGGATTCCCACGCAAGTCGCTGCGCGCGATCGTCTGCCTCGCTGGTATGTATTTCGAATCGTTCGTCGCGGCGACGGCCGTACTGGTTTGGGCCTTCAGCGACCCCGGCCTGCTCAATTCCATCGCGTACAACGTCATCTTCCTCGCGGGCGTGACCACGGTGCTCTTCAACGTCAACCCGCTGATGAAATACGACGGCTACTACCTGCTCTGCGACCTGCTCGAGATTCCGAACCTCCGCCTGCGGGCCACGCGCCTGCTGCAGGCGTATCTCAAACGCTGGGCGCTCGGCGCGAATGTCAGCATCGAAGAAAGCGGCGCCAGCCTGCGCGGCATCCTGGTTTCGTACGGCGTGGCCGCCGCGCTGTATCGCACCGCGCTGCTGCTGGGCATCGCGGCGCTGATCGCCGCAGCGATTCCGCTGGTCGGCGCGGTGCTGGCCGCGGGTTACCTCGCCAGCGCGCTGCTCAGCACAGGCCGCGCGCTGAGCCGCTATGTGCTCGACAGCGCCGAGCTCGCCAGCGTCCGCCTGCGGGCGGCGCTGGTCAGCGGCGGCGCGCTGCTGGCAGCGCCGACGCTGCTGCTGGCCTGGCCGCTCTCGTGGCCGGTGTCGGCCGGCGGCTACGTGCGCTTCGAGTCGCAGCAACTGGTCTGCGCTTCGGCTCCAGGATTTCTGGAGGCCATTCACCAGCTCGCCAGCAGCGAAGTGCAGCGCGGCCAGCCGTTGGCCACGCTCCGCAACGATACGCTCGACGAGCAGGTGCTCGTCGCGCAGACGGAGCTGGCGGCGGCGCAAGCGCGCTCAGCGGCGTACGCCGCCAGCGATCCCGCGAGAGCGCAGCAGGAAGCGGCGCAACTGGCGTCCCTACAGGCGCAGCTCGACGCCGCGCTGACCGCGCGCGAGAGCCTGCGGTTATGCGCCCCGACCGATGGCTGGCTGGTTTCGAGCGCGTTGCCGCGCGAGCTGGGGCGCTTTGTGCAGACGGGCGAGCCGTTGGCGACGCTGGTGGGCGGGAGGCAGCTTCTGCGCGTGCAGCTCTCGACGCACGACTTCGTGGCAGCTTCGCCGACGGCGGGCGCGCGCGTCAGTCTGCGAATCGAGGGCGCAAACGATACGCCGCTCACGGCCCGCGTCGCGCGCATCCGACCTTGTGCAACGCGCGCGCTCGACGTGAACCTGCCGTTTGCCGAGCGCGGCGGGCAGATCGCGCTGGATCCGCTCAGCGGTCGCGCGGCGCAGGCGTACGTCGAAGTGGATCTTGAGATCGACTTGCCGCAAGGCAGGCAACTGCCGCTGCATGCGCGCGGCCGGGCGCGCTTCACGGCCCGCCCCGACGCGCTGGCGGTTCACCTGTATCGCGCGGCGCTGCGCTTCCTGAATCGCAACGAGAGTTGAAGCGCGCCCCGCATTCGACTGCTGCTTACGCCGAGACGGGCAGGACGCGGTCGCTGGGCATGGTCATCGCCCGCGCGTCGAGCGCTTCCTTCAACTGCGCTTCGCTCAGCTTGAGCTTGCCTGCCTTGATGTCTTCCAGGGCGATTTGGCGCACGGTCTTGCCGGTTTCGTGGGCATGCTTGGCGATGGCGGCGGCCGCGTCGTAGCCGATCAGCGGCGCCAGCGAGGTGCACATGGCCAACGATTGCTCGATGGCACCTTCGCAGCGGGCGCGGTCGGCCTGGATGCCGCTGACGCACTTGTCGGTGAACATCGCGACCGCGTTGCCCAGGATGCGGATCGATTCGAGCAGCGAATGCGCCATGACCGGCATGCCGACATGCAGGTCGAAATTGCCCAGCATCCCGCCGGCGAACGTGACGGTCGCATCGGTTCCAACCACGTGGGCGCACACCTGCAGCAGGCTTTCGCAGATGACCGGGTTGACCTTGCCAGGCATGATCGAGCTGCCCGGCTGCGTCGCCGGCAGGATCAGCTCGCCGAGGCCGCAGCGCGGGCCGCTGCCCATCCAGCGGATGTCGTTGGCGATCTTCGCCAGGCTGATCGCGACGGTCTTCAGGACGGCGGCGGTCTCGACCACGCCGTCGTTCGAGGCGTGCGCCTCGAAGTGATTGGGCGTTTCGTGGAAGCTCTCGCGCGTCTCGTGGTTGAGAATTTCGCAGACGCGCTTGGCGAACTGCGGGTGCGTATTGATGCCCGTGCCCACCGCCGTCCCGCCGATGTCCAGCTCGCGCAGCTTGATTACGCAGTTCATCAGCCGGCGGTCGGCGTGCGCGATCTGCCCGGCGAATCCGTGAAACTCCTGTCCGAGCCGCACCGGGGTGGCGTCCATCAGGTGCGTGCGGCCGATCTTGACGATGTCGTCGAATTCGGTTGCCTTGGCCATCAGGGCCTGGTGCAGCCGGTGCATGTGCGGCATGAGTTCGTTGTGCAGCGCCTCGACCAGCGCGACGTGCGCGGCGCTGGGCATGACGTCATTCGACGACTGGCCCATGTTCACATGGTCATTCGGGTGAATGTGCTTGGAGCCGCGCTCGAAGCCGGCCAGCTCGTTGGCGCGGTTGGCGATCACCTCGTTGGCGTTCATGTTCGTGCTGGTGCCCGAGCCGGTCTGAAAAATGTCGACCACGAACTGATCGTCGTGCTTGCCGTCGATCACCTCGCGGGCCGCCTTCTTGACCTGGGCCGCGACCTTGCCGTCCAGCCGGCCCAGCGATTCGTTGGCCATCGCGGCGGCGTATTTCAACAGGCCGAGGGCGCGCACGAAGCGGCGGGTAAAGCGATAGCCGCTGACCGGGAAATTCAGCACCGCGCGCTGTGTCGACGCACCGTAAAGCGCGTACGCCGGCACCTGCATTTCACCCATCGAATCGCGCTCAACTCTCATCTCGCCCATGGGAGGCACCCTCACACAAATCCAGACAAGCCCGCGGAACCGCAGATCGGATCGGACCGACTCGTCCGCCTGGAAATGACACTGTAGCGGCAAGATACGCGGCTCGGAAGTGTGCGACCGGCGGCATGCACCGCTCGGCTGCGGCCCGCGCGAACGGTCGCATGCACGCCACGTCGCGGCCTGAGATCCGCCTGTCGCGGGCTCAGCGCAGGCCGGGGCTGGGCGCGTGTCGACTACGGCCCGCGCGGGGCCGGCGGCTCGATCGTCGGCACCAGCAGATCGGGAACCGAGAGGCGGATCGCGTCTTCCAACGCGCGGCCGAACCCCCGGTCGTCGTTGTTGTCGTCGCGGAAGCGCTGAATGTTGTACTGCGCCAGCGGGTCATAGCGCGAGCCGACCGTGAACGGCCCGATGCGGATATTCGCCAGCAGCCACTCGCGCGCTCGAGTGTCCAGCGTATGCGGCACATCGAAAATGTCGCCGCCGCGCAGCGCGAAGTCCGGCTCTTTTCCGGCGAGGATCTTGGCCAGCGGGACCTTGACGCGCACCTGCCGCCCGTCGCTCAGGCGTCGCCAGAGCGTGGCTTCCTGCGGCTCGAGGAAATCGCGCAGCCCGCCGGCGGAGGCGACCGCCCGCGAGACACTCAGCTCGGCATTGTTGTTCAGCACCAGCGGACCGGGCGCGTTCAGCAAGCCCAGCATGTACACCGCGTTTGGCGGGGCGCCTTCCACGACCACCATATCGCCGGATTCGAGCGGCGGACCGAGCATGGCGCGGCGCAGGTCGTTGATATCCGTTAGGTCGTACGCGAGCTCTTCGCGATCGGGCCGGATGGGCCGCACGCGGACGCGTCCGGAGCCGCCCCAGCCGCCGGCCAGCCCGAGCGCGTAGAGCACATTGCGCTGGTCGGATTGCAGCGTCACCAGCCCGCGAACGCCCGCGGCGCCCTGCACGATCACCGTCGTGGTCTTGGGCCCAGCGATATCAACGTTGCACGACATAGCCTTGACGATCGAGGGCACGTGCGCGTCGATGATGGCCCGCTCGATCGCCGCCAAGTCCAGCCCCGCGACCTGCACATTTCCCACATTTGGCAGCGAGATATTGCCGTCGTCCTGCACGCGGGCCCGCAGCGTGACGGCGGCGTACGGGTCGGTGCCCGGACCGATCATGGTGATGTTCAGAACGTCGCCGCTGCGGACGGTGAACGGCTTGATCTCGGGCAATGCGAACTGCTCGGGCTTGGCGTCAACCGCGGGCGTGGCGCGAATCTCCTCCTCGATCTGCGCCAGGCGCTGCAGATCGATGCGCCCGTCATCCTGGTTGCAGCCGAGCGCGAGCGCGGCGAACGTCATGGCCCAGTGCCAGGCTTTTCGCCGTCGATGGATCGAGTTGGCCCCATTCACAGTCGTATCCTCACGGGCGAGTTTCGGTTTGAGGCGCGGGCGTTCAGTCGATGATCGCGTTGTCGATCGCGATGCCCAGCAGGTCCACAATCAGCGAGCGAATCGCGAGCGCGATGCGATACCCCAGCAAGTCCTGGTCACAGGTCGGGGCCTGCAGCAGCGTGCCGCCCGAGACGATTGCGAGCGTGACTAACCGTCCGCGCATCTGTCGCCAGCATGCGGCCGGCGACCTCAATCTGGTTTGAAGGTTCATTGGATTTCGACCCTTGCTCAAGCGACCACGCCTGGGAAAATGCACGGGCATATTATCGGCTCGCGGCAGCGGGTTTCCACAGTCGCACGTCGCGTTTGACCCGGGAGCCGGACGGCGCTAGGCTCCCGACATGCCGGAAGCACCCGTTCTGGAGCCGGAAAACCCGCGCAGCGCAAGCGCTGCGGCGCCCGCCGCGTCGCCCGCAAAGGGCTGGAATGAAATCGTCCGTCGGCTCGGCCCGGCCGGACCGCTGGCGCTGATTTCGGTGACTTTCCCGGTGCTGGGCGGCTTTGTGCTGCTGGCGTACATCCAGCCGCTGAGCGTCTGGCTTCGCGCCCACGGCGACATCGGCCCGGTGCTTTACGCCAGCGTGTTCATGATCCTCGGCGGACTGGCATTGATGCCGACCTACGCGCAATCCGCGCTGGGGGGCTGGGCGTTCGGCTTTGGCACGGGCGCATTTGCCGCGCTGTGCGGCTTCAGTAGCGCGGCCATGGTGGCGTACACGATCGGGCGGCGTGCCGCCGGTAACCGCGTCATCGGGCTGATCAGCGAGCACCCGCGGCTGAAAGCCGTCTACGAAGAGCTGCTAGCCTGCGGCTTCTGGAAATCTCTGCTGATCATCACGCTGCTGCGCATCCCGCCGAACTCGCCGTTCGCAGCAACGAACCTGGCCCTGGCGGCGACCAAGGCCCACCCGCTGGCCTTTCTGTTCGGCACGTTTTTCGGCCTGGCGCCGCGGACCTGCGCCGTGGTATTCTTCGCATCGCAGCTCGAACAGCTCGACCTCAAGCAATTGCGAAATCCGTGGATGCTGATCGTCGGCGTGCTGGTGAGCCTGGTGGTGCTAGCGATCCTCGGGCTGATGGCCAACCACGCGGTTCAACGCGTCACCGCGGCCGGGGCTGCCGCCCGCCAGGCGCCCGCCGAATGAATACACCCGCCGTGCTCTTCGATCTCGACGGCGTACTGACCGACACCGCGGAGCTGCACTACCAGAGTTGGCAGGCGTTGGCCGACGAGATCGGCGTGCCGTTCGATCGTCAGGCAAATGAGGCGCTGCGCGGCCTGGGACGGGCCGAGAGCCTGGCGATTCTGCTCGCTTCACACGCCCCGCGATTCGACGCCGAACAAAAGCAGGCCCTGATGCGCCGGAAAAATGACGACTACCTGCGGCGCGTGGCGCAGATGACGGCGGCGGACCTGCTGCCCGGAGCGCTGCCCCTGCTGACCGAGCTGCGGGCGCGCGGCGTGCGTGCCGCGGTCGCGTCATCGAGCAAGAATGCGCGGGTCGTCGTCGAGCGGCTCGGAATCGATCGGCTGCTGCACGCGATCGTCGACGGCAACGACGCGCCGCGCTCCAAGCCCGATCCGCAGGTGTTCGAGCTGGCTGCTGCGCGGCTAGAAGCGGCTTCTTCGGATTGCATTGT
>CAZHTF010000034.1:18160-31244 GCA_964535305.1 uncultured Planctomycetales bacterium | reverse complement strand
GTCGTGGACGGCCTCGAGATCTGGGACGACCCGCTCGCGCCGGCGCAGCGGGCCACCCGGCGGCTGATCGAAATTAACGGTGACGATACGCCCATCCGCTGGGTGCATCGCAGCGAGCGCTATCACGAGAAGCTCGCCACGCCGGACGTAACAATTTCGGATCTGATCGGCGAAGTGGATTTGATCAAGCACGCCGAGGGTCGCTACCTGGCGGACGAAGCGACCATGCACTTTGGGCTGGTGCCGCGGAGCAATCGCGGGATTTTCGCGATCAACGAGCTGCCCGACCTGGCGCCGCGGATCCAGGTGGGTTTGTTCAATGTGCTCGAGGAGCGCGACGTGCAAATCCGCGGCTACCCGCTGCGGCTGCACTTGGATGTGCTGCTAGTGTTCAGCGCCAATCCGGAGGATTACACCAACCGCGGGCGAATTGTCACACCATTGAAGGACCGCATCGGGACCGTGATTCGCACGCACTACCCGTTCAGTGCGGCGGAGGCGATGCGGATCACGCGCGAGAACGCCGGGCTCGAGCGGCCGGCGGGCTCGCCGGCGGTCGAGCTGCCGCGGCACGTGCACGAAGTTGTCGAGGAAGTAGTGCGTTTGGCCCGCAACAGCCCACACATCAACCAGCAATCGGGCGTCTCGGTGCGGACCTCGATCGCGGCCCTGGAGGTGGTCGTGGCCAACGCCGAGCGGCGCACGCTCCGCTGCGGCGAGCCGGCGATCGTCCCGCGCATCAGCGATCTGGAGAACGTGGTGGCGGCTTGCCGCGGGAAGATCGAGCTGATGCTAGCGGAGGACGAGCGCGCCGAAGACAAGCTGATCGCGGCGCTGGTGGGTGAGGCGGTCAAGAACATCTTCGAGAACTACGTCGACTTGAAGGACTGCGAGAGCCTGATCGCCCAGTTCGCGGGTGGAAAGGTGAACATCGAAGTCGGCGACGATGTCGCGGCGCAGGAGGTGGTCGCCTCCGCCTCCAAGCTGAAGTCACTGCTGCCGATCGCCGAGTCGGTCGTGCGGCAGGCGCAGGGCGCGACAGGCGCCAGCGTCGGCTCTAGCGCGAGCGCCGCGGGTGTGTTGCATCTGGCCAGCGCGGTTGAGTTCGTGCTCGAAGGGCTGCACGTGCACAACAAGCTCAGCAAATACACGTTCAAGGAACGCACTTTCTACAAGCAATAAGCGCCGGAATGGCCCGCCTGCGCGGTTATCATCGGCGGGCATGACCGGTCGCGGCAGCCATCACCTGGTTGACGCTTTCGCGGCCGGTCGCGCTGCGCGCTTGGCGTGAGCGTGTGTCCGTGGGGGTGTTACAGGCTTTCAAGCCGCAGTTGCAGCTCGCGCTCGGCCAGCACGCTGGTGAACTCGTCGACGTCGCCGCTGAGCACGCGCGGCAAGTCGAAGATGTCGACGTTGATGCGGTGATCGGTGCAGCGATTCTGCGGGAAGTTGTAGGTGCGGATGCGGTCGCTGCGGTCGCCGCTGCCGACCATGCTTTTTCGTTCGCTGGCGAGCTTGCGTTGCTGCTCGCTGATGAAGTGCTCGTAGACGCGTGAGAGCAAGATGCGGCGGGCCTTGGCGCGGTTTTTGTGCTGGCTCTTCTCGTCGCGCATCGAGACGGTGATGCCGGTGGGGATGTGCTCGAGCTTGATGGCGCTTTCGACCTTGTTGACGTTCTGGCCGCCGGGGCCGCCGGCGCGGCTGGTGTGCTCGAGCACGTCGGTGTCCCAGTTGATGTTGACTTCGACCTCCTCGGGTTCGGGCAGGACGGCGACGGTGGCGGCGGAGGTGTGGATGCGGCCCTGGGCCTCGGTTTCAGGCACGCGCTGCACGCGGTGGCCGCCGGCCTCGAAGCGATAGATCAGATAGACACCGTCGCCGACGACGTTCAGGATCGCTTCGCGCACGCCGCCCAGGTCCGAGGGCGAGAGCGACATCACTTCACACTTGAAGCCTTTGCGCCGCGCCAGGCCCTGGTACATGGCGAGCAGCTCGGCGGCGAACAAGGCGGCTTCGTCGCCGCCGGTGCCGGCGCGGATTTCGACGATGATGCTGCTGATTGCGCCTTCATCGCCCGTGACCAGCTTCTCTTGCAGTATGTGCAGCAATTCGTCGCGGCGCCGCGTCAGTCGCTCCAGGTCTTCCTGGGCGAGCGTCTTGAGGTCGGCGTCGGCCGACGGATCGTCGAGGATCGCGTGCGTCTCGGCCAACTGTCCAGTGACGTTGCGATACTCGCGGTATGGCTTGACCAGCTTCTCCAGCTCACCGTGCTCTTTGGCGAGCTTGACCAGCAGGGCCGGGTTGGCGGCGGTCTGCGGCTGGTTCATCTCGTCGGCGACCTGGTTGGAGCGCAGCGCCATCTGCTCGACGCGCGCGATCCAGGCCGGGTCTCTGAGGGTCTCGTTCATGGCCGCTCGGCTCCCCGCGGCAGCGGGCGCTCGACCAAAAAAAAGACGGCCCGGCAAAGCACCAGACCGTCATCCTGCTGCGGAAGTTTGGCGCTAGCGCGCGGCCTTGGCGGGCTTGGCGCCGGCCGCGGCCTTGTCCTTGGCGAAGTAGTCGCCGCCGAATTTCTTCTGAAAGCGCTCGACGCGGCCTGCCGTGTCGACGAACTTCTGCTTGCCGGTGTAGAACGGGTGGCAATTGGCGCAGATGTCGACGCGGATTTCTTTAACGGTCGAGCGCGTCATGAACTCGTGGCCGCAGGCGCAGTGCACCTTGGTGTTGTGATACGCGGGGTGGATCTTTTCTTTCATCGCTTGCTTCCTGACCAAGTCTTTCGCCCTGGACCCACCGCAGTGTTGCGATCGGGTCAAGACCAGATAGTATGCGCAGACCAGGCTGTTTTGGCAACCTCGTGGCGTCACCCGCGGCCTGCGATGGGCCCGAATGCAGACACAGATTTGCACAGCCAGCGCTGCCGGCCCGCCCGGCGCAGCCCCGGTCATTCGCCTCGAGCAGATCGTCAAGATCTATCGCAAGCCCGGGGTTGAGATCGAAGTACGCGCGCTCCGCGGCGTCTCGCTGAACATCGCACGCGGCGACCTGGTCGCGATCGTCGGATCGTCTGGCAGTGGCAAAAGCACGCTGATGAACATCCTCGGCTGCCTGGATCGGCCGACCTCCGGGAAATACTGGCTGCAGGAGCGCGACGTCTCCAGCCTCGACGACGACGAGCTCTCCGACGTGCGCGGCCAGCGGATCGGCTTCATCTTCCAGAACTTCAACCTGATCGGCGCACAATCGGTGCTCGAAAACCTCGAAACCCCGATGTTCTACCAGGGCGTCCCGCCCAAGCAGCGCCGCGAACGTGCCGAACGCGTCGCCGCACGCGTCGGCCTCCAGGAGCGGCTGCATCACCGGCCAGTGGAGCTCTCCGGCGGACAGCAGCAGCGCGTCGCGATCGCGCGGGCGTTGATGAATGATCCTGCCATGCTGCTGGCCGATGAGCCGACCGGCAACCTGGACAGCGCCACCGGCGAATCGATCCTGAAACTGCTGGAAGAGTTGAACGCCGCGGGCATGACGATCGTGCTGGTGACGCACGATCCGAAGGTCGCGGCCCGTTGCCGGCGAACGGTCGAAATCCGCGACGGACTGGTAGCGCGCGACGAGTAGCGCGCACCGCGCCGCGTCGGATTGTGTGTCGGAAGTGCCGCCGTATAATCGCGCTGAACTCGAGGAGTCGGAATGCCTGCCGCCAGCGACATGCCGCCGATTGATCAGCTCAAGGGTCGCCCGCTTGGTCGCATCCTGATCAAGATGGGCAAGCTCACGCGGGCGCAGGTCTCCGAGGCGCTGGAGCTCCAGAAGCAGAAGCGCGGCCCGCTCGGGCAACTGCTGATCGAGATGGGCTACGTCGACGAGAAAGACATCCACCGCGCGCTAGCGGCCCAGGTCGGCATGGAGTCGATCTCCGTCGGGCAGATCGACATCGATCAGACTGTCATCGGCCTGATCCCGGCCCAGATGGCCCACGCCTATCGCATCGTTCCAACCGAGTACGACCGCGAGACCAATACGCTCGGCGTGGCGCTGGCCAGCCCGGACAATTTTCAGGCGACCGACGATCTCAAGACCCTGATGGGTTACAACGTCATCGCCCGCATCACCACGCCGGAGGACATGACCGAGGCGCTCAACCGCTTCTACCCGGAGGAGCAGGCGGAAACGATCAACGAGCTGATCGCCGAACTGGGCAGCGACGAGACGCTGACCAAGCTCCAAGGCCGCGGCGAGAGCATTGATCTTGAATCGCTCAAGGAGATGGCCGACAGCAACCCGGTCAAGAAGCTGGTAAACCTGGTGCTGCTGCAGGCCATCCGCGACAAGGCCTCCGACGTGCACTTCGAGCCGTTCGAAGAAGAATTCAAGATGCGCTATCGCATCGACGGCGTGCTGTTCGAGATGGTGCCGCCACCAAAGTACGTGGCGATGGCGATCTCGTCGCGCATCAAGGTGATGGCCAATCTGGATATCGCCGAGCGGCGTCTGCCGCAGGACGGGCGCATCGAGCTGCTGGTCGAGGGCCGCCCGGTCGACCTGCGCGTCAGCGTGCTGCCGACGCTCTTTGGCGAGAGCGTCGTGCTGCGCGTGCTGGATCGGGCGCAGGTCAACCTGGACTTGGACCAGATCGGGCTGCGCGAAGAAGAGGCGCAGGTCTTCCGCCAGCTGATTCAGAAGCCGCACGGCATCCTGATCGTGACCGGGCCAACCGGCTCGGGTAAGACGACCACGCTGTATTCGGCTTTGCGCGAACTGAACACGCCGGATTCAAAGCTGCTGACGGCGGAGGATCCGGTCGAGTACGACATTGACGGGCTGGTGCAATGCCAGATCAAGGCTGACATTGGGCTGACTTTCGCCCGCTGCCTGCGGAGCTTTCTGCGACAGGACCCGGACATCATCTTGGTGGGCGAGATTCGCGACCTGGAGACCGCGCAGATCGCGGTGCAGGCCTCGCTCACGGGCCACCTGGTGTTCACCACGCTGCACACGAACGACGCACCCGCCTCGATCGCGCGACTGCTCGACCTGGGGCTCGAGCCCTTCCTGCTGACCGCGACGCTCGAGGCGGTCGTCGCGCAACGGCTGGTGCGTAAGATCTGCAACAACTGCAAGGAGCAGTACGAGCCGACCGAGCGGCAGTTGCTGGAGCTGGGGTTGACGCCCGACGACGTGAAAGGCCGGCGTTTCTTTTTCGGCAAGGGCTGCGATTACTGTAACAACACAGGCTATAAGGGCCGGCTGGCGATCTTCGAAATCATGGTGATGGACGACGAGCTGCGTGATATGGTGATGAAACATGCCTCGACCGCGGCCCTGCGTGCTGAATCGCGAAAGCGCGGCATGCGTACGCTGCGGGAGAGCGGGCTGCTTGCCATCTACGACGGCGTGACGTCGATCGAGGAGGTCGTCCGCGAGACGCTCATGGGCGACGTCTAACCGCCGATGTCCGATAATGCGGACTGGGCGTACCGGACGTTGGCGCGACGCGCGTCGATGGCCGTCGATTGCCGTGGAAGCGCGTCCCGCGGGCCAGTCTCGCTGTGCGCTCGCCGCGCGGAAGTGCTGTTCGTGTCACTTGGGTTCGCGAATAATCGGGCAGGTCGGTGTCCGGGGCGGCGTGGCAGCGCGCGCCGGGCACCTTACATGGCCTCCAAGCGGGAGTCGCGCCGATGGCCGTCTTCGTATATGAAGCGCTGAACCCATCCGGGCAGGAAATCAAGGCTGAGGTCGAAGCGCCGACCAAGGAGGAGGCGGTCGCCAAGGTTCGCAGCCTGGGCTACTTCCCCACAAAGGTCTTCGAGAAGGCCGCCAAGAAGAAGGTCGGCGTCAAGAAGGACGCGGCCGGGGCCAAGAAAAAGGCCGCCGGCACCGGCTGGGGCAAAGTCAAAACCAAGATGCTGACGCAGTTCACGCGGCAGCTCTCGACGCTGCAGGATGCCGGCCTGCCGATCCTGCGGAGCATTCGCATTCTTGAGCAGCAGCAGAAGCCCGGCATGCTGCGGAACTGTCTGCACCAGGTTTCGGAGGATGTCGAAGGCGGCGCGACGCTGTCGGAGGCGTTCTCGCGGCATCCCAAGGCATTCGATCGGTTGTATTGCAACATGGTGGCCGCGGGTGAGGCCGGCGGCGTGCTGGACGTCATCCTGCAGCGCCTGGCTGACTTCCTCGAAAAGGCCCAAAAGTTGAAGGGCAAAGTGCTCGGCGCGATGATCTACCCGATCGTCGTTATCGCCATCGCCCTCAGCATTACGTTGGCGATCGTGATCTTCCTCGTGCCCAAGTTCCGCGACATCTTCAAGGACTTCGGCGTCACGACGCTGCCCGCCGCGACCGAGGTACTGATCGCGACATCGAACTGGCTGCTGGCCGGCTCGCCGCCGGGCTGGTTTGTGATCATCATCGCGCCGTTCATCATGATCTTTGCGCTGCGGTTGATCCGCATGTCGCAGGTGGGTCGCTACATTCTCGACTCGATCGTGCTGAAGATCCCGGTGATCGGGCAGATCATCGCCAAGTCCGGCATTGCGCGTTTCACGCGTACGTTGGGCACGCTGATCTCTGCGGGTGTTCCGATCCTCGAAGCGCTCAAGATCACGCGCGATACGACCGGCAACGAGATTTACGCCAAGATGCTTGGCAACGTGCACGACTCGATCCGCGAGGGCGATTCTTTCGCCAATCCGCTGCGGGCATCCAAGTGCGTTGACGCGATCGTGGTGAACATGGTGGACGTCGGCGAAGAGACCGGCGAGCTTGATAAGATGCTCTACAAGATCGCCGACAATTACGATGACGAGGTCGACACGCTGGTGGCCTCGCTGGTGAGCCTGCTGGAGCCGGTGCTGGTCGTCGTGCTGGGCGCCATCGTCGGTTTCATCGTGGTCTCGCTGTATCTGCCGATGATCCACCTGATCCAGGGCCTGACGTCAAAGTAGAAAATTCGGCGGCCGTCGCGGCCGAGCATGGAGTGCAGTGAATGAACACGCTTGCAAGGCGCCGCCTCGCCGGCTTCACGCTGATCGAGCTGCTGGTCGTGATCGCGATCCTGACGCTGCTGATCAGCATTCTGGTGCCGGCGGTCAACAGCGTCCGCCGCACCGCCAAGCGCACCGCGACGCAGAGCACGCTGCAGGGAATCTCGACCGCGCTCGAGAACTACCGCGTCGACCAGACCATTGGTGGCGCGTTCCCCCCTTCGTTCTCCGATAGCGACGCCAGCGGCAACGCACCGCCGGTCGGTAACGTGGCCAACCCGTACGGCAATGGCACGCTGCAGATCAGCGGCGCCGGGTTGCTGGTTTGGGCCTTGGCCGGCGCCGATCAGCTCGGCACGCCCGGGTTCAGAAAGGTGCGCTCCGGGTCGCGCTTCTGGTCGCAGGACACCGACGCCACTTCCAGCAACGGTGGCGGCGCTTATTACGTAAACACCACCACCGGTCAGCCCCAGTATGCGCGGCTCGGGCCGTTGGTCGATCTGAGCAAAGTGCGGCTAACGCCGCGGAACGCCTCGGGAACCTACGACGTTCCGGCGGAGAAGGCGGTGACGTCGGTCTCGCCGGTGCGTGCGTATCCGATGTTCCTGGATTCCTTTGACCAGCCGGTGCTTTATTACCGTGCCGATGTGGCCGGCACGCGGCTGGCGGACAACGCCGACCCGAGTAATCCGGGTGCGGCAGGCGCGCGCGGTATTTTTCATGTGATCGACAACAATGAGCTGGTCGGGACGACGCCGTTGGCCGGCGTGAATCTTCGGCCGCTGGTGATGAGCGAGTCCGGCAAGCCGCATCGCTTGGACTACGACACTTCGCTGACACCCGCCAACCCGCTGGCGCTGCCGACGCGGCAGGGCACGTTCCAGTATTTCATTCACGACAAGAACATCACCGCCAAGGGCACGCCGCAGCTCAAGGACTCGTTCCTGCTGATCAGCGCCGGGCCAGACGGCCGCTTTGGCACGACCGACGATCTGACCAACTTCAACGCGAACGGATCGAACTGATGCCTGTTCTCGCGACTGCACGCGCGCCGATCGCTGTCCGCCGCGCCTTTCGCGGCGTGACGCTGGTCGAGTTGCTGGTGGTGCTGGTCGTGATTGGCCTGCTGATCGCGATGATCGCGGCCGTGGGCGGGAATGCGATTTACTCGCAGCGTGTGGCGAACACGCGCAGCACGATGAACACCATCTCGCTGGCGATCGAGCAGTTCGCCACCGAGAAGCCACTGAAGATGATCTACAACCTGCGGACGGCCACGACGTTCGGGGCTTATCCGCCTTACCAGTTGGATCGGCCAGCGGGTTCGAGTGTGAGCTACCTGCTGGAGCCGACGTCGACGGCTACGACGCCCTACAACCTGGCCAATCGCATCGGGCGCGACCTGGGCCTGACTAACGCCGGCAGCGTCAACATCCTCAGCGATCGGCATGATGACAATCGCGCGCTGTACATCTACCTGAAGATGTTCTCGGCCGGCGCGCTGGAGCAGGTCCCGCCCGCGGCGCTCAAGCCGATTCGCACCGGGGTGAACGAGTATCTGAACCCGACCGGGTCTGCCAGCAGCGGCCCGCCTTCGGTCGCCACGCAGGGCCGCTTCGATGTATTTGGATTCCATGACGCCTGGAATGTGCCGCTGGACTACTTCCTGCATGTGAAGGTCGAATGGCTCGGCGGCAGCAACTATCGCATCACCGAGCGCGTGCCTGTGCTGCGCTCCTTGGGTCTGAGCCGCGAGCAGTACGATGCGGCCATCATCGGCGGAACCGGCACCGACCCGCAGAAATGGCTCTTCAGCTCCGAATTCCCTTCGCCCGCGGCGGAGGCCGGAAATGCGGGCTTCTGGAACAACGGCGGCCTCTCGTCAAGCTCATCCGCCAACGGCTGGGCCCGGGCCAAGGCCTTCGGCGAGACCTACGGCTATGTACCGGATCTGACGCGGGACAAGTAGGTGCACCGTACAATTCCGCAGCCGGGCGGCGCTTCCGCGCGGCGGCGTGTGATTGTTTGAATGAGTGAGTCGCAGATGCAGCTTGCCGCCAGTTTCGATTCGCCGATCTGCCCAGCGCCGGCCCGTCGCGCCGCGCGCGGGTTCACGATCGTCGAGATTCTGGCGGTGCTTGGGATTATCGCCGTCATCCTGGCGATCGGCGTTCCCGCGTTCAACGTCATGACCACTCAGAACCGCATCACCGCCGCCGAGCAGACGCTTAGCGGCGTGATCTCACGGGCGTACGTTTCGGCGATCAGCGAGCGCTCGATGATCGCAGTGCGCTTCGTCCGCGCGGATTGGGTGCTGGATTCGCGCAATCAGCCGCTGGCTACCGAAGATCGCCAGGCGATTTTGATCTATCGCTGGTCCGGCGGCGTGCTCGACCCGGCCAGCGGCACGGCCCTGTCGTTCACCGAGCGTTTTCAGCTGCTGGAAGGCACGACGCCGCAGGTCCTCCCGCAATTCACCTGGGTTGCCCCGATCGAGGCGCTGGAAGTGGTCGGCGGCGGTGGGCCGAGCGCCGCGGCGGCGGGTGTGCTCGCCGGGACACTGGGCTCATTCGACCTGGATGCCTCGCGCGCGAATTCGCCGCTGATGGAGACCGAGGATTTCCTGCTGGTGTTCGGGCCGACGGGATCGATCGTGCCGCAGGCGCGCCCGTATCCGATCCGCCTTTCGGATTACACCAATTGGCCCGCTGCCGCCCCGGTCGAGGCGGTCGGCCTGCGTTACGCGGTCACCGGCCTGGCGCTGTATGAGCGCGGTCCGCTGACCGCCGCCGGCCGCACGGCCTCGGTCCAGGATCGTCAGACCGTACTGCGCCGCGACGCCAAGCCCTATTACGTGACCCGCAGCGGTGGTCAGCTTGTTTCGGGGACGCCATGACCTCGGCCGCCCCGATTCACAGCCGGTTTGCGGCGCGCGTCGCGCGGCGCGGCTTCAGCCTGCCGGAAATGATGATCGCGCTGGTGATCCTTGGGCTGGGGCTGCTGTTCATCGCGGCGGCGTTGCCGGTTGGCTTGACGTACACGCGCGAGACGATCGACCGCGCGACGGCCGAGGCCGCCGCCGAGCACGCGCTCAGCCAGATTTCGACCTACGCGCGTACGTCTAACCAGGTTCTCGTGTCGCCCGACCCGGTCTACCCGGCGCTCCCGGCCAACCTGATTCGGCGTGACAGCATCGTTCGCCCGCGGGCCACGCCCGCCAGCGGCGGGGCGCCAGTCGGCGGGGTTCTGCCAGAGAGCAACGCATTGATGCTCACCGGCGGCGGCCCCGCGGTGAAGGTCCGCCCACTCGTCGGCGTGAACGTCAATCTGAACAGCAATCCGCCCGCCGAGGTCCCCGACAACGGCGAAGACCTGATCGGCGTTTGGCTGGGCGCGGTGGGATTGCCAACTACGCTGGAGCAGGCGGACTATGCGCCTTCCAACGCACTCTCACTGACCGCGAATCCGGAATTTCCGCCGGCGCTGCGCGTCTTCCCGCCGGTGACGTCGGTGCAGCCGTTCCGCGTCACCGACTTCCTCAGCAACAGCGCCAACTACCCGCAATACGCGCCGCGCAGCGCGTTCTCGTCCGGTACCGCAGTGAACGAGCTGCGCAAAATGGCTGACGCCCGCACGGTCTGGACCGCGTTCTACCGCCGCGTGCGCTACGGCCCGGGCAGCGATCCGCTGCTGTACGAGATGATCGTGGTCGTCTGCGGGCGGCCCACCGCGCAGCACAAGTTCGCGCCACAGAATTCGACCAGCGGCTTCGCCACGCCTCAGGCCGTTGCGGGCGTCGACCTGGTTGCGCCGAGTCCGTGGCTGATGGTCTTCAGTGGGCTTCCGGGCTCTCCGGCGCTGATCGCGAACGAAGTGAATCGCGAGTTGCCGTTCGCGCCCGAGTTGCCGCTGGTATTCACGCTGCAGTCGGCCGCGTCGTCGGCGCTGTTCCCGGTGGGTACGGTGTTCATCCCCGCGGTGAACGACGGCCGCGCCAGCGCGAACAGCGCTTCGACGGTTCCGGGCTTTACGCCGCACGCGCCGACCGCGCTGCCGATCTACGAGGTCAGTTCGCGTCCGGATTCGACGACGGTGGTGGTGAAGAACAACGGCTTTTATCCGTTCGCGCCCGGCGGCTCGCAGAATTGGCCGGTGTGGGTGATTCCGCCGGCGTACGTGCAGCGCGATGGGAACGGTCAGCCGTTGTTCGAAAATCGCTCGCCGGTGCTGGCGGTCTCGCGGCGTTTCGTGCGGCTGCGGGAGATTCCGTAATGACGCGGCGGCGCGGCTTCACACTGGTCGAAATGCTGGTCGCGCTCGCGGTACTGATCGTGGCGCTTGGCGTGGTCACCAGCGTCTTCAGCATCACCACCCGCACCGCATCGCAATCCGCGGCCTCCGCCGATCTGCAGGCCCTCGCTCGGAACATGCTGTATCAGATTGGCGAAGACCTTCGCTACTGCAACCCGGCCGAGAGCGTGCTGGTGATCGCCGGGCGCGAGCAGCCGGCAGCGCTGACCGACGCCGATCAGGCCGCGGGCGTGCGTTTCCGCGTGCTGACCGGCGACCCGTCAAACGTCCCGGCCAATTACGATCCGCGCTTCGCGACGGCGACGGACCCGAATTACAGCGATCCGCGCGCGGACGTGTTGATGTTCTTCAGCAACCGTCCGACCGCGTCCGCCGCGCCGCCTTCAAACCCCAGCAATACGCAGCAGAGTGCGTACGCCGCCGGGGCGCGGCTGGCGCCGATCCAGGTGGTCTACGGGCACGCGCATATCGATCAGCCGCAGTCTTTCGGCAGTGGCGTGTTCGCGTTCGCCGGGAATCCGCGCTCGATTGAGAGCGGCCAGATTGCGGCGCAGCGCTGGCACCTGGCGCGGCGCGCGACGATTCTGGAAGCCGCCGCCAATCAATCCACGTTTCAGAATTCGAACGGTCTGAATGGCGGCACCGATTGGCTGCTGCGCTGCGAGCCGGATGGCAGCAGCAATCCCAGCAAGGCCGGCGACGTGGCCCGCTTCGATCTGCAGCAGTTTCTGAACTCCGGCGGGGTCGTCTCGCCCTATGGTTCGTTGCTATTCCCGTATCCGACCGGGAACAACCCCACCGCGCCGCCTGCGGCGATCTTGAACGTGCTCTATCGGAACGGCACGGAGACCGGCCGGCACATTGCGACGGTGATCGAGCGTCCGCCGGCGAACCTGCGCTACAACCTGGGCGTGCAGTTCGCCGCTGGCTGTGTCTGGTTCCAGGTCGAGTTTCTGATGCCCGAGGACCCGCGCAACGGCCTGGCGCATCCCGATCCGCAGCAGCGCAACGACATGCCGCGCTGGGTCGAAGTGCCCAATGGCCAGACGTACGTCTTCGCGCCGGACACGCCGCTCAATCGCGAACGGATCGCCGCGACGCCAGTGAGCGGCGGTCGCTTGGGGGACTACGCACTGATCCGCTCGGTGGCGCTGGGCGGATCGACGACGGACGTTTCCAATCGCGACATCCGAGTCTGGCCCTACGCTATTCGCATCACAATCAGGCTTGTTGATCCGAACGGGCGCCTGAATGAGCCGCTCGTTCGCAGCCTGGTGCATCGCTTCGACTAAGCCGATCCGCCGTCGCCTCAACTGGGAATTCGCCGCGCCGGCCGACGTATGCGGCTGCGGGTGTGTCCTGTCGAACTTGTCGCATTGCCGCGGATCTGATAATAGATGGCAGCGCGCAAGTCGCACCGCTTCAATCGCTTGAAGGAAACCTGGGGAAGTTGACCCGCCGTGGAGAATGGTGTGCGAGGGAGGGGTGCGCAGGTGATAGGTGTTGGAATGAAAAGGGCTTACGGATCCCGGCGGCGCGGCACCATCCTGGTGATGGTCGTCACGCTGCTGGCACTTTTGTTCGTCATCGTCACCGGCTATCTCAGCCTGGCTCGCAGCGGCCGAATCGCGTTTACGCAGCAGCAGCGTGGCGGCGAGATCGACCGCATCATCGACAGTGCCAACGAGCTGACCCGCAGCCGCATGCGCGAGAGCCTCGAAGACTTCGCCGGCAACGTGCTCGGCGGTCCGAACGGGGCTGGCGCCGCGGGCGCGACAGGTAACACGATT
>CAZHTF010000034.1:0-18150 GCA_964535305.1 uncultured Planctomycetales bacterium | reverse complement strand
CCCTCGCCGCGCTCGGGTACTTCCGGGGCAGCCCGGACGTGCCGGGCCAGGGCGGCTCGGCGTGGATCGGCTCGCTTGAGCCAGTGTGGGACCCAACCGCTGCGGTCACTGCGCCGAATCCGTACGGTCAGATGTTCCTGTGCGGCTACGCGGGTGCGACGAACGTGTCCGGCGGCTCTTCGCGAAACGTAAAGATCGGGCAGATGACGGAAGTCACGCCGTCGCCGGCTTCTCTGTCGTACGCGGCGCAGCTCGCCGAACGGGCGGCGACGCCGTTCATGGATGCCGACGCGGACGGAATCCCGGACACGAGCTTCGGGGCGGCCGCGGCGTTGACAGACCTGGCGAATGCAATCGCCGGGCGCTCGGTTCCGATTCCGCCGCGCGTGCTGTCGTTTTCCCCTGCGATCGCGCCGTCGCCGGCGGAGATCGCCTCCTGGGCACGTTTTGACAATCTGGCGCGCTACGAAGTCGCGCAGCGCGTGATATCGCACGGCGGGCTGGTGTCGATTGGTATTCCGGACTCGAACGCCGGCTGGAATCGCACGTTCGTCAAGTTCATGTTCGACGGTGTCCGCAACATCAACGATGGGCCCCTGAACCTCGCGCTGACCGTCCCCGGCAACGGCGAGCTGCTGCTCGAAGCACTTTATCAACAGGCCGCGGCGGTCGAGCCGATTCTGCGGCGGCGCGGTGGGCTGATCGCCAGCCCCGGGGCGGGTCGCGGCGTTGGGGCGGCGCAATCCGTGGCGCGCATCCCCGAAGCGCTTGATGAGCTCGAGGCGCAGTTCCCCAACACGCTCAAGCCAGGGCAGAACGGGCCGAGTCTGGGCCCCACGCCGGCGCTGTGGGATGACCGTTTCAATCTTTCGACGATGAACGGTGCCAACGACAACTGGGCCACCTGGCTCGACGCCATGGTGCCCAATCGCCTGCTTGGCACGGCGGCGACCGCCACGCTGCCAAACTACAACCGTCGGCATCTGCTCTCGGCGATCAGTCACAGTGACGAGATCGCGCTGAAGCTCGACGGCGAGCCGAACCTGGCCGTGAATCCGGCAGCGCTCGGCACGTTCCACGGCCAACTACGCTTTGACCTGAACCAGATCGCCAGCGCGTTCGACACGAACGGCAACTTCCTCGGCGGCGTCGGACAAGCAGGTCCGGAAATTGCCCGCCGACTGGCGAGCGTTTATTACGACATGCTGGGCGGGCACCTCTGGACGGCGGCGTCGCTCTACAGCGGTGCACCGGATCGCACGGCGCAGTCGTGGATGCTGGCGGCCAACACGTTGGCGTTCGCGGCTGGCCGCGACCCGACCACCGGCAGTATCGATACCGTATACGTCACGCCGCCGGGTGGCACGCGCACGTATGTCGGCTACGCGCCGCAGCCGTTCTTCACGCAGGCCTCGATCTACGTGAAGGACGATCGCTCGGTGGGCTACGCGGTCGAACTCTTTAATCCTTACGACGATCTGCTGAGCGCCAGCCAGTTCACCGTGGTCGTCACCGATGGCGCGGCGCCGGTCGTGGCCGGCTCGGCGGCGTGGACGGCCGGGCGCGTCGACCTGGCCTTGCTGCCCGGCGGTCTTCCGCCGCGCGGCTACTTCGTCATCAAGCTGAACGACTCGGGCAACACGATCCCCGGCACGGCCAACATCGCCCGCAACGGGCATCCGGCTGCCAACGTGGTCCCGGCAGCGGCGACGAACCTCACCGTCAACGCGACGCTCTGGCGCTCGAATCGCGCTGGCACGCGCTGGGACCTGGTCGATCGCATCACGATCCAGTCGCCGAACGTCCCGGCGACGGGCACGGGCCCGGATTGGGAGAACATTGCCCGCGACACTTCGCAGGATCTGTTCTACGCCGGCCCCAGCGCGCTGACCTGGAAAATGGCGACGGCCGGACACGAGACGGTGGGTGGCAACAGTCCGCCGACCAGCCTGGGCGCCGCCGGGCCGAGCGTGACAAACGCGCGGCCGTCGACGCCGCTGTACCTGGCGAACCCGACTGGTGCGGGGATTCCGGGCCGTCCGCGGGCGTTTCCGACGGTGGGCTTCATGCTGTTCGTGCCGCGCTATGCGCACACGGTCGACGTGGCCGCCGGCACGGCCAAGACGGTCGGCGAAACGCTCGAGGATCGCTACAACCACTTCGTGCAGCAGGCCAGCACGGCGTTTCCAGCGGACTTCGCCCATATGCCGGTTTTCGACAACAACCAGCTTCCCGCGCCGAATTCGCTGCTCGACGGGGGCACAGGCGCGGCGGCGGCGTTGCCGTGGGGCCAGTTGGTATTCGACTATTTCACGACGCTGAACGTGTTCGATCCGAATCTGGATGGGAACACCGCCGATGCGATCGATCCGCTGCGCGTCACGGCGCGGATCAATGTCAACACGGCGCCGTGGTTCGTCATGGGGCAACTCCCGGTGCTCACGCCGGCGCTGCTGAACAATCTGTCCAGCGCGTTCTGGGATTCGAGTAAGGGGGTGATGTTCGGCACGGCCGCCGGCCGCACCGACCTGTCGCTGCTCGGTCCGGCGGTCGGCACATTCCGCCGACTGGGTGAGCGGATGGCGGTTGCGATTGCGTCTTACCGCGATGAGATGGTCTACGCCGCCAGCGGCGCGACGGGCGTCGGCCCGTACGCGGACGCGAATCAGCGCAACCAGGCCGCCGCGACGGCCTACCGCGACGAGTCGCTGTACGGGCCGATCCGTCGGACGGCAGGCGGCACGCTGCGCGGCGGGTTGCTCGCGCTGGGTGAGCTGGCGAACGTGAAGGGCCTGGACAATACGAATCCCGGGCCGCCGTTCCCGTCGGCCGCGGCGACGGTGCTGGGCACGGGTGATTTTGTTCGGGCGACGGCGCTGCTGGCGCTGCTGGATTCGCGCTATTTGACCACGCGCAGCAACACGTTCACGATCTACACCAGCGTGATGGATCGCGAGGATCCGCAGCGCAGCGTGATCTCGCAGGTCACGGTCGACCGCAGCAACACGCTGCCGCGGGTCGTGATGATCGATACGGGCGTCGACGGCGACACGATTCCGGATTGGCTGAGCATTTACGATCCGGATGGTGCGGCCGGGCCGCTGCCGGTGACGGCGCGGCGCTCGAGCAGCAGCGACTTGCCTCAGATTCTCGCCAAGCGCCAGGGCGGCTATTTCAACGTGCAGTTTGACGATTAGGCGGGTCAGCGCCGCGTGGCGAGCAGGTAGAGGAAGAATCCCGCGCCGAGCAGGTTCGTGACCACGCCGATGGGCAGTTCGAATACCGGGAAAAGTGTGCGGGTCAGCGCGTCGCACAGCGCCAGAAAAGCCGCCCCGATCATCGCGGACGCGGTCAGCAGCAGCAGGGCGCTCGGACCGACCACGGCCCGGGCCACGTGTGGCACGATCAGGCTCACCAGCCCGATCGGACCGCAGTTTGCAACGACCGCGGCCGTCAGCACGCCCACCAGCGAATAACACAGCCACACGGTGCGCTGCACCGAAACGCCACGCGTCGCGGCCAGTTCGTCGCCCATGGCGAGCAGGTCGAGACTGCGATTGAGCCAGGTCAGCATGGCGAGCGTGACCGCCAGGGCCGCGGCGATCTCGAAGATCGCCCGTGGGCGGAACGTTCCCAGCGAGCCCATCAGCCAGATCAGCAGGTCGTCCGCGAAGGTGCGACCGGCGAGCGTGGTGAGCAGGAACACGCCGGCGGTGCACAGGTACGCGACGCACACGCCCGAGAGCAGCAGGTGCGTCATGTCGGCGCCGGCCCGCATGCGGCTCATCAGATAGACCGCGGTCATCGCCAGCGCCGCGCCGCAGAACGCCAGCAGCGAAAGCTTGGGTACGCCCAGCCACGAGCCGCTCAGCTTGAAGAGGAAGCCCGCCGCCGCCCCGAGCGCGGCCCCGGTGTCGATGCCCAGCGTGTAGGGCGTGGCCAGCGGGTTGCGGAAAAGGGCTTGAAAGACCACGCCACCGACGGCCAGCGCCGCGCCGGCCACCGCGGCCAAGACCGTGCGCGTCAATCGTAACTCGAATATTCGCGAACCAGAGACGATCTCCGTCCAAGTGAGCGACGTCGGGCCCAGCGCGCTGCACAGCGCAATCACCAGCACCAGCGCAGGCGTGAGCAGCAGCAGACGCCGAACGCGGACGGCCGGCAACTCAGCGTTCCTTCGGCGTGCGTTCTTCCAGGTCCGTGTCCAGGAAGTAGCGCGTCAACAAGTACGCCGTCTCGCGCGCCAGCTTGCCCAGCTCCCGATCGATCACATCGACGCTGGGCATCTCCTGCGGCGGGCGCTGGGCTTCGATCGCACGACCGTCTTCGGTCGGCCCGGTCGGCCAGAGGCGATGATGCGGCGGCGGTTCGCTGGCCGAGATCACCCGCGCCTGCAGCGCCACGCGCGGCGCAAGCACCGGGTGCTCGGGCGATTCGCGCAGCGACAGGCGATCGACCTGCAGATACAGCACCTGCTCGGCTTCGAGCGCACGGCCGATGCGCTGGATGCTCCAGCTCTTGGTCTGCGGGTTTTCCTGGCGCAATTGTGCCCAGCGTTCGAGCGGGACGAACGTAGTCTCCGACTTTTCGTCGCGGAAGATCTGCACGACGCGCTCGTAAAGCTGTCGGTCGAAGATCGGGCTGGCTTCCTGAGCGCTGCGATACTCGATCACCAGCGCGACGCGGCCCTTGGCCAGCGAAAATTCGGCCTTCTGCACGCGCTTGGGACCCAGAAAGTACGCCACCGCGCCCAGCATCTGGCAGCCGCCCAGCAGCGGCGCGAGCGGCAGCAGCGCGCCGACGGCCGCCAGGAAGCGCGCCCGCCTTAAACATGGCAGCGGTTTGGCCTGTAACATCAGCGCACCTTCACGCGGCGGTCGTGAAATTTCGCGGCGACGTCGGCCGCAAAGGCCTGGTAAGTCGCCAGCCGCACGGCCTTTTCTTCGGTGCCGTACTTGCCGACCGAATCCGGCGGGTAGGCCGAATCGACGCTGGCTTTGTAGGTCGGGGCGGCCCCAGTATCCGACCCGTCGTAGATCTTGATCGCCGCCGCAATTCGCCCGCGATAGAGGTGCGGCGTATCCGGCTCGCGGATGCTGAAGCGGGCCACCTCGACCATCATGACGCGATCCGCGCCGAAGCGCCGCCCCAGCTCGGCTGGGTGGGCGCGTTCCCAGTCGGCGTCGCGCTGCTGGGTTTCAAACACGGTCCGCCCGGGGATGATCTTGGCGCCTTTCACATTGGCTTCGAGTTGGGCGCGGATGTGCTCGGCGATTTCAAGCTGGATGTACGGGTATTCGAAGCGCGTATCCATGTCGGCCCAGACGACGATGGCCGTGGTCTTGTCCGAAAGGTAGGGATACTCGGCCTCCTCCAGCTTGGTTGGCTCATTGGCCCACATCAGCCAGGGGATCGCGAGCGCCTGACAGCCGCACAGCATCAGGTTCAGCAGGGATATTCCGCATGCGCTCAGGTTGGAACTTCTCATGCAGCGGACGATAGCCGCGGAGTATCGCGCGATTCAAGCGCGGTATTCGGCGGGCATGCGGCGAGCGGGCGTGGCCGCGGCCGCGCGGAGCGGGCTAGAATCTCCTGTCTACGGGGAGCGCGCCATGGACGCGACCGCCAAGCCAACGGACCGATTCCGCGTGGTGTGCATTCGCTGCGACCGCCCGATGAGCGCGCGGCCGGAGTGGGTGGGGCGCGACGTGCGCTGCCCGCACTGCGACTGCGTGGTGAAAGTCCCGCCGCGCCGCGACGATGGTCTGCCGGTCCGCAGCAGCGCCCCTTCGCTTGGGCACAAGCGTTATTTCAACTTTGCTTGTGCCCGCTGCGGCTGCCTGCTGGAAGGGCATACCGGCATGATCGGGCAAGCGGCGCATTGCCCGACCTGTGCGGCGCGCTTTGTCGTGCCGGGCGTGAATTCCGCGGGTCAGCCGGATCGCGCGGCCCTGCTGGACGAGCGCGACGCGCAGGATCCGACGCCGATGCACGCGTACGCCGCCAGCGGCGACGATGCGCCCACGTTCGAGCGTTTGAAAACGGGCGAAATGGTGATCGTCTGCCCGCGCTGCCGGGCGCACTGCGCGCTCGACGCCCAGGCTTGCAGCGCGTGCCAGGCGCCGTTCACCATGGACGCCGCGCCCACAACGCAGAAGATCGGTGGCGCGGCGGACGCCATCGGGGCGGTGCTCGCCGGCGGGCTGAGCCTGTTCCTGTTTCCGCTGGTACTGCCGTCGGTCCTGGCGATCTGGCTGGGCTGCCGCGGCCTGCTGCGCGGCGGGGGAAGTGTGGCGTCCGCCAGCGGCGGGATCGGGCTGGGAATCCTGACGCTTTGCGGCGCGATTCTCTTCTGGGCGACGCGCTGAGCGCGCCGTGCGCGCTCGCGCTAGCCTTTGATCCCGCTGGTCGCGATGCCGCGAATAAACGTCCGCTGTGCCAGAAGGAACAGCACCAGCACCGGTAGCACGATCAATGTCGACGCGGCCATCAATTGATTCCAAGGCGTGTCGCCGGCCTTGCTTTGCAGGGCCTGCAGCCCGAGCGCTAGCGTGAAGTGTTCCTGGTGTGAGAGATAGATCAGCGGCCCGACCAGATCGTTCCAGACGGCCAGGCAATGGAACAGCGCCACCACCGCCAGCGCCGGCCGGCTGAGCGGCAGGCAGATGCGCCAGAAGCAGCCCCAGGTCGAGCAACCGTCGATCCGCGCTGCCTCTTCAAGCTCCAGCGGTATCCCCATGAAAAACTGCCGCAGCAGGAAGATGTTGAAGGCGCTGCCGAACCAGGCCGGCACCCACAGCGGCAGGAATGTCCCGATCCAGCCCAGGTGTTTGAAGAGCATGTAGCTGGGCACCATGATCACCGGGAACGGAATCATCATCGTCGCCAGGCAGATCCCAAAGAGCCACTCGCGTCCGCGAAAGCGCACGCGCGCGAAGCCGTACGCCGCGATCGCGCTTGACGCCAGAACCCCCACCAGGCTCAGCACGGTGATGATCAGCGTGTTTCGCGCGTAAAGCAGGAAGTCAAACTGCTCGGATCGCGCCACCGCGGCGTAGGCCGACAGGTCCAGTCGCGGGCCGCTGTGCGTGTCGGTCAGCGAGCGCGGCAGAAAGTGCGGCTGGAAGACCTCGTCGCTCGCCTTGAAGCTGACGCACAGCATCCAGATCAGCGGCGTCAGGTAGAGCAGCGCCACCAGCGCGAGCAGCGCCTGCGTGAGCGCGCGGCTGGCGAACGAAGGTCGCAAACTGCTGGTTGTCGCGACGGTCGCCATCCGCGCTCGCCTAGTTGCCCCGGTAGTAGACCGTTCGTCGACCGACCCAGAAGACCAGCCCGGTCATGAGCAGAATGATCAACAACTGCGCCCAGGCCATCGCACTGGCGTAGCCCATCCGCAGATGCCGAAACGCGTTGTCGAAAAGATACATCGTGTAGAAGTACGTGCCTTCGTCCGGGCCGGGCTGCCCGCGCCAGAGAATGTACGGCAGCGCGAAAATCTGCCAGGCGGTCAGGATCGCGATGATCACGTTGAACAGCACCACCGGGCTCAGGCCCGGCAGCGTCACATGCCGGAAGCGGCCCCAGGCGCTGGCCCCGTCGAGCATCGCAGCTTCATACAGCTCGCCGGAGATTTCCTGCAGGCCGGCGAGGTAGATCACGGTGGGCGAGCCGACGAACCACAGGCTGATGAGCACCAGCGCGGCCATGCCCCAGGCGGCATCGTTGAACCAGTTGGGCGCGTCCAGTCCGGCCCAATGCCATGGCTGGTTGATTAGCCCGGCGTGTGGATTGAGCATCCACATCCACACCATCGCGGCGGCGGTCAGCGGGACGATCGTCGGCACAAACACGCAGGCGCGGAAGAACGCCTGCCCGCGGGCGCTCTGATTGAGCAGCATCGCCAGCCCGACTGCCAGCAGCGCGCCGATCGGCACCGCCAGCAGCGAGTAGACCAGCGTGTTCCAAACGACGCGGCCGAACTGCGCATCCTGCAGCAGCGCCGAGTAATTCGCGGCGCCGATGAACACTGGCGGCTGGAGCAGCGTGTAGTCGCAAAAACTGATGTATAGCGACGCGCCCAGCGGCAGCGCCAGGAAAATCAGAAATCCCAGCCACCAGGGCGCGGTCCACAGCAGGCCCGCGGCGAGTTTGGAGCGCTGGCTCATTTCAGCGACCCGCGGCGGGCCGCCGCCATCCGCGCGTAGTCCGCGACCGCGGCGTCGACGCGGGCCTGAGCGCGCTGCAGCGCGTCTTGGGCTGTGCGATTGCCGCGCAGAATATCCTGCAGCGCGCTGAGCGTGGCGGCCTCGGCTTGGCCCCAGTTCGGCATGGGCGGAAAGCCGAACGCGTGCGGCGAGCGGGCCAGCTCGTCGAAGACGCGGATGTGCGGGTTCGGGTGGTTCGCGAGAAACGCCGCGCTCGGCTGGCGGAAGGGCGAGACCTTGCCGTGCAGCCGGCAGAGCTCTTCGAGCACGTCCTGCCGCAGCATGTACTTCAAGAGAACCAAGGCTTCGCGCACGTGCCGGGCGCCGCGCGGGATGATGAACTGGTCGGCGCTGGCGAACGCGTTGCGCTGCGCGAGTGTGTGCGACGGGAACGGCGCGACAGCGTAATCCAGGGACGGCTGATACGTGCGGATCCAGTTCGCCAGCCAGGGCCCCTGAAAAACCATCGCGAGCCGCCCCGCGAGGAACGGGTTCTCGGCGCTCTCGATCGGGCCGGCCCCCGCCTCGAACTCGAGCACCGCCTCGCGCCCCAGCGATTCGCGCAGCGCAGCGATCCACGCGGCGCAGGCGCGGCCCGCGTCGGAATCGATCTGGTAGCGCTGCCCGTCCCAGCCGCGCTGGTCGAAGAAATTCGGCCAGACCCAATGCCACCAGCCGAGCATCGCCGGAGATACGGTGAATCCGAGCTGCACAATCCGCCGTCGTCCGCCGCGCTCTTCGAATTTCGTCAGCCGCCGGGCGAATTCGTTGAGCTCGTCCAGTGTTTGCGGCGGCTGCTCGGGGTTGAGGCCCGCGTCGCGGAACAATGCGCGGTTGTAGTAGAGCGCGATCGTGAAGGGTGTGCTGGGAAGCGCGTAGAGCTGGCCCTGGTAGCTGCCCAGCTCGAGCCAGATCGGCTTGAAGTTCGAGACGTCGATCTGGTGCTCGCGCAGCAGCGCATCCAGCGGCAGCAGCGCGCCCTGATCCGCGAATTGCGCGATGCGCGAGTCATATAGGCCGGCGATGTCCGGTGGGTCGCCGCCGGCGGCGGAAATTAGCAGCCGCTGATCGATGTTGCTGATGGTGCAGTATTCGACCCAGATGCCCCGCGCGGCGCCCTCGGTTTCATTGAAGCGTCGCACGAGCTGCTGCACAGCCTGGCCTTCGACGCCGGTCCACTTCTCCCAATAGCGCACGACCGTGCGTCCGGGGGGCGTGTCGACTCGGCCGCGCGGGCCGAATGCCAGCAGTCCGGCCGCCGGCACGATCAGCGTCAGCAATAGCAGCGTGCTTCGCCAGTTCATTTCAGCGTGCGCCGCCGAAGGAGCGCCGCGCGCTTTCGCGGCGCGTGCGAACCGTTACGGGCAATTCCCAGCCCCGCTCACGCCGGGACCGCCGGCGTTCAGACAGTTGTATAGCAGTGAGAGGTCGCTCGCGCCCAGCAAGCGATCCAGGTCCGCATCCAGGCAGTTGCACGGCTCGCTGAGCGGTGCAGCGCCGCAGCGCTGCCAGCCGACCACGTCCAACAGGTCCACATCCTGGTCCAGGTCGCGGTCGCCGCGCGGCGCATTGCAATCGCAGGCGTCGCCGATGCTGTCGCCGTCCGTGTCGAGTTGCTGCCGATTGAAGCGCGTCGGGCAGTTGTCCAGCGCGTCGGCAATGCCGTCATGGTCGAGATCGACTTGGAAGGCTTGCCGCTGGCGGAAAAATAGCGGGTCGATGCTCTCGGTCAGTCCGAACAGCAGGAACAGGTGATCGACCAGGCCGGCATCAAATGGAACCCAGCTCGCATTCACCGACGAAACCCGCGGCTGGCCGAAGCGATTGCGCACGTCGCTACTGGGCGGTCGATCCTGTATGAACTCCAGCAGCGTGCCGATGTCGCCGTACGCCGCGACCGCTTCGGGCGAATAGACATTGACGTGGCCAAAGATGCGGTCGGCGGTGTAGCCGCTCGGGCTGACGCCGGCGGTCAGGCCGTAGCGATGGGCCTGGCCCAGGTCGGCGAGGCAGTAGAGCTGATCCGCGCGGCGCTGGTTCGTGAGGAAGCCACGAAACGTCGCGTTTGCGGAGAAGTCGGCGTTGAAGAAATACTGCTGCTGCACCCAGAACGCCGGCGCAAACGTGCCGATGCTGTCCGTCAGCGTCGGGATGCCGCGATAGCTGCTGATCGGGGCCAGCGATGGGTCGAGCCAGCGGGCCTGAATCGCCGGAGCGCGCGTCGCGCCCGGCTGGCGCAGCGCGAGACTGACGCAGAGCATGTACTCATTCCACGGACGCAGCGAGCCGAGCTCGCCGCCGCTGGCGTCGGTCGCGACGTACACGCGGCCGTCCAGCGCCGGGTGAATCATGGCGTCGAAATCGACACCCAGGTAGATCGCGTCCGCCAGCACGCCGATGTTCGCGTTGTCCGCGAAGTGATTCTTTGCAAACAGCGCGCCGGACGCCAGCAGCGCCGAGCCGATCGTGGTGTACTCGGTCGGCCAGCCGCTCACGATCGCACCGCTCTGCGGGTCCATCCAGTGGCGATAGTGCCCGCGCGTGTTTCGCGCAGGGCTCACGCCCGGCGTCTGACCCGCGTACGCGCTCAGCACAATCTCGACCACGCCCTCCAGCCCAGAAACACCCAGCCGATCCGCGGCGCACAACGCCAGCAGCGCGAAGCCGCCGGCGTCCGGCGTGGCCGGATGAAAGGGCGCGTCGTTGGGCGAAAGCGGCAGCGAATCGCGCACCAGCCCGCTGCCCTCGATCGCCGCCAGCGTGTAATCAACCAGCCGCGCAAGCTGATCGGCGCGGGCCGCGTCGAGCCCTCCGGGGACGTCGGTGCGGCTGAGCGACCAGCGGCTCCACTGCACGCCCGCGGGCTGCCCGCCGCCGACGGCGACACCCACGCCTTGTATGCGAATGTAGTTTGTCTGCCCGGGTGAGAAGCGCGCCAGCGGGATCGTCGCGTCGAGCACGCGGGCGCTGCTGATTGTCTCGCGCGCCACTTCGACCAGGTCGGATGTGCTCGCGCCGGCGAGAATCGCGATGTCAAACGTCTGCGCAAATTTCTGCGTCAGCAGCATGCGAAAACGGTAATGCACGGCGCTGCTCGGAATACCGGGAGGCAGCGCGAACGCCAGGTCGATGCGGTCGCCTTGCCAGCCCATCTCCGCCGGCCAGACCGCCGTCTGCCCGACCGTCCCGGCGAAACCGCCCGCATACGTCAGCGACCAGGGCGGATTCGCGAAGCTGCTCACCGTGAATAGCGGCGTGCCGGCGAGCGTGACGCGCGCAGCCAATCCCATCGCCAGCAGCATCGCCAGCAGCGGCGCGCGAGCATCGCGAATCGCAGCTAAGAAAATCAAGCCGCCGCTCCCTCGCGCGTCTTGGCGCGCGGCTGCGCGGCGATCCAGGCCTTGTACCAGTGGGCACTGGCCTTGTACGAACGCGCCAGCGTGTTGCGATCGCAGTGCAGAAGGCCAAATTTCTTGCTGAAGCCCTGCGACCATTCCAGATTGTCAATCAGCGACCAGATCAGGTAGCCGCGCAGATCCACCCCCGCCCGCAGCGCCTCGGCGGCCGCGGAGAAGTGCGATTGCAGATACGCGATGCGGTCCTGATCGTCGATGCGGCCGCTCGCGTCAGCGGCGTCGGCGCAGGCCGCGCCGTTTTCGGTGATGTACATCGGCAGGCCCGGGTAGCGCGCGTTGAGCCAGAGCATCAGCCGCTTGAAGCCCTCGGGCAGGATCGGCCAGTCCATCTGCGTCCGCGGCACGTCGGGCAGCGGAATTTTCTCGCACTCCATCGGCCCGCAGCCGGGCGCATGCCGCACCACGTCGCTGGTGTAATAGTTCAGCGCGATGTAGTCCATGCTGCCGCGCAGCAGCCGCGAATCTTCCGCCGAAAACTGCGGCAGCAGCTCGCCGAGGCGCTCGCGCAGCAGTGGCGGGTAATCGCCGTGATAGGGCGGGTCGGCGAACCAACCCGCGAAATTCTGCACGGAGCGCTCGGCGGCATCGACGTCTGCGGCGCGCTCGCTCGCCGGAAAGCTGAATGCCGAATTCAACGCGAAACTGATCTTGCCAGCGGCGCGCTGGCCAGCACGATAGCGCGCCACGGCGTACGCGTGCGCCCGCAGCAGGTTGTGACCGGCGCGGTAGCCCAGCGCCGTGTCACGCAGCCCTGGCGGGTGCACGCCGTGAAAATAGCCGGCGTCGACAACGACCCAGGGCTCGTTCAGCGTCAACCAGAAGCGCACACGATCGCCCAGGCGATCAAAGACGTGCTGGGCATAATCGGCGAAGTAGCGCGGCGTATCGACGCCCAACCAACCGCCCAGCTCGCGCTCCAGCGCCAGCGGTAGGTCCCAGTGATAGAGCGTGACAAAGGGCTCGATGCCGGCAGCATTCAGCGCGTCGATCAGCCGCTCGTAGAAATCGAGCCCGCGCGGGTTCACCGCGCCGCGACCGCTGGGCATGACGCGCGGCCAGCTCACGCTCAGGCGATAGGCCTGTAGACCGAGCCCGCGCATGTGCTCGACATCTTCGCGCCAGCGGTGATAGTGGTCGCAGGCGATGCGGCCGCTGTCGTTGTTGACAACTTTCCCCGGCGTGTCGCAGAAAAGATCCCAGGTGCTGGGGCCCTTGCCGTCGGCATCTGGCGCGCCCTCGACTTGAAAGGCCGCGGTGGCGGCGCCCCAGAGCAAACCCGGCGGGAATGCAAGCCGTGAGGCGAGCTCGGCTGCCGGCAGGTTGTGACGATCGTTCATAAGCGCTTCCGGTGCATAATCTTACACCTGCCGCTCATCCTTGCGGGCCGTCCATGGCGAAAATTCAGAATACACGCGATTGAAAGCGCTTGCAATGCGAAAACCAGAACGTTAACTTAGTAATCGAGCGATTGCCTGACGGCGTCGCGACCAATTCGGCCAACTTGGACAGGAGGGAGGAGTCGGATGAAACGTCTCACTGCATGTCTGCTTGTCGGCGGGCTTACACTCACCGCCGCCGCGCAGGTCACAAACGTTGACGGTATCGTCGCACAAACACGCATCGTCAACGGCTTCGCTAGTTCGTCACTGACCATCACCAACAACTACCCCACACAAGTCGACGTGCTCGACATCATCGGCGGCGGGCCGCGCACCGACTTCGCCAACCGACACGACATGGTCCTGGCAGACGGCGGCTCGGCCTATCTGCTGCATGATCCCGCCGCGCCGCTGCGGCCGCGCACGTCGGATTCGTTCGATCTGTCGGTCGATGTCACGCTCGACGCCGGTTCGCTCGCGCCGCGAAAGGAAGCCGGTCTGCGCTTCAACTTCAACGGCTTCGATGGGCTGTTCATCATCACCTCGGATGGTGAAATCGCGGCCTTCGGCGGGATCCTGCCGTTCTTTGCCCGTGGCGGCGCTTACACGCCTGGAACGGTTGCGAATTTGCGCGTGCTGTACACCGCCGACGACGACACCGACGCCAACGACGGCGACGCTTCGACGATTCAGTATTTCGTGAATGGCGTTGCGGTCTTCGCGAACCCGGTGGTGCTCGGCAACCTGGAGAACGGGTTTATCCCCGGCACCTCGGTGGCCATGTTCGGACAGTTCCAGCGCGACGACAGCAACCCCGGCGATTTTGGCCGCGCGACGTTTGACAACATCGCGCTGACCGTGCCGGAGCCCACGACCGCGGCGCTGCTCCTGGCGGCGACGCTGCTCGCGGTGCGCCGACGGCTGGCGGCCTAGCCAGACGTCTGCAGATTTTCGGGTCGCCGTGTGGCGTTGAGTGTCGACGCCGCACGGCGGCCGCGATGTGTGCGGGGCGAAAAGCGAAGGAGTGCAGAAGATGAACCCCGGCCTGTGGCTTCGGCGACGCGGCGGCTTCACGCTGATCGAGCTTCTGGTTGTGATCGCCATCATCGCATTGCTCATCTCGATCCTGCTGCCGTCGCTGCAAGCGGCCCGCGACCGGGCCAAGAACGCGGTGTGCGCATCGAACCTGCATCAGCTTGGCCTTGCGACGACCTACTACGCGGATACACACGGCGGGCGTTTGCCGTTCATTCTCGGCACGCCGGCGACGCCCAGCTCGCCGCCGGAGAATGCGCCGTTTTATCAGTACCATCAGATTTTCGTGTTCTGGGATTACTTGAAGGATCTGAAGATCTACCAGTGCCCCAGCGCGCGCGACACGACCTCGACCCGCAGCTACATCCTGGACTTCATGAGCGGAACACTCGATCCTAACGCCAGTTTCTACACCGCATTCAAGGCGGATTCCGAGTATCAGCGGGCCTACAACGGTGGCTGGTTCCCGGAAATCGACCCCTTCGCAGATTCAAGCCCGCTGATCGAAAAGCTCAACACCGAATACTTCTTCAACGATTGGAGCAGCCTGGCTACCGTGGGCGGCACGCGCATCCCGCGCATCAGCGGCGGCGTGATCGGCAAGATCCCCGAGCCGCAGTACGCGGTCGTCATGTCGGATGCACTTTGGGAAGACACGCGTCCCAAGCGGCATCAGGGCGGCAGCCAGATGGTGTTTCTCGACGCGCATGTTCAACACTTTCGCCAGGAGAAGTTCTACGACACGCGCGGCAATCCACGCCGCGACTACGACGCATTCGGAAACCGGCCGTTCTACGCCTGGGGCCTGACGCGCTTCGGCTTTAATGGCGGACCCTGAAGCATTCGCACTCGCACACCCACTCGCGAGGTTGGAAAGGAAGCACTGTGAGAAAATCGAACACCCGTCTGGCGGCCACGTTGACAGCGCTTGCAGTCGTCTGCGGCGCGCTCGCCGACCAGCAGGTCCTCAAGAACGGCAGCGCTGAAATCGCCCTGCCCGATCCACGACTCGCCAACGGCTGGACGTTTTTTGGCGGGACCACGGTCGAACGCAGCACCGAGCAGAATTTCACCAGCGGCGGAAGCGCGTCGCTCAAGATCTTCGGCGGCGCGACGACCGTCGGCGCGTTTCAGGATGTGCCCGTGACGCCTGGCGCAAACGTGACCATCAGCGCCCGGCTCTACACACGCAGCAACGACTACATCGGGGGCGACGCCTCGGCGAACATCAAGCTTGAATTCCTGGATGGCGCCGATCAGCCGGTTGGCACGCCCACCGAGATCCCCGTGCTTACGCCGGGGTCAACGGCGGACGTCTGGACGCTCGGCACGATCGGCCCGCAGGCGGCGCCGACCGGCGCGGCCAAGGCGCGAATGACATGCGTCTGGGTCTACACGAACTCGTCATCTGGCGCAGCGTACTGGGACAATTGCTCGTTGACCATTAACGCCGGAGCCAATCAGCTCATCAACGGCGAGTTTGAGACCGCCGGCGGCGCCACGCTCACGCCGACCAACTACAACGGCTTCGGCACGCAGGAAATCTCGACCGCAGTCCCCGCGTTTCACGGGCAAAACACGGTCAAGGTCAGCGTCGGGGCCACGCAGGGCGGCTTCTGCGGCTTCTACCAGGACCCTGCCGATGTCTTCGCTGGCGAGCGCATCCTGATGCGCGGCTGGATCTACAACCCCTCGATCAATGGCCTCTCGCAGCAGGCCGCCGCCGCGATCAAGCTCGAGTTCTTTCCGCCCGGAGGTGGGTCGCTGCCGCCGCCGGAAGAGAATCTTGCGTTTGATCAGAGCGCCGCGCTGGATACGTGGACGCTGGTGACGCTCACGACGACGGTACCAAGCGCCGCGACGGCCGCGAAGATCGTGATGATCGCGAACGACACCTCGACCACGAATGGCCCGGTTTTCGTCGACTCCGCCTTCGCCGAGCGCAGCAGCGCGCCCGGCGTTAACCAGTTGCTGAATTCGAGCTTCGAGCTCGGGCCCGGCGGCGTGAACGGACTGACCAACTGGACCGAATTCCGCAGCGTGAACTGCAGCGCGCGCAAAGCGTTCGTGAACTTCGCCAACAACGGCAGCAACGTGCTGCAGATTCAGGGCTCGTGTGTCGCCGGCGTCGGGCAGGACATCACCGTCGCCGCGGGCGAGACGCTCACGATCCGCGCCGTCTTCTATTCGCGCTCAACGCAGCCCTTCAATGACCCGGTCTCGACTGCCGGCGTGAAAGTCGAGTGGAGCGCCGGCAACGTCCCGCCACAGATCGATATCGGCGCGCAGGGTCAAAACAATACGCTGCTGGCCGGCGCCGCGGTCGACCAGTGGTCGCCGGTGACGATTGACTACGTCATGCCGCCTGGCTCCGCCGCCCGCATGCGCTGCACCGCGATTCTCGGGCTGTATAATGCGACCTCGGCGGACGTATACTTCGATGGCCTCGAGACCGTCATTGTCGGTCGCTTCAACGGTGCCGACGTGGACGCCGATAGCGACGAGGATCTGCTCGACGTGGCCGAGCTGCAGCGGACTTTCCGCGGCAGCGGGGTCACGCCGCCGGGTTGGCTCGGAATCGTCTTTGACAATGATCGCGATCAGGACGTCGATGTGACGGATTGGAACTTCTTCCGTCCGCGGATCACTGGACCCAACTAGCGCGACTTCAAGACTTCGGATAGGAGTATCCAATGCGATCCAAAATTATGGCGGGCGCGGCGCTGCTGGTGCTCGCGACGACCGCCGCGGCCCAAACCGTCACGGTCTCGCTGAACTCGCCGCAGAATAACCAGATCGTCGCGCCGGGCTCGACGATTAACTGGAGCGTGTCGTTCAGCGTCTCCAGCGGCGACAATCTCGGGCTGGCGCTGCTCTCGACCGACCTGACGCAAGACGCGTCCAACCCGGTGAAGTTCGATATCCCGGCCGCGGTCGCCGTCCCGGCCGGCATGACCAACTTCGCGCGGCCCGCCGGCATTGCCAACCCTGGCAGCGGCTATCTGGGCACCTCCGTCGGAACCGCCGGTCAGCGCAACCTCTTGCAGATCGGCGGAGCGCAGAACACGTTCGGCGTCGCACAGCCGGCCGGCAGCGGCATCGCCGAATCCGCAAACGTCGTTTCTGGCGTCGGTCAGAGCGGCGCGCAGGCCCTCGCGTCTGGCAGCTTCGCGGCGCCAGGCACCTGCGGTACCTACACCTATCGACTTGCGAACGTCAAGGCCAACGTGCTGACCACCATCGGCACACCGCCGAATTTCTCGACGGTGAACGACGCCGCCGTGACGCTCGCGGCTGCGACGATCTCGTTCAGCATCGGCGTGGCCGGCGATGTGAACAGCGACGGCAGCGTGAACGAATCAGACCTGGGCATCCTGCTCTCGAACTGGCAGTTGAACGTGACGCCGAACACGAATGGCGACGTCACGGGCGATGGCGTGGTGAATGAATCTGATCTGGGGCTGCTGCTGGCGAACTGGCAGTTGTCCTGCTCGTAGGCCGCTGCGCCGCGGATCCGGGCGCGAACGAATCTGACCTCCTTCTGCGACGCCGCGCGGGTTTGACCCCCCGCGCGGCGTGTTGCTTTCACTGTGATTCGTCCGTCACTGCCGATCGTCTGACGACCCGACGCGCGGCATCGCACGCCCGTGCCAGGCCTCATACTGGGCCGCCGCTTGCAGATCGAACATCCGCGCCCCAGACGCCACGATGCAGCCCGCCGCACGCGCGTCGCGCATAAGCCGCGTCTCCGGCGGTGTATAGATTGTGTCCAGAATCAGCATCCCGCGCCGCAGGCGCTCCGCCGGCAGCGGAGATAGGGCGACTTCCGGTGACATGCCGATCGGCGTGCAATTCACCAGGATTTCCGCGGTCGGCGCGGCGCGCGCCTCCCAGCCGCTCCAGCGGATCTGCGCCGCACTCGACGCGCTCGGCTCGCAAGCCGCGGCGCCGCGCGCCGCGTGCAGTTCGGGCCCTGCGGCGCCCGCCGATTCACGCGTAGCCTGCCGGGTCGTGCCGCTCAAGTCGCGGGCCAGGTCCGCGGCGCGCTGCGGCGAGCGGGCGCACAGCGTCACTTCGCAGCCGGCGTCTAGCAGCGCCGCGGCGACGGCGAGGGCC
>CAZHTF010000033.1:0-32147 GCA_964535305.1 uncultured Planctomycetales bacterium | reverse complement strand
GGCATCTACGTCTTCGCAGTGCGGACGGGTGGACCATGAGCGGCGCGCGGCAGCGCCGCCAGCTCCTGAGCGCGATCTCAGTCGCGCTCGCCGGCGCCGGAATGCTGGCGTTTGCGGCGCTGGTCGACGCCGCGCAAATCGAGACCGCGCTGCGCGGCGCGGCCCGCGGCGAGCTGAAATGGGGGCCGGACCTCTTCCGCGGGCTGAGCGCGTTTCACGGCCTGGCGCTGCTGCTTTTGGCGGCGTTGCTGACGCGTTGCAGCGGCCAGCCGCAGCGTGCGGCGACGTCCGCGCGCGGGTCTGCGACTGTCAGCGGCGTTGAGAGCACAAGTGCGTTGCCGCCGGCCACGACCGATGTTCGCGGCGCGTGGTGGATCGTGGCGCTGCTGATGCTGCTGGGCACGGCGCTGCGTGTGTACGAGCTGAACAGTTGCCTGTGGTTCGACGAACTGCTCACGCTGGTCGATTTCGTCCAGCACCCCTGGGGCCTGGCGGTCAGCGAATTCCCCAATCAGAACCAGCACATGTTCTACACCGTGCTGGCCAAGCTGTGCTTCGAGATCGCCGGCGAAAGCTTCGCGGCCCTGCGGGCCCCCTCCGTGCTCTTCGGCGTACTGAGCATTCCGGCGCTGTATCTGCTGGGTCGGCGGACGGTCGGCTCGCGCGACGCGTTACTGGCCTGTGCGCTGCTGACACTCTCGTATCACCACGTCTGGTTCTCGCAGAACGCGCGCGGCTACATGATGCTGCTTTGCCTGACGATTGCGAACACCTGGCTGTTCCTGGCGGCGCTGCAACGCGGCCGGGCGCTGCTCTGGTCCGGCTACGGCCTGACCGCGGCGCTGGGCATCTGGAGCCATATGACCATGGTGTTCGTGCTCTTCGCACAAGGGCTGGTCTGGTGCCAGCAGATCGTCCTAGCAGCCAGCCGACCGGCCGCCGCGGGCCGGCTCGATCGCGCGTTCTGGTGGAAGTGCCTGCTGGCGTGGCTCTTCGGCGCGACACTGACGATCCAGCTTCATGCCGTCGCACTGCCGGAATTCTTCGAGCGGGCGCTGCACGAAGAATCGAAGCAGACGCAGTGGACCAACCCGTTCTGGGTGGTGACCGAGAGCCTGAACGCCTTCTTGCAGAAAGGCCCGGCCGGCATCGTGCTGCTCGCCGGCGGACTGGCGACGCTGGGCGTCGGTGTGATCGGCGTCGCCCGCCGAGATTGGCGCGCCGCACAGGTCATGATCCTGCCTGGCGTGATCGGCGGCGCCGCGATGATCGCGACCGGGCACAACCTCTGGCCGCGGTTCTTTTTCTTCTGCATGGGCTATGCGCTGCTCTTCGCCATTCACGGCGCGGTGGCGCTGCCGCGCTGGGCGCTGGCCGCGATCGCGCCGCGCAGCGCCGCGCAGCGCTGGCCGACGACCGTCGGGATCGTGCTCGCACTGCTGCTGATCGCCGCCTCAGCTGCCACGCTGCCGCGCAACTATCGCCATCCGCGGCAGGACTTCAGCGGCGCGCGGGATTTCATCGAACGGGAGCGACGGACCGAAGACGGGGTGATCGGCGTCGGCCTGGCGGGCGTTGCGTACGACCGCTACTTTGCACCGCCTGACCGTTACCCAAACTGGACGGTGGCCCAAGACGGTGATGCGCTGCGGGCGGCCCGTGCGCGGTTTGAGCGTTCCTGGCTGGTATACACGATTCCGACAGAAGTGATCGGCTATCGCCCGGGTGTTTGGGAGCAGATTCAGAGCGACTTCGAGAACGTCCGATCATTTCCAGGTACCTTAGGCGACGGTGCGGTGCATGTCTGCCGGGAAAAGCCCGCCGCGGACCGCGGCGCTCCCGGCGATCCACGGGGGCAACCGCCGTTGCGCTAACATTCGACGGACGTGCAAGGTAAGGCGGTTTGGGATGCGAGCAGCCAGATGATCAAGAATGTCAGCGTCATCATCCCGGCGTTCAACGAGGCCAAGGCGATCGCCGGCGTGTTGGAAGAGCTGCGCGCCTGCCTGCGCGACGCGGGCGTCAGCGCCGAGATCATCGTTGTCGACGACGGCTCCAAGGACGGCACCGCCGAGGTGGCCCGCAGCACGGGCGTGCGCGTCATTCGGCACCGCAGCAATCGCGGCTACGGCGCCGCGCTCAAGACCGGCATCAGCGCCGCCACGCACGACATCTGCGCGATCACCGATGCGGACGGGACCTATCCGGCCCCCTACCTGCCGGAGCTGCTCCAGGCTCTGGGCGAGGCCGACATGGTGGTCGGCGCGCGAATCGGCAAGAACGTGCACATCCCGCTGGTGCGCAAGCCCGCCAAGTGGGCCTTGAATCGCCTGGCTAATTACGTCGCGAAAGCCAGCATCCCGGACCTCAACAGCGGCCTGCGCGTCTTCCGCCGCGATGTCGTCATGCAGTATTTCCCGATCCTGCCGGACCAGTTCAGCTGGACGACCACCATCACACTCGCGATGCACTGCGACAAGTACGCCGTGTCGTATGTGCCGATCGACTATCGCCAGCGCACCGGCAAATCGAAAATCGTCCCCTGGGACGCGTACGCCTTCGCCGTGCTCATCCTGCGAACCGCCATGCTTTTCCACCCGCTGCGCGTGTTTCTGCCGCTGATGCTGATCAGCCTGAGCTACGGCGTGCTCAAGCTACTGGCCGACCTGCTCTGGTTTGAAGACCGCAACATGTCCGCCTCGGCCATGCTGGCGTTTCTCAGCGCGCTGCTGATCTTGCTGATCGGCATGCTCGGCGACGCGATCGCCACGCGCCTGGCGCGGCTAAACTCAAACCTGGTCGCGGGCGTAAAGCCGCGGCACTCCATCGAGCTGGATGCACCCGAAGCGCCGGGCGGCGCGTAAACTGGAAGAGCGGCGCCACCGCGACCAGCGTCAGGGCCGCGCGAGCCTGAAGCCACTGGAATGATTGGCGTGTAAGACCCGCATGATCGAAGCGCTCATCCGAATCTATTTGCTGGGCGGCATGCTCGCTCACAAGCTGCTCTGGGAGGCGCTCAAGCGCGCCCAGGCAGCCCGCGGCCGCTCACAAGCCCGGCAGGTCGCGCCGACAGTGCGCCTGCTCAAGCTCGCCAAGCTGGCATTCCTGCTCGGGTTGATCGGCCTGACGATCGTTCCCTATACGGTGCTGCCGATCCTGAGCGACCCGACGCCGCTGCGCGTGACAGGCGTGGCACTCTTCACGCTCGGCCTGCTGACGGCGATGTCGGCCCGCATCGCGCTCGGCTCAAACTGGTCCGACATCGAGCAGGCCGGCGTGCTCGAAGAGCAGAACGTCGCCAGCAACGGCATCTATGGCTACATCCGCCATCCAATCTACGTCGGCGATCTGCTGCTGCTCTTCGGCGTGTTCTGCGCGCTGAATTCCTGGCTGGTGCTGCTGGCGGTCGCGCTCACGCCGTACGTGCTCTGGAAAGCGGTGCAGGAAGAACGTATGTTGATTCAGGAGTTGCCGGGTTACGCTGAGTATTGCCGGCAAACGAAGCGCTTCATCCCGTTCGTCGTTTGACGCGCGGATCTGGGCGCCGCGGACTTCGGGGCAGATGCCGCGGCGACGAACCCTTGGATCGAACCTGCGTCCCGCATCCGAGGCATGCCGTGTCCACCGCGCCAGCGTCGTCCCAGCGCACCGGGCCGGGTCTGCTTTCCCGGCTTTGCCCGCTGGCGCTGCTGCTGCTGACGCTCGGCCTATACGGCCGCAACGTGACGCAAAGCGTCGGTGAATACAACGACGCGTTTCATCATTTGATGAACGCGGTGTTCATCTACGACGCGGCCAGTCGCGCGGCGGAGTTCGTCTCCGACCCGCTGGGTTTTGTCTTCGAGTATTACCGCTATTTCCCGGCTGTAAACCTAGGCTATTACCCGCCGGTGTTTCCGCTGGTCGCGGCGGGATTCATGGCGTTTTTCGGCGTGACGGCCGTCAGCGCGCAGCTGGCGGTCCTGGCGTTCGCGCTGCTGATGACCTGGTTCGCGTACGCATGGGCCCGGCTGCGCTTCGAGCCGACCTATGCGACGCTGAGCGCCGCGACGCTGATCACCACGCCCATGCTGGTGCGCTGGGGCCGCGACATCATGCTGGACGTTCCAGTGACGGCGCTGGTGGTCGGCTCAATGTGGCAGTTTGAGCGCCTGTTGCGGAGTGAACGGCCGCGCTGGCGCGACGCGCTGTGTTGGGCGATGCTGGCGGGCCTGGCGATCTGGACCAAGCAGCACGCAATCTTCATGTTGGGCGCGTTCGCGCTCGCGATCGTGCTCGAATGGCGCTGGGACCTGCTCCGCAGCCTGCCGATGCTGACGAGCGGGGCCCTGCTGCTGGCGCTCTTCGGCTTGCTGGTCTTCGTCACACTGCAGATCGGCGGGACGGCCGTCGGGCACACGGTGGGTTTCAGCGCGGCGCAGGCCGCCGGCCGCTTCAATCTGCAGCAATGGACCGTCTATCCGTTCTGGTGGCTGCCGACGACAATCGGCTGGCCGGTGCTGTCGCTTTCGCTGGTGGGCATCTTCTCCGCGCTGGCCGGGCGCGAGCCGTTCAGCCGGCCGCTGCTGGCGTGGCTGCTGTGTTTCTACGTGCTGCACTCGTATATGGCGGCCCAGATTCCGCGCTACGGCTGCGTGTGGATCCCGGCGTTCGTGATGCTGGCGGCGATCGGGCTGCGGCAACTGCTGGCGGCACGCGGGCCGTTGTTGGCCTGCCTGCTGTTCGGGCTGGTGCCCGCGTATCACGTGGCCTGGGGGGTTCAGCTCGCGCCGCCTTTCACGCCGCGATACGCCCCGGGCATGCCTGCGCCTGGGATTACGCAGCCGTTTCCACCCGTGTACCAGCGGCCGGCGGTGCCGCCCGCCTACCACCGCGCTACGGAGGAGCTTGCCGATCGGCTGGCGCCGTTCTATTGCCTGACACACTTTCCGGATCGGCCCGGAAGGCCGGCGATCAACTTCCGCATCTCGCTGCAATCGCGCCTCAAGCTCGGCCGCGACCTGTTCGACTTCGGCGCGCTGGCCCGGGCGGACCAGGTGTTTCGCGCCATCGCCAGCGAAAATCTCTCGCCGGCCGAGTTCAGCAAGCGGCTGCGCGACTGGAACGTCAAGTACATCCTCACCGAGGAGCCGCGCTCGACGTTGCCGACCGAAAACAGCGACGCGCTCGAAGCGTTGCTTACCGGGCTGCTCAGCGGACCGGACTACCAGGTAGTAACACGCTTTCCGATTCGGCTGGATCGCAAGCCATTTGAGCGCGAAGTGTTGTTGTATCAGCGCGTCGAGCCGATGAAGTTCATCGAGGGCGCGCGCCCACCGATCCGCCCACGGCGCGTAAAGGTCGAGGTCATCCCTGTCGTCGTCCCCAGCGAGCAAAGCACTCTTGAGTAACTCAACCATCGCGATTCTCGGCGGCGGCCCGGCTGGGCTGGGCGCCGCCTGGCAGTTGCATCTTCAACGCAAAGCACACGCCGTGCTGGTCGAGCGCCAGGCGGATGTGGGCGGGAATTCTGGCAGCTTCGTGCTTTCGGGTATCCCGGTCGACTACGGCAGCCACCGACTGCACCCAGCCTGCAAGCCGCACATCCTCGCGGAGCTGCGCGAATTGCTCGGCGAAGACCTGCTCGATCGGCCGCGGCACGGGCGCATCCGCCTGCGCGGCCGCTGGATTCATTTCCCGCTCAAGCCGCTGGACCTGATGTTGCACCTGCCGCCGTCGTTCGGCCTGGGCGTCATGGGCGACAGCCTGCGCAAGCTGGGCCGGCGCGCCGCGAATAACGCCGACGAGACCTTCGCGACCGTGCTGGAGCGCGGCCTGGGCCGCACCATCTGTCGCGACTTTTATTTCCCGTATGCGGTCAAGCTCTGGGGCCTGCCGCCCGAGCGGCTTTCGCCGATTCAGGCCTATCGCCGCGTCGCGGCCGGTTCGCTCGCGAAAATGGTCGGCAAGGTGCTGAGCGCCGTGCCCGGGCTCAAGCCCAAGGGCGCGGGCAGATTCTTTTATCCGCGCGGCGGATTCGGGCAGATCTCGCAGCGAATCCGCGACGCGGCCGAAGCGGCCGGCGCCGACGTGCGGCTGAATACGACTGTACGAAAGGTGACGCTCGGCGCGCCGCACCGTATCGAGCTCGAAGGGCCAGCGGGACCGCAGACGATCGAAGCGCGGCAGGTCTGGTCGACGATTCCGGTGACGCTGCTGGCGAGTATGCTTGAGCCGGCTCCGCCGCCGCAGATTGTTGCCGCGGCGCGTCAGATGCAGTATCGCGCGATGGTACTGGTGTACCTGCTGCTGGAGACGCCGCAGTTCAGCGAGTTTGACGCACATTATTTCCCCGAGTCTGACCTGTTCCTCTCGCGCATGTCCGAGCCGAAGAATTACAGCGCGCGGAACTTGCCGGCGGATCGGACGGTGCTGTGCGGCGAAGTGCCCTGCCAGGTAAACGACGCGGTCTGGAACGCGAGCGAAGCGGAGTTGGGCGAGCGCATGCTGGACGCGCTGCGCCGCTGCGATCTGCCGGTGCGGGCGCGCGTCGTGCAGGTCGTCGCCAAGCGGCTGCCGTCGGCGTACCCGATCTACCTGCGCGGCTACGAGCGCTTCTTCGAGCCGCTGGATCAATGGCTCGACAGCGTCGAAAACCTGCTGTCCTTCGGGCGGCAAGGGCTCTTCGCGCACGACAACACGCACCACGCGCTGGCGATGTCGTATGGCGCGGTGGATTGCGTGCTGCCGGACGGCTCGTTTGACCGCGACCGCTGGCACGAGCATCGCCGGGAGTTCAATACGCACGTCGTGGAGGACTGATGAAGCGCGCCAGGGTTGCCCGTTGATGCAGCTCGCCCGGTAGGGCGCGCGAACGTTGCCTGGGGCGTTGGCCCCCGCACTCGACGCTCACGACATCATCGCCATTTCTTCACCGCCCGAATGGCGGGCAAGGCTCACGCATGTGAGTGCGCCTTGCCAGCCATTCGGGCGGAGACACAAGAAGAAGGGAGGCAGTTCGTACCGCCAGGTAGCGCTACTCGTCGATCGGCGGCTCGCCCGGCGGACGCTCGGGGTTATCGGTTGCGGGCTTTTCGCCCAGCACGTACATGTCCAAGCCGCGCAGGATCTTCTCCGCGTCCGCGTTGCGCATCAGAAACACGCAGCCGCGCTCGACCCACCCGGCGCGGCGCGGCAAGAGGCCGAGCTCCTGCTGCGCGATGCGCAGCGTGGCGCTGCGATCTTCTTTCAGACCGAGCGTCAACGTGACGGGCGCATTGGCCAGCCCCTGCTCGGTCAAGTCCGCCCCGCGGTAGACGATGAACTGCTCGGCCGCGATCGCCGCCAGTTGCTGCGCGAATTCGTTGAGCTTGGGCGCGGAGAGCTTGACGAACGGGTCGTCCGCGAGCTTCCACTCCGCGGCGTTGCGGATGAACTCCAGCTTACCGCCGGGGGCATCGATGCGAATGCGCTGGATGTCATCGGGCTTGAAGTCGAACACGACTCGCTGGATCAGCTCGTTCATCAGCACGCGATAGACCGTTTCATCGAGCACGTAGACGAACGGATCGTCGTCCTTGATGCAGTAGGTCACATTCTCAACGCGTGCGATGCGCAGCGTGAATTCGCGCCGCTCGGCCGCGGGTGGGCCGGCGTCCGCGGCAGTCGTCGGTTGCGTCTGCGGCACGGATTCGACCACGAAGCGCACCACGACGCTGGGATCGCTCAGACCGTAGGACGCTTCGTTTCCCTTGGCTTCGACGCGTTTGGCCCGCAGCCGCGCCAGGTCGTTCGCCAGGTCGCGTGCCGCAGCCGGATCGGCGGGCGCCTCGATCGGCAGCGTCAGCCGCCAGGCGCCGTTTTCGGAGACCAGCTTGATGCGCTGGTCGTTTCGAGTGAGCTCGATCTCACGCAGCTCGCTGGGATTGAGGTCGTACATATTGCGCGAGCGCAGCGCCAGCGGAGAAAGCCGCAGCCGCTCGGCCTGCTGCGCCGCGATCACCATCACGCCCGGCTGCCCGACGCGCTGCACGTACGTATTCCGGCGGCTCGCGGTTTCGCCGCCGATGCGCAAGATGACGGGCTCGGGCTCGAGGCTCCAGACGCGCAGCTCGTGCTGCGGCGCGGCCAATCCGAGCGGGGCCAGATCGCCGGGCTCGTCGATGAAGTCGATCGCGCGGATTTCTTCGAGGGCGGCGAGCAGCTCGTCGACGGCGCCGGGGTCGAGCCGGGTGAGGTCGCCTGCGCCGGTCCACACTCCGCCCTCGGTGCGGTTCAATATGGCGGATTGCTGCTGGCTGATGAGTTCGAGCTTCGTGACGTTGCTGCGCTGAATGCGTGAGATGCGCGTGTCGCGAATGTCCTTGGGGATCAGCGCTTCGAGGTTGGCCTTGGACGCCTTGGCGACCCAGGGCTGATCTGCCAGCTTGATGTAGCGATTCTCCGATTTCAAATCCGCGTAGCCGCCGACCATCAGGCCGAATTGCGTCGTGACCACATCGAACTGCGGCTCGGCTGGCTGCGTGGCGGGCTGCGTCGCCGGCTGCGTCTGCGGCCGCGGCTTGCGCGTCTGGGCCGTAACCTGCAGCGTCAGGAACGGCTGATCCAGACTAAAAGGTGCGAGCGACGCCGGTTGATCATCGACGAATTCCAGCACGCTGATCGCCGGAAGCTTGCCGAGCAGGCCGCGGATTTTCTCGGCATCGGCGTAGGCCTGGATGGGCTTGCTCATCACCCAATCGCCGGCATCTGAGCGCTGCAGCGCGTAGGACCTGCCCTCGTGCTCGATGCTGAACTGCGTGATGTCGTTGGTGTTCAGCCGCGTCAGCGACTTGGAGCGGAAGTCGCTCGGCTGCTTGCGCAGCTCAAGCGGCAGGTCGCGCGGCACGCGGTATAGCTCCGCCTTGCCGCCGATGCGCACAAACGTGTCGTTACTCAGCGGCGGCTGCTTGCCGACCTGCACTTCAAAAACCTTGCCGCTCTTGTCGGTCAGCGTGATCTTCGCCAGCGGCGGCTCGAGGCCGGCGTCGGCGGCGCTTGGGAAGCCGGCTTCACCGGGCTTGCCGGCGACACGATACGTCAACTGCGCGAAAGTCGATGCCAGATTGTTGACCATGAAGGCCTCGACGCCGGTCTGCAGCGGCTCAAGCATGCGCCATTCGCCACCGGGCAGCCCGCTTGGGCTAGCGCTGCTCGCGTCGCGCTCGAAACGCATCGCCGGCTTGCCGGAGCGCTCAATCTGCAGCTTCAGCACGTCGGCGGCGACGGGCTGCGGATCAAATAGCGGCTTGCTCTCCGCGGCCTGAGGCTCGGGATCGACCTTCGTAGGCGGGGCGTCGCCGCGGTACACGAACCACAGCACACCGCCGACGACTACCAGCGCCAGCAGCACCAACGTCGTGCGAAAGTCCATTGCGCCACTACCTCCGCCGAATCATCCAGACGCCCGCGCCGGCAAGCAGCGCCGTAGCGGGCCAAATGCTGACCAGGAACACTTTCCAGAACGTGGCCTGCGCCGGGTCCTTCAGTCCTTCGAGTCGCGGCGCCGCGCCGCGCCGTGGACCGATCGCGATGCGGCTGGCGTCTCCGGTCAGCCAGTGAATCGCGTTCAGGAACAAATCCTGATTGCCCGGATACGCCGCGAATACGCGCAGCGTCGCCGGATTGAGCGTCATCTGCGAAAGCAGCGCATCGCCGGCGAAGCGCTCGCTGGCGAAGACGACCACGCGCTTCCCGCCCTCGCCCGAGGCCGCCACTGCGACATGGAACGGCGGGGTAATGTCCGTCTCGCCGCGCGTCGTGCCGCGGCGCGTCTGCAAATCTTGCTCCACCCTGGCGATGTCATCGAAGGCCCAGACGCGATCTGCGGTCTCAACCGAAAGCAGCGGCTCGCAACTCACGCCGGCCGGAAGCGTCTCCGTGGCTCGCAACGGGCAGACCATATGCAGCCCGATCTCGACGCCGCGCAGCGGCTTGACGATGGCGTGCTCAGCGACTTTCAAGATGCTGGTATCGAGCAGCAACCCGCTGGCGGGCACCCACAGATCCGGCTTCTCGACGCTGGGGGCGAAATGCACCGCGAGATAGCGATACTGAACATCGATGCCCCAGGCGGTCTTCAGGTACTCGGCATACTCGTAGCTACCCGGCCCGCCCATACCGCCGAAGCGGCCGCGCTGCGGCTCGGCCCAGCCGGTTAGGAAGATCGCCATGCCCGCGGCCGCGACCGCGTCGGTGACCTGCTTGATCTGTTGCGGCGAAATGCCGGCCTGCGGCGTGGGCTGCATCGGGTTTGGCTGGCCCGGCGGCTCCGGGGGCAAAACGACATACAGCGTCTTGGTGACGCCCTCGACCGGCGGCGGCGTGGGCTGCGTGCTCACGTCCCACTCCGCCGTCACGAAATTCTCCTTCTGAAGCACATCGTTCAGAATGCCGTATGGAGCACGCGGCAACTGCCCCATCGCCGGGTTGAACCGCGAGAAATCCGGACGGATGGCGGATTCGCCGCCGAAGCGCACGAAGACCACGCCGACTTTCTCCTTCTTCGTGAGCTGCAGAATCGCCGATGAGACCGCCTGCTCGCCTCCGAAATCAGCCGGGTCCTGGTCGGCGGGCCGCGGCGAATTCGGGTCGAAGTTCATCACCCAGATGTCTTCACTCGGAATGACGCGCACCTCGCGTGGCGTCTCGACGATGATGGCCGAATCGCCGCGCTTCAGCGTGCTGACCGCGTCTTCCAGCTTGGCCCGCGGCAGATTGCTTGATTTCGTCACCAGCGCGTCGACCTCAGTCAGCAGCGGCGCCAGCCGGCCGGCCGCGGCGGCAAGGAAGCTCTTGGCGTCGGGCGTCAGGTCGCGGCTGGCCTGTGATTCGCCGGTCATCCAGGCGCTGCTGTCTTTCAGGACAGTGCTGGCGCGTGAGAGGTGCTCGTTGACGTTCTGCACGGCCCGCGCAAAGCTGGGGACTTCCTCGTTCAGCAGCTCCTGGATCTCGTCCGTGAGCGACTGGCCGTCCTGAGCGATGCTGCTGAAGTTGCGCTGCACGATCACAAATTCGCGCACGCGGCCAAGGTTTGGCGCGGTCTCCAGCAAGCGCGTCATCTCGCTCGCTTCCGCCGAAAGCGCCTGGCTCAGTCGCGGACTCAGCTCTTTGAAGGACTCGATCGCGGTCTGGTGCGGCTTGGATTCGTCCTTGTACTCTGGCTTTTCACGCAGGCCGGCGAGCAGCGCCTTCAGCGCCGCCTGGTCGCTCTGGGCATCGATCATCCGCGTCTTGACCTTGCCGCGGTTGGTCGACTCGTACAGCTCGAGCAGATCGGACATTCGCTCGCGGCGTCTCTCCGCGAAGGGCCGCATCTCGCGAAGCGCGCTGGTGTGAATCCCGGTAACGCTGACGTCTTCGGGAAGCTCGCGCAGCAAGGCGATCGTGCGCGGACTCAGGCTGTTCACACCGCTGGCGGAGAAATCCGCGCGCCAGCCGAGCCTCCCGGCGCCCCAGGTGGCCAGCACGACCAGCAACAGTGCCAGCGCGGCGGCGAGGATCACATTTAGGCTATACAGCAGGCGGCGGTTGCGCGCGTTCATTTCTAGCGCCATCGGCGCGACTCCACGACCTTGATGCTCAGGAACAGGAACAGGCCCGCAGCGCCCAGGAAAAACGTCACGCTTTCAAGCGTGACGTCGCCGCGGTTGTAGGCGTCGAGCCGGTTGACCACGTTGATCTGCTGCAAGACGGCGCGCAGCAGGCCATACGCCTGCGGCGCGAACCAGTACGCCAGGGCCGCGAACAGCAGCAGCGGCATCGCGGCCACGATCCAGGCCACGATCTGGTTGCGCGTCAGCGTGCTGGTGAACGTGCCGATCGCGGTGAACATCACGCCCACCAGCAGCATGCCGAGGTAGCTGGCGAACGTCACGCCCAGGTCGGGATTGCCGTAGACCATCATCAGCAGCAGGTAGATCAGCGTGCCGGCCAGCATGACGATGAAGAACACCAGTGAGGCCAGGTATTTTCCCAGCACCATCTGCGAGTCCGTGACCGGCGCGGTCATCAGCGACTCGATCGTGCCGGTGCGGTATTCCTCGGCGATCGAGCGCATCGTGATCGCGGGGATGATGATGGTGAGCGCATAAGGCGTGAAGAGGAACAGCGTCCGCAGTGTGGCGGGCTTGCCCGGCTCGAACGCCTCGAACATCCACATCAGGATCCCGGTCATCAGCAGAAAGCCGGCGATCACGATGTAGCCGATCGGCGAGTAGAACAGCGACATCAGCTCGCGCTGCATGATCGCAATTGTGTTGCGCATGCGGCCTACTCCTCCTTTTGTCGCGCTCCCGCGACGATCTTGACGAAGAAATCCTCGAGCGTCGCGACTTCGCGGCGGAGCTCGCGCAGCGCCCAGCCCTGCTGCATCGCGAGCTTGAAGATGTTCTCACGCAAATCGGCCTGCGTAGCAACCGTTGCACGCGTCCAGCCATCCACCGCGCTGCAGGCCACCTCGCTCACCTGCGGCAACTGTTTGAGACCGCGAGCAATCTCGGCCTCCGGGCCGCGCAGCTCGGCGATCAGCCGCGACTCGCCTGTAACGCGCTCGCGCAGCTCGGCCGCGGTGCCGGAGGCGACGATCTTGCCGCGGTGGATGATGATGATGCGCTGACAGGTCGCTTCGACTTCGGGCAGGATATGGCTGGATAGGATGACGGTGTGCTCCTTGGCCAGGTCGCGGATCAGCGAGCGTGTCTCGCGGATCTGCGTCGGGTCGAGCCCGACGGTGGGCTCGTCTAGGATCAGCACCTTCGGATTGTGCAGCAGCGCGTCCGCCAGGCCGACGCGCTGCCGATAGCCCTTCGAAAGTTGCCCGATCGGGCGACGCAGCACGTCCTTGATCCAGCAGCGCTCCGCCACGCGGGCCATGGCGCTCTCGCGCTGCGCGGCAGCCAGGCCGCGGAGCTTGCCGCGGAAGCGCAGGTACTCGTGCACGCGCATTTCGGGATAAAGCGGCACGGATTCGGGCAGGTAGCCCACATGCCGACGGGCCTCAAGCGATTTTGTAAACACATCGCAGCCGGCGACGGTCGCCGTCCCCGAACTGGCCGGGTGAAATCCGGTCAGCACGCGCAGCGTCGTGGTCTTGCCGGCGCCGTTCGGCCCGAGGAAGCCGACGATTTCGCCTTCGTGCACGCCAAACGAAATGCTGTCAACCGCCCGGAAATCGCCGTAATACTTGGTGAGGTTTCGTACTTCGATCACCCGGCAAATCCTCCGCGATGGAATACCATGGACGGCACGGGGTGCAACATCCCGGTCAAAATCCGTAGGGTCATCGGTCGGCCGGGCGCACGCACGATTCGGCTTCGCCGGCGGCCGAATCACCCCTGAATTTAGCGGCGGAATTGTATGAAGTCACAAGACGCTGTCAACGGCGACGGCGCCAGCGCTTTCCAGGCCGCGACCGATCGGGATCGGTCGCGACGAGCTCACTGAAAGCTCGAGGGCCAGGGCTGCTGCGCGACATTCTGCAGCGTCGCGTGGTCGGTCATGTCGAAGCGCAGCGGCGTGATGGCGACGTATCCCGCCCGCATCGCGGCCAAGTCAGTGTCGCTGGCGCGCTCGTCGGGCATGCGGCCGTCCAGCCAATACAACGCGCGATTCTGACTATCCGTCTCCTTGCGGTAGCGATCGTCCATCGGGACGGTTGACTGTGGGCAACAGCGCACGCCGCGCGGCAACCCGCGATCCAGGGCCGGGATGTTCACGTTCAGACAGGCGCCCGGGGCAGGCCGCATGCGTACGTAGGCCTCAAAGACCGATTTGGCGATGCGGCCGGCGGCGTGAAAATCCATCTCGTCTGAGAGCTCCAGTGAGATCGCCAGCGACGGCACGCCGAAGAACGCCGCCTCAATCGCGCCGGCGACCGTGCCGCTGTAGAGCACGTTGATGCCGGTATTGCAGCCCGCGTTGATGCCGCTGAGCACGAAATCCGGGCGGTGCTTGAGCAACTCGACCATCGCCAGCTTGACGCAATCGGCCGGCCGGCCATCGACGCTCCAACCGTAGAACACATTGTTCACGTGCACGCGGTGGACGAACATCGGCGAGCGGATCGTGATGGCATGACCCATGGCCGATTGCGTCGTCTCCGGCGCGACGACGTCGATCTCGCCCAGGTCCGCGACGGCCGAATAAAGCGCCTCGATCCCGGGCGCGAGAATGCCATCGTCATTCGTAATCAGGATGCGCACGCGTCACCTCATGCTTTCAGTTGGGACGCGGATTCTACAGACGGACGGCGGGCAGGTGGCCGCGTTCTGCGTAGGCGATTTGTCGCGCGCCGCGCTCAGCAGCGACCCGGCGGGCGGTTAGCTCTTCGAGCGGGCCGCGAGAATCGCTTTCACCAGTGCTTCGGGCATCTCTGGCAGGTTGCGGGAAGCCTCATCGCAGCAGCGCTTCCCGATGACGATCGTGGTGCGGTAGCTGTCCAGGTAGCGCACACACGGCGGGCAGACTGCCAAGTGCCGCTCGAATTCGGCCCGCTGTGCTTCGGGCAGCTCGCCCGACTCATAGTCGCACAGAAATTCAACTAGCTCGCGGCAGGTAATCACGCGGCGGAGCCTCCGAAGTGCGCGTCTAGTCGCTCGCGGAGTGCCAGGCGTGCCCGGTGCAGTCGCGTTTTGACCGCGTTCGGCGAAATGTTGAGCAATTTCGCGGTCTCCTCTGTGTCCAATTGATCGATATCGCGCAGCAACAGGACCACTCGATGCGACTCAGGCAACGCCTCAATCTCTCTGCGAACCAGCGAAACCATTTCGCCGCGGCGTACCACGGTTTCGGCCGTCTCGGACCAGCTATTCACCGGACGCGCGTAGTGACCGTCTTCTACGAACTGCGGCAGGAACGCGTCGATCGGCTGCTCCGCGTGCCTGCGGCGCGTGCGAAGCTTCATTAGGGCCGCGTTGACGACGATGCGATGCAGCCAGGTGCCCAGGCGTGAATTGCCCGAGAATTTCGCCAACCCGCGGAACGCCGACACGAACGCGTCCTGCAATGCGTCCTGTGCGTCGTCCTCCGCGGGCAGGTAGCGTCGCGCGACCGTCAGCAGACGAGGGCCAAATGTCCGCACCAGCGTCTCAAACGCATCGGCATCGCCTTGTTGCAGCCGCGTGATCAGAACCGCTTCGCGTTCGAGAGCCTCAGCCGCGTCGTCCCCAAGATCGGCTGCACTGCACATGCTCGACGATTATCGTCCTGCGGCGACCGCAACACAATGGACCTAGGTTTGGATGCTCCGTTACGGTCCAGGTGACGCGCGACATCAATCTTCGGAGTGCAATTGGCACAAACCCCACTCGGGCGGCGCACCCGAACACGGAATCGCGCTGTATCGGCGATTCGGCTCGGTCAGAAACATGACGCTGACGCGATATTCATGTGGCTCGGGATGAAACCGCTCTCGCCTGGGTGACGCCGCGGATTTGGCGAACACGTTCGCGGACGGTCGCGTTTGACTTCCGAAAAATGGCGGTCCTAGCATGCATGGAGGAGGGTGCATCGCTGCGCCCGGACTCTGCGGTCGCGGCGTTTAGCGTTATCGGACGCCCCTGCGTGCCGCGTTCGGTCGGCTACAGGAAGGGGCGAAGTATGACTCTCCGAATCCTCGCAGGTTTGCTTTGCGCCGCCGTAGGCAGCGCAATCGCTCACGCAAACATCATCTGGGACAACTTCCCCGGCGACATCTACCAGCCACAACGCCGATTCGCGTCCGAGTTCATCCCCTCGGCCACGCTGGCGCGCGATGCCTGGACAATCGACGACTTCCAGTTCAACCAGCCGACGCAGCTCGAGTCGTTCGAGTGGGTCGGGATGCGCGACTTCGCCTTCGAATACCCGCTCGCGGAATACGCCATCTACCAGGCACAGCGCGATAAGGGTGGACAGATCAGCGGGTTTCTGCCGCTCCTGGGCGGAAGCACCGGGTACATCGCCAATTCGCTCGCGATCGTCAATGACCTGGACGTGTACCGCGCGCGAATCAACCTGCCGCAGATTCAACTCGCGCCCGGGGAGTACTTCCTCGGCCTGCGATTGGTTGGCAGCAGCATTTTCCGCGGCGGGCGGAACTTTGCCGTGGTTTCTAGCAGCGGTTCGGCCAACGTCTACGGCTCGACCGCGTTCGTGCGCGATCCGTCACTGGGCGGGGCATTCGTGAACTTCACGCCCTCGACGCTCGTGCCGGGGAGCCCCGATCCGGTCGACGTGGCGTTCCGCATCAATGGCATCGTCATTCCCGAGCCGGCCACAGCGATGACCAGCCTGGTGCTGCTGGCGCTGCTCAGCCGCGCTCGTCGATCCTGATCGTCGCCAGAATTCGCGCGATCCGCGCGCCCGCCCGCCCATCGCCGTAGACACGCGTGCTGCGCCGCCGCGGAAGCTGCAGTGCGCGGCGGACGGCGCGTGCGATGGACGGTTGCGATTCGCCGGCGTGCAGGACGCTCGGTCCGCCGGCAACGCGCCCGGCCTGCCGCTGCCCGACATTGACGGAAGGCGTCCCGACGAACGGGGCCTCGATGATCCCGCTGGACGAATTGCCGACCAGGACGCGCGCCGCCCGCAGCCAGCGAGCGTAGCGGTCGTGTGGCACGGAGCGGAATGCACTGGCGTCGGCGGCTCCGCCGCGCGCGTGCGCGCTGAGGTGCGTCTTGATCGCGGAGATCACGCCCGCGTTGCCGCGATCCGTGTTGGGATAGATGATCACGCGCCGCAGCCGTGCCGCGCGCACGGCTTCAAGCACGTTCGTCATGACCTGCGCTTCGGTCTCGCGAGAGCGGCCGTGCGCGTGGTAGACGACCAGGGCCGCGTCCTGCCAAAACGCATCATCACTCGACCAGCGTTGCTCCGCGGGCTGGTGCGGCTCACGCAGCAGATCCAGCCCCGGCGCGCCGACACGCACGACTCGGCCTGCCGCCGCCCCGAGCGATCTCACGCGTTTGGCCGCCGCGTCGGACGCGACCAGGTGCAGATCGGCCAATTGGGTGATCGCGTCGCGCAGCGCGTCATCGAAATCGCCGGCGGCCAGGTCTCCGCCGTGAATGTGCGCCAGGAAACGGCCGCTGGTGACGGCGGCGAGCGCGCCCGCCATGGCTTCGATGCGGTCGCCGAGCACGAGCACGAGTTCGCTACGATTTTCGAGCAGGGCTTTCGCGATGCCGCTGACGCCGCGCGCGAGTCCGAGGGCCTGGTCCAGCGGCGCGTCGTCGCCGCGCTGCATGCGGACGCGTGCGGCGACGGGTCCGAACTCGCGCTGTACGTCGCGCAGCGTGTAGCCAAAGCGCGGCAGCAGGTGCATCCCTGTGGCGATCACACGAAGCTGGACGTCGCGGCGTGCCCGCAGCGCCTGAATGGTGGAGCGCAGCACGCCAAAGTCGGCGCGCGTGCCGGTGATGACCGCGATGCGGCGCCGCGGCCGGGGCCTCACGAGAGCATGCCCCAGGTGATGCGCGTGTCGCGTCCGACGTCGATCTTGAGGCGGCGGCCGATCAGTTCGGCGAGCTGGTCGGGGGTGATTCCGCCGCCGGGGCGTTTTAGCGTGAGCATTTCGGCCCGCAGGATGCTGCCGGCGGGGATGGGCTGGGCGGCGACGACACTCTTGCGGGCCAGAGCACGCACGTCGCGTTCGATCGCCTGGAAGCCGAGCGTCCCATCGCCCAGGGCGCGTTCGGCGCGGCGCGCGGAACGCACGTACGCCGCGAAATCGCCGGGCTCAAGCGAGATGGCGTGATCCGGTCCGCCGGCGGCGCGATCGAGCGTCAAGTGTTTCTCGAGAAGGCACGCGCCCGCCGCGACGGCCAAGCCGGCGCTCTCGATCGCGACGGTGTGATCGCTGAAGCCGCAGGGCACTCCTGCGAGCGCCTGCAAGGTGCGGATGGCGCCGAGGTTGGCCGATTCGAGCGGGGTGGGGTAGGCGCTGACGCAGTGCAGCAGGATCAGCCGCTCGCATGCGTCGCATTCGGCGAGCCATTCCAGCGCGGCGGCGATCTCGTCCTGCGTGGCGGCGCCGGTCGAGATGATCAGCGGCCGCGATTGCCGCGCCGCGGCCTGCAGCAGCGGGGCGTTGTTCAAATCGCTTGAGGCGATCTTCAGCGCCGCCGACCCCAACCGCGCCAGCAGCTCGACCTCGCGCAGGCCGAAGGGCGTGGCCAGGAAATCGAGATTGTGAAACTCGCAGCGCGTCCGCAGATGCTCGAAGTCATGATACGAAAGCTGCAGACGCGCGAGCATGCTGTATTGCGAGTGTTCGCCGGCGTTGCGTTGATACTCGGCCAGCGGCGCGTCGCGCGTGACCAGCTCGTCTGCGCGAAAACACTGGAACTTGACAGCGTCGGCGCCGGCTTCGGCGGCCGCGTCGATCAACTGCAGCGCGCGGGACAGCGCGCCGTCGTGATTGACTCCCGCTTCCGCCACGATATACACCGGCTGCCGCGCGCCGACCGGGCGCCCGTTGATCGCGACGCTCGCGACCTCGAGCTCGCTGCGCAGCAGGCTCATGCGGCCGGCTCCCAACGCGCCTGCAGCAGCGCCTGCGCCAGATGCAGATCGAACATCGTGTCGATATCGACGCTCTCATGAGCGGCCTGCACCAGACCGCGTCGATCCGCGCCGAAAAAGGCGTGCGGGTCGGCCGCGCCGTCGGACTCCAGCAGCGCGGCGCGCGTGACGGCGATCATCGCGCCGTCGTGGTAATACAGCGGCTCAAGATCCTGGCGGCGGTGAATCGAATTCGCGCGCAGCGGCCGCATGCGATCGCCGTCTTCTAGGCGATGCAACCAATCCGGGTGTTGCTTGCTGACGGGCGCGAGCGTCCGCACCGAGGTCGCGCCGCTTTGCTCGAGATGCGCCAACACACGGTCGATCAGCCCAGCGGCACGCAGCGGGATATTGCCGTACAGAATCGCGACGTAGTCCGCGGTCTGTGCGTGCCGCGCTTCCCAGGCGCGCAGCGCGTGCCGCACGGCGTCGTCAACGCGGGCCTGGTCGCTCGCCAGCTCGGCCGGGCGCTGCACGAGCTCAATCCCGCGGGCCGCGGCCAGCGCGGCGGCCGGAGCGCAATCGGTGCTCAGCAGCACGGCGCCGAGCCGCTCAGACGCGAGCGCATGGTCAAACGTGTATTCGATCAACGCCCGACCCAGCAGCGGCCGCATGCACTTGTTCGGCAGGCCCTTGCTGCCCGCGCGTGCCAGGATGACGCCCAATGCGCGCATATCGCCATCGATATCGGCGGGATTGCGGCCGCGGCTTGATCCGCTGCGCAGCGCGTGCCTGCGGCGGCGATGGCGACGGCGCGATTAGCGCCGGAACAGCCGCCGGATGGGCTCGGTAATCGTGTGCAGCGGCCGCGAGGTGACGCGCGGCGCGCTGGCGGATCCTTCGACGCGATATTGGATCAACTCGCTTTGGGCGGCCTCGAGCAGCTCGGTCAGGCCGGCGACGCGTCCAGCGCGCGGCGCCGCACCCACGAGCGTGAGGTCGAGCTGGTCGGAACGCATATCCCAACGGCCCTCGCCGACGAGCCGCAGGTCGCCGACGTACAGGTCGATCTGGTTGAAGTACAGCGCGGTTCCCTGCCAGTTGAAGCGCAGCTCGGCCTGGTCGAGCTGATCGGAGATACGCTGATTCGCGCTGCGCGCGGCGCCGGCCAGGGCGCGCGTCAGCGGGTCACTCAGCAGCTCCACGCCGCGAACGCGCACGTCTCCGCCTCCGCTGACGCTCTCGATCGAGTCGCCGCGGCCACGCAAGAAGACCTTGCCATCCAGCCGGCCGCGGCCCATCGCGCCGCTGCTCTCGCGCCGCAAGAAGAGCGGCAGGCTGATGTCTGAAAGTGTAGCGCTCAGATCGTACTCGCCGGACTCGGCGTCGATCGACAGCGCTCCAACCAGTTCGCCGTCGCAGAGTTGCGCGTGCAACTCCTCGATCCGCGTGCGGCGCTCCTGCGGATTGCGAAGGACGGTGGCGCTCAGCTCGGAGACGGCCCGGCCAGCGAGCTTGCCGCGCGGCACCTGCACCTCCGCCAGCAGCGTGGCGGCCCCGCTGCGATCCAGGCGACATTCGCCGTCGAGCAGCGCGTCGAACTCGGAAAAGGGCACTCCCAGCTTCAGATCGGCCGCGCCGAATGCGATCGTCCCGCTGAATTTCCAGGGATCAGCGGCGCTCGGCTCGTAGCGCACCTGCCGCAGCCGCACATCCAGCCCGCCGCGCGGCGCCGTGCGGGCCAGCATTCCGCCGAGCGGGCGCGGCAGAGCATTCAAAAGCGCGTCGCTGAAGCGCAGCCCGCTGGCTTCGCCCTGCAGCTCGACCCAGGGCGGGTCCCATCCGCCGGCGCCCGAACAGCGGATGCGGGCTTCGCCGTACGCCGCCGTGGCGCGCTGCAGCGTGAAGCCCGCAGAGGAGACGCGCAGCTCCGCCTCGACGTCCTGCATCGACAGCGGCAGCGGCAGGGGCTTCATCAGCGCGGCGCGCAGCGTGATCGCGGCAGCCTGGCGCGGCGGATTGGTCGGCTCGGGCTCAAAGCGCGCCGTGACCCGGCCCGCGCCGCTGAGGCCCAGCGCTTCGCGCACCTGCGACCAGCGCTCGGGCACAATCCGCTTCAGCAGGTTGCCGACGTCGACGGTGCTCGCGTCTAGATCGAGCGCGACCGTCTGCGCCGCCGGGCCGCCGCTGGGCAGATCGCCGGCCAGTTGCAGGTGCGACGCGGCGCAGCGGGCCTCGGCGCTGAGTATCCGCGAGCCCTCCTCCGACACCACCACCCAGGCGCTGGCGCTGGGCCAGGGCGTCTGCGGATCAAAGCCCGTGAGCGCGCCTTGCCGCGCGTGAATCGCGTAATGCGAATCGCAGCGCGGCTCGCAGGGGCGCACCTGGGCCCAGACGTCGCCAAGCCCGTCGAAGCGGATGCTGCCGAGCGGCGTGCCGCGGGCGTCGACCAGCTCGTTATTTCGCTGAATCGCGATCTGCGCCGCTTCGACGTGCAGGTCATACGGCGCCGCACCCTGCTCGGGAATGTCGACGTGGCCATCAAGCCGAATCGATCCGGGGCCGAGATAGCCGTGCAAATCATGCAGCCAGACGCCCTGATCGCTGATGCGGACGACGCCGTCGCACTGCCGCAGGCGATTGTTGGCGACGGTCACGTCCGCCGCCACCAGCCGGGCGGTGACTTCGATCGTCGGATCGAGGGCGCCGCGCAGCTCGTCGCCGTGCGCGCGGGTCATGTGCACCTGCACGGTGCTCAGCCCGCTGGGGCGTGCCTCGCGCCAGAGCTTTTGATACGACGCGGGGATTGCGTGGTACAGGTCGGCGTCGAGCAGCAGCGGTTCACCGCTGAAGTGCAGCTCGAAGCCGGTCCAACTCGAGCTGTCGATGCACCAGCCGTCGGCGCGGATGCGGCTGGCGCCGTGCCGCCCATGCAGGCCATCGAGGTAGATGCGCTCGGGCGTGACGCGCACCAGACCGTGCACGTCCTCAATGTCGTACTGGAAGCGCTTGTAGCGACAGATGCCGCCGCGCGGGGCGATCTCGGCCTCGACCAGCGGCGCTGCGCCGCGCTGCGGGCAGCGGACGCTGACGGTCGCGTCAAACCGGCCGCGCGGAATGTAGTCATGAAAGAAAGCCCGAATCGGCTCCGGCAGCGCCGGCGAATTGATGAAGGCGGCGTGCTGCTGCGGATCGGGAAACGTCAAATCCGTCGCGCGCGCGTCAACGCGAAAGATCGCCTGCGACAGATCCAGGCGTTCCAATGCGTCGGCGTCGGCATCGATCCGGCCACTGGTGTGAAAATCACCGCCACTCACGCGACCTTGCAGCGTCCACTCAACACGCCTACGGCCCTGCTCGGAGGCCGCAAGCTTCAGCGCGCCGCCCAGCGCCTGAAGCTGCACGAAGCGCTGCTCCGGTGCGACCCCGCTCTCTGCCGGCTCGATCGGCGGCAGCGCGCTGATCTGCTCCAGCCAAACCTGGCAATCGATCAGCGCCCCGGTCGGATCGAGCCGGCAGCGCTCGAGCGCGGCGGCTCCGCGGACGCGGGCGTCGTGCAGCATCCCGGCGATCTGCGGACCGGCGATCGCCGCCACACTCTCGAGATCCACCCAGCCGCTGCTGAGCGTGTTCGCGCTCGGGCCAAACTCACACTCCAGAAGCGGTCGCGACGCCTGGCGCCGCGGCGCCATCGTCGGGCCGCTCGTCTGCGTCAACCGCAATCGATAATGCCGCTCGCCGGGCGTGTCACCGCTGACGCGCTGGCCCTCGACAGAGGCGATCCAACGGCGGTGCAGCTCGAGCCGCTCGCCGTTTCGCGCATCGAAGCGCAGGTCCAGATCGCTGACGCGGATATTCGGCCAGCCCTCGGTGTGATGGGTGAACTCGTCGTCGCCGGGCTGGCTGCGGATTCGCAGATTCCAGCGTCCGCTGCCGCGATCAAACTCGATGTGCGCCTGCACGCCGCGCAGCACGGCATCGGTCGGCTTGAACGTGCCCGTCAGCAGCGCCAGCCGGTCGAATTGGATCCGCGCATCCGCGACGCGCACCAGCGGCTCTGCGTCGGCGTGGTCGGCGGCTTCAAAGACCTGCAGGTCGACCAGCCGCAATCCGCCGAAAATCGAGAAGCTGCTGTAACCCACGCGGACCAGGCCGACATCCAATTCGGCGAGCAGCGCTTGAAGTTGTGCCTGAATGCGGGCCGGCTGCGTGAGATAGAGCTGCGCCCCGCCGGTGATGCACAGCAGGATCACCAGGCTCGCCAGAAGCCGGCGGCGCCAGCGGACTCGGCTCATGCGGACATTGTGCCGCTCGCGGCGCGCCGCCGAAAGCGGGATCTGCGCGCGGCGTTGAAAATAGACTTGAAGGACGCGTGCGGGAAGCTAGGATACCAAAATAATTCGGAGTTTGAGCCCTCCACACTTCGAGCGGCCGGCCCGGCCGTTCGCTTTGGCTCCCTGGCAAGCGGATCGCGCGTAACGCGGGTAATTCCCGCGCTTTGGAGATTGTGTACATGAAGGCGATGAACAAGTTTCTGTCCGCCGGCACCAAGGTGAGGGTCATCAACCCCGGACCGACGCCGGTCGGCTCGAGCTGGGACGATGACGGGCAGCGTACTTCGACGCCCGTGAAGCGCCGCCTTCAGTCGCAGTTCTTCCAGGGTGATCGCCGCATCCGCGCCGAAGTGACCTACATCACCAGCGATTCGGAGCGGGCCAAGCTGCGCCAGATGGAAATGGTCAAGGTCGCCATCCGCGACCCTGCCGGCAGCCAGATCGTCATCACCGCCGAGCTCGGAAACCTTCAAGCCTGCTAAATGGCCGTCGCAGCCGTGCGCGCAGCCCGGACAATGCCGCGAAGTGCCCGCCGCGCGCTGTCCAGGCTTCGCCGAGGACGGTCCGCGGACAATCGCGCTTCCAGTTAGCCCAGGTTCTCGCGATACCACGCGATCGAACGCTGCAGGCCTTCCTCAAAATAGACGCGCGGTGTGTAGCCGATCGCCCGCTTGGCCGCTTCGAGCGAGGCAAGACTGTGCTTCACGTCGCCCACCCGAGCCGGGCGATAATCGGCCTCCAACTCACGCCCCAGCGCCGCATTTAACAGCCCGACAATCCGATTCAGCGAGACACGCTCGCCGCAGGCGATGTTCACCACTTCGCCGTGCAGACGCTCGGCCCTGGCTGCGAGCAAGTTGGCGTTCACAACATTCTCGACGAAACAGAAATCGCGGGTCTGCTCGCCGTCGCCAAAAATCACCGGGCGCTGGCCGCGCAGCATGCGGCTGACGAACGCCGGGATCACGGCGGCGTATGCGCTGTCCGGATCCTGCCGCGGGCCGAAGACGTTGAAATAGCGCAGCGAGATCGTCTCCAGCCCGTACACATGCGAGAACACAGTGCAGTACTGCTCGGTTGCAATCTTGGTCACCGCGTACGGACTCAGCGGCCGCAGCGGCATGTCCTCGGACTTCGGCAGTGTGGGCGTGTCGCCATAGGCGCTGCTGCTCGCGGAATAAACGAAGCGGCGCACGCCGGCGGCCTTGGCGGCCACCAGCATGTTCAGCGTGCCGTTGATGTTGACCTCGTGCGTCACGAGCGGCTCGTCGATTGAGCGCGGCACGCTGCCGCGGGCCGCGACGTGAAAGATCGTGTCCGCGCCGCTCACGCAGCGCTGCACGGTCGTCGGCTCGCAGATGCTGCCGATGATCAGTTCGATGCGGCTGGCGATCTCGCTTAGATTGTGCTGGTGCCCGGTGCTCAGGTCGTCAAGCACGCGTACGCGCCAGTCCTGGTCGAGCAGAGCGCGCACCAGGTGACTGCCGATGAAACCGGCACCGCCGGTGACGAGCGCTAGCTTCATGCGTTCGACTCCCAAAGTCCAAAGAAGCGGTCCGCGTTTGCGCTGGTGCGGGCGGCAAGCGCCTCGAGCGGCTCATTTCGAATATCGGCCATTCGCCGGGCGGTGTGCAGCAGAAGCCCCGGCTCATTGGGGCGCACATTGCGCACGGGCTCCGGCGAGAGGTACGGCGCGTCGGTCTCAAGCATGACCCGTTCGACCGGCACAAATTGCAGTACGTCGCGCAGGGCGTCCGCGTTCTTGAAGGTAATCACGCCCGTGAACGAGAGCCAGTTGCCCGCGTCCAGGATGCGCCGCGCCACCGACCGATCGCCGGAGAAGCAGTGAAACACGACGCGGCCGCGCAGCGCGGGATAATCGCCGAGCACATCGCAGACGCGCTGTTCGGACTTTCGCGCGTGAATCACGACCGGCCGTCCGACGTCGACGGCCAATTCGAGCTGCGCGCGAAAGACCTCTTCCTGACGCGCGGGCGTGGCAAAGTCGTAATGAAAATCTAGCCCGATCTCACCCAGTGCCACCAGCCGCGGACGCAACTCGGCCGGCAAACCAATGCCACGGTGCAAAGCCAGGATGTGTGCCAGCTCGTCGGCGGTGCACTTGCCGGCTTCGTGCGGGTGCACGCCCGCGATCAGCCCGAGCTTCGGAAAGCGCTGCAGCAGCGCGAGCGCCGCGCGAGCATCGGCCGCGTCGGTGGCGACGGTCAGCATGCGCTGCACGCCGGCGTGCGCGGCGCGCTGCAGCACGGCGTCGATCTGCCCGACGAGCGGCTCACTGGTCAGGTGGCAGTGCGTATCGATTAGCATGGGCTGCCCGCGGCGCTGCGCGACTACTCCGCGTTCTGCACCTGCTCTTTGAGGCGGTCGATCGCGCCCTTGATCTCGATGATCCGCCGCGCAATCTCCGTGTCGCCCGCCTTTGAGCCGATCGTGTTGGACTCGCGCAGCATTTCCTGCGTGATGAACTCCAGCTTGCGGCCCGCGGGTTCAGGGGATGTGAAGCAGGCCCGGAATTGCTGCAGGTGCGAGGCCAGACGATTGAGCTCCTCGCTGATGTCGCTGCGTTCCGCGTAGATCGCAACTTCCTTGAGCAAATCGGCCTCGGCCAACCGCACGCCGCTGTCGGCGATCAGCTCCTGCACCCGCCCCGCCAGCCGCTGGCGATAGTCGTCCACGACTCCGCGGGCGCGCCCGCGGATCGCCTCGAGCTCGCTCTCGATCAGCACGCAGTGCGATTCCAGGTCCGCCGCGAGCGCCCGCCCCTCAACCGCGCGCATCTCCGTCAGCCGCGTCAGGGCCGCATCGGTCAGCTCGGTCACCACGTTCTTGCCGGCCTCGCGCTGCCGCTCGTCGATCTCGTGCGGCTGACAAACGCCCGGCAACATCGCGACCGTGCCCAGGTCGATCGTGACCCCCGGCTCCGACGCGTACACCGAACGCAGCCGTTCGAGATACTGCCGCACGGCGGCGACGTTGATGTCTTGCGCGGCCCGCTCGCTCAAATCGCGGACATACAGCCGAAAGGTCAGGCTGCCGCGCGAGATTCGGCGGCGCAGCGTCTGCTCGATTTCGGTCTCGATGAAGGCGAAATCCTCGGGCAGCTTGATCGTCGCTTTGAAATAGCGGTTGTTGACGCTTCGCAGCTCGACGTGATAGACGTGGCCGTTGTCTTCGCGTTGCGCTTCGCCGAAGCCGGTCATCGACACAATCATGCGGATGACTCGCGGGGCGCGTGCCCGTTGCGTTTGAAACGGACTAGGCGCTCGGGTAAGGGTCGCCGTACGCCGCGAAAACACCCGGCGCCGGCTGCGCCAGGGAGGAGGAGGCGGGCTCGGCCGAGCCGTCGGTGGCGGCGGGCGTAGTTTGCGCCGGCGGCTGAGCCAGCTCGGACTTCACCGGGACGAACCAGTAGTTCAGCACGATCGCGATCAGCAGAAAGACCGACGCCAGCACGACGGTGATCCAGGTGAGCGCGTCGCCGGTTTTCGCGCCGAAGGCCGTGTTGCCCCCGCTGCCGCCAAACGCTCCCGCCAGGCCGACGCCGCGGCCGCGTTGCAGCAGGATGACGGCCATGAGCAGGACCGCCAGGAAGGCAAAGAAGATGGCGAAGACCGCGTGATACCACAATGCCAACATCACTGGTTCCCGTAGCGTTGAACGACTGTTCGCGAATCGCGGAGTGTATCCGACGCGGCGCGTCCGGGCTAGGGCCGCGACCGGGCCGATTTCACGGCGCTGCCGCTAGTGCACGGGAGTAGATGGGAATCGAACCCACCAGAGAACCGCATGAGCGGCCTCTCTGCGGTTTTGAAGACCGAGGGACCCACCAGGCGTCCGGATACTCCCGCGGACAATCCTCCACGCACCCGGCCGCCGCCGCAAGGCGCGGCGGGTCTCTCGTACTGGCATCCCGCCGAGCGGACGAGCGACGAAGCATCATTGGACGACTGCCGAACCCCGATGCGCGGGCGGCAAGATACGGTTCGCCAGGTCCCAGCCCGCGCTTGGCAGGCCCGTGGCCGGCCGCTATAGTACATCACTCGACTTTCAGGGAGACGCACGCAATGTCAGTCGACAGCTCGCTTCGCATGAAGAGTTCGCTGGTGCGGCATCGCAATGTGCTGTCGCGGGCCGAGCGCGTAGCCAGGCTACGCGCCGGCGAACGCTGGAGCAGCGAGTCGTCTCCGCTGGGCCTGCCCAAAGTCGGGAACCGCCGCGTGAAGGCCAGCAAGAAGAAGGATGCGGCGGCGGATGCGACTGCGACCGCGACCCCGGCGGCCGGTGCGACCGCTGCGGCGCCGGCTGCGGACGCGAAGAAGTCCGACGCGGCCAAGAAGCCCGCAAGCGACCCGAAGAAGAAGTAATCACCTGGGTCGGCGTGGCCGCTCGCGCACGCGCGCGGCTTTGAGTTCGATTGTCGTGGGCTCACGGCGCGTCGAGCGCGGGCGCACACGACATGCTGAGATCGCTCGGGCAGCCGCGCGATCGCGTTCAAGTCAGCGAGCGCGGCGACAGAAAGGGCCGCGCGCGGCACAGCCGCTGATACAGCGCCTCGAGCTGATCCACCATTCGATTGTGATCGAAGCGTTCCAGGCAGTGTGCCCGGCCGGCGGCCCCATACGCGCGCCGCGCCGCCGCATCCGCCGCCAGCTCGACGATCGCCCCTGCGAATCCGCTCAGGTCGCCCAGCGGGATCAGCCGGCCGGTCTTGCGATTCAGCACGACTTCGGGTGTGCCGTCGATATCAAATGCGACCACCGGAACGCGCATCAGCAGCGCCTGCACCACGACGCGCGGCAGGCCTTCCCACTGCGAGGAGTGCGCCAGAATGTCGAACCCCGCCAGCAATTCCGGGATCTTCTCGGGAGCGACCAGACCCGTCAGCGTCGTCCGCTCGCGCAGCCCGCGCCGCGCCAGCTCGGCTTCGTATTCGGCGCGCTGCGCACCGTCGCCGACCCAGACGAAGCGCAGCCGCGGGTCGCGCGGGGCCGCCTCGGAGAGAATCGGGAGGAGTTGCTCGTAGCCCTTTCGGCGGAAGAGCCGGGCGATCACGCCCACCACCAGTACGTCGTCATCGGGCTTGATGCCCCAGGCGCCGCGCACCTGCTCGCGCCGGTATAGGCCGGGCGAAAACGCGGCAACGTCCATGCCGGAATAGACCGTCAGCATTTTCTCGGGCTCGCAGACGCCCGCACGCGTGGACTGCTTGATCATCGCGTCCGCGACGGTGACGATCGCGTGCGAGACGTGCGCGGCGCGCTTCTCGAGCGCGATGTACAGTCGCTGTACCAGCCAGGGCTGCGTGCGGTTGAAGCTCATGCCGTGAATCGTGTGCACGATGCCGGGTACGCCGGCGCGCGCGGCGGCGAAGCGCCCCAGGATTCCGGCCTTGCTGCTGTGCGTGTGCACGATGTCCGGGTTCAGTCGCCGCAGGATCGACTCCATTTCGCGCAGGGCGCGTGCGTCGCACCAGGGATTCACCGCGCGAATCAGCGCGGGCACCTCGATGTATTCGTAGCCGCTGGCTTGCACGCGCGGCAGCAGCGAGCCTTCGGGGCCGCTGGTCGGGCCGGCCATCAGTGTTACGCGATGCCCGCGGCGCTGCAGCCCTTCACACGTCAGCAGCGTGTTCTCCTGCGCGCCGCCGATGATCGTTCGCGTGATGATGTGGCAAATGTGCACGCGGCGATCGTAACGGGCCGAGCGCGCAGCGCACCAGTTCGGCTTGTCCGCGGGTGTGCTCCTCCGATAGTCTGGTGTGCACGCAAGCGGGATCGGCGACGGCTTGCAGCACTTCGGAGAACTCGCAGCATGCCAGCACCGGTCGCCGTCCCGGAAACGGCCAAGAAGACTCGGCGGCTGCCGCCGTTCAAGGTCATTCTGCACAACGACGACGTGAACCCGTTTGAGTACGTCATTCTCACGATTCTGAAGCTCACGCCGCTGAAAGAGGTCGAGGCCGTGCAGCGCACGCTGGAGGCCCACGAGACTGGGCAATCCGTGCTGCTGATCACGACCAAGGAGCGCGCCGAGCTGTACGTCGAGCAGTTCGCCAGCTGCAAACTCACCGTGACCGCCGAGCCGGATGCGTGAGGCGGCGGCGGCGCTTGTCGTGCGCTTCCCTTTTCCTCCGCGGCCGAAACGCCTTAGCATTCGCGACGGATTCAATCGTTCTGGCAAGTGAACCTGGCATCGCCGCGAGATCGAACATGAGCGAGACCGGAAAGCCACAGGACGCCTGGACGCGCCGCGAGTTTGTGCAGCAGGCGGCCGCCGCCGCGGGCGCCGGCTTGATCGCCGGCAATGCGGCCTGGGCGCAGGAGCGCCCCGCGAGCGAGCAGGATCAACCGGCGAAAGCGCCGACGGCGGACGCCGCGCCCGCGGAATTGGCGATCGCGCTGGTCGGCGCCGGCAGCCAGGGACGCAACCTGCTGAACAACTGCCTGAAGATCGTGGGGGTGCGTTTCGTGGCGGTGTGCGACATCTGGCCCTATCACCAGAAATACGCCGCGAACATCCTGAAGAAATACGACCAGCCGGTGAATGTCTACGCCGACTACCGCGAGCTGCTCAGCAAGGAGCCGCGGCTGGATGCGGTGATCATCGCCACGCCGGATTGGGTGCACGCCGAGCAGACGATCGCCTGCTTGCAGGCCGGCAAGCACGTGTATTGCGAAAAGGAGATGTCCAACACGCTCGAAGGCGCGCGGCAGATGGTTCAGGCGGCCCGCAGCACGGGCAAGCTGCTGCAGATCGGCCATCAACGCCGCAGCAACCCGCGCTATTGGCACGCGCTGAAGCTGATCGAGAACGATCGCGTGCTGGGGCGGATCACGCATGTGAACGGGCAGTGGAACCGGGCCCGGCTGGAAGAGCAGGGCTGGCCCAAGGGCGAGGAGCTCGACGCCGACACGCTCCAGCGCTTCGGCTACGACAGCATGGATCGCTTCCGGAATTGGCGCTGGTATCGGCAGTATTCGGGCGGAGCGATCGCGGACCTGGGCTCGCACCAGATCGACATCTTCAACTGGGTGCTCAAGGCGCGGCCCGCCAGCGTGATCGCCAGCGGCGGCCTGGATTACTACAAGAAAGACGGTCGCGAGTGGTACGACAACGTGATGGCAATCTATGAGTACGCCACGCAAGCCGGCCCGGTGCGCGCCTTCTACCAAGTGCTGAATACGACCAGCCACGGCGGGTTCTGGGAAGCCTTCATGGGCGACGAAGGCTCGCTGGTGGTGTCCGAAGACGCGCGCGTCGGGCAGCTTTTCCGCGAGGTGCACGCCAAGAAGCGCGAGTGGGAGAACGAGTCGGAGAAGATCGAGAGCCTGGGGCGCGAGGCAATCGAGCTGAAGATCGGCGAGACGCTCGACCCGTCCGGCAAGCGCAGCGTCGAAGGTGAGCGGCTGATGGCCGAATCCAAGAAGCCGGTGCACCAGCTTCACCTGGAGAATTTCTTCAACGCCATTCGCGAGAAGACGCCGCTGAGCTGCCCGCCGGACGTGGCCTACGAGACGGCCGTGACGGTTTTGAAAGTGAATGACGCGGTGGAAGCGGGCCGACGGGTGGAATTCAAGCCGCAGGACTTCGTTGTCGCTTGATTGGGCCTTCGCGGCGGCTGCTCTCGCGCGACCGCGTTGCACGGTTGGTTAGAGCTTGCCGTGCCCCTCGAGCTCGCGCTCGCGTCGTTCGCGCGTGGCCTGTTCGAGCGTCTGGCGTTCGACGTACGAGAGGCTCTGGATGCCTTTGTCGTGCACCTTCTGCAGGATACGGTCGACTTCGTCTTCCAGCGAGCGTTCGCGCGCCAGCAACGCCTCCCAGCCGCCGGGATTGGGGTTGTCGCTCGGCGGCGTGCGCCGCGTCGGGGGGAGTGTGTCGCGCTTGCCGAAGAGCCGCGCCAGCAGGCCGCGCTTGCGGCGTCGCGTGCCGCGCTCGACCCAGTCGTAGGTGCCAATGCGTTCGTCAAAGACGTGCCCCATGCGTGCCGCCTGCAGCCGCTGCATGCAGGTCAGGCCGCCCATGACCGCGATCGCCACCAGAATGAAGCGGCTGCTCTGCACGCCCCAGACGCCGAGCGCGACCGCGCCGGCCAGGCCGACCTGGCAGGCGATGGTGGTCGCGCGGCGCACGCCCACGAACGGCCAGATGAACGTGAAGAAAAGCTGCCCGCCGTCCATCGGGTAGATCGGCAGCATGTTGAAAAGCAGCAGGAAGTAATTGATGTCGAAGAATAGCCGAAGGTAGTACATCCACACTTCGGGGTAGGTGTACCAGGCGCCGCCCCCCAGCGGCCACAGGTCAATCGCCGCGAAGCTGCCGGTGGCGACGATCAGCAGCGCGCCGCTGATGATGCAGAAGATCACGTTCACCAGCGGGCCGCAGGCGACCGTGACAAACTGCGCCCAAGGCGTCATGGGTGCGTGCGCGTAGGCCAGCCCGCCCAGCGGCCACAGCAGGATCTCGTTGGCAAATCCGCCCACCGCCCGCGCACCCAGGCAGTGGCCCAGCTCGTGCAGCAGCACGATGCCGAACAGCATCGCCGTCCAAAGCGCCTGCGTCCGCCAGCCATCGCCCGCGTTGAAAAGCTGAAAGCCAACCCACATGACAAACAGCATGTGGATGCGGATGTTGATCCCCAGAATCTGGCCCAGGCGGAGAGACCCGCCAAGCAAGTCCATCATGACCACCCTTTGCTGCGGATTCAGCGGCGACGGAAGGCATCGTACCACAACAGGCTTACGATGCTCTTGGCGTCGCAAATCGCGCCGCAGCCGATCAATCGCAGGGCTTCTTCCAGCTCCAGCGGCACAGGACGGATATCTTCCCCCGGTTCTAGCGCCGTGCGACCAGGCTGCAGATCGCTCGCCAAAAATGCATGCAGGCGCTCGTCGCAGAACCCTGGCGACGAGTAGAAACTGAGCAGCGGCTCGAGCTTACCGGCGCGATAGCCCGTCTCTTCGGTCAATTCGCGGGCCGCGCACACCCGCGGGTCCTCGTCGTGATCCAGCGTGCCGGCCGGCAGCTCCAGCAGCTCCTGGCCGATTGCAGGACGCTGATTGGCGATCAGCAGCACGCGGCCGTCGCCCAGCAGCGGCAGGATCACCGCCGCTCCCGGATGCGTGATGAAATCATAGTCGCGCGTCTGCCCGTCGCGGTCGACCCGCGGCTCGCGCAGCACACTGAACTTGACGCCCTTGTGAATCAACGAAGCCGCGGCGCGCAAACCCGGCATGCGGCCCTCCTGGCGGGCGATCGGCCAGCGTCGCTCCGCGGCCAGGCCGCGCAACACGCCAG
>CAZHTF010000032.1:0-32693 GCA_964535305.1 uncultured Planctomycetales bacterium | reverse complement strand
GATCTGGGCGCGTGCTCACACTCGTTCATAGCGCGCTGAAGCGGCCCAGGGGATTGCCCGCCGGCCGCCGCGCAGCGCCTGGCGCGAATCCCCGCGGATTGCTGGCGTCTTGCGAGCTGCCGTCGCCGGCTGGACGCGCCGCGCGGCGCAGCGGTAGCCTTGCGCTCAGCGCGCGGAGAGCCAGCATGGTGGGCGTGTGTTCGTGGTCACTGCAGCCGGCAAATCCGGCGGATCTGGCCGAGAAGCTGCGGGCCCTGGGTGTTTCCGCGGTGCAGCTCGCGCTCGATCCGCTGCGCAGCGGCGCTTGGGACCTGCGCGAGACTGCCGAGACGCTGGCGCGGGCCGGGGTGACGATCCGTTCGGGCATGGCCCGCACCGTCGGCGAAGACTATAGCACGCTACAAACGATTGAGGCGACCGGCGGCGTGCGGGCGGACGCGCACTGGCACGAGAATCTCGCCGCGTTTGCCGCGAACGCCACCATCGCGCGACAGCTAGGCATCCGCCTGGTCAGCTTTCATGCCGGCTTTCTGCCCGAGCAGCGCAGCGACCCGCGGCGCGCGACGATGGTCGAGCGGCTGCAGGCCGTGGTCGATTGCCTGGCCGGCCAGGGGATCGCGAGCGCCTTCGAGACCGGGCAGGAGCGGGCCGAAACGCTGCTCGACACGCTGGCGCAGATCGACCGGCCGCAGGCGGGCGTCAACTTCGACCCGGCGAACATGATCCTGTACGGCATGGGCGACCCGATCGCCGCGCTGCGCAAGCTGCTGCCGCGCGTGCGGCAGGTGCACATCAAGGACGCGAACCCGTCGGCTGCAGCGGGCGCGTGGGGGCGCGAGCAGCCGGTCGGGCGCGGCGCGCTGGATTGGCCTGCGTTTTTCGACGTGCTGCGCGGGAGCGCGACGCGCTGCGACCTGATGATCGAGCGCGAGGCGGGCGGCTCGCGGCTGGACGACATTCGCGCGGCGTGCGCGCTGATTCCGCGCGAGTTTCACGAATGCGAGTGAGGCCTGCATGATCCGCGTGGGCGTGATTGGGCTGGGCTTCATCGGCCGCGCGCACCTGGCCGGCTATTCCGCCGCTCGCCGCGCCGGCCTGGCATGCGAGCTGACGGCCGTTTGTGACGCCGATCCTGGGCTTGCGGCGCGGCTCGCGTCCGATCATGCGTTGCAGGCAGTCGGGCTGGATCTGCAACGCGTGCACCGAACGCGGGTACCGCAGGAGCTGCTCGCGCGGCCGGACGTGGACCTGGTCAGCATCTGCACGTACACCGAAACGCACGCCGATTTGGCGATCGCGGCACTGAGGGCCGGCAAGCATGTGCTGGTCGAAAAACCGCTGGCGCTGACTGCCGCGGAGGTGCAGCGTGTGGCGGAAGCGGCGCGCCAGACGCAGCGCGTCTGCATGCCGGCGATGTGCGTGCGCTACTGGCCCGGGTGGGATTGGTTGCATGCGCGGATCACGGATGGAAGCCTGGGCGCGGTCAGAAGCGCGACGTTTCAGCGTCTGGCCGCGGCACCCGCCTGGGGCCAGGCGTTCTTCGCGGATTTCGCGCGCAGCGGCGGGGCGCTGGCGGATCTGCACATTCACGACGCCGACTTCGTGCACTGGTGTTTCGGTCCGCCCAGCGGCGTGTTCAGCAGCGGTTCCCTGGCACACGTGACCAGCGCGTACTGCTACGACGACGGACCGCGACACGTAGTCGCCGAGGGCGCCTGGGACTACGCGCCCGGCTTTGAATTTCGGGCGCGCTACCTCGTGGCGTTCGAGCAGGCCACGGCGGATTTCGATTCCTCACGCAGCGAGCCGCTGCGGCTGATTCGCGATGGCCGCATCACGCCGATCGCGATTGCCGCCGAGAACGGCTGGGAATTGGAGATCCGCGATCTGCTGCAAGCGCTGTGCGCGGGTCGGCGGCCGACGCGCGTCACGATTGACGACGCGCTCAACACCGCGCGGCTGATCGACACAGAGCGCCGCAGCCTGCAGAGCGGTCAGCGTGAGCGATTCGGGCCCGGCGGGTAACGCGGGTTCGGGCGCACGGCGCGGTACGCGCGGCGCGGCACGCAGCGCGCTGCACGTGGCAGGCTGCGCGTTGGTGAAAACGCGCGGCGCGCGGGTTTACACTACTTCCGCTCGCGGAGCTGCTTGAAGAAGCCAATCAGCACCGCCCGCGGGATCCGAGCCAACTGCGGCGGGGGCATTTCGTCGACGGTGAGCCGCTGCAGCACGTCTTCGGCGGCTTTCATGTTCTTGCGAATATCGCCGGCGAGCTCCTGGGCCTCGGTCAGGTTGCCGTCTGCCATCGCCAAGGCGTATTCGATCACCAGCGTTTCGACGTCGATCTTGGGTTCGAGCACCTGTGGGTTGGTGACGTGGGCGCGGTTTCCGGGATTGTCGGCCAGCTCGCGCTCGCGCAGCAGCTTGTGCTGCAGGTCGCGCGTTTCGCGCAGCAGCTTGGCGCGCTCGAGCTCGGCGCGGTCATCGAGCGGCGCGATCTGCAACAGCTCGATCTTGTCCGAAGGTGTCGGGATGTAGACCGTCTGGTGACACGAGGGGCAGCGGCCGTATTTCCCGGCGTGCTCATCGCCTGTTTTCACCAGCTTGCCGCAGTGATTGCAGTGGAACTCGATCGGCATCGGATCCTCACGTGCTGCCGCTTTCGACTCGGCGCCCGCTGCGCGCCCGGAACAGCAGCCGCAGCGGCACCTCGGCCATTGGCAGCGCCTCGCGCAGGCGATTCTCCAGGAACCGCCGATAGTTCTCGCTCACCAGGCCAGGCGCGTTGCAGAAGCACACCAGCGTTGGCGGGGCGACGCTGATCTGCGTCGCGTAGTAGATTCTAACCCGCTTTGTGCCGCTCTTGGGCGCGGGGGCGCGCTGCTCCAAAATGGACTCGATCGCCTCGTTCAGCTTGGCGGTTGGCACGCGCGTGTGCGCCTGGCGATGGAGCGATAACGCCAACTCGACGGCGGCGTCGACGTTCTTGCCCGTCTGAGCCGTAAGGAACACGATCGGCGCATAGGGCGCCTGCGGGATCGCCTTCGAAAGGTACTCGCCGAAGTCAGCCGAACTGGCGCGGCCCTCGGCCAGGTCCCACTTGTTCACCGCCAGCACCAGCGGCTTGTATTCCTCCAGCACTGCCGCCACCAGCTTCAGATCCACCTCGCTGACCGGCACGGTCGCGTCGATCAGGTGCATGACCACATCGGCTCGGCGAATAGCGCCCAGCGCCCGCGTGTACGAATAGAAATCGACATCCTGCATGCTGCTGCGCTTGCGAACGCCAGCGGTATCGATCGCGACGAATGCGCGGCCGTCCTTCTCGAACTGCACATCGACCGCGTCGCGCGTCGTGCCGGGAATCTCGCTGACGATCATGCGCGGCTCGCCGGCCAACGCGTTCACCAGTGTGCTCTTGCCGGCATTGCGCTTGCCGACGATCGCCAGCTTCATCAACGGCGCTTCAGGCGGCTCCAGCGGCGCCTGGCCGAGCTGCTCGAATATGCGCACAAAAAGCGCCTCGCGGCCGCGGCCGTGAACCGCGGCCGTGCACTGCGGCTCGCCGAAGCCCAGCCGGATGAACTCGCCGGCGAGCGGCTCGTGCGTGACCGCGTCGCACTTGTTGGCTGCGATGATCACCGGCTTGTTCAGCGGCCGCAGCAGCTCGGCGACACGCTGATCCAGCGGCGTGACGCCATCCTGCACGTCGACGACGAAGACGATCACAGCGGCCCGCGCCAGTGCGAACTGGATCTGGTCCGCGACGTGCGCTTCGAGATTGTCATCGTCGACGATGCCGATTCCGCCGGTGTCGATCAGCTCGAGATAGCGTTGCTCGTGCTCGACGACGAAGCTGACGCGGTCACGGGTGATGCCGGGGCGCGGGTCGACGATGCTGACGCGCTCGCGGGCGAGCGCGTTGAGCAGCGAACTCTTGCCGACATTCGGCCGGCCTACCAGTACGACCACGGGCAGCGACATGACCCAATGATACGGGCTGGATTGCGGCCGTGGCGGGCCGAGGGTCTACGGTGACGCGCGGAATCGCGCCGCCTGCGCGCGGCCACGGCGGTTGCGAAGCGGCGGGCGCGTTGGCGACCTGTGCTACGGAATAGAAACGTTGTCGATCAGCCGCGTCTTGCCAATGTGCACCGCGAGCGCGATCAGCAGGGGCGGGCGCAGCGTCTCCAGCGGTTGCAACGTGTCGGCGTCGACGATGCTGATGTAGTCGATTCGGGCGGGGCCGGCGTCTTCGATGATGCGGCGCATCTGAGCCAGAACCGGCTCGGGCCGCAGCGCGCCGGCGGTGATGGCGGCTCGGGCGGCCTGCAGCGCCTGGTGCAGGCAGGCTGCCTGGGCGCGCTCCGCCGGCGCCAGATACGCGTTGCGACTGCTGAGCGCCAGCCCGTCCGGCTCGCGCCGCGTCGGGCAGCCGACGATTTCGATCGCGAAATTCAGATCGCGAACCATGCGACGGATGACGGCCAGTTGCTGTGCGTCTTTCTGTCCGAAATAGGCGCGGTCCGGCTGCACGATGTTGAAGAGCTTGCAGACGATGGTGGCGACGCCCTCAAAGTGCCGCGGGCGAAACGGGCCGCAGAGGTGGTGCGTCAGATGCTCGACGCGCACGCGCGTGTACGACTCGGGCGGATACATCTCGCCCACGCTGGGCAGGAAGACCGCGTCGGCGTCGGCGGCCTCGCAGGCGGCCAGGTCGGCGGATTCGGGCCGCGGGTAGCGCGAAAAATCCTCGTGCGGACCGAATTGCGTGGGGTTTACAAAAATGCTGACCAGCACGAAGCAGCCATCCGCCCGCGCCGCCTGAATCAGCGAGGCGTGGCCGGCGTGCAGCGCGCCCATGGTCGGCACCAGTCCAAGCACGCGCGCGGCGCGCCGTGCCGCGCGCAGCAACTCGCGCACTTCAGCGATGGAACGGGCGACGATCAATGCAGTTCCCGGCTTGCGCCATCACGAGCGCGGCTGAGCTAGCTGCTGCTGGTGCGTTTGACCCGGTGCACCAGCGACTGGGCCGCGGTCTTGATGCCGCGAATGTCGGCCATCAGCGCTTCGCGATTCGGCGCATATTCCATCGCGACATCAGTGTACACCATGGCCTTTTCCACCAGCTCGGCCAGCGAATTGGTGAAGCTGCGCATGCCGGCGTCACGGCTGCCGCTGACGATTTCGGGCAGGTCGGTGTCGGCCCCTTCGCGAATCTTCTCCTTGACGATCGATTCGCCCAGCAGCACCTCGGTCGCCGGGACGCGCATGATTTTTGTGTCGATCGCGGGCAGCAGCCGCTGGGCCAGGATGGCCCGCAGCCCGTTGGCCAACGAGCTGCGAATGAAGCCATGCTGCTCGACCGGGAAAAATTCCAGGATGCGCGCCAGCGACTGCATCGTGTCGGCCGTGTGCAGCGTGCAGAACACCAGGTGGCCCGTCTCGGCCGCCTGCATGGCCGCCAGCATGGTCTCCTTGTCGCGCATCTCGCCGATGAAGAGCACGTCCGGATCCTGCCGCACGGCGGAGCGCAGCGCGTCCGAGAATTTCTCGACATCCAGGCCGATCTCGCGCTGACTGATGATGCCCTTCTTGTTCGCAAACAGATATTCGATCGGGTCTTCAATGCTGATGATGTTGACGTGCCGCGTTTCGTTGATGTGATCGATCATCGCCGCCAGCGTGCTGCTCTTTCCGCAACCGGTCACGCCGCAGACGATCACCAGCCCCTCGTGCGTTTCATCGGCGATCTTGGCGTAGACCGGCGGGAGGTGCAGCGCCTCGAAACTGGGAATCTCGCTGCGCACGCGGCGGATGGCAGCGTGCATCTGGTCGCACGATTGCATGATATTGATGCGAAAGCGGTCGCCGTCCGGCAGCGAATAGGCAAAGTCCAACGCGCCGCGCGTCTCGTACTCGGCGGCGCGGCGCGGCGGAATGATCGGCTCAAGCAGCTTTTCGATCTGCCGCGAGTTGGGCACAAACGCTGGCAGGCTGCTGCGGCGCAGCTCGCCCGCAATGCGATAGCACGGCGGGACGTTGGTCTTGAGGTGCAGATCGCTGGCGTTGAGCTGCTTCATCGCCTCGAGCAGCGGGATGATTGAATCCGGTAGCGCCTGCATGGCCGACCTCGACTGAAACTGGACGATCAGCGGCCATTTTCAAGCGCCTTGCGCACGTTGCGCGCCGCCGCACCGTCTCGATCGCGCAAGATAGCAGCGCCGCGAGCCACGCAGCAAGCTGCGCGCGAAGGGCCGGGCGCGGTGCAATCGATGCGTAGATACGAGAATTTCGAAATTTCAAACCCGCAGGTGCGGCGTTCGGGAATGTCCGCTCCTGTCCGTCGCGGCTATAAATTCGATGGTCGAGGCACGATTGCATGCCGGCATGACCGCGCCTTACGGTCGAGGCGCTACCGGCTGCGCGCGACGTGGAAGCGGTAGTCGGTTGATCGCGGGCTGGCGCAGCTCGCTGACGCTGAGGATGAACCTTGCATCGCGCGTGTAACAGATCGCCTCGCCCTGCGGCTCCGCAGCGGGCTGCAGCCGGCGCGGCTCGGTTTGAAAAAGCGGCTCGAGCGCCGCGGCCGAGTCCGGCGTAGCGCCGGCAGCGAGCCGCCACTCCCAGACCGCAAGGTACGAGCGCGTCGCCAGCGCCCGGCCGTCGGCCGAGAAATCCGCCGCGGTCACCATGGTTTCGAGCGGCGCCAGGGGCGGGAAACGCAGCCGGCCGACGCTGCGGCATTCGCCGACGGCGGATTCATCCCAGGTGTCCAGTCGCAGCACGTCGCACGCGCCGTCACTGCGCTTGGAGAAAAAGTACGCCAGATTCAAGCGCGGATGGACCGCGAAGCCTTCGACATCGCGCGGGCCGTCGACGTAGCGGATGCGGTAGCGGCGCGGCTCGATCTGCACCTCTGGCCGCGCGGGGCGCTCCAGGGCCGTCTCGGAGAAGCGATAGAGCGTCAGCTCGCGGCGCTGCGCCTGGTTGTCGCCCACGTCTGCCACGCAAACATCCCACTCGTCGGCGGACTTGCCGGGCGCCAGCGAGATGCCCTCCCAATCGACGTGCGTCGCGCCGCGCAGCCGTACGCGCGTGCACACCTGACCGCTGCTGGTTTCGACCAGGAAAAGCTGCGGCTCATCGCCCGAGTCGTTGTGCAGCCAGATGCAGCCCGGGAATCGCACGCTGGCGGCAATACCCGAGGTTTCGCGGATGCGCTCGTCTTCGATCAGCGCCAGCTCCTGGATGTCGTCCGCTTCGGTCGCGGGTGGCGGCGCGGCGCGACCGCGCTCGAGCGGCAGCCAGAAGATCACCAGCGCCAGTAGCAGGCGAGGCAGTAACACCATCCGGAATGTCGACGCGTGCCGAGTGAATTTCACAAGCGGATTCTATTTCGCGCGCTTCATCAGCGCGTTGTAGTCTTCGTAGGCCATGTCGCCGCACTCCTTGCGCAGCGTGGTCCCGATCTGCTCGGGAATGCTCTTGAGCGCGACGTCCTTGTAATACGCGCCCAGCGCGGCCTCCTCCGACTGCGTGAAACTCTTCTTGATCGGCCAGTTCTTGGGGCTGAGCGCTTCGCCGATGAGCACCGGCGATCGGACGATCACTTTGTACAGGCCGCTGCCGAAGGCCCGCGCCCAGGCCTGGTGCGCCCGCAGCACGTTGGAGAGGTTCATCGATTTGCGCCCGCTGACCAGATGCTCACGGAGCGTCTCGGCCAGGCCGGCGTTCTTGGTGAAGATCATGTAGAAATGCGCCAACCGGTCGTTCTTCTCGCTCACCTGCCGCAGGTCGCGCAGCATGTGCTGCACGTGCAACTCGAGCACCGCGAAGACGCGAACGAACTCGACCAGCGCGTCGCAGACCTGGTCGAATGTCCGCTGCGTCGGCACGTGCGTCTCGATGAAAACTTCCGGAATCTCGCGGTGCATCCGCTGCCACATGGTGGCGAAGGCGGCCTCGGCGGTCTGAGCTTCAGCGGTGCGCACCTGGGCCCCGGCCTGCTGCACGCGCGCGTCGCGCTCCTGCAGCGCCGCCTCGACGCGCAGCTTGAGCAGCTCGTTCTCCGCCCGCAGCGTGTTGTTCTGCTCTATCAGATCGGTGGCCTGCTCGCCCAGCGTCTGCCGCGAGGATTTCAACTTTTCGAAGCGGAGATTGGCCTGCTCGAGCTCGTTGTGCGCGCCGCGCAGTTGCGTCTCGATGCGGCTGATTTCGGTCAGCAGCTTGGCGCGCTCGTCGCTCATTTCGCGCAGCTTGCGCTGCTGCACGCCCAGCGACTCGAGCGCCTCGCGCAGCTCCTCACGCGTGGCCGCGTGCGATTTCTCCAGCTCGGCATTGCGCTGCGCCTCGCTCGCCAGCCGCAGCTCGAGGCTGGCCCGCTGCCGCTGGGCATCGGCCGAAGGGCTGGCCGCGGCGGGCTCGCCGCCAGCAGTCCGCGCCGCGCCCGGCTCGAGCCCCAACGTGTCCAGCCGCGATTTGGCGCTGGCCCGCCCGGCGTTGTCCAAAGCGCCGGCCGCGGCCCTCCAGAATTGCTCGAGCGCCGGCTGCTCCTGCGCTTCAAAACGCCGCGATTCCAGCGCCGCGCGGCCCACCAGCAACGCCCGCTCCGGCGGCAGCGGCACACCCGACTGAGACATGACTGACTCCCCGCGCTCAGGGCCCCGGCTTGCGGGCCAGCGCCGCGCTCAGCGCCTCCAACGGCGCGGCACGCACGAAAATTCGATCGTCCAGCAACGCGATCAGCCCTTGCATCTCGATCAACGGCAGCAACAGCCCCTCCGGCGTTCGCGGCGCGGCTTGCGAGCGATCCTCGCAGTAGCCATAGCCCGGAATCCACGAAACCAGCCGCAGAACCAGGTGCAGCGCCGCGTGCCACAGCGGCGGCGCAAGTCCATCCAACCGTGCCGCCGCCCGCAGCTCGCGCGAATGCAGCAGATTTCGGCGAGTCCACAGGTTGCCCGGCGCGTCGTTCTCGGCGCGCTCGGCCAGCCAGGCCACGCCGCGCGCGGCGCGCTGCGCTCTGGGCACCGCCAGGCAGGCGGCGGTCAGCTCGTCGCGCTCCTGGCGCAACTGGGCCCGCAGCGCCGCGCCGCTGCGCTCGTCGGTGCCGAGTAGTGCCTGGCACAGTTCGACGCCCAGCGCGTACAGGTCGAGCGCCTCGCCGAACCGCGGATACCAGCGGCAAGTTCGGCCGACATACTGCCCGTTGGGCTTGATCGACGCGATCGCGCCGCGCGCCTGGCCGACGAACGGCAGGCCCGCCCCATCATCCGGATTGCGTGAATCGGCGGGCTGAAGCTTCATTTGCCAATCGCCGCCGTCGACCAGCAACAAGTCGCCGCTGGCCACGAGTTCCCAGGCAATGCCGAAGTCTTCCACCAGCACGGATACGTCGGCGACGGCGCCGCGTGCCTTCGCCTGGCGAACGAATATCGTTGCGGGCCGCGGCTGGTCGAAGTAGCGGGCCGCGTCGTTCGCCTCGGGCGCCAGCCAATCGGCATCGCTTCCGGTCGGCGGGAACGGCATTTCGACGCCCTCGTGCACCTGCCGCAGCGGGTGCAGCCCGATTCGCCGCAAGAGCGGCGTGAAGCCCCAGGCCGCGCCTGGCCCGGCCGGCCGCCACGTCGCGCGAACAGCGTCCTGGTTCCAGGCCAGGTGTGGACGCCCGCTGGCGCGCCAGACGCGGTCCAGCTGTTCGAGCGCGTGCGCGCCCAGCGCGAGACGCAGCCGAAGGATCTCCAGCAGGTCGCGGCCGCTGTGCTCGCCGGCCAGGGCGCGCGACGGACCGCTGCACTGCATGCTGCGCGCGGCGCGGGCGCGAATCCCGCTTACCTGTGCCGGCTGGGCCGCGTGCGCGAGGGCGCCTACGTCCGCACCGCCGATGATCGCGGCCGCTTCCGAAAGCCGCCATTCGCCCAGTGGCAGCACATGCACCGCGGAGGCGGCAAAGTGCACCGGCGTCAGCCGATCCGAAACGAACGCGTATCCGTCCGTGGCGTAGCAGCGGCGTTGCTCGCTGCACGTCACGCAGGCATGCTGATTCGCCAGGCTCACAAGCGCGGCGGAATCGGCCGTCGCGCGGGCCGCACCAGCAGCGACCACCTGACGCTGGTCCAACACCAACTGATCCAGCGCGACGCTCGCGCCCAGCGCTGTCGGCCCGCCGCGACTGCTGTAGCGCACTGGCGGCTCGGCCGCGTCCACGCTGACCAGCTCCGCCGGCAGCGCGTCCGACGTGCCGTTGTCGCCGGCGGCGACGGCAGGTTGCAGCGCACGCTGATCGCGCGGCGAAAGCAGTTCAAAGATGCAGCGGCGCTTGCGGCAGAAGACCAGCGGTCCGAGCGTCGCGCTCGCCAGCGCGCCGCGCCACTCGGCAAGATGCTCGGGGCGCTGCGCGGCTTCGACCAGCCGCGGCACCTCCGCCAGCAGCCGCAGCACGGTTGCGAATGGCGTCTGCGTTGCGGGTGGAACGGTGGCCGGATCGGCGACCATCATGGCCTCGACCAGCCGCAGCGGCTCCCCGTTGTGATCGCAGAGTGCTCCGAGATGCGACTGCACGACGCCGAGGGGCTTGTCGAATTCGACCAGTGGGGAGAGGGCGCTGGAAGCCTCGCCGCTGGCGGGGGCGAGGGCGCGCAGGTTCGCCGCGCCGAGCGGCAGGCGAATGAAATCTGCCGCGGCTGGCGCTGCGTTCTGGCTCGCCGAGCCGGACGCAGTTGCAGGGCGTTGCGACGCGGTGTCGATCGGAGCTGCGCTGCTCATGTTCGCAGATCGCCCAGTACGTCACGGAATGCTGGCAGCGCTGCCTCGATGGTGCGCGGTTCGACGCAGAACGCGACGCGCATATAACCGGCTCGCCCGAATCCGCGGCCCGGAACGCACAGCACGCGTCGGCGTAGCAGCAGCTCGGTGAAGGCCACATCGTCGGGAATCGGCGTGCGCGGGAAGGCGTAGAACGCCCCACCCGGCATCGTCAGCTCATAGCCGAAGCTCCGCAGCGCGTCACACAGCAGATCGCGATTCCTGCGGTAAAACTGCACGTCGCACAGCGAGCGGGCGCAGCGCGCGATCACGCGCTGCACCAGCGCGGGCGCATTCACAAACCCCATCGTGCGATTCAGCATGGTCGCCGCGGCCAGGAAAGACTCGCGCTCAGGCAGATCCGGGTGCGGCGCGAGATAGCCCATGCGCTCGCCGGGGATGCTCAGGTCTTTCGAAAAACTCGAGCAGATCAGGCTGCGCGGGTACAGCGTGGCGACCGCCGGAGCACGTGGCGGATCGAACACCAATCGGCGGTAGATGTCGTCGCAGACCAGATAGATCGGCGTGTCCGGCGTGTCGAAGCGCTTCACAAGCGCCGCCAGCGCGCCGCAGGCGTCCTGGTGATACACCACGCCGCTCGGATTGTTCGGCGAATTCACGATGATGGCGCGAGTGCGCGGCGTGATCGCAGATTCGATTGCGGACAGGTCGGGCTGCAGGTCGCCGCGTGTTTCGACCACGACCATTCGGCCCTGGGCATGCTCGATGTAAAAGCGGTATTCAGGGAAATACGGCGCAAGCACGAGCACTTCATCGGCGGGGTCGAGGATGGCGCGCAGCGCGATGCTCATCGCGCCCGCCGCGCCGCTGGTGAGGATGACGCCTGCGCCTGCGAAGTCCAGGCCGTATTCGTGATTCAGCAGGTCGGCGACAGCGGCGCGGGCGTCGTCGAAGCCGGCGTTGGGCATGTAGCGATGCAGGGCCGGGTCGTCGTCACGCACGCACGCGGCCAGCGCTTCGGAAAACGCCGTCGGTGGCGCTGCGTTCGGATTGCCCAGCGAGAAATCGTGCACGTTCGCGCTGCCAAACTGCTCGCGCAGCTTGCGGCCCTTCTCGAACATTGCCCGCACCCAAGACGCGGAATGCATGTCCTTGGCGACCTTCTCCGAGATCGGCAAGCGGCTCATCAGGCGCGTCCTTCCAGCGCGACCGCGTGGCCTCACGCAGCGCGAACCTCCAGCGTACTCGCCAGATGCAGCCAACGAAAGCCGCTGCCCGCCGCACTCGTCGCCAACCACACCAGGCGCTATAATCCCTGTTCCTGAGGAGAGCCGTTTGCAGACTGATTGGCAGATGCCTCGGCGGGCGGACGCGTGTCGCGGCTGCGCGCGAGTCTTCGAGGTCGGCGACGCAATTCGCGCATTTCTCTACGCGATTCCCAGCGGTTTTGAGCGGCGCGATTTCTGCCCCGCCTGCACGAACAACGACCCGCAGGCGTTGGCGTCGTGGCAGACGCGCCGCGCGAATCCGGCCACGCCGCGCAGCTTCGCCTTCGACTGCGAGGCCGTGTTTGCGTTCTTCGTCCGGCTCACACCGCAAGAGCGTGGGTCACCAGCCGGACCGCTGCAATCGCAGGACACGGGATTCGCGCTCGAATTGCGGTCTGCGGCCTAATCCGCAGACGCGCCGCATGCCGCGCAGCCTGCGCAAGCGGCCCAGTTCCGCTTCGTGCTGGCGCTGCTGCTCTGGCGAAAACGTGTGCTGCGGCTGGAGCAGACGCGGCAGGTGCACGGCCAGGAGCTCTGGGAGTTCAGCGCGCCGCGCAACGGGCAGCGCTTCAGCGTCTGCCGGCCAGACTTGGACGAAGACGAAATCGAGCGGCTCAGCCAGCAGCTCGAAGCGCTGCTCGGCGGCGCGGCGGAGCTGGCTGCGGCCAGCCTGGGGGCTGGTACGCATGCATGAGCGGCGGCGGAAGCGGAAACAAATAGACAAGCCCGTTCGGCGCGGCGCCAGCTTGAACGCGCGGCACTCGCGCGCCGCGCTGCTGCTGCTGCCGTTGACCGGTTTGCTATGCGGCTGTCCGGAGATCGCCAAGCGCGGCCCGAGCGTCCCGCCGCGCGACCTGGACGAAGCGCTCTATCGCGTGAATGCCAACGCGGAGCAAATCGAAGGCACGGTGCGCTCGGCGGCGCTGGTGTCGTTCCGCTTTCGTGACGGCGATGGCATGGAGCGGCGCTTCATGGGCTACGAAGCACGGCTGCTCTATCGCGCGCCGCGCTGCCTGCGGTTTGAAGTGCGCTCGCTGGCGGGCGTGATCGCCGAACTCGGCTCGAACGACGATCGCTACTGGATGTGGATCGACCCTGAAGTGCGGAAGCTCTGGTGGGGGACCTGGGAGGCCGCCGCCGATCGCACCACCGCCAAGCTGCCCATTTCGCCGGCGGATTTGATGGACGCGCTGGGGCTCACCGCGCTGCCCGAGCGACTGAGCGATAGCCTGCGACCCATCCTGCGAATTGACGGCGACGACCATCGGCTGCAATACGTCCGGCTGCGCGACGATGGCGAGGCCGCCGGCGTACGCGAAATCAAGCTGCAACCGTTCGCCCCGCATCAGCCGGTCGAGATTGTCGACCGCGACCTGCGCGGGCAGGTGTTGATGCATGCGCGGCTCGACAATTACGAACGCATCGGCGGCAGCGGTCCGTTCACACCGCGCAAGTACGTGATCGACTGGCCGCTGGCGTCGGCCGAGCTGCGGGTTGACATTACCGGTACGCGGCTGACGCCCGAGCTGGTCGACTTCTGCGAATTCCCCACACGCTGGGATGGTGCGGTCGAGCGGCTGGATCAGCCGGCCGCCGAGGTGGGCCGCGCACAGCCCAGGTCGCAAACACCGTGAGATCCAGCGGATTGGCACGATGGCAGCTTACCGCACTGTGCCTGGCGGCTCTGGCACTGGCCAGTCCCGCGCAGGCGGAGCGCTTCGAGCTGCGGATCGCCGCGGGCGAGCGCTACTTGTGGCTTGCCTTCGTCGGCCGCGCCGAAACGCACCTCTTCTGCCGCGATAGCAGCGAGTTTGGGCCGGACCGGCTGATCAATCGCCGAGTGGAGCGGCTGATCGGGCTGGATGAAGATGTGATCGCGCTGTTCGACGATCGCTCGCTGCGGCGCTACTGGGCGGACAAATCCAAATCGCTGGACTCGCTGGAGGCCTCCACCCCGGAGCTTTCACTCGCCGGCCGGCATACGCCGATCGAGCTGGTCGGGCGCGACGGCACAATCTTCGCGCTGGTCGAGTCCGAAGCGGCGGCCAACCTGCGCGCCTGGAGCCCGGCCGCAGGCGTGACCACGCGCCCGTTTCAATCTCAGACGCCGCTGGCGCTGGTGCGCTATCGCGGGTCAAGCTGGTCGGCGATCGCCGACGTGCCGACGTTCATCCCGGTCGAGAGCGACCTTCCGCCACGACTATGCGCAACGCCTGATGGCGTGCACCTGCTGGTGGCCGAGTCCGCCACGCGCGTCGTCGCGGTGCGACTCGACCTGGGCAGCGCCGTCTGGGGCGAGCGCGAAACGATCGACACCGCGCCCTTGGACGCATTCTGGGTGGTGAACTTCAATCGTTCGCCGACGCTCGTCACCGCGCACGTCAGCGACGGCGCCAGCGGGCCGGCCGTCGCGGCGTATCGGCGGCTCGGCGAAAGCGGCGCGGGTAGTTGGCGCCCCGGGATGCTGCTGCTCTCGGCATTGCCGGAGGGCGCCACGCTCGAGCGCTACACGGACGTCGTCGCGCACGGGCAGGACCTGGCCCTGCTGGCCAAGGCCCAGGATCAGAATGCGGTGCTGCGTTTCGGCCGCATCGCCGCCGCTCCGGGACAGCCTACGCTGCTGCCGGCGACAATCTTGAGCGACGCTCAGCGTTCGCGCATCGCGCAGGGCTCGCTGCAACTGGTGACGCTGCTGCTGCTCTTCGGCGTTCTGAGCGTGCTGTTCATCTTTCGTCGCGACAGCATGATGAATTCCGTCGTGCTGCCCAGCGGCTGCGAGCTGGCGTTTACGTTTCAGCGGCTGGCCGGCTTCCTGATCGACTTTGTCCCGTTCACGCTGGCGGCCGCCGCCGCTTTGCAGATCGACTGGCAGACCGCCGCTGCGAACCTGGCAAGCTGGGGCCTGACAAACGACCCGGCGCTGGGCTTGCCGACGCGCGACACACTGCTTTGGTGGGGTCTCAGCGGCGGGGGATACGTCGTCTACGCGCTGATCCTCGAGCTCACGCTCGGCCGCACGATCGGCAAGGTCGTCACGCGGACACGCCTGCTGGCGGAGAGTGCCCAATCGCCGGCGGCGTGGCAGATCGTGACGCGCAATGTCGTGCGGCTGATCGAGCTCCTGCCGCAATTCTGGATTCTGGGCTTCCTGGTGCTGATCTCGCGCAATCGTCAGCGGCTGGGCGACATCTTCGCGCGGACAGTCGTCATCCGCCGCGCGCTCGGCTCGAAAAAGCCCGTCTCAGAGCCGCCGCGCGACGATTCAAGCGCGGAGTGAAGCTGTCGCGGCACGCCGCGGCTCACCGAACGGACCGCGCATGAACACGAAGGGACGCTGCCGCCGATCACGGCGGCGGGCGCATCGGGCCGGCTGCCTGCACCGGCGAATTCGTGCGCAGGGGGCCTATCGGCGTGGCGGGAATTGTGTCTGGATTTCAAAGCGGCGGCTCGGGGGTCTGCTGCGGTGTTCGTGTGTAAGAGGCTTTTTGAAAAGAACTTGCGAAATTCCCTGCCTGCGGCGCGCCTTCGGCGGACGATCAGCACGCGGATTGCATGTCGCGCCGTTACCCATTGATTTCTGCGTGGAAACGCTACAGTACCAGGCTTGATTTCCGGAGTGAAACAAAGACCGGACCGCGGGCGAGGCCGCGGGTCCCCGGCATGTGCCGGGCGACGAGTGCCTCGCGGTTACACGAAAGGGATGTTTGTATGAAGCGCTCGATGTGGCTGCGTTCGTGGGTCGTGGCTGTTCCTGTTGCGGCGATCGCGTTCGCCGGGCTGACACAGATCAGCAGCGCCCAGGAAGGTGGCAAGCCGGGCATGGCGCCCGCCAAGCCGGCACAGGAGCCCAAGAAGGAAGAGCAGAAGGCTGACGAGAAGAAGGAAAAGGACATCGTTGACACGGCGATGGGCACCGGCAAGCACAACACGCTGTGCTCGCTGCTCAAGAGCGCCGGCTTGGTCGACACGCTGAAGGGCAAGGGCCCGTTCACGGTGTTCGCCCCGACCGACGATGCATTCGCCAAGCTGCCCAAGGAGACGCTGGCGGACCTGATGAAGCCGGAGAGCAAGGACAAGCTCAAGGGCATCCTGACCTACCATGTGGTCGGCAGCAAGGTCATGGCCGAAGACGCCAAGAAGATGGACGGCAAGATGGCCAAGACCGTCAACGGCGCCGAGGCCAAGATCACGGTTAAGGACGGCAAGGTCATGATCGATGGCGCAACCGTCACGATGGCCGATGTCACCTGTTCGAACGGCGTGATCCACGTGATCGACGCGGTCATCATGCCGCCGGCCGGCGAGAAGAGCATGGGCGAGAAGAAGGAAGAGAAGAAGGCCGGTCACTAGTTACGGCTTTTGAAGCTTCGCCTCGCTGAATGAACAACACGCGGGCGGCGGTCGCATCACGCGGCTGCCGCCCGTGCTGCTTTGTACCGCCGCAACGCGATTCGACAGGCAGCTTGCTAGTTACCCGACGAAATCTGTGAATTCGGCGTGGTCAGCGGCGTGAATCTCGGCAGGTTGAACACCACGCCTTCATCCGGCGCGACGACCTCGCGAACGCTGGTGACGCCCAACTCGCCAATGCGGGTCAGTACGGCCTGGACGATGTCTTCGGGTGCGCTGGCGCCGGAGGACAGGCCGACGCCACGCACGCCGACGAACCAGGCCGGCTCGATCTGCTCGGGTCCGTCGATCAGGTAAGACGCCACACCGCGGGCACGGGCGACTTCCGTCAGGCGCTGCGAGTTCGAGGAATTCTCCGAGCCGACCACCAGCAGCAACTGAACATCATTCGCGATCTGTTTGACCGCGTTCTGGCGGTTCTGCGTGGCGTAACAGATGTCGTCGTTGGGCGGCAACTCGAGGTGCGGGTAGCGCCGCCGCAGCAGCTCGACGATGTCGCGCGTGTCGTCCTGGCTGAGCGTGGTCTGCGTCAGTATCACGCCCGGCTGCTGCGGGTCGACCTGCAGCGCCGCAGCCTGCTTGAGGTCCTCGACCAGCAGCGTGTCGGCCGGGGCCTGGCCCATCGTGCCAATGACTTCATCGTGTCCGGCGTGGCCGATCAGGATGATGCGGTAACCGCGGCGCACGTAACGCCGTACTTCCATGTGCACCTTGGTCACCAGCGGGCAGGTGGCGTCGAGCAGCCGCAGGTTGCGGCGGGCGGCGTCATTGTAGACGCTGGGCGGCGAGCCGTGCGCGGAGAGGATCGCGATGGCGCCATTGGGCACTTCCTGCAGCTCCTCGATGAAGACCGCGCCCATCTGCCGCAGACGCTCGACCACGTGCGTGTTGTGGACGATCTGCTTGCGAACGTAGATCGGCGGGCCGTATTCCTCGAGCGCCAGCTCGACCACGCGGATGGCGCGTTCGACGCCGGCGCAGAAGCCGCGCGGCTTTGCCACAATTACCTGCATGGGACCTCGCGTATTCCAGATCGTGCGGCGCGCTGGCCAGAGCCAATCGGCCGCGGCGCCCGACACCCGTCGCGACGGACGCCGATCACGCACTCTACTCGACGCTAACGAACTTGCGGAGCGAGCGTTCGAGCTGCTCCATCGTGTATTGGCGGCTCAGATCGATCGGCAGAAACACGCCGTGGTTGTGGTCGCTGGCGACGATCATCAGCCGGCCGATGATGTTGTATCCGGTTTCCTGGGGCGTGTGGCCGACCAGGAAGCACTCGACGCCCAGCCGCTGGGCGAAGCGTTCGACCTCGCGCGGCGAGTGGAAACGGCCCCATACCAGCGAGTATCCCGGCCCGCCGGGGCTCATGTCGGCCTGGTCGGGGACGCGGTCGAACACGCCGATGTCGAAATTCTCCAGCACCATCGGGTCGGGCAGGCTGTGGGACATGAACACGCCGCTGGCGGTGCGGGCCGCGAGCGGCAGCGAGCCCATGTAGGCGCGGGCGGCGTCGAGCACGTCCGCGGCGCGATTGGCATAGCGGGCCAGCACGCCTTGCTCGAAGTCGTGCAGTACGCAGCGGCCGCCCTTGGTGATCTCCTGCCCGCGGAGCTGGGCCAGCTCATGATTGGATTGCAGGAAAAAAACGTTGTCGGGGAACTCGCACTTCCAGTGCGCCGCGCGCACCAGCAGGTCGATCGAAAGGTCTAGCTGGCCCGGCGTGGTGAGTTCCTGATGAATGAGCTCGTGCAGAATCACGCAGCGGCCGGGGGACTTCTCGAGATTGCAGAAGCGCTGCAGCTTTTCGAAATTCTTCAGGTTGCCATGCATGTCGCCGGTCATCACCACCTGGCCGGCAGCACCGAAGCGCAGCGTGGCTCCGTGGCGGACCGGGTCTTCATGATTGAGCTTGGCGGCCTGAGACAGGGACTCGCAGGCGACCTCCGGGTCGGCGAAGTTGGGCACGTTGCGGTTCTTTCCTGTCGCCCCAAGGACCGAGAGGCGAACCAGTTTTTTAGACGATCGCGAAGGCCGGGTCAAAAAACCGCAAGCGCCACAACGCGATCTCGCGCGCCGCGGCTAGCGTGGCGATGCCGCCAGGATCTGGATCTGCTGGCGTAAGACCTCGGGCGACGGACGATCCTGCACGCTCCTGGAAAGCCAGCGCCAACGAATATGCCCGTCGCGGTCGATCAGCAGGTGCGCCGGCAGGGCGATGTCTTCACCGCTGGGGCCGCCGCGCTCGTGCAGCAGCCCAAATCGCCGCAGCATCTGGCGATCGACGTCGGCGAGAATCGCGAAGGGCAGCTTGTTCTTGCGGACGACCTCGGCGCTTTGCGCCGGCGTATCGACGCTGACGGCCAGCACGCGCCCGCCGATCTTCTGCAGTTCTTTGTGAATGACTCCGAGCCCGCGGAGTTCCGAAACGCAGAACAGTCACCAATGTCCGCGATAGAAGACCAGCAGCAGTGGGCCGCTGCGGCGCAGCTCCGCGAGCGTCACGGTCTGGCCGGTGTGATCTGGCAGCTCAAAATCCGGCGCAGATTCGAGCGTGCTGGAGCGCGCCGGCAGGGCGGTGAGCGCGCCCCAGGCCGGGACGAGCAGCCCCGCCAGAACGAGCGAAGTGATTCCCACGCCGCGCACCCAGCGCCGTCGATCGCGGATGATCGCGAACAGGGCTAGCACCGCGCCAAATGCCAGCAGCGCGTACAGCGGCAGGTTGGTGGAGCGCAGGAACGGTTGATCGACTAACGCGACGTAGGCGAACGGGCTGACGAGGATCGCGAGCAGCCCAAGAAGCGCCGTACCGCCGAAGCGCCCGTCGGGCGCTGGCGAATTGGAGGCGGGTTCGTTGAGCGCAGGTTGCGAGATTGTCGGCTCCCTCGTGTCAGCGGGCGTAGCAAAAGAGCATAGTCGCGATTGCGGATGATGCAAGCAGCGATTCAAGCGACGTCGCGCGCGTCCCGGTGCGGGTCGCGCTTCAGCGCTGCGACGCGTCGCGATTCCGCGGCGCGCTCGGGCGAGCACCGATGCCCAGCCGCGCGTGCCGCAGGGCTTGATCGGCGCGCAGCCGGCCAGCGCCCAGTCGGCCTTCGAAGCCCGGATTCAGCGGATCGACAATCAAGGCGCCGCCCAGAATGAACTCGCGCAGTTGCGTCGGCGTGCTGCTGGGACGCACAAAGAGGCAGCCGGCCGCCGCGCCCGCGACCAGCGGGGTCGCGAAACTTGTGCCGTCAGACTGTGCAAACGCGCCGCCCGGCAGCAGGCTGACCAGCGTCTCGCCTGGGGCAGACAAGTCGATGTGCGTGCCGAAGTTGCTGAAAACGCTGCGCGCGTCAAGTAACGAGGTCGAGGCGACCGCCAGTACATTTACGTGCGGCAACCCGGCCGGGTAGCGCAGCGGCGACTCGCGATCATCGTTGCCGGCGGCCGCGACGATCAGCGCCCCGCGCGCGCCGGCAAAGCTGACCGCGGCGGCGAGCACATCGGATTCGACCGTCTGGCCCATGCTGATATTCAGCACGCGCGCCCCGGCCGACGCCGCCAGGTAGATTCCCTGCGTGAGCGAAAATGTGCTGGCCAGGCCCTCGTCGTCCATCACCTTGATCGGCAGGATGCGCACGCTGGCGGCAACGCGCGTGATCAGCCCGGCGATCATTGTGCCGTGACCGACCATCTCGTCCGCCAGGCCGTCGCCGTCGTTGTCGAGTCCGTCGCCCACGTCGGTCGTGTTTGTGCCGCCGCTGAGCACGTCGAACCCGCTCAGCAGGCGCGCCGTCAGGTACGCGTGTGGGCCGACGCCCGTATCAAGCACAGCGACGCTGATCGCGGGGCCGCCGCTCTGGCGCACGGCGCTGCTGGCGCCGATCAGGTCCATCGCGGGCTGCGTGGAATAGGCCTCCGAGGCGACATTGAAGAAAATGCTGCGCGTGCTGCCATCCAACAGCGGGATCGACACCTCGCAATTGAGATCGGCGTGCAGCACGCCGGGATCGGTAGCGACGAATGCTTCGAACTGATCCGCGGCGACGCCAGGCGGCAGCGTGACCAGGTAAAGATTCTGCGCGGCGAACGCGGCCAGCGTGGTGGTGCCGTTGCGCGCGTGAAAGGCCGCGATCGATTCGCCCGCCCGCAATTGGACGATGCCGCGATCCTGGGCGCAAGGCGGTTCGTCGGCCCAGGCGAGCGGCGCGAGCACCAGGGAAATGAGTGCGCCGCTCAGTCGCGTGCGTCGTGCTGAATCCGCAGCGGTCATTGGATTCCTCCGTAGCAGAACAATCCCGCCCAGAATGCGGGGTGTACCCCGGCAGCGCGCTGCGCCAATTGCGCCTGACGCAGATGCTGCGGGGCCAGATCGGCCCCCGGCGGCAGCCCTTCGTAGAGCCGTTCAAAGAAAACCTGTGCGTGCTCGTCCGAGATTGGCCAGAGTGAGCCAATTACCAGACGTGCGCCGGCGGCCAGAAACGCGCGCAATAGGCCGAAGCGCTCTTCGCCCGTGTCGCCCGCGGTTCGGCCGGTCTCACAGCCGGCAAGGATGATAGCGCTCCCGCGCAGCCGCAGCGAAGCGATGTCGCGCACTGCGAGCCAGCCGTCGGCCAGTTGCAGCCGCGCACCCAGCGTAAACGCCGGGTCAAACACGCAGTGCACTGCCAGATGCACGCAGCGTGCGGTCGCGGCTGCGGCGCGGAAATTTGCGGTCGTGGCCCGCTCGGCCGCCAGCGCCGCGCGGCGCGCGTGATTGCCGGCGAGTTGCTGCGCTTCGTGCACCATCCGCGGCGCCAGCGGGTGCCCGACGCCGATGGCCAGCAGGTCCAGCGAGCAATCGTCCTCCGCGCGGCGCTGCCCCAGCGCCAGTCCGGTGGAAAGGCTCGGGCAGTAGACCACATCGGCCCGCTCGAGCAGCGGCGGCGCCTGGCCCTCCAGCGCGTGCAGCGGCAGGCCGTGCAGGGCGCCGTACGGCACGATCGCCACGCGCGTGCAGCGCTCGAGATCGGCCGCCAGCGGCGCGAGCAGGCAATCGTGCAGCGACTGGGCGGCGGACCGCGCCGGGCCGGGATCGCAGGCGCCCAGCCGCGGACCGCGGGCGATGGCCCGCTGCATCTGAAACTCGTAGCGGCGCGTCAGAATCGCGAGCTGCGCCAGGCTGCAAATCCGTCGGTGCACCGCGCTGCCGTCGCGGCGAACGACCATGGCGCTCATCGCGTCGGCTTCGGCGAAGTACTTCAGCACGGCCAGTTGGTCCGGCAGGCGCCGACGAGCCTCGTCCAGCGATGCGGGACGACTGAAGACCGGAGCCAGCCGCGCGGTCGCGGCCAGCCGCGCCTCCAGCGCGAGCAGATCGCGCTCCAGCCGCGCCACGCGCGCCTGCTGCGCCGCCAGCTCGCTGGGGCTGTGACTTTCGCCGACGCCCAGCCCGAGCCGCTGATACGCGGCGTGCAGCCGGGCGCGAAGCTGGTCGAATTCGTGCGCGAGCCGGTCGTCGTCGGCGGGTCGCGGCGAAGGGTCGAGCGTGGGCGCATCGAACAGTTCGAGCAGCGAGCGGGCCCGCAGGCGCTCGAGCGCCAGATACGCGAACGCCATGCCGTCCGCGTCCGCCAGGTCGAGCGCGACCGAGGCGGCTTCGAGAAAGATGTCGCTGCCGGCCGCGAGCCAGGTGGCCCGCAGCCGCTCGCTGGGCAGCATGACGCGGGCGCGCTCGACGGCCTCAATCGCCCGCTCAAACTCGGCCAGGGCCGCTGCGCGCTGGGCGCGCCGTGCCAGCAGCCGGCCGCGCGAGGCATGCAGCGCCGCGGCCTGAAGCGGCAGCGCGTGCGCATCGAGGACGGTCGCCGCGTGCCGCAGCAAGTCGTCACAGCCATCCAACGCGCCGCGCCGCAGCAGCAGCCCGGCGAGCCGCACCCGAAGCTGCGCCGCGCTGACCGGAGTGGCCGCCAGGCTCTCGATCGCCAGCCGCAAGCGCTGCTCGGCTTCGGCGAGCTTGCCGCTGCGCTCGAGCAACGCCGCTTCCGCCGCGTCAAGCTGCGCCAGGGCCGGAGGAATCTGCAGTATTTCGAAGCGGCGGCGGGCTTCGAGCAAGGCCTGCTCGGCGGCGGCGTCGCGCTGCAGGCGGATCAGCGCCAACGCAGCGCCAAATTGTGCGAACGCGGCCTCGCGCGGCAGGCCGGCCTGGTCGAGCTGCGTCACGGCTTCGCCGAATCGCGCGGCGCTCTCATGCAGCGCGCCGATCGAAGCCAGCGTTTCGGCCTCCTCGGCCTGCAGCCGGGCCCAGTCGGCAGTTGCGCCGCAATCCTCAAATCGCCGCCGGGCGCGCTCGAAATGCCGCAGGGCGTCGTGCATGCGTCCCTGCCGCCCGTACAGATGCGCGATGTTGCCCTCGACAATCGCGGCCGCGTGGCGGTTCCCGGCGTGCTCGAAGGCGTCGATCGCGGCGCCAAAGGCGTCGGCGGCGCGGTCGAACTCCTCCAGGTCCAGCAGGGCTTCGGCGCGATTGCTGTCCAGCACGGCCCGATGAATCGGGTCCGCCCGCAGCGCCGGCCGGGCCTGCTCGAATGTCGCAAGCGCCTCGCGGGCTCGGCCCTGCATGCGTTGCACGATCGCGCGGTTCACCGCCGCCTTGGCCGCCTCGACCGAAAGCCCGGCCTCAGCATACGCCTCGGCCGCCGAGGCGGCGTAATGCTCGGCGTCGCCCAGGCGGCCGGCCAGCGCCAGCGGTTGCACCAGCGTCAGGGCGGCGTGGGCGAATTCGCGTGAATCGCCCTCCCGCGAAGCCAGTGCCTGCGCCTGCCCGATGGCGCTGAGCGCTTCTTCAACGCGATTCAGATAGCAAAGCGCGTGCGCTCGCGCCACCAGCCCGCGTGCCCGGCCGCGCCAGTCGGTCGCATCCGCCGCACCGATCACGGCATCCGCGACGAGCAAGGCGCGATTGACGTCGGTCAGCGTGAGCGTCTTGGCGAAGTCCGCGACTTCGGCCGCGTCGCCGCGCTGCCCGATCAGCGCGACCACACCTTCGCGCACGCGTTGCGGCTCGAGGTCGGCCAGATGTTCGATCGCAATCAACCCACCGCTCCGCTGATCTCCAGCACCGGAATCACGATGGCGCGCTCGGCGCCCTGCAGCGTCAGCTCGTACTCGCCAGGCTCGAGCGCGATGTCGAAAACACCGTCCGCATCCAGCGGCGCCTCGAGCGCCTGCGCGTCGCGCCGCCGCAGCACAGCCGACGAGAACGCCGACGGCCCGCTGACTTGCCCGAGCAGCTCGACGCGCTGCGGCGATCCGGCGGCGTCGTACGGACCAAGCGGCGAGAAACGCAGGTCGAGCTCGCCTTGGTCAAACTGATAGATCAGATGCCGCTCGCGCGTCGCGCCGCGCAGGCCGACCGCGGCCTGAGGGCTGGCGCTGTCGTACACCAGGCACGCGATCCACTCGCGCGCCCGTTCCGCAGCCGCGCTCAACCAACTGACGTCGCGGTCGGCGAGCAGCGCGTGCAGGCGGCGGCGCTGGCTTGCGTTCACTTCCCAGTTCGCGGCGTCGCGGCCGTGTTCGGTGAGCAGCGTGAGCAGGGCGCGGGCCTGCGCAAGCTCGCCGCGCAGCTTCGCGTTCGCCGCCAGCTCAGTTTCGAGCGCGGCTTTCCGCTCTACGGGCAGCTCGTTGAGAACGTAGGCCATCAGCAGAGTCATTCGCGCTTGCGTTTCGTCGCTCGGCATACCTGGCCCCAGTCACGTGGTTCGAATCTACCGATCCTGTGGGCACGCGGCGCATGGAAAATACGCCGGATGCAAAGTCCGTGAAGATCGCGTTGCGGCACCGGCGCACGCCTTCGCGAACGCCGCGTTTTCGCCAGTCGGCATCAGGTCGCGTCCGACTGCATCTGGCTAGCGAGCTTAGCCAGGCAGCGCTGCCGCGTGGGTCCGATACTTCCGAGCGGGATGGAGAGCCGGGCGGCGATCTCCTCGTAGCTCGGCGTCGTCTCGGAGAGGAAGAGCGCGGTCAGCAGATCGCGGCAGCGCGGGTCTAGGCCGTTCAGCAGCCAGCGCATGCGGAGAATCTGCTCGACGCGCCGCAGCTCGCGATCTTCGACCGGAACGTCCGCATCGAGCGGACCGGATTCATCGCGGCCGCGACGCTGGGCCCTACGGGCACGCCACGACTCGCGCCGGGCGACCGTCGCCAGCCAACCGGCCAGACTGGACACTTCGCGGACGCTGCTGAGCCGCCGCGCAAGCGTCGCGAAGACGGTTTGCGCCACATCGTCGCAGACATCAGCGGGCAGGCCCAGCTTTCGCGGGATCGAGTAGACCAGGCCGGCGTAGTAGTCGACCAGGTCGCTCCAGGCCGCCTGATCGCCCGCCAGGCAGCGCTCGATGACGTTTGGATCCAGCGGCGACATGGCTTGAAGTCTACTTTGGCCTGAAAGACGCCGCAGCCCCGCAGTCTGGAGCGTGCCGCGCGGGCGTCCGCTGTTTGGAAAAAAAACACGGCCGCCCGTCGTCTCCGACGGGCAGCCGCTGGGCGAGCCGGCGTGGGGGGCGACGCCTGGCTCGCTACGACCAAACTTCGCTTAGAAAATCTCGCAGTTGATGATCGTGCCGAATCCGGTGGCCTTGTCGATGCCCGGGCCGCCATCGAGGAACGGCGTCATCAGGATCGGGCCGTCCACGACGATCTTGAGCTCGTCGTCGCCGCTGCCGCCCAGCAGTCGCGGCGCGCCGTCGAGCGTGCCCTTGAAGGACATGTCGAGCAGGTCGTTGCCCGCACCGCCGTCCATTTCCAGACTGACGCTGCCGTCGCTCTCGAGTTTGGCGACCGCGGTGTCGAAGCCGTCGCCGCCCGCGATGCGGCCGTTCAGGCTGACGCTCGAGCCGATGTTGACGTATTCGAAGTTCGAAGCGTCGTTGCCGGCGCCCAGGTCAAGACCCAGATTGAAGCTGGCGGCGGCCAGCGGGTTCAGGCCCAGGACGTTCAGATTGGCCGTGTCGTCGTTGCCACCGAGCTGGCCATTCACGGCCAGGTTCAGCGTGGTGGCGTCAGCAGTGACCTGGAATTCCAGCTTGTCCTGACCCGCGCCCGTCACGCCGGTGTAGGCGATGTCGATCAGATCGCTGGCGCTCAGGGCGTTCACGCTGGCGGTCGACTCGTTGTTGCCTGCGCCGTGGTTGACCGTCCACTGTGCCGTGAAGCCCGGACCGGCGTTGAGGACGTAGAAATCAGCCTTGTCATTGCCCGTGCCGCCATTGACGGTCACGCTCGAGCTGACAACCTGCAGCGAGGTGGGCAGCTCGTAGATGAACTTAACGTCAGAATCGCCGCGGCCCGTGCCGACCGTGATGTTCGGAACGACGTCGCTCTGGATGCGGAACTCGACGTAGTCAAAGCGCGTTCCGGTCAGCAGCGTGATGTCGGTGATTCCGGTAAAGACCGAATTCGAGTCGATCCCGGAGACGCCGCTGACGCTGACCTCACCGGCGACGGGTCCGACGGTGATTTCGATCTGCTGCTGGGCATTGCTGGTCACAATCGAGAGCAGGCCGGCAGAGACCGACGCGGGGCTGCGCGAGGCCTTGGGCGTGCCGGTGGCGCCGATGTCGATCTGCGCCAAGGCGACGCCGCCGACAGCTGTCGCCGCGAGAGCGCACACGTTGCGGAAGTTGCGAGCAAACATCTGAAATACTCCAATCAAAAGTGGGGGCCACTTTCCCGGTGCTTCATCGGCGTGCCGCACCAACCGCGGGCGGCATCGTCGCCGACGTGGATCTCGTGGCGTTCGGCTGGCGCGTCAGATACAACCGTCAGAAAAACTCGTGCGACCCGCTCGATCAGTCGTCCTCGGTGACGATCCATGCCGGAATTGCCTGACATCGAGACCTATCGCGTCGCGCTAACGCGCGTGTTGGGCGGTCATCAGCTTCAGCACATTCGAATCGTAAGTCCATTCGTGTTACGCACATTCGAGCCGCCGCCAGAAGCGGCCCACGGGCGATTGGTGCAGAGTGTGTCGCGCCTGGGAAAGCGCCTTGTGCTGGCACTCGAAGGCGATCTGTACGTCATCTTTCACCTGATGATCGCCGGGCGATTTCGCTGGGCGCCGCGCTGCCTGCGACCACGTAGAGCGCCGCGCGCTTTTTCTGACTGGCCTCGACTAGGTGCAACGCGCCGCTGGTGAACGCGAGCGTCGCCAGGCCAATCTTTCCCGGCAGCTTCGAGCCAGCCGGCGCTGCGCGCGCACGATCCGGCCGGCCTGAGTGTGCTGGGCTGCGCGCTCGACGAGTTCCGCGCCGCGCTGACCCGGCAAAATCACACGCTCAAGCGCGCTCTAACCGATCCGCACATCCTCGATGGCATCGGCAACGCATACGCGGATGAGATTCTGCACGCAGCCCGGCTTTCGCCACTGCAACTGACTTCGCGAATGACCGAAACGGAAACGGAGCGATTGTTCAGCGCGACGCGTGACACGCTGACGCACTGGATCGAGACGCTCGGGCGACGGTTCGCGTCGCGTTTCCCCGGTCCCGGCGACATCACCGCGTTTCGGACAGAGTTCGCGGTGCATGGCAAATTCGGGCAGGCCTGCCCGGCGTGCGGCCAGCGCGTGCAGCGCATTCGCTACGCCGAAAACGAGACCAACTATTGTCCGGGTTGCCAGACGGGCGGACGAATCCTCGCCGATCGCTCGCTCTCGCGGCTGCTGCGCGACGATTGGCCGGGAACGATCGCGGACTGAGTCGGTCCGGACTTCGCTTATCAGTCCTGCGGCGCTCGTCCGAAATTTCCACGCGCCGCGCGCCGCAGGCCGAAATCCGACGCGGCTGCGAATTGCGTGTGGCGGCTCGGGCGATGAAGACACTGGGGCGATCCTGCGTCGGCGTGAACCCCGGATCAATTCCGACACGAGGACTTCATGAGCAGTGGCTTTCAACCCGACCCGCCGCCGGCCGGGCTGCCGCACGAGCTCGACTTGGACGCGCTCGTTCGGCGTGCGCGTTTCATGCTGCGCACCGAGCTGTCCGCCGGCCAGCCCGATCCCTTCGCGCTGGCGCACGCGGTCGACGCGCGTGACGGCGTGGCGCCGAATCACTCGCTACGTGTCGCGCGGCTGGCGGGGCTCGCGGCCCGCGCATTGGGACTGTCGGCCCGGGAAGTCGCGACGGTGGAGCTCGCGGGACTGCTGCACGACGTTGGCAAGCTGGCCCTGCCGGTCAGCGTGCTGACCAAGAACGATGACCTCAGCGACGCCGAGCGTGCGCAGATTCGACAACATCCGCAGATCGCACACGCGCTGCTGCGGGAGTTTGAGGCGTTCACGCCAGCGCTGCCCGCGGTGCTGGCGCATCATGAGCTCTTTGACGGTAGCGGGTATCCGTTCGGGCAGCGCGGCGAAGAGATCGACCTGGGCGGGCGCATCCTGCGCGTGGTGGACGGCTTCGAGCGCGCCAGCGAGCAGGCCGGTGCGAACCTGAGCTTCGTACGATCGCTGATGGAGCAGGCCCGCGGCCAGACGCTCGACCCGCAGATCACGCGGGCATATCTGCTGGCGATCGAGCGGCTGCACTGCGAATCCGCCGAGAATCTGCACGCGTCGCTCGGGCAGCGTGAGGCCGCCCCCGGTCCACCTTTGGCGCCGGCCGCCGCGATTCTGGCCGCGGCGCCGTTGGGCCGCGTCTAGCTGGAGTAGCGCTCATGCGTCGCGCATTTACGTTGGTTGAGCTGGTGATCGTGGTGGTCATCATCGGGCTGATCGCGGCGATCGCGATCCCGAGTTTCAGCTCGGCGGGCGTGCTCGCGCCTGCCAAGCAACTCCGCCGCGACCTGGCGGTGCTGCGCACGGCGATCGACCGCTACCACTACCAGCACGGCGCCTATCCGGGGCAACGTGCGGCACGGTCCGATGTCGCCCCCGCCGGGAGCGAGGCTGCGTTTGTGCTGCAGCTTACGCGTTTCACGAACAAGGCCGGACAGGTCTCCGACGTACGCAGCGACACGTATCGATTCGGTCCGTATCTGGTGCACGGCGTGCCGGCCTGCCCGGTCAGCAAGGACCGCAACAGCGCTCAGCGCTTTCACCTGATCGCCGGCGAGCATGCGCCGACGTTCGACCCTTCGACGCCCGCGGGCTGGATCGTGAACATCGAGACCGGCTACATCGCGGCCAATTCAGACGAGCAGGATCGCCAGGGCCTGCGTTTCGATCGCTACTGATTCCCTGCCCGTTTGAATAATCACCAGCGCCAGCGCCGTGCCGGCCGGCCCCTCTCATTCCTTCACGCTGCGGCTACCAGCAGGTCGCGCCCCGGTTGGCCAGCACCCGGCCCAGGTCCTGCTGGTCGGTGAGCAGGTCGTCGTTGGCGTCGCCGGGGCGCAAGCCGCCGCTCCCACAGCCGCGAGGTCAGGTTCCAGCGTCAGATCGCGCCGCGGGCTTCCAGCGCGGCGCTGTTGCCGCGCGGGCGGACGATGCGATTGCGAATCGCATGCCAGATCGCCGGGCCGTGCGGCCCTGGAACAAACTCCAGCAGCAGCAGCGTGACGTCGTCGTGTGCCAACTGCGTGCTGCCGGTGAACGCGACCAGCGCTTCGACCAGCTTGTCGCTCAGCGCGACGGAATCCAGCCCGCGGTTCTCTTGGAGCAGTTGCTCGACGCGCTCCTCGCCGAAGAGTTCTCCGTCGTGCGCCGGGGCCTCGAGCACGCCGTCGGTTACGACCAGCAGCCGGTCGCCGACGTGCACACGGCGTCGCCCGCGGGTGAAGGCGATTTGGTCGCTGATCGCCAGCGGCACATTGACCAGCGGAGCGTCGTCCGGCCGATCGAGCGTCAGCCGCTCCCAGCGGTTGGCGGCCCGGTCAAACAGCCACGCCGGCGGATGCCCCGCGTAGCTGTAGGTCAGGCTTCCACTGGGCGGGTAGTACGTGAACGCGGCGGCGGTGGTCATCCGCGAAGACTCGTTCGATTCCAGCCGCCGATTCAGCTCCGTGAGCACGCGGCGGTGATCGACGTGATTCATATATTGCCGCAGAAGCTGGTGCAGCTCGCGGCTGACGCATGCGACGGTCTCGCCGTGGCCGGCGACGTCGGCGACGCACAGCCTGGCGAGCAGGCCAGAGCCGCAGACGGAGACGTAGTGCACGTCGCCGCCGCTGCCGCCGCCGCAAGGCTTGCTAAAGAGCTTGCCCTGCATCCCGGGCGCGCGTATCGGGCGATTGATCGGGCGGTTCCCGCCCCAGATCTCGGAGCAGACGAAGGCCAGCGCGGCATCAGGCGACGAATCGGCTGCGACGGGAATCGACATGACGGATTCTCCGGGTTCTGATGCATTGGATGATCACGGGCCCAGAAGCGTAACGCGCGGCGGGCGGCGTGCGCGGAGAATGCCACCGGCACGGCCCGACGTTCCGCGCGAATCGAGCGGCGCGGCACGCGCTCACCGGCGCCTCGAGCGCGGCTTGTTCGTGGCGCCGCGTTCCGATTTCAGTCTGAGCGTCGCGCCAACGCCCCAAGCGCGAGCGTTAGTTGCTCGGCTCGTGGCCGTGCAGGGCCATGCGGCGGCGCTGCCGCGCGAGAGCTGTCAGCGTTTCGAGTTGCTCGACCAGCATGGCGACGCGCCGTCCGACGCGCGGCTCGGCCAACATGAATTGCTTGATCGCCGCGTCTACGCAGGCGCTGCTGGCGATCAGGTCGGCCACGTCGCCGACCGGGATGTCAGCGTCGCAGAGTTGTCGCCAGTGCTCGACCATTTCGCCGCCGCTGCTCTCGGCCTCCTGCACGGTGCGTGTCAGCCGCTTGCGGAGTTCCTCTTGTGAGCCGCTGCACAGGGCCTCGTCGCAGGCGACCGAGCAGATGCGCGCCACGCGGTACGTGCGGCCGGGCACCTCGCTCAGGATCCGCGCGCGGGCCACGCCCTGCAGCAGGACGTTGAAGCGCCCATCGGCGAGCTTCTCCGATGCGATTAGCTTGCCCACGCCGACAATCTCGTGGATCGGCGCACGCGGCGTGTAGTAGTGCGGCTCGAAGCCGGGTTTGAGCAGGGCGATTGCGATGAAGCCGTCGCCGCCGAGCGCATCGCGCGTCATTTCGCGGTAGCGTTCTTCGAAGATGTGCAACGGCAGCACCGCCCGCGGGAAGAGCACCACTTGGGGTAGCGGGAACACCGGCACGCAATCCGGAATCGACGGGGCTTCGTGTTCCACAAATCCTCGATCAAGCCATTTCCACCGCGCCAGATCACCATGTCGCGCGGCACCTTGATCTTATCCGACCGATTGCGCCTGGCAGCACTTCCGCGGCGTTTTCCGCAATCTATTGCGCAGCGTTTGCCGGCCGCGCTTCTTTGCAATCCCGATAACGGCAACCGCATCAGAAATTCCGCGCGGCGCGGATCGATGTTTCGCATGTTATGGATGACCGCAGCACGGGGCGCGGTCGATCGGCGGAGCGCTGGGCATGAGCGTCGATTCCATCGTGGCGTCGTTCATCTCGGCGAGGGTCGGGCGCGTGCAACTCGCCGCGGCCGGCCGACTGTTGCGCAGGCGTGGCGCTGCAGACCGTGCAGAAGTTGGCGCAGGCCGCCACCGACAGCTTTGACGATGCCGCCGCACAATTGGCGCGGAACGTGGCCGCGCTGGACGTATACGCGTAGGTCGCGATTGCGGCGTTCGCTCGAGTCGTACGTCTTCGGGGGGAGACGCGATGGATCAGGCATTCGAAATCTGCGTCATTGAAGATGACGCCGACGAGCGGGCCCTGCTGGCGCGACGGCTGTCGCACCTGGGCTACCGCGTGCTGCAAGCCGGGGACGGCGAGAGCGGCTGGGCGCTGCTGCAGCAGCATCGCCCGCGGGTGGTGATCTGCGACATCATGCTTCCCGGCATGAGCGGCATCGAGATCTGCCGCCGACTGCGGGCAGATGGCGCGCTGGAAGGCGCCTACTTCATGGCGATCACCGCCTTTGGCGAACGCGACGTGCGCCGCCAGGCGCTGGAAGTCGGCGTCGACGATTTCCTCAACAAGCCCTATAACCCGGAAGAGCTCGCCGCCCAGATTCGCAACGGCGTGCGCATTCAGCGGCTGCAGGAGCGGCTGCGCCGCGCCGCCACCACCGACGGCCTGACCGAAGTCGCAAACCACACGCACTTCTGCGACGTGCTCGAACGCGAGTTCGCCCGCACGCGCCGCTACGGCGGCAGCCTGGCGCTGCTGATGATCGACCTGGATCATTTCAAAGCCGTCAACGACACGCACGGCCACGAAGCCGGAAATGACGTGCTTTGCGGCGTCGCCAGACACCTGACCCGCGCCGTGCGCGACACCGACCTGGTGGCCCGATACGGCGGCGAAGAGTTCGCCATCATCTTGCCGGAGACCTCGCTCGATGACGCCGAGTGCCTGGCGCAGCGCATCCGCGTGACGCTGCCCAAGCAGGTGCGCATTCCAGCGGCGGCGCGCTTCGCGGTTCGCGCGTCGCTGGGCGTAGCCGCCACGACGGATCCGCGCGCCAGCGACGCGGCGGCGCTGGTAAACCTGGCCGACCAGGCGCTCTATCAGAGCAAGCGCAACGGGCGCGATCGCGTGACGCGCTGCGACGAGCTGCAGCCGGACGCGCCAGTCTGCGAACCGACCAATGCGCACGAGGTCGACCGGCTGCGCAAGGAGATCTTCAAGCTTGATCATCACAGCAAGGAGCTGACGCTGCAGAGCATGTTCGCGCTGGTGCAGGCGCTCGAAGCGCGCGACTGCTACTCAGCCTGGCATTCGCGAAACGTGACGCTCTATGCGCAGTGGATGCTCGAAGGCGTCGATTGGCCGCGCACGCGGCGCGTCGCCACCATCAACGCCGCCATGCTGCATGACCTGGGCAAGATCGGCGTGCCGGACGCGATCCTCTTCAAGCCCACGCCGTTGACCGCCGCCGAGGCCGCCATCGTTCGCCAGGTGCCGCTGACCACCTGCCGCATTCTCGAGCCGTTGCGCGTCTTCGCGGCGGAGGTGGAGATTATCCGCTTTCTGCGTGAGCACTACGACGGCAGCGGCTATCCCGACGCGCTGGTGGGCGACGCGATCCCGCTGGGCTCGCGGGCGCTGGCGGTCGCCGAGGCGTACGACGCCATGACCTGTGACCGCACGTATCGCCCGAGCCGCGCGATTCCGACCGTGCTGGCGGAGCTGCGCGGCGAATCGGGCCGGCAGTTTGATCCGCAGTTTGTCGCCCTGCTGGAGCGCGCCATCGCGCGGGCCCCGCAGCGCTGGCAGGGGCAGAT
>CAZHTF010000031.1:0-33330 GCA_964535305.1 uncultured Planctomycetales bacterium | reverse complement strand
GTGCGGATCACCATCGCCCGCCCGCACTTTTCGCAATCCAGCCCAGCCATCTCCGGCGGTGGCGCCGGCGGCCGCTCCAGCCGCACATCCTCCGGAATCGACGCCGTATTCTTGCATTGCGGGAAGCGGTCGCAGCCCAGGAAGAAGCGCGCCCCTTTCCGCTTGACCACCAGCGCGCCCTCGCCACACGAATCGCACGGGCGCTTCAGTTCATCGGGCTTGACCAGTCGCAGCGGCTCGCCCTGCGCGTCGCAGGCGACCGTGCTGCGACATTCGGGATAGCCGCTGCAACCCAGGAAATACCCGGTCTTGGATTGCCGCAGCTTCATCGGCTTGCCGCACTTCTCGCAGGCGTGCGCCGTAAGCTTGGGCTGCAGCGCGCGGCCCTTGCGATCGACGTTGATGGTCGCCTTGCATTTGGGATACGCGGCGCACGCCAGGAAACGGCCAGTGCGGCTCCAGCGGAACACCATCGCTCCGCCGCAAGTCGGGCAGGGCACATCGCTGGGCTCGTTTTTGGCCGCGGCCATCTCGTCGCCGGCGCGGGTTAGCAGCTCGCGGAAGGGGTCGTAGAACTCGTGCAGCACGTGCACCCAGTCGAGGTGCGCTTCCTCGATCTTGTCGAGTTCCTCTTCCATGAACGAGGTGAACTTGATGTCCATCAGCTTGGGGAAATGGTCGACCAACTTGTCGGTCACCAACTCGCCCAACGCGCTCGGGAAGAACTTGCGGTCTTCCTGCTCGACGTATCCGCGATCCTGAATCGTGTCGATAATCGACGCGTACGTGCTCGGCCGACCGATGCCCTCGGCCTCCAGCGCCTTCACCAGCGAAGCCTCGGTGTAGCGCGCCGGCGGCGCGGTCCACTGCTGACGCGGCTCGACATCCAGCAGACGCGTAAGCTGCTGCGCTGCCAGCGGGGGCAGAATCTGGTCCTCACTGCTGACGCCGGCGACTTTCATGAAGCCTTCGAATACCAGCTTACGGCCATTCCCGCTCAGTACGGCCTTGCCCGCAGACGTCTCGGCCTCCAGCGTCACGCTGGTCGAATCCCACTCGGCCGGCGGCATCTGGCAGGCCACGAAACGCCGCCAGATCAGGTCATACAGCTTGAACTGCTCATCGGTCAGCGCGGCGCGGATCGCCGCCGGCGTGCGGCTCGGGTCCGTCGGGCGGATCGCCTCATGCGCTTCCTGCGCACGCGCCTGGCGCTTGCCAAAGAAATTCGGCTCGGCCGGCAGATAGCGTGGACCAAATTCCTTTTGAATAAAGCCGCGCACCGACTCCAGCGACTCGTTCGAAAGGTTCGTCGAATCCGTACGCATGTACGTGATCAAGCCCACCGGGCCTTCGCCATGCAGGTCAATCCCCTCGTACAGCGCCTGCGCGATCCGCATCGTCCGCGATGCCGCGAAACGAAGCTGCGTGCTCGATTGCTGCTGCAGCGTCGCGGTCGTGAACGGCGCGGCGGGCCGCGTGGTCGTCCGCTTGGTCTTGATCTCGACGACGCGCGGCGCGGGCCCGGCCAGCGGATCGAATGTGCCCAGAATCTCCGCCTGCGATAGCCCCAGGTGCTTGTAATCCTCCCACGGGCGGCGAACCACGCGCTCGACCTGCATCCCCAGCGCTTTCACCAGCGCCTCGGCCTGCTCGGCGGTCCGCGCGATGGCCGGCTTGCCGGCCAATTCAACCAGCTCCACGCGAAACGCGCCGTGCTGGCTCAGCCACGCCTGCGTCTCGCGCTGCGAACGCTCGCTCTTAAAAAACGCGCGCCATGCGGCCGAAAGCTCGGCGGCCTGCGCCGCGTCGGCGACGACCGGCGCGAAGATGCTCCAGCTTTCTTCAGGTGTGAAGGACCGAATTTCCCGCTCACGCTCAACGATCAGCCGCACCGCGACCGACTGCACTCGGCCGGCCGAGAGCCCCTTGGCGATTTTCTTCCACAGCAGTGGGCTGAGCTCATAGCCCACGATGCGATCGAGAATCCGCCGCGCCTGTTGAGCATTGACGCGATCCAGATCAAGCGGATGCGGGTGCTTGAATGCGTCGGCGATGGCCGAGCGCGTGATTTCGTTGAAGATGACGCGGCGGGTCTTGCTCTGCGGCAGGCGCAAGGCCTCGACCAGGTGCCACGCGATCGCTTCGCCTTCGCGGTCGCGGTCGGTCGCGAGCACGACGTCGTCGGCCTCGGCCGCGAGCTTGCGCAGCTCGCTGATGACTTTGGCGCGGCTAGGAAGGATTTCGTAAGTCGGCTGGAAATTGTCAGTTACATCGATGCCGAAATCGTGCTGTGGCAGGTCGCGGACGTGGCCCATCGAGGCCTTCACCACGAACTCATCGCCCAAATATTTGTTAATGGTCTTGGCTTTGGCCGGTGACTCGACGATCACCAGCGTCTTGCCGCTTGCGCTTGCCTTGGCCATCGGATACAGCCTTAAACCGCTACCCGTTATGCATTTACGAGCACGGACATCATTCCGTGCAATTCTACTATCGGCGCGGCGGGCTTCCCGGGTGTGCCCGAACTCACCGCGATGCTCCGCAGAGACTGTTAGACGAACCCGCAACACTGTCAAGTACGCCGCGTCCGAAAGCGGCGACAGCGTAACCGGTCCCGATTGCGACGGCGACCGCGGCGCTGATGCCGTAACATCTTTAATCAAAATTGTTTATTCGCGCGATCGCCGGAAGGCTGCAAACTCGGTCACGAGAAGCAAACTCAAATCGCCGAAACGTGACACGCTGCGGGAGCGCGCAACAAGCTCGGTCCCGTGTACCCCGCAACGCGGTAGCGGCGTTCACGCTCGGGCGACACAGGTGAGCTTTTCCTTCAGGTAGCGCCCCGTGTGGCTCGCCGAGCAGGCGACGATCTGCTCTGGCGGCCCCTCGGCGACGATCTGGCCGCCGGCGTCGCCCCCTTCCGGACCCAGGTCGATGACCCAGTCGGCGGTTTTGATCACGTCCAAGTTGTGCTCGATCACCAGCACGGTGTGGCCCAGGTCGACCAACCGGTTCAGCACCGCCAGCAACGTGTGGATGTCGGCGAAGTGCAGTCCGCTGGTCGGCTCGTCCAGGACGTAGAGCGTGTGCCCGCTCGCCGGCTTGCACAACTCCGACGCCAGCTTGACGCGCTGCGCTTCGCCGCCCGAGAGCGTGTTCGAAGGCTGTCCCAGGCGGATGTAGCCCAGCCCGACATCCGAAAGCGTCTGCACGCCCTGGCGGATTCGCGGAAAGCTGTCGAAGAAGCGCAGCGCCTCTTCGACGCGCATCTCCAGCACTGCCGCGATCGACTTGCCGCGATAACGCACCTCCAGCGTCTCGCGGTTGTAGCGCGTGCCCTTGCACTCGCCGCATTCGACGAACACGTCCGGAAGGAAGTGCATTTCGATTCGCCGAACGCCCTGCCCCTGGCAGGTTTCACAACGGCCGCCTTTGGCGTTGAACGAGAATCGGCTGGCCGAGTAACCGCGGATGCGCGCTTCCTTCGTTTTTGCGTAGAGCTGCCGAATCTCGTCAAACACCCCGGTGTACGTCGCCGGATTGCTTCGCGGCGTGCGACCGATCGGCGTCTGGTCGATCTCGATCACGCGGTCGACCTTGCTTGCGCCCACTAGCCGTTCGTGCGCTCCGGGCCGCGTCTCGCGCGCCAGGTTGCGCGGCGCGCCTCGGCCGCTCCGGGCCAGCCGTCGCCGCAGCGCCGGTAGCAGCGTCTGCGTAACGAGCGTGCTCTTGCCGCTGCCACTGACGCCGGTCACCACACACAACACGCCCAGCGGCACGCTGGCATCAATCGCCTTCAGGTTGTTTTCGCTGGCCTTGAGCACCTGCAGCCAGGCGTCGCGTTTTGGTGCGCGGCGTTGCTCCGGAATGGGGATCGCGAATTCGCTGTTGAGATAGCGGCCCGTCAGCGACTGCGGATTGCTCAGCACATCGGCGACGGCGCCCTGTGCGATAATTCTCCCGCCGTGCAGCCCGGCGCCCGGGCCCATGTCGATCAGATGGTCGGCGGCGCGGATCACGTCTTCGTCATGCTCGACCACGATCAGCGAATTGCCCAGGTCCACCAGGCGGCGGATCGAGCGCAGCAGCCGCTCGTTGTCGCGCTGATGCAGGCCGATGGTCGGCTCATCCAGCACATAGCAGACGCCCACCAGCCCGCTGCCCAGTTGCGTAGCCAGGCGAATGCGTTGCGCTTCGCCGCCGCTGAGCGTGTCCGCGGCGCGGTCGAGCGTCAGATAGCCCAGGCCGACTTCGTCGAGAAAACGCAGCCGCTGACGGATCTCGTGCAGCACCGGGGCCGCAATCTGGCCGGCGTCACCTGAGAAACGCATCTGCTCGAACAGTGGCCGCGAGCGCTCAATCGGCAGGTGCGAAAGCTCGTGGATGTTGCGCCCGTCAATCCGAACCGCCAGCGCCTCCGGACGCAGCCGCGCGCCGCGACAGGCCTCGCATTCCTGCGGCGTCTGAAACGCGGCGAAGCGGGCGCGGGCCGCGTCGCTGTCGGCTTCGCGCAGCCGCCGCTCCAATCCCGGGATCACGCCCTCAAACTCCAGCCCGAGCGTGGCGGCATCCTGCGGCCGCGTGCCTTGCAGCAGCACCTGACGCAGCGCATCCGGAAGGGAGCGCACCGGCGTGCTGGGCTTCACATCGAACGCGGCGCACAGCGCCTTCACCTGCCGCGCGTACGGCTCGATCAGCTTGCGCTCGCGCGCCTCGGCCGGCCCGTCGGTCATCCAGGGCGCGATCGCCCCGCCCAGCAGCGAGAGGTCGTCATTCGGCACGACCAGCTCGAGGTCAAACACATCGACAGCGCCCAGCCCGCCGCAGCGCGGACAGGCGCCGTACGGCGAGTTGAAGCTGAAAACGCGCGGCGAGAGATCCGAGACGCTCACGCCACAGTCGCTGCAGATGTGCGACTCGCTGAAGGTCTCGTCGCTCCAGCGCTCGCTGCCGTTGGGTGCGCCGCCATTGACGTGCGCGCGGCTGACAATCATGGTGCCTTCGCCCAACGTGAGTGAGAGCTCGACCGCGTCAGCCAGGCGGCCGCGCAGGTCTTCGCGCAGCACGAGCCGATCGACAACCACATCGATCGCGACGTCGCGCTGCTCGAGCGCATCGACCGCGTCCTTCACTTCGCGCAGCTCACCATTGACACGCGCGCGGACGAAACCTTCGCGCTGCGCCCTGCGGATCGCGGCCTTGGCGTCGCCGCCGCGCGAGAGCGGCGCCAACACCATGACCCGCGAAGCCTGCGGATACGCCAGAACCGAATCGACGATCTGATCGACCGTGCGGCGTTGCACCGGCTTGCCGCAGCGCGGACAGTGCGGTTGGCCGAGCCGGGCGAAGAGCACCCGCAGGAAGTCGTAAATCTCCGTGACGGTGCCGACGGTCGAACGCGGGTTGGCGGCCGAGGCGCGCTGCTCGATCGCCAGCGTCGGCGGCAAGCCATCGATGCGGTCGACATCGGGCTTGCCGATCTGTTCGAGGAAGAGCCGCGCGTGCACACTGAGCGATTCGACGTATTTTCGCTGCCCCTCGGCGTAGAGCGTGTCGAAGGCCAGGCTGCTCTTGCCCGAGCCGCTCAGGCCGGTGATGACCACCAGCCGATCGCGGGGAATGTCCACACTGACGTTCTGCAGGTTGTGCTGCCGCGCGCCGATGACTCGGATGAACCTGGGTTCCAACGCGTTCCCCAAATCCAGCAAGCTGCGCATGCGCTGAGCAGCCGGCGCCACGCGCTGCGCGTGACGCCTCGACGCTCGCGCAAACCGTGAATAGTACCGCAATCACGCGGTCTCGTCGGCACGCCCGGTTCCGGACCTGGCGTGAACAAGCACCTCAGCGTCGCGCGCTGGCGACGAGCGCGCCAGGGTGGAGCGCATAACCTCATCGTGGGCAACTGCTTGCGGTAGCAACCTGGCAGGGCTATCCTGCCTGACCACAATTTCGCTGGTTGAACTGGTTCTGGTTGCCTGGCCGATAAGCACCTGACGCGATCGCAGGAGAAGCCCATGCCGCCACGCGCGACCTGGAAGGGACAGATCAAGCTCTCGCTGGTGACGTTCCCGGTCTGCCTGTTCAACGCCGTGAGCGGATCGGCCCGCGTCAGCATGAATCAGCTTCACAAGGGCTGCAATCGGCGGCTCAAGCAGCAGATGATCTGTCCCGAGCACGGCGCGGTCGAGCGCGACGACATCGTCAAGGGCTACGAGTTCGAGAAGGACAAGTACGTCGTCATCGAAGAATCCGACCTCGAATCGATCAAGCTCGATACCAACAAGACCATCGAGATCCTGCAGTTCGTCGAGGCCCAGGAGGTCGAGCCCATCTATCTCGATTCGCCGTATTACGTCGCGCCCGACGGCCCGATGGCCGAGGACTCGTTCCGCGTCATCCGCGAGGCGATGCGCCGCGGCGGGAAAGTCGGGATCGGGCGCGTGGTCATGTCGGGCCGCGAGCACATGGTGGCCCTCTCCGTAAAGGACAAGGGCTTCATGCTGCACACGCTGCGGACCGCGGACGAAGTGCGTGAGGCCGGGCCATACCTGGAGAACATTCGCGATGGTGAGATCGCCGACGATCAACTGGCACTCGCACAGCAACTGATCGACGCCAAGAGCGCGTCGTTTGACGCGTCAAGTTTTCGCGACCGCTACCAGGACTCGCTGATGGCGATCATCAAAGCCAAGGTCGAGGGCAATCAGCCCGTTCTGGTGCAGGAGAATCAGGTCGGCCAGGTGATCAACCTGATGGAGGCCCTCAAGCAGAGCCTGGCGCAGGCCGGACCGCCCGCCAAGAAACCCGCCGCCGCCAGCGTCGAAAGCCCTGCGCCGGCCGAAAAGCGGCGCAAGGCCAAGCGCGCTTAGACGCGGCGGAGGGCGTTTGTGATCTTGAAATCGCTGCTGGTGTTTCTCGGCTCGGGCATCGGCGGCTTGGCCCGCTACAGCGTCAGCGCCTGGATTCGCAGCGTCGCGGGCGACGCGTTTCCGTTCGCCACCCTTTCGGTCAACATACTAGGTTGCGCTTTGATCGGCGCACTGAGTGCCGCGTTTTCGGAGCGAATCGTGGTGCGCGACGAACTTCGCGTCGCGCTCTTCGTTGGACTGCTTGGCGGATTCACGACCTTTTCCGCCTTTGGTGTCGAAACGTTTTCGTTGCTGCGCGCCGCGCGCGCGGACCTCGCGGCGTTGTACATTGCCGCAAGCGTGCTCCTCGGCCTGGGCGCGGTGTGGACCGGCTACCGGCTCACACAGCAATGGCTCTAACGCCTGCGGCGAGGTCTGCCTGTCGCAGGCGCGCTGGCGCGGGCGAAGGCATTGCCCTGATCCGCGCGAAGACTCACGCGCTGATCGCCTCTTCGTTCGTAGGGCGAACAGGCGTGTGTGCGCTGACTTGCGCGGAAATGCGCGGTCGCGCGCTGAGATCCGCTCGAAGTTTACGATTGCGTCTGTGGATCGCACGCCGCTAGGCTCCGAGCAGCGATTCGCCAGAGATCCCGGGCGACGGTTGGGAGCACGCGTTGAAATCGCATGTCGCGTTATTTCTCGTCGTGCTCTGCGCACTGCACACTCAGGTGTTTGCCCAGAACACGCCTCCCGCCGCCCCGCTGATAACCGAGCCCGCATTTGATGGCCGCGTTCTGAACGCCGAAGACGTGCACATGGAGACCGCGCCGTTCAGCGACGCGGACGCGGGCCAGACGCACCTGTGCACGGACTGGGAGATCTGGGAGCTTGTGCCGTCGCGGCGGGCGTGGGCGGCGGCCTGCGCGACGGGGCTGGAGCGCCTGCACGTTCACCTGGGCGACGGGGCATTCGAAAACGCACACGCCGGCCGAACCAGCCTCTTTCCCGACGGCAACTATCAGCTCCGCGTCCGTCACCGCGACGACAGTGGCGTGCCCGCGACGGAGTGGAGCGCCTGGTCCGTGCGGCAGTTCTTCACCGGGCCGGCGTCGAGCGTGTTCGCGCTGGAGCTCGCGGACGTGGCCGACACGCCGACGCCGCGCCTGCAGGACGAAGACGGAGTCGCGGTCGAGCTGAACGCTGGCGTCGTGCCCGCGTCTGTGCGGGTTGAGTCGCCCACAGGCTCCCTGCTGCTGGAGCTCCTGGGCAGCAGCGGCCCGGGCGATCTCGTTTCCAACCCGCCCGAGCTGCCGCAGCACGTCCCGTTGTTGTTGCACGTCAACGCGGGCGGCGGGCCGCAGAATCTGATCCTGCCGGACTTCGAGCTGCGGTTCACCGATGAGGACGCTGTCGACCGCGCGCTGTACCTGCCCGCGCTCAACTTAGCGCCGGCCCAGTCCGCACGTTTCTGGATTTCCAGCAACGGCAGCAGCTACGTCGCGCAAGCTGGGCAGAGTCAGCCGGATTTCTCAACGCTGGCCCGCGGCGCCGCGACGCCTTGGCGCGTGCTGCAGCCCGGATTTCGGGTGGAAGTGCTGGCGCGCGGTCTGCAGTTGCCCGTGAACATCGCATTCGTGCCGAACCCGGCCGCGGGTCCGCTCGCGCCGCTGTTCTACGTTGCGGAGCTGTACGGCAATATCAAGGTGGTCCGCCGTGACGGCAGCGTCGGCACGTACGCCTCGGGGCTGCTGAATTTCAATCCGACTGGCAATTTTCCGGGATCGGGTGAGCAGGGCCTGACTGGCATTGTGGTCGATCCATTCAGCGGCGACGTGCTGGCGGCGCTGCTCTACGATGCCGCCCCGCCCGACGGCCCGCACTATCCGCGCGTGCTCCGGCTGCAGAGCACCAACGGGGGGCAAAGCGCAACGTCGCAGTCGATCGTGCTGGACATGCCGGGCGAGACGCAGGGTCAATCGCACCAGATCTCGAACCTCTCGATCGGGCCAGACGCCAAGCTGTATGTGCACATGGGCGACGGATTCAATGTCTCCAGTGCGCAGGATCTGAATTCATTCCGCGGAAAAATCTTGCGGATGAACCTGGACGGCAGCCCCGCCAGCGACAACCCGTTCTTCAGCACAATCGATGGCATCAACGCGCGCGACTACGTCTATGTCTACGGCGTGCGGAACCCGTTTGGCGGCGCGTGGCAGAGCATCACCGCGGCGCTGCACTTCGTCGAGAACGGCCCGAGCGTAGACCGCATGGCCCGCGCAAGCCCCGGCCGCAACTACCTCTGGGACGGCAGCGACTCCAGCATGTTCAACTTTGCGTTGTACAACTGGACCCCGGCCGCCGCTCCTGTGAACATCGCCTTTGTGCAGGCCGAGCTGCTGGCCGGCAGCGGCTTCCCGGCGGGCCTGCTGGGTTGTGCGTTTGTTAGCGAATCCGGCGCGACCTGGGCGAGCGGCCCGCAAGCGCGCGGAAAACGCATTCGCTACTTCACGTTTGATGCAAACGGCGCGCTCGCCAGCGGCCCGCACCCGCTGATCGAGTACGACGGCTCGGGCAAGGCGACCTGCGCCGGCCTGGCCAGCGGGCCGGACGGGTTGTACTTCACCGACCTCTACAAAGACCAGAACTACATCTCACCGATCGACCCGGGCGCGAACGTCCTGCGCGTGCGCTACGTCGGCCAGGTCGATTTCAGCGCCGATCGCACCGGCGGCGCAGGCCCGCTGACCGTGCAATTCACCTCGAACGCCAACGTGCCCGGCATGCCCAGTGCCTGGCAGTGGGATTTCGGCGACGGCAGCTCCAGCACGCTCGCAAATCCCGCGCATACCTACACGCAGAATGGTGCGTACAACGTGCGGCTCGCGGTGACGGGCGCCGCGGGCGTGGTTTCGACGCAGAAGAACAGCTACATCCGCGTCGGACTGCCGCCGCAGGTCGCCTTCATCGCCGACACGCAGCCGCCCAGCGGCGCGGATGCACAGTTCGTCAACGATCTGACCGCGCGCGGCTACGCCGTGAGCACCTATCCCGACGAGCCGCATGCGCGCCCGACCGCGGCGAGCATCGCGAGCGGGGCGGATGTGATCGTCATTTCGTCGAGCGTGGCTTCCGCGAACATTGGCGGCGAGTTTCGGAATATCGCGGCGCCGCTGGTGTTCTGGGAGCAGGCGCTCTTGCGGCTTGGGCGCGAGCCGCTGTGCACCGATGGGTACGTTTCTTTTGGCGAGACGCAGATTCAGATTGTGGATGCGACGCACCCGATCACGCTCGGCCTGCCCGCGACGCTGCTGGTGTACCACTCGCCGGGCGCGCTGAGCCTGGGCCGCAGCACAGTTGCCGGTGACGTACGCGTACTGGCGACACGCGTTTCCGCCCCGGGCGAACCGGCCATCCTGGTCGCACAGCCCGGCGACATCCTGGCCGACGGCCTGCCCGCGGCGGGCAAGCGCGTGTTCCTGTTTCTGGAGGACGCTTCCTGGTCGCTCACGACCAACGCCGCGCAGGAGCTGGTCGAGCGGGCCATCGCGTGGGCCCGCGCGCCGTCGGTCTGCGCCGGCGATTTGACCGGCGATGCCCTCGTCGACGAATCCGATCTGGGGCAGATGCTCGCAAACTGGCAGCTCGGCGCCGGCGGCGACCTCGATGGCGATGGCGACACCGATGAATCCGACCTGGGCACGCTGCTGGCCAACTGGCTGCGAACCTGCCGCTGACTTGACTGCGGCGGAGTCATTTTGCTCGGGCCGCGAGCACGCCACCGATCCGCGAATTGCGCGGCGCGGTCAAACCGCTGACTTGATTCCGAAAAATGCGGTAGCATCGAATTCGCGCGCCGCCGGTATACGCTGCCGAGCGCACAACGGGATTCCGGTGGGAAGCCGTGAACAGAATGCGTTGTCCGCATTGTCAGCAACCGCTCGAGAGCGGCAGGGCGTCGGCTGGCCAGCGTGTCACCTGCGGCGCGTGCCGCCGGCCATTCACGATTCCCGGCGCGCCGCCGGCCAAGCCGGCGCGTCCCGACCCGGGCGCGATCGGGCAACCTTGTCCGCGCTGCGCAGCGATGGTCGCCCCCGGGACGCGGGAATGCCCCACCTGCCACACCGATCTGCAATCCGGAAAACGCGCGCCGCTGCTCCGCCGACTGCAACGGGTTTCGATCCAGCGTTGGACGCTGCTGCTGCTGCTGCTGGGCGTGGGCGGGATTGGTGCTGCGCTTTCGGTCAGCTACTTCCGCACGCGGCCCGCGCCCGCCCCGGCCGCAAGCGCGGAGCCGCCGACCGTCGTGGACACCGCGACGGCGAAGCGGCAGGCGCAACGCGTTCTCGCGGCTGAAAACCCGCGCGCGCTCCAGCTCGCGCTCGACGAGCTGGCACGGCTCGGGCCGGCCGGCGGGCAGGCGCTGCTGCAAGCGCTGGACGCGTCGCTGTCCGGACCGGCTTCGCCGCCGCTGCGCGCCAGTCAATCCGCCGCCATCGGCTACCTGGCGCGGGCCGCGCAGCCCGGCGCGGGCGCGGTGTTCGCGCGGGCGCAGAAAATTGACGAACTGCGGTTCAGCGCACTGTGCGCCCGAGCATTGCAGCTGGATGCCGCCGTGCAGGACGACCTGGCGGCCGCCTGGGTCGGCGTGCTGCGTGAGCAGCTCTTTTTTGCGCACCCGGCGATCCTGGCCGGCCCCGAAAGCGTCGACGCGCTGCGCAGCCGGCAAGCGCGGCTGGCGCACGACGCGGCGCAACTGCTCGCGGCGCTGCGGGCGCTCGTGGCGCGCGAAGACAGCGACACGATCGAGCGCCTGGCGGAGCACTACTGGGGCTGCTGGAGCTGGCTCGGCCAGAAGCGCGACGAGGCTTTCACCGCAGCGTTGTTCGATGTCGCCAAGCCGCCCGAGCAGGAATTGCTCGACGCACAAGAGGCCACGCAGGAGATTCGATCCGCTCGGCGGGCGCTGGAGCGGGCGGCGCAGCGCGGCGCCCCGCGCGTGCAGGCGGTCATCGGCCTGACGCTGGCGCAGCGCGCCCCGCAGTATCAGCGCGCCAAGCAGCGCATCGTCAGCGCGCTCGCGCAGCGCGTCGGCGATGTCTCAGCGCCCGACCAGCAACGCGTCACCTGGGCGCTGGCCGCAATCACCGCGCGGACGTTCGGCGCGATCAACGCAGATGCCTCACCCCTGGACGCGCGGCGCGATGATGTGAACCAGGTGGTGCAATGGGCGCGTTCGACCGCGCTGGCAACGCCCGCCGCGCCCAAGGCCCCGGCCAGTGCATACGCCTCGCCGCCCAAACTTACGCGGCGGATCGTCACAGCGGAGCGGCAGTTGGAACACGAGCTGCTCGGTAAGCTGGCGGGAGATTGGCAGCAGTTGGATTTCGTGCTGGATCGCTGGCGCGTGCTAGAGCTGCCTTTCACGCCGCGCTTACAGCGGCTGCTCGACCCGAGTCAGCGTTCGCCGGATTTGCCGAGCCTGACCGCGGCGATCGTGCTGGCAGCGGAGCGCAACGAGCAGGCGGTGAGCGCGGCGCTGGGCTTGTGGCGTGAGGCCCGCGAGCAGCCCGGCTGGGTGCGAGCGATGGCGGATACTGCGCTGGCCAGCCTGGCCGCCCGTAATGGCACGCCGGACCCGGCTTGGCCGGGGCGGCTCTCGTCGATTGACCTGGTGGGTTTCGAAGACGGCACGCCGGGCTGGTCGCACCTGACGCGGTTGATCGCGGCGGGTGGTGCGCGGATGGCGCAGCAGCTTCGGACGTACCGCGGCCCGGCGCTCACTCCCGCGGTTCAGGCGCGGCTACTCGCCGGTGTGGAGCAGGCCCTACGTACGCCGGGCTAGTGCCCGTCGATCGGCGGCAACACCAACCCCCAGCCTGCGATTAGCCCCAGCGGCCCGGAATCGCAGTCCTGCATGAGCCACAGCAACCGTTCTTGAGCGCGTTGGTCAGCACGCGGAATCCGCGGCGGGCGATCAGCGTCGCGCCACAGTGCGGGCAGGACGTGTTCTCCGCGTCTGACACGGCGCCCGGCAGGTTTCCGGCGTAGACGTAGCGCAGACCGGCCCGACGGCCAATCTCTCGCGCACGCAGCAGCGTCTCGACCGGCGTGCGCTGTGTTGCGGTCATCTTGTAGTCCGGGCGAAACGCAGTCACGTGCCAGGGTATGTCCGGGCTGACGCTCAGCAGAAAATCGGCCATCTCGCGGATTTCGTCGTCGTCGTCGTTCAAGCCGGGGACGATCAGCGTCACGATCTCGACCCAGAAATCGAGCTGCTTGAGCTGTCGGATCGTCGCGAGCGTGTTCTCCAGCACGCCGCCGAGCTGCCGATAGGTCTGATCGCGAAAGCCCTTTAGGTCGACCTTGTAGAGCTCGACGAAGGGGCGGATGAAGGCGAGCACCTCAGGCGTGCCGTTGCCGTTGGATACGTAGGAGCCGATCAGCCCGCGCTCGCGCCCCAGGCGGAAGATCTCGAGCGCCCATTCGCTGGTTATCAGTGGTTCATTATAGGTACTTGTAAGCACCGGGCATTCGTTGCGCAGCGCCAGCTCGACCAGCCGCTCGGGCTCGATCGTCCGCGGCAGGGCATCGGCTTGCACGTCGCGCAGCGACTGGCTGGTGTCCCAGTTCTGACAGTAGGCACAATGGAAGTCGCAGCCAAGCATGCCGAACGAGAGCGCGTTCGTACCCGGATAGGCGTGAAAGAACGGCTTCTTTTCGATCGGGTCGACCGCCACGGCGGCGACGTAGCCAAACGGGACGCGGAGCTGGCCGTCGCGTTGAAAGCGGACCTGGCACACGCCGCGCCGTCCGGGCAACACGCGACAACGATGGCCGCACGCCAGGCACTGGATCGCGCCGTCGGCGGCCGGCCGCGAGAGCTCAGGGGCGGCGGGCGCGGTGTGCTGGTCGAGCAGCGTGCGCAGCGGGATCGATTGCGTGCTCATTCGCGGATCCTCCGATCGTCAATCCGCGATTCACAATGGTACCACACGCGCGAAACGCCGATGCAATACGCGAGGAATTGCGCCGGGCTTGTGGGAGCGGCGTCCGGCACGTACAACCGCGAGCGGAGGCCGCAAGGATTGCGCCCCGTCAAGACGTTGCCGCCGGCTGAAGCCGCTGCGCCGCGCCGGCGCTTGGGTGGTGCATCGGATGAACCCGCTGATCATCGCGCTGATCGTTCTGCTGCTGATCGCGATCGTGGCGTTGCTCGTGGTGCTGCTGCGGCGTGCCGATCCGGCCGAAACGCTGCGCCCGCGGCTCGACGAGCTCGAACGGCAGCTCGGCCGCCAATTCGTCACCAACGCCTCCGACACGGCCGAACGCGTCGAACGGCTGCGCAGCCTGCTGCACGGCGAGCTATCGGACCGCATCGCCCGCGGCTTGTCGGACGTGAAGGACGGCGTCGAAGCCCAGCTCTACATCGGCCGCCAGGAGCAGGACACGCGGCTTTCAGACACCGTCACGCGGCTCGAAACCAAGTTCGAATCGCTCAGCGAGCGGCAGGGCCGAAACCTGGTCGATTCGCGCCAAGAGCTCACCACCGTACTGACCCAATCCACCAAGGCGCTCGAGGAGAAATTCCTGGCGCTCGAGTCGCGCATGGCCGGCAACCTCGAAGCCATTCGCGGCAAGGTCGACGATCGGTTGCTGGCGATCACCGACCAGGTGCAGCGCAAGCTGGATGAGAACATCAAGGAAGGCCTAGCGCAATTCGAACGCGTGCAGACCCACCTGCGAAACGCCGAGGAGCAACTGCGGAATGTCGGCGTCGTCGGCGCGTCGATCAACGATCTGAACAACCTGCTCAAGCTGCCGCACCTGCGCGGCCGCTTCGGCGAAACGACGCTTGAACGGCTGCTGTCGGATTTCCTGCCGCCGAGCATGTTCGAATTGCAAGCGCCGCTGCCGGGCGACAGCCGTTACCGCCCGGACGCGCTGATCAAGTTTCCCGAGCGCGTCTTGCCGATCGACAGCAAGTTCCCGCGCGAGACCGTGCTGGCGCTCTTTGAGACCGACAATGACGAGCAGCTTGAGAAAGCGCGCGAGGAGCTGCGGCGCGTGATCTCCGATCAGGCCAGGAAGATCGCCAATTACATTCGTCCGCAGGACGGCACAACCGACGCGGCCCTGCTGTACCTGCCGTCCGAGACGCTCTGGTTCGAGGTGATTCGCAATCGCGATCTGTACGAGCAGCTCGCCAAGCTGCGCGTCTTCCCGGTTTCGCCCAACACGCTGCTGCCGGCGCTGCACGCGATCTCGCTGACGTTCAAGTGGTACCAGGTGGCGGCGGGCTTCGAGCGCTCGCGCGAGGAGCTGGCACGCGCGATCAAGAGCTTCGAATACTTCGAGAATAAGTTCGGCGAAGTCGGCACCAGTTTGGAGCGCGCCCAGGAGGCGTTCCAGACCGCGTCAGGCCATTTGAAGCGCTACCGCACGCGCATCGCCGGCCTGACCGGGGACGAGCAGCCGGCCGAGTCGGCCTTCAAGGCCGTCGCAGCGCCATCGCAGCCGATTCTGGGTTTCAATGAGAAGACCTAGGCATTCCTCGAACGACGAATCCGAACGCGAAGCGCGAGCAAGCGAGCGCGGAGTCGTTGTTTCCGTTGAATTCGCGCGGAGTGGCGCCAGATCTGGCGTGCTGAATCGCACCGCGAGGGATTCGAACCCCCAACCTTCGGCTCCGTAGGCCGACGCTCTATCCAGTTGAGCTAGCGGTGCTCGATCTTCAAAAGCTCGAACTCGACTTCCGTGCAACGCTTCGACGCGCGCCGCGACAACCAACCGCACGGCGTTCGTTCGCCGTCGGGCAGCCGCGGCCATGCCTCGGCACCCGCCGGGCGAGGCCGATTGCCCGGGACAGGATTTGAACCTGCACGAGGTTGCCCTCACCAGCCCCTCAAGCTGGCGCGTCTGCCAGTTCCGCCACCCGGGCGCTTGGGCCAGGCTTCATCGGCAAGCCCCAAAGCGTACGACGCGCGCCTGCATGCGTCAACAGGCATCCAAGCGGAGCAGCGGCGCGGTTGCGCCGGGATGGGGCTCGGCCGCTCAGCGCTCTTGGCTCCAGTCGCGCGTAGACCGCAGGACCTCGTTGCGCCAGACGTCGTGCAGAAATGTCTCGAAGCAGTACGTGTACGTCTGCGTCTCGTAATACGCCCCGAAGGCGTGCTCGCTTTCCGGAAAGCGACAGAGCGACTTGGGCTCACGCGCCGCGGCGTACAGCACCTGCACGGTCTCCGGCGTGGTCACGTCGTCTGAGCCGTTCTCAAAGAAGAGCGATGGCACGCGCACGCGCGAGATCATCGCGTCGGTGATCAGGTTCGGATCGAGCGATTGCAGATAGGGCGCTGTGTCGCCCAGCCAGCGGCCGAAGCGGTCGAGCTGCGCTGCCAGGGCCACGGGCGAATCGAGGATCAGGCCGTTGACCGCGTCCGGGCGGTTCGCCGCCAGCGCGATCGCCGGAATCGACCCGAGCGAGAGGCCCATCAGCGTGATCCGCTCGCGGCCGGTCAGCGAGCGCGTGAAGTCCAGCGCGACTTCGAGGTCGGGGATCAGCGTATCGAATGATGCCTCGCCCGTGCTTTCGCCGAATCCCTGAAACTCGACGATTGCGACCGACCAGCCATTCCGCCGCAGGAGCTGCGCGCCGTACAGGTAACAAGGCAGGCGGCCGGCAGCGCCGTGTGCGATCAGGACCGTGCCGCGGTCGAGCTCAGCGGGCAGGTACCAATAGCGGACGTAATTTCCGCGGATGCTGCCGAGGAAGTGTTCTTCGTAGGCATAGCCGAGCTCGGCGGGTGTATCGACCAGCTTCAGATAATCCAGCCCGAACCAGGTCCGCAGGCGCGAGCAATCCACCTCGGGATGCAAGACGACCTTGGAAAGCACGTCAGTAATGTCGCCCGGGGGCGGGGGCGGAGGCAGCACGCAACTGCAGACAATGCAAACAGTTAGAAGCGAAGCCGCCTGCACGGCGCGTACTGGATTTCTCGGTGCCAGCAGCATCTGCATCTCCGCCGCGCCGCGCGCCGCGCTGGCGCACCCGAACATGGATCGGCTAGTGCCGACAAATTATAGATAAGCGGCAAGCGGCGGAGGTTAGTCGCGCATCGCGCGGCGCGTGTTGCGGGCCGAAATAATCGCAAGCTGAGATCGAATTCGAAACTGAGACGCGTCGGCGCGAACTTTCCGTTCGCGCGCACGTCTGTCGAGAGGAATGTACATGAGCACCATGCCAGCCGTGATCGTTAAGAAGGGCGGGTTCTTCAGCGCGCTTGCGGTTGGGTTCTTCACGTTCCTGACCGTCGGCGTGGTGTGCGCCAGCGTCGTCGGCCTCTACGGCATGCACATCGTGAACTCAAAGACCTGGCAAGTGCTGCAGTTTGGGTCAAGCATCGCCGAGCAATTGCCGAACTGGCAACGCGCGCTGCCGCCGGCACTGGCCGAGGCGATTCAGGATCGGCGCGACCCGGCGTACCGGGAGCAACTGAAAGTTACGACGCGGCTGAACCGCAGCCGCGATTCCGAGCGCGGCAGCGTTGTGATCGAGGTGAGCAACACCGGCGACGAGGCGGTGTCGCTGCTGGCGTTGCGGCTGGTGCTGCAGGACGAGCTTGGCACGCCGGTACACGAGATCCCGACGTACGCCGCCACGCCGCTGACGATTGAAGGCGAATGGCGCGGGCCGATCCTGCCGGGCTCGACGCGCCGCTTCGTGCGGCACTACCGGGCGCAGTCGCCCGTGTCGGAAATCGCCGCCGAAATCACCGAGTTGCGCGTCTGGGACAAGACGGCTGCGACCGCCGCCAGCGCCGGCACGGCCTCGGCGGGGGCTGAGGCCAGCGCAGAACTGTCGAGCGAGCGTGACGCGCCCGGGACCGGCAAGGATCGCGCAGCGGGCGCCGCCAGGACGCGCGCGCGGATGACGGACAGCGACCCCGCTTACTGACGCGCACGAGAAGTGCTGCGCGCGGACAGCGTAGCCAGCCCAAACTGCGAGTCTGCCTCCAGAAAATGGATGAGCCGGGACCCGGTGATTGCCACCCGGGCCCGGCCCATCGCGCGCAGGAAGCTCGCGCAGCGCCGGCGAATCAATGTTGACGATTACAATTTCAGCGCAGGTTCGACATGACTGCCTCATCCCTTCATGTCGAAATCGAGGCGTGGGATTGCAGAATTTTTGGGCGAATTTCAGTGGGCGCGGCCGCGACCGCGTGGCGTTGAGGGCGGTTGCTTAGCCTGGTTGGGCTGCGTCGCTTCTGAGCACAGACGGACGCGCCGCGGACGCTTCGCACTCTCCGTGCGTGTTCAGCGGGCCGCTTCGAATCAATTTCCTGTCTTCACTGGGGCGGCGCGGAGCACGCCAGAAAAAAGCCCGGATGACGCGCCTATACTGGCGTGAATGCGCAAGCGGCCCTGGCAAGACGGCGACCCGACCGAAGCGGACGCACGCTTCCCCTCCGGCCGCTGGGCTGGGTGGTGGCGCCAGGAAGCCGACCTCGGCCGAATGCAACTGAACCTGACGTTTGGCGGCGGGCACATCGTCGGCGATGGCCGCGACAAGGTCGGCGACTTCATGCTCAGCGGCCGCTACGACGCCGCCTCTGGCCGCGTTTCCCTGCAGAAGACCTATTTGGGTGGGCACGCGCTCGACTACGAGGGTGTCGCCGCCGCGGTCGGGATTCGCGGGACGTGGCACATCGCCGCGCTTCACGAGATGCTTTCCGACAGCGGTCCGTTCCACATCTGGCCGGCGCACAGCGGCGACAGCGACGCGCTGCGCGAGCAGCAGTGCGCAAGCGAGCCGGTAACTGCGGAATAGCGCTGGACGACGCGGGTACCGAGGTCGGGAAGGCTCGCATTTCTCCGGTGTGCAGGGGTACTGCTCGGCGGCGTAGGCTAGTACCGGATGCTCAGTGCCCAGGCGATCAGCCGCGCCGCCGGGCCCGATGCGTCCGCGATCGCCGCCAATTGATCCACATCCATGCGGCCGGCGACGGCGAAGCTGCTGTCGCCCTCGTCCCAGGTCAGCACGGTCACACCGCCATGACGGCCCAAATCATATGAGCGGCCGCCGGGCAATGGTGCCGGTGGCGGGACGGCGCAGACGTTCAGCGAAAGCGGGCGGTTGAAGGAGAAAACGGAGATGGTCTCATCCGGCTCGGTCCCACGGTGATACGACGCATGCAGCGCGGAAACGTGTCGCGACGGGAAACACGAGCAGGCGCAATCCAGCTCTAGCCCGTGGGCCGAGAGATCCGGGACCGCGAATGGGAAATCCAGCGCGTCGGAGAGCTGGCTGCGGGCGGCACTCGGCGACTTTCCACCCACGTGGAACATGTCATGCCCACCGATACTGCAGAACTTGTGAATCGTGGAGAACGCGTCGGCCCCGACCACCACTACGCCGGGAACGGGCGGGATCGGGGCGGCAGGCACACGGAACTCGCTGGAGCGCGACGGCGTTAGGAACGCGGCCAGTGCAACCGCCGCCGCCAGCGCGAACACACCCATGCCTGAGCGCAGCACATTCCGCCGAGCCGGGCGGCGCGCGTCCTCAATCGCCATGCAGATACGTGAGCGCAAATCCGGTGATGGCCGCTCGGCGGCGACGATGCGATTCAGACTGGCGCGGAGCTTCGCGCAGCGCTCCCATTCGGCGCGGAGCGCCCCGTCGGCGGCGAGTTGTGCATCGATGGCCGCGCGCTGGCCGGTGGGGAGCCGCCCATCGCAGTAGCGCGGCAGGTGCTCCAGGATTTCGGAGATTCGTTCGCTCATGAAATTGCACGATCTGGCCCGGCCCAGCGATGCTCGCGCGCGTAGGACGCCAAGGCCTTTGCCAACATACTTCGGGCTCGATGCAGGCGGCTCATCACGGTACCGATCGGCACGCTGAGCACGTCGGCAATCTCCTGGTAACTCAGCTCCATCGAGGCCCACAACAGCAGCACGCTGCGAAACTCCGCGGGCAGCTTGCCCAGCGCCTGCTTCACTTCCTCATCGACAAACTCGAGATCGCTCGCCATCGTGCCGTCTGCCGGCGCGACGACCCCACGATCCAGCACCGCCTCCAACTCGCTATTGTCCGCGACGCGGGGTGCATGCCCTTCGCGAACCTGCCGGTTCAAGTACGAGTTGTATAGTATCTTCAGGAGCCACGGCTTGATGCCAAACTCCCGTAAATCGAACGTCCCAAAGGCTTTACAGGCCTTCAGATACGTCTCTTGCAGCAGATCCTCGGCCTCGTGCTCATTCCGCGCTAGGCGCCGCGCGAAGCCGTAAACGGCCTCGAGATGTGGGACAGCCAATGCCTCGAACGAGTTATCGCCCGCAGGTCGCATTCGGCGTCCACGGCCGTCGGGCAGCCGCTATCAGAAAAGAGAACAGATTCGCCGCGCTAATAATTCCAACGATGTCAACACCCCGCCCACGCGCGCCCAGACCTCGCGGTACGATTCGCGGCAAATCAAACTCTCGCCGACCTATGTTTACACGAGATCACGCTGCGATTGCAAGCACAAGCCGAACGGATTGCCCGCGAGCGGCGAGGCCGGCGAGCCCGCACCTGACCCTGGACCCCACATGATTTTCCACGCAATGATCGTGATGATGCTGTTGCTGCCCTCCGCAAGCGACGACGCGAATCCCTGGAAGAAGAAATTGCCCGCCGCCCTCGCAAGGGCCAATGCGGCCCCAAGTGTCGCGGCGGTCGGCGAAGCGCTGCAAACCGCGCAGCGCGCCGACGATTGGCAGGCCGGGCTGCGCCTGGCGCAGCTCGCCGAGGCCAAGCACGCCCGCGAGCCGGCGCTGCTCGGGCTGCGCGCCCCGGCGCTATGGCGCGCCGGGCAGCTTGCGGGGGCCAGCGAACTGCTTTCCGCTTTGCAGATCGAGCAGGCGGATGCCGAGGCGCTGCGCGCCATTGCAACCAGCGCCGCTGCCGAAGGCGACGAGCCACGCGCGGACGCCGCTATTCGCAGGCTGCTCACGCTGCCAGTTGCAACCGGGCCGGATCACTACCTGCACGCCGCGCGACTGCTTTCGCTCGGCCAGGTGGACGGCGTCGGGGTGGCTTTGGAGCGCGCCGCGCGGCTGCTCAGCGCCGAAAATGGCTACCCGGAGCCGCACCTGATCGAATCGATCGCGGGAATGCCGGAGTTCTTTCGACAGGTGGGCGCGGCGCCGATCAACCAGGTCGAGAAACATGGCACCGCCACGCTGGTCACGAACGCGGTCGCGCGGCTGCTGCTGGTGGACGTGATGATCAATGGCCGCGGCCCGTACCGCATGGTGCTCGACACCGGCGGAAGCATCACGCTCTCGCTGGATGCGGAGGTCGCCGAAGAGCTGGAGCTGAAATCACTGGCGAGCGCGTCGATCCGCGGGGCAACCGGCAAGGAGCCCTCGGGACAGGTGCTGGTCGAGTCGCTGCGAATTGGCGAGATCGAGTGCCGGCGCGTGCTGACGCGCACTTTCCCGGTCCGCGAGCGGGTCGCGTATGTCGCCGACGGCATCATTGGCACCGGGATCTTCGCACAGTCGCGCATGACGCTCGATCTGCGCAACATGCGGATGTCGCTGACAAAATCGGCGAGCGTCGCGGCGAAAGGCGTGGAGACGCCATTCCGCCTGATCGGCGACGCAAAGATCTACGTCGACGTGAAACTGAGCGGCAAGCCGGCGACCGCGTTGATCGACTCGGGCGCGGACGCGATCGCGATCTCGCCGACGCGGCTGCGCGAGTTGCACCCGGAGCGCGAGTTCACGTCAATTTCGGCCGGCGCGATGGCGGTCGGGCAAGGCGACGGCCTGCAGATCACGCTGACCGACGGCATTTCGTTCGAGCTGGCGGGCCGCGCATTCGACCGCAGCGGCGCCGTCGGCCTCGACGTGATCGACACGCAACTCGGGCCGATCCTGGGCGTGCACACGGATCTGCTGCTGGGAATGCCGGCGCTGCGCGAGTGCGCAAGCTGGACGGTGGACTTTCCGCGGCGAACGATGTGGTTGGAGTGGCTGGCGCCGCGCTGAGCCAGGCAGGCGCCGCACCCGGCAACGCGGCACGGCGCCGCGCCGCGCGCCTGCGAGCGCTCCGCAGCGCTCTGCAACCCACGCAATAGCGACTACGATGCCGGCATGCCGCGCGCGGGCGTTCTGACATACTCGAGCCTGGTCCGCAGCACTCTGCTGCGCCAGCCGTTGCGCGCCACGGTCACCGTCTTGGGCGTGGCGCTCGGCGTCGTCGCGATCGTGGCGCTGGGCGCGCTGGTCAGCGGCGTGCAGCAGTCGATCGACGCCGGGCGGCGCGCGCTGCAGCCCACGCGCTCCGGCGGCGAGCGCATCGTGCACATGCTGGACGGGCGCGTCGTATCGCAAGCGCAGCTCGTATGAGAACGCGATTTGTAGAGGACACGCGGCCGCGGCCCGGTCGGTCCCAAGCAAGAGCGCTGACACGCGGCGCCCGGCTTGCGCTGATCACGCTGCTGGCCGGCTGTGATTCAGCCGGGCCGCGCTGGTCGACGCGCCAGACGCAGGTCACCGCGGCGGAGCAGCGCCCGACCGCGACGGAGCGCGGCGCGCTCGAAGCGTCCGGGCGCGCAGCACGCGGTCTGGCCAACTGCCCGGCGTGCCTGAGCCGCGCGGAGTCGACGCCTTTTGAGTACGGACCGATCACAGCGGAGCGGATCACCCGCGCGCGGCAGGGTGAGATTCTGCTGGGCGGATGCTGCGAGAAACAGAGCGATCCGCACTGGCGCTGCAACGCCTGCGGGCATGAATTTCGCTGACGCGGCGGCACGGTCGCGGCGTCAACTTGCGACCCGCAGCCAGGTTCGCTGCCCCTCGTGCACCGTTCTGTAACGGCGGGTAGACGTCCAACCCGATTGCCAGCAGCATGCCGAGGGCGGATTCGGCGGTGTTGCCCCTGCCGAGGGCCTGGTGATCGTGCCGCGCGCGTTCGACATCGTCGATATTCGGCGCCAGTCGAGCGCCGTCACTTCTGCCTGGCCAGCAGCTCGATCAATTTCTCGCAGAAGTCGGGCAGATCCGCCGGCCGTCGGCTGGTGACGTGATGGCGATCGACCACGACCGACGCGTCGATCCACTCCGCGCCGGCGTTGATCACATCGTCCTTGATCCCCGGCGAGCTGGTCATCTTCACGCCCTTGCAGATGCCCGCCGAGATGTTGATGGACGGTCCATGGCAGATCGAGCCGATTGGCTTGCGGTCCGCGTCGAATTGTTTGACCAGCGCCAGGAGCTGCGCATCGCGGCGCAGCGCGTCGGGCATCCAACCGCCCGGAAGAACAAGACCATCGAAGCGTTGCGGCGACGCATCGGCGAGCGCGATGTCGCTGGTGCACGGATAGCCATGTTTGCCGCTGTAGATCTGCGCGGCGCGCGGGGCGACAGTGGTTACCTGCGCTCCGGCTTCGATAAGGCGCAGCTTTGGATACCAGAGCTCCAGGTCTTCGTAGGCGTCACCGACCAGAATCAGAACGCTCAGGCCCGCCAGCGGTTTCATCGGATCCTCCTCGCCTGGCATCGGCGCGGACCATCGTGGCTGCCGCGCGCTTCGCGCCATCGGCGAACGAGAAAATAGCCTAGGCGATCGCGTTGAGCAGCGGTATCCTAAAGCATCGGTTGTCGCGCGCTGCAATTCTGCGCGGCGCCCCAAACGCCGACGCGTGCTTTGTGTGGCTGCGCGGCACCGGTTTCACGGGCCTCAATATTTTCCGCGGTTTGAAAATTCACTGGGAGGTGAGCCATGAAGGGCATCGTTCGCATTTGCGCGCTGCTGGCCGCTGGTGCGGCAGGCACTTTCGCGTACGGACAGGGCGTTTTGACCGATGGCAACGCACGCTTCGAGTTTCTTTCGGCCAGCACCGCGACGACGCCCGGCCGGGCGCTTTACAAACCCGACAACGGTGCGGATGCCGACAACGTGCTGTTTCAGACCTGGTGGTGGCTGCGGCTCGGGAACGACACAGCCGAGACTTCGCTGCCATGGCCGCCGCCCAGCCAGACCTACGTCGCCGACACGGCGACGCTGACCTGGACCGGGCTGCGCGGCGTGATGAACGTCGTCTGGATTGTCGATCTGACCGACGGCGCGAGCGTCGGACAGGCGAAGCTGGCGCACGCGCTGTCGATCACGAACACCAGCGCGAACCCGCTGCAGCTCTCGCTCTTTCACTTTGCCGACTGCGACATTTTTGGCGCCTCCGGCGCATCCGGCGACGACGCCAGCCTGCTGGCGCCTGGCCGCATACGCATCGAGGATCAGTCGCCCAATCGCTTCTGCGAGTTTGCGGGACAGAATCCGAACAACTTCCAGGTGTCGGCGTTCCCCGCGCTCACGTCCGCCCTGAACAACACGACAATCACGAATCTGAGCAACACCGGCTTGCCCGCGACCAACATCGACGTGACGGCCGCGTACCAGTGGAACCTGGCGATCAACCCCGGCCAGACTGCTCGCCTGCTGGCACAGCTCACCATCAACCAGGCGGCCCAGTTCACCTGCCCCGGCGACCTGAACGGCGACAACGCCGTCAATGAATCCGACCTGGGCCTGCTGTTGCAGGCCTGGCAGACCACCGCCGGCGGCGACGCGGACGGCGACGGCGACACCGACGAATCCGACCTGGGCATCCTGTTGCAGAACTGGCAAGTCAACTGCTGAGTTCCAGCCTTCCGAATCGCCGGACGTGCCGCTGCCGCGCAAACCGGCGGCGGCACGTTGGGCGGCTCGGCCCGCCGTCCAACCATCATTCGTATCGCGCGTATCGCGGCACTCGCAACTGCAGCGCAAGCGCGATGTACGCTCGCGATCCGCGACATTCGTCACCCGATTCAACAGCAGCAGTTGTCGGCCGCCCGTCAGTGATGCGGCGTTGCCGCCGCACGCGTCGTGACTGACGATTCGCCGACAGGCGCAGTCGCCTCAACTCATCAAAACATGCGCGTTTCGCAAGCGAATCCAATTTGCTGGCGGCGAATCAACGTGAAGCGCCGCCGAGAGAAATGCACTGCGCGGAACGTGAATTGACCGGTTCGAAACCGCACGCGGCTCTATAATTTGGTGCTCTGCACGGTGTCGATAGGATCAGATCGGAGGCGCACGGGCATTCCGGCGGCAGAAACACGCCGCGATTGGCGCGCTACGCCTTTTCAAACGGAGAACCATCCAATGCACAAACCCTGGGCTCGAAAATCGCTCGGTCTTGCGCTCGTTCTGACGCTCAGCGCCGCGCTGGCAATACCCGCGCAAGCCGCGGGCAAGAAGGTCGTGCGCGTCGTGCTCAACGGCGCGATCCCAGAAGCCCCGTTGCCCGAGATGGACTTCGCCGTGCTTTTCGGCGGCGAGAGGATGCGCACGCTGCATCAGTGGACACAGATGATCGAGCGCGCCGCCAAAGACACGAACATCGCCGGCATGGTGCTGATCGTCGAGGATCCGGCGGTTGGCATGGCGCAGATTGAAGAGCTGCGCCGCGCGCTGGCGGGTTTCCGCGCGACTGGCAAGAAGATCTTCGCGTACATGGACGACGCCGGTCGGGCAGAATACCTGCTGGCCGCCGGCGCCGATCACATTACGCTGGCCGAGAACAGCATGCTCGACATCAGCGGCATGCTGATCGAGCTGACATTCATTAAGGGCCTGCTGGACAAGATCGGCGTGCAGGCCGACATGCTGCACTGCGGGGCTTACAAAAGCGCGCTCGAGCCCTACACGCGCACCGAGCCGAGCAAAGAGAATGCCGAGATGATCAACTGGATCCTCGACGGGCTCTACGCGCGGATGGTTTCGCTCATCGCCGAGGGCCGCGGGCTGGAGGCCGACAAGGTTAAGGCCGCGATCGACAAGGGTCTGCTGGAATCCAACGCGGCCCTGGAGCTCAAGCTGGTCGATGCGGTCGGCTCATTCCCCAATTTCCGCAGGATGATCCAGAAGGAGTACGGCGCAGACTTCGAGTTGCTAAAAAACTACGGCGACAAGAAAGAGTTCGACCTGGACATGAACAACCCCTTCGCCATTTTCAACATGTTCCAGGAGATGATGGCCAAGGCCACCGCCGAGAAAAAGCCCGGCGTCGCGATCGTCTACATTGACGGCGGCATCATGGTCGGCCGCAACTCGCCGGACATCTTCGGAGGCGGGAGCAGCGCCGGCAGCACTACCATTCGCGCCGCGCTCGAGCGCATCCGCGAAGAGCAGGCCGTGAAGGCGGTTGTGCTCCGCGTGAATTCGCCCGGCGGATCGGCGGTCGCCAGCGACATTATCTGGGAAGCCGCCACACGGCTCGCCAATGAAAAGCCCCTGGTCGTCAGCATGGGCAATGTCGCCGGCAGCGGCGGCTACTACGTCGCGATCCCCGGCCAGACCATCTTCGCCGAGGAGTCGACCATTACCGGCTCGATCGGTGTGGTCGGCGGCAAGCTGGTGTGGCACAAGCTGATGACCGAGCACCTGGGCATCACGACCACCGAGTTCAGCCGCGGCAAACGGGCCGCGATCATGTCCGCTAATCGCGCCTGGGACGAGGGCGAGCGCGGCTGGATGACCAGCTACATGAACTCGATCTACGAGCAATTCAAGGGGCGCGTGAAGCAATCGCGCGGCGAGCGGATCAAGGGCGAACTGGAGCAGCTCGCCGCCGGCCGCGTGTTCACCGGCAAGCAGGCGCTGGAGCGCGGGTTGGTGGACAAGCTGGGCGGCTTGCAGGATGCGCTGAAGTTTGCTGCCGCCAAGGCAAACCTTGAAGGCGACTACGAGGTGTACGTCTATCCCAAGCAGCCGGAATTCGCGGACGTGTTCAAGAAACTGATGGGCGAAGACGTGGAAGACGATTGGGAAGTCGCGGCGCGTTTGCCGCTGGCGGACACGCCGCTCTTCGGCGCCGCGACGCCACTGCTGAAGACGCTGGCGCCGCAGAAGCTGGCGAGTGTGGTGGAGATGCTGCGGAACCTGACGATCCTCTCCGAGGAGCGCGTCGGCTGCTTCATGCCGTTTTCGCTGGAAATTGGGCGATAGCCGCGCGAGTACGAGTTTTGAGTGACGAGTAGCGAGTAACGAGTGAAAAAAGACGAGTAGCGAATACGAGTTCAGATCCGTCGAAACTGGCCACGGCACAGCGATCTGAACTCGTTACTCGCTACTCGTCACTCGAAACTCGAACAAGCGGTCCCCGCTTGTTCGCACTCAGCCCCGCAGCCGAGCGCGGTGGATCGCCAGCCCATCGCGCAGCGGTGCCCCCGGCAGGATGATCCGCGGCGAGAGCACGTAGTTGCCGGTCTTGAAATACAGCGGGATGATCGGCAACTCCTGCTCACACAAGATCCGCTCCGCATCGGTGAACAGCGAAAAACGCCGGCCAGCGTCCGGCTCGCGCAGCGCCGCAGAAATCAGGCGGTCATACTCGGCGTGTTTCCAGCCAGTGCGGTTCTGTCCGGACACGCTCGTGAACATCTCCAGGAACGTGCTCGGGTCGAAGTAGTCGCCGTACCAATCGCTACGGGCCAGGTCGTAATCCAGCTCGCGGATTCGCGTGCTGAGCACCTTGCGTTCCTGCGCCCGCAGCTCGACGCGAATCCCCAAGGCCGACTCCCACATCGACTGCAGCGCTTCGGCAATGCGCGGCAAGGGCGGCTGCGGCGGATAGGCCAGCTCGATCGGCCGCTGGGCCGCGATCTGCAGGTACCCGCTGCGGCGCAGATGCTCGCGGGCAAGCTCGATCCGCGCCGCGGCATCCAGCTCCGCCCCCAATCCGCGCGCGGATGAATACAGCACCGGCGCGCCATCTGGGGCGCGGCGCAGCATGTACGGCGCGGCCGCGTGCGGGACAAAGCTGAATGCCGGCGATTCGCCCAGGCCTAGCACGCGCTCGCACAGCGCCGCGCGATCCGCCGCCAGCGAGAGCGCCTTGCGCAGGTCGGCGTTGTCGAGCGGCGGCCGGCTGCAATTCACGCGCAGAAAGAACGTCGCGAAGCGATCGGCCAGGTACAAGTCGCGGCGGCGCGGCGCGGCGCCGACGCCGGACGAAGATAGCAGCCGGCGAACCAGCGCTCCGTCAAGTCCGCGGACAAGGTCGACGCGGCCGGTCTCATATGCCAGCAGCGCGGTCATCGGGTCAGTCGAGATGTACACCTCGATCGTGCGGGGCTCGATGGCGGCGACGTCCCAGTAGTGCTCGTTGCGGGTCAGCAGCAGCCGCTGCTTGAAATCCCAGCGTGTCAGCATGAACGCACCGTTGCATACCAGGTTGCCGGCGCGGGTCCAGAGGAACTCGCCCGAGCCGCCGGCGGCGGAGCGGGCGGTGCGGAAGCGCTCGACGGCCCGCGGGTTCACCGGTGAATAAACCGGGAACGACAGCAGCTCGAGGAAATGCGGGCAGGGCCGCGCCAACCGCACCTGTAGCGTGCGCGGATCGACCACGCGGACGCCGAGCGCCTGCTCCGAAAGGTCGTCGGCGGGATCGTCGTTCAGCCGCGAGCGGTAATACGCCTCTGCGCCGGCGATTTCGAACAGCAGCGTGACGTACTGTGATTGCGTCGATGGATCGAGCACGCGTCGCCAGGCGAACGCGAAATCCGCGGCAAGCAGCGGCTCTCCGTTCGAATAGCGCAGTCCGGGCCGCAGGCTGAAGGTGTAAGCGTTCTCTTGCGCGTCGAACTGCCAGCGCTCGGCCAGGGCCGGCTCGGGCCGCTGCGAGCGCAAGCCCATGCGCGTCAGCCCTTCAAACAAGGCCTGCGCTACCTGGATCTCATCCAGCCAACTGACGCGATGCGGGTCGATGGTGCGCAGTTCGCCGTCGGTGGCGACAACGAAATCCGCGCGTTTCTCGGGTGCAGCCAGCGCCAGCCAGCCGAGCAGCAATGCGGCGGGAATCAGCGTGATTGCCAGCAAAGCGCGAAACACGAGCGGACCTCGGGTGTGAGCGGCGCCGGCGGCGCTACGAGACTTTCGATCCCGGCGCGATCGGCCGCTCGGGCTGCAGCAGGATCACCGCCGAGCGATCCGCCGGGCTGGCGGCCAGCAGCATGCCCTGACTCTCGAGCCCGCGCATGCTGCGCGGGGCCAGGTTCGCGACGACGATGATCTGCCGTCCGACCAGCGCCGTCGGTTCATAGTGCGCCCGCACGCCCGCCAGGATCTGGCGCTTCTGATCGCCCAGGTCGACCTGTAGCACCAGCAGCTTGTCCGCGGCGGGGTGCGGCTCGGCGGCGAGCACGGTCGCCACGCGCAGATCGATCTTGGCGAAGTCGTCGAACGAAATGGTGCTGCTGCCCGTACCCGGGCTTGGGCTAGGCGCGTCGGCCATTGGCGGTCTCCGGTTGCGCGGCGGCCCGCGCGCTGAGGAACTTGCTCCGCAGGAACGCGTGCCATTCGCGCTCGAATGCCTCGATGTCGTCGGCGATGAAGCTGCGGAACAGCGACTCGCCGAAGCTGAAATCCCCGCGGCCAGACCAGATGTGCGCCGCCTGGGCGTACTGTTCGAGGTCGGGGCTGCCGAGCTTTTCCAGCAGCCGCGTGAAGCCGTCGCTATAGCGGGCCTGGCCACCTTCGCGCAGGAACAGTGCCAGCGCCCAGACCTGTGCGTAATAAGTCGCGACACGCCGCGCTCCGTCGCCGATGACGTGCCCGGCGTCAATCCGCAATAGTTCGCGGAGCGGGATCAACTGATTGCGGGCGAGCATCTCGGCCAGCGCGTTGTGCCGCGCCGGGTTGTGCCACGGGTCAAATGACTGCAGCTCGAGTCGGCCCCAGCGTTGCCCCTCGCAGCAGACCGCCAGCCCCTCGTTCAGCCAAGCCGGCACGTTGCCGCGCACGCAATGGTGCAGATATTGGTGGAAGCCCTCGTGCGCCAGCAGTGGGAAGGTGGTGTGATGCGCGGCGTACTCGATCACCGCGATGCCGTTGTCGACGTAGCCGCCGTTGCGGATCTGCAGGAAGGTCGGGGCGCGTGGGCCGGTGAGTCGCCCGGTGAAATCCGCCCAGTCGCCGCGCGTGGCGAATAGGTAGACCTTCATGCGCGCCTCGGGCTCGCGCGCCTGCGGCACCAGCGTCTGGTAGTGCGCGAATGCCGTCTCCAGCATCCGCGCCACCGCGTCGATCAGCTCGCCGTCGCGCAGCGTGGTATACAGCTCGTAGTGTGGCGTGAGCACGTGCGTGCCCGGGCGATCACGATACTCCCAGGCGCTCACCTGCGGCGTAAAATCCGCCGGCCCGCCCAGCAGCGGCCCTTGCGCTGCGCAGCCGCTCAGGAGCACGGCCAGCGCCCCCAGCACCAGCAGCGCGGCGCGAAGAATCGGCGACGATTGTGCGACCATTTAGCGAAACTCCACGACGCCCCGGCCGCGTTTGACGCGACCAATCACAAAGGCACGCTCGCCGTCGGCCGTTAGACGCCGCAGCACGGCGCTGGTCGACTTGGGCCGGACGGACAGCACGAATCCGACGCCCATATTGAACACGTTGTACATCTCGCTCTCGGCCACGCCAAAATGCTCGATCAGTCCGAAGATCGCGGGAATCGGCCAGCTCCCCAAGCGGATTTGCGCGTCGCATTCAGGCGGCAGCATCCGCGGCACGTTTCCGGGCAGGCCGCTGCCGGTGATGTGCGCCAGGCCACTGATCGCCGAGCGCACGCGGTAGCGGGCCAGCGCGTTGAGCACCGGCCGCACGTAGATCCGCGTCGGCCGCAGCAACGCGTGCTGCAACGGCTCGTCCAGGCCGCGCACCGATTCGTGAAGCGGCAGACGCGCGTCTTCCAGCAGCACGCGGCGGACCAGTGCGTAGCCGTTTGAGTGTATGCCGCTCGAAGCCAGCCCAATCAGGTCGTCTCCAGCGCGGACATTCTGCGGCGAGAGCATTCGGCGGCGCTCGACGATGCCGACCGCGAAGCCCGCCAGGTCGAAATGGCCGGGTTGGTACAGGTCGGGCATCTCGGCAGTTTCGCCGCCGAGCAGCGCGCAGCCGGCCTGCTGGCAGCCGTCGACGACGCCGGCGACGATCTGCTCGACCACTGCCGGGTCGAGCTTGTTCAGGGCGAGGTAATCAAGGAAGAACAGCGGCTCCGCGCCGCTGGTGATCATGTCGTTGACGCTCATCGCGACCAGGTCGATCCCGATGGTGTCAAAGACGCCGGCCTTGGCCGCGATCAGCACCTTGCTGCCCACGCCGTCCGTGCATGACACCAGCACCGGGTCGCGATAGTTCTTGGCGAAGAGTCGCTCGGCGAAATCGAGTCGGAATGCGCCCGCAAAGCCGCCGTGCGCTGCGAGCACGCGCGGGCCGTACGTCTGGCGCACCAGTGGGCTGATCCGCTCGACCATGCTGTCGGCGGCTTCCAGGCTGACGCCCGCATCGCGATATGTGCGACTCGACTTGGCCAAACAAAACTCCTGCGCAGCTCGGGTGAGGCCGCAACGGTCGTCGTACGACTTCGCGCGTCCGTCGATTGGCAATTCCGCGCGGACAGGCGTCCGCAGAGAATCAGTCCGCGCGCAGCGACACCAGGATTGTACGAGCGACCGTACGCCGCACGCGAGCGACGCAAACAGGGCCGCAGCCCCGCGACGGGCTGCGCGGCGCTGCCGCGCCTGGCTTATGTGAGCGCGCGAGCGGCACTCGGCGCCCGCCGCTTACGCCCGCCAAGCAGTGGCATTGAAGCCGACATACAGCACCGACCCGCGCCGCATGCTCGGGGCTCGCAGATTGCCCGTCGGCCCCAGGATCGCCGCCGCCAGTTCCGCGTCGCTGGGCGGCGCGGACTTCATCTCGAAGGTCTGAACGCGCGTGCCGCGCGAGGCGATCACGCGCTCCGCCGAACGGGCCATGGCCAGCGCGGCGTCACGGTCAAATTTCTGTTCGGCGCTGATCCGTACTCGAACCGGCACGCGGTTCTTCGCGAGAAATTTCTGCGACTTCTCGCAGCTTGTTCAGCGCTTGCGGTGGTAGTACCAGTCCGCTTCAGCCGCCATGGTCCGCCTCCGATCGCCTGTGACACCGTCCGCTGCGGCCCGCACTTGTGCACAAGTTGCCGCACGCTGCGCGAAGTGTTAGTATACGCGGTTCGATCGGGGAAGGCTGCGGGCTGTCACCCGGCAAGCGAATACAGGAGCGCTACTTTGTCCCACAAGCCGCACCGTCGTCTGTTCACGTCTGAATCCGTGAGCATGGGCCACCCCGACAAGGTGGCGGACCAGATCTCCGATGCCGTGCTCGATGCGATGCTGGCGCAGGACAAGTTCTCGCGCGTCGCGGTCGAAACGCTGGTCTCGACCGGCATGGCCGTGATCGCTGGCGAGGTCACCACCAAGGCCTACGTCGAGATCCCCGACCTGGTCCGCGACGTGATCAAAGAGATTGGCTACACCACCGCCGACATGAAATTCGACCACGAATCGTGCGCGGTGCTCACCTCAATCAAGAAACAATCGCCGGACATCGCCATGGGCGTCGATCGCGAGGGCGCCGGCGATCAGGGCATGATGTTCGGCTTCGCCTGCCGCGAGACGCCCGAGCTCATGCCGCTGCCGATTCAGATCGCGCATCGCCTGGTCGAGCAGCAGGTGCACGTGCGGCGTTCGGGCCTGATCCCGGGTCTGCGGCCGGACGCCAAGAGCCAGGTAACCGTCGAATACGAGGGGCACAAGCCGACGCGCGTCGACACGCTGGTGCTCTCCACGCAGCACGACCCGATGTGGAACGAGCGGCAGGCCGAGCTGAAGCAGGCCGTGATCGAGCACATCTTCAAGCCCGTGCTGGGCAACTGGTGGCACCACGACATCATCACGCACGTCAACCCCACCGGCCGCTTCGAAATCGGCGGCCCGCACGGCGACACCGGCCTGACCGGCCGCAAGATCATTGTTGACACCTACGGCGGGCGCGGGCGGCACGGCGGCGGCGCGTTCAGCGGAAAAGACCCGACCAAGGTCGACCGCTCGGCCGCATACATGTGCCGCTATATCGCCAAGAATGTCGTCGCCGCCGGGTTGGCGGAAATCTGCGAAGTGCAGGTGAGCTACGCGATCGGCGTGGCGGAGCCGACCAGTGTGCTGGTGCACACCGAGGGCACCAGCAAGCTGAACGAGGAGAAGATCAGCGCACTGATCCGCGAGCATTTCATTCTGACGCCGCGCGGAATCATTGAGCACCTGGATCTGCGTCGGCCGATTTACCGCGAGACGGCCCGTAACGGGCATTTTGGTCGGAGTCTGCCGAATTTCACGTGGGAGCGAACGGACAAGGCCGAGGCGTTGAAGCGCGCCGCTGGCATGTAGCGTCGGGCCTGCGTGATGCAGCGGGTTTCGACGGGTCTGCCTGACGCGGTTGCGCGGGTTTGCTTGACGCGGCCGCGAGCAGTGCGCATGATCGCGACGTGACAACCGGCTGGCGCGAAAAGCGCGGGCCGCGAGCTTGGGCGTTTAGCTCAGTTGGCTAGAGCGCATCCTTCACACGGATGAGGTCACAGGT
>CAZHTF010000030.1:0-34453 GCA_964535305.1 uncultured Planctomycetales bacterium | reverse complement strand
GCTCGTCGCCAAATGCGGGCAGCCGCGGCACGTCGACTCGCCGCGCGGCGCGATTGCCGCCTGCTGCCGCCCTGGCTAGCATTCGCTCGCGACGAACGGACGCGACGCAATGCCCAAACGATACCTGGTTACCGCCGGTCTGCCCTATTCGAATGGCCGCCTGCACGTCGGGCACATCGCGGGCGCCTACCTGCCGGCGGATACGTACGTGCGCTATCTGCGCGCCTGCGGCCGCGAAGTCGCCTTCGTCTGCGGCAGCGATGACAACGGCGTCGCGATCGAAATCTCCGCGCTCAAGGCCGGACAGACGCCGCAGCAGATCTCCGCGCATTTCAACCACCGCCAACGGCTGGATTTCCAGGGCCTTGGGATTGACTTCGATGTCTTCGGCGGGACGCATCAGCCCGAGTTCGTCGAGCTGCACGAGCGCTTCAGCAAGGCATTCTTCGAGCGCATTCACGAGAAGGGCTATTTCACCAAGCGGCGCCTCAAGCAGCTCTACGACCCGGTCGCGCAGCGCTTTCTGCCAGACCGCTACGTGCGCGGCACGTGTCATCATTGCAACACGCCGGACGCGACCGGCGATCAGTGCGAAGCCTGCGGGCAGATGATCGACCCGCTGCTGCTGAAGGATCCGCGCAGCGAGATCACGCCCGGCCAGCCCGCCGAAGTCCGTGAAACGACGCACTGGTATCTGCGGCTGAGCGATTTCGAGAAGCCGCTGCAGGCTTGGCTGGAGTCCAAGCAGGGCCTCTGGCGGCCGCATGTCCTGAATTTCGCGCTGGGCCAGATCCGCCAGGGCTTGCCCGAGCGAGCCATGACGCGCGACATCGCCTGGGGCATCCCCGTCCCGCTGAGCGACCCGGACGCCGCCGGAAAGGTGCTGTTCGTCTGGTTCGATGCGCCGATCGGCTACATCTCGTTCACCGCCCGCTGGTGCGAGCTGCAAGGCGGCCAGGCGGAGGATTACCAGCGCTGGTGGAGCGATCCGGATACGAGCATCGTGCACTTCATCGGCGAAGACAACACCGTCTTCCACGCCCTGATCTGGCCGGCGATGCTGATGGCCGACGCGCGCCATCAACTACCGGCGCAAGTTGTCGCGAACAACTTTGTCAACATCCGCCTGGGTAACGAACCAGAGGCCAAGGTCAGCAAAAGCCGCATGGAAGCCAGCTCGCCGGTCTGGATCGAGGAGTTCCTGAAGCGCTTCGAGCCGGACGCACTGCGCTACTACCTGACCGCCATCGCGCCGGAGACCGCCCGCACCGCATTCGACCCGCTGGATTTCGTGCGGCGGAGCAATTCCGAGCTGGCCGCGGCGCTGGGCAATTTCATCAACCGCGTGCTCAAATTCACCGCGCAGCACTTTGAGAACCAGGTGCCGTCGGCCGCGGCCCAAACCGACGCCGACCGCGCGCACCTGGCCGCCGCCGAGCAGACGCTGCAGCGCGTCGGTCAGGCGATCGAGGGCTTCCGTTTTCGCGCCGCGCTCGAGGATCTGATGAGCTTTGCACGGGCGTGCAACCAGTTCATCGGCGTGCGGGCCCCGTGGAAGTCTCGCAAGGAAAACCTGGAAGATTGCGCCGCTGCCCTGGCCGCCTGCATCCAGAGCGTGCAATTCCTGGCAGTGATGATGCACCCGTTCATGCCGGCCGCGGCCGAGCGGACGCGCGTGATGCTGCAGCAGCCCGAGCCGCTGCGCTGGGCCGCGCCTGCGCCGCTGCCGGCCGGCCACAAGCTGGGCGAGGCGCTGATCCTCTTCGCCAATCTCGAGTGGGCGGACCCGCAATGACGTTCTCAATCGCAATCCGCATGTTGAGCCTGCTGACACTCTGCGGACTGTCGCTTGCGCCGCTCGGCTGCACGCGCGGCCCGAGCCAACAGGACGAAGCACGCGTCGAAATCCCGTTAATCGCGAGCGGCACGCCAGAAGAGGCAGCCCGCTCGCTGGTCGCGGTGATGCGCTGCGAGCTGAAGGCCGTCGCCGCGGAAGACCGGGCCAGCGCGGCCCGCGCGCGCGAGCTGCTGCGCGAGCTGGCGGCCCAGGCCGAGATTGAGGCGCGCTTCGAAAAGCGGCCCGAATACAAGGCGATCGTGAAGAAGGACCTGGTCGGCAGCGTCATCGACCGCTGGTCGGCGGCCAGCGCGTATTACGCCGACACGCTCGAGCCGGCGGCGGCGTACATCCCGGCGCAGGCCAGCGGCGCCGACCGCACGTTCGTGCTCGTGCCGATCCGCGCCCAGCGGCCGCTGGCGCTGCGAGTCGAGTGCGTTCGCAAGCAAGAAGGGCAATGGCGCGTCGCACGAATCGACTTCGAACCCCTTTCGCCTGTTAGCACGCAGCCGACCCCCGCGGTCCCCGACGCAGCCGCGGCTTCGCAGCCAACCTGAATCCACCTGCGACGAGCGCCGACTTACTCCGCCGGCAACGCTACTTGCGCAGCCGGCAGTGCGTCGCGATTGAACCGCTACAATTCGACCGTGCCGCATGATCCCCACCTTGACCGACACGATTCTCGCCGTCTCGACCGGCTGGGAAGCCAGCCCGCTTGCGATCCTGCGCCTCAGTGGACCTGAGAGCGCCCGCCTCATCACCCGCGCGCTGCTGACCGACGAACCGCGCACGCTGCAGCCCTGCGACGCGGCCGAGTCCGCCAGCCGCGCCCCGGCCATGCGCGAGGTGCGCCTGCGCATTGCCGAAGAGTTCCGGCTGCCCGCGACCATCTTGCAATTTCACGCGCCGCGCAGCTACACCGGTCAGGATGTGATCGAGATTCACACCGTTGGAAACCTGCCGCTGCTGCGAATGCTGTGCGAGCGGCTGATCGCGGCGGGCGCGCGCCGCGCTTTACCCGGCGAGTTCACCGCGCGGGCCTTCATCAACGGAAAGCTCTCGAGTGAGCAGGTCGAAGACATCCTGGCGCTGCTCAGCTCCGGCGAGCAGGCCGCGGCTCGGGCGGCGGCGCGCAGCGCGCGGATGGAGTTCGAGCAGCGCTGCGAACGCGTGCGCGAAGACCTGGTCGCGCTGCTGGCGCTGATCGAAGCCGGGATCGACTTCGTCGATGAGGAGGATGTGCGCTTCGTCAGCCCGTCACAAGCTGCCGCGCAAATCGACGCCGCCTTGCAAACGCTCGAGCAATTGTCGCACGCGCGGCGTGCGGCCCGCAGCGGCCGGCCGCATGTGGCACTGCTGGGCCTGCCCAACGCCGGCAAGAGCACGCTGTTCAACGAACTGCTGGGATCGCAGCGGGCGATTGTCTCCCCGATTGTGGGCACGACGCGCGATGTCCTGACGGCCGAGATTGAAATTTGCGGTGCGGCGATCGTGTTGCAGGATTGCGCCGGTCTGGACGATTCACCGGATGCGCTCGTCGCCGCCGCTCATCAGGCCAGCGAGCTGGCGGCGGACTCGGCCGAGCTGGTGCTCTGGCTGCATGACGCCGGCGCAGCGTGGAGCGCGCAAGAGCGGCAGGCGTTGGCGCGGTTCGCGCCGCCGCAGCGGCTCATCGTGCTGACAAAGTGCGAGTTGCGGATCGCCCCGCCACAGCCCAGCTCGCCAACGCCGGACGTGTGCATTAGCGTGCAGCAGCAGCACGGCTTGGACGCGTTGCGAGCGGCGATCGCGGCTCGCGTCAGCGCCCTGGCGAGTGCCCCGCCGCGCGACGTGTCTGAGCTACCGCGTGCCGCCGCGGCCCTGCGGCGTGCGCGGCTATTGGCGGCAGGCGCGCACCAGACACCCGAGTTGCTCGCCCTGGAGCTTCGCGAGGCGACAGAATTCTTGGGGCGGACGGAGTCCGGGCCGAGCTCGGAAGAAATTCTGGGTCAAATCTTCGCGCGATTCTGCATCGGGAAATAATTCGGCGGAAATCCCGGACCGCACGTAACCGCAAATCAGGGCCGAAATTATGGGAACATGGCGACTTTCCGACAGTACCCTGTCAAAAATCTCTCAACCTGTTTAAGCCGCCGGCCGATATGAACTTGTGGCGGGTGCGAAGATTTTCCTAATGGAATCTTGACGCGGCCGCGGATGTAGATAATAATTGATTTTGGAGGTTCTGATAATACGCACGCAGCGAGGCGCGTGCGGGACGCAAAACGGCTTCTTTCCCCTCCGGAGAGCACCGGGACGCCTTCGGGCCCCTGGTGCCCTCTTTTTTTTATCCACACATGCGTCAGCTGATCTTCGCGACGACGACGCGCGCAATCTCACGCGAGCGCCTAAATGCGGCGCGCACCGCGAATTCGCCACACATTCACATCTCAGCTACATCTCAACGCGAGCGTCGCACCGCCCCCTGGCCGCGCTTCTTTGAATTCTTTCGCGCGCCGCGGCGAACGCGCACAGCGGGCGCGGCTTCGGCACCGGCGCGCAGCGTGCCGACCTGCGTGCCTTCTGCGGGTGCGAGGATCATCTGCTGCTCGATCTCATCGACGCGGACGACCTGAACGCGCACGGGCTGCCCGAGCGTGACCACGCGTCCGCTGCGCTCACCGCGCAGCAAGCCACTGCGCCGCTCGAACCGCCAGCGGTCCCGACCAAGCAGCTCGATCGGAATGATGCCTTCGGCCAGCAGCGGGCGAAGCTGCGCGAATGCCCCGACGCCAGCCACGCCGCTGATCACCGCGTCGAACTCCTGTCCGATGCGGCGCTTCATCATCATCAGCAGCAGCCGCTGCTTCAGCTCGCGCTCGGCCTCCTGCGCGCGGCGTTCCGTGAAACTGGTATGCGTGCCAAGCTGGCCCAGATCGATCTCCATCTCGCTCTTCCTGCGCCGGCCCGACGCCTCGCCGCGAAGCTGCTCGTCAAGCAGGCGATGGATGGTCAGATCGGCATAGCGGCGAATCGGCGAGGTGAAATGGCAGTAGTGCTCGCTAGCCAGCGCGAAGTGCCCCTCGCCCGCCGGCGAGTAGGCCGCCTGTGCCAGCGAGCGCAGCACCAGCATGTTCACCGCGGTTTCGGCGCTCTGCCCGCGCACGGCCGTCAGCAGCTCGCGGATGTGCGCGCGGTCCAGCGGCTTGGTTACACGCCGGCCCAGCGCCGCCGAGAGCTGCGCCGAGGTCAGCTCGCTGGTCGGCTCGGGCGGCGCGTGAATCCGCCGCAGGTGCGGCACGCCGCACTCGGTCAGAAAGCGGCAGACGGCCTCGTTGGCCTCGATCATGAACATCTCGATGATCGTGTGCGAGTAGCTGGTCTCGGCTGGGCCGGCATCGATCACCTGCCCGTCCGCATCCAGCCGGATTTCCACCTCCGGCAGCGACAGCGCGATCATGCCTTCCTGCTCGCGACGGCGCTGAATGGCCTGCGCCAGACGCTCGGCGTCCTGCAGCAGCTTTACCACGCGCGGCTCCAGCGCCGCGCTCGAATCCGCGTTGGCGTCTGCGCGCGGCCGGACCGCCGCCCCGTTCGGCGCTGGCGACAGCGCGGCGGAAGCTTGGACATATGTGAGCCGCGCGCTCGAGCGAATCACGCTGTTGGCAAAGCTGGCGCCGCGCACGCGCCCGTGCCGGTCATAGTCGATGAAGGCGCTCTTGGTCAGCCGCGGTTGCTGCGGCTGCAGGCTACAGACGCCGTTTGAGAGCACTTCGGGCAGCATCGGCGCGACGTATCCGGGAAAATAGACGCTGTTTCCGCGTCGCCGCGCTTCGAGATCGATCGCGCCGCCGAGCGGTACGAAGTGCGCCACGTCGGCGATGTGCACGCCAAGCCGCATGCACCCGGCGTCGAGCGGCTCGATCGAGATCGCATCGTCGAAATCACGTGCGTCGGGCGGATCGATCGTAACGGTAAGCAGCTCACGCAAGTCGCGCCGCGCGGCGAAATCCGTCTCGGCCAGCGCGGCAGCGGCGCTTTGGGCCGCGGCTCGCACCGCAGCGGGAAACGCGTCCGGGATCCCGAATCGCCTCAAGATCCCCTGAATTTGCACCTGGGCCTGCGAGGGCGCGCCGAGCCGTTCGAGCACGACGCCGCGCGGCGTGTCAGCGTCGCGGCGGGTCGGCAGCGGCTCCACCGCGACCAGGTCACCAACCCGCACCGACTTGGCGGTCGGATCGTCCAGCTCCACCAGCGGCGGCGCGCCTTTGCCCTGTGCGCGAATCACCCAGCGCGAACCCTGCCGCTCGACCAAGCCCACCCAGCAAACCTCGGCCCGCTCCAGCACCTGCACGACTTCGGCGCTCGGACTCTGGCCTCGCTCGCGCGCCGGCAGAATCCGCACCACCACGCGATCGCCGTCCAGCGCGCCGCCGCTCATGCCGCGCGGAACGTGCAGGTCCTCGCGATCCGTGCACTGCACGAAGCCGAAACCGCGGCGGTGGGCCTTGAAAATCCCAGTGAGCTGGCCCTTGCGCTGCTGCGGCAGGCGCAGCGTGCGACCCGGGCCGAGCACCAGCTTGCCCGCGTCGAGCAGCTCGCGAAGCAACGCGCGAAATTCGGCGTAGCGCTCGCCGTCCACGCCGATCTCGCGCGCCAGTGCGCGCAGCTTGAGTGGTCGATCCGGATGCCCGACGATATACTCAAAAGCCGCTTGTCGCAGGGCGTCTGGCGTGTCACTCGATGAAAATTGCGGCAATTACTCGCCCCGTGAAAAAGAAGACGCTTTGACCTGCTGCACTGGCAATCAGGATGCGCGCCAAACGCGCATGATACGCGCTCGCTCGCCGCGCAGGGACGCGTCAGCGTCAGGCGCGCGCCCGCCAACCCGCAGGGGAGACGAAAGATGACCTCCAGCAACGTGCTCCGAACCGATACGCAGTTCTCCGTATTCCTCATCAACAAGCCCGGCGTGCTGGCACGCGTCTGCCAGCAACTGGCCGACAACAAGGTCAACATCGTCGCCTTGAGCATGATGGACTCGACCGAGCACGGCGTGCTGCGCATGGTCGCCGAAGACGCCGACGCCGCCCGCTTGGCGCTCTCCACGCTCGATTTGCCCAAGCAGGAAACCAGCGTGCTGCTGGCCAGCATGCCCAATCGGCCCGGCGCCCTGGCCGACCTGGTCGAGCGCCTGGCCAACGACCACATCAACGTGCATTACGCCTACTGCACCACCGGCGCCCCCGGCGGAAAAACATTGGGCGTCTTCAAAGTCTCAAACCACCCGCGCGCCGTGCAAATCCTGATGGAACGAAAACCACGCCGAAAAGAGTCCGCCACCGCGATCCGCGGAAATGGGCGCACCAGTCGGCGTCGATAACGACCGGAGCGCTCGTGCACGAACCGCTCAGCTCGGTCGAACCCATGCCCGGATCGCGCGGCGTGATCCGCTACGCGGCCATGCTGCTTGGACTCGGCTGTGCCATGGTGCTGGGCGTCGCGATCTGGCTCACGCCCGATCCCAGCGGCGTCGGAACGCATCAGCAACTGGGCGCCGGCCGATGCAGCCTGCTGACCCAAACCGGGCTGCCCTGCCCGACCTGCGGCATGACCACCGCGTTCGCCTACACCGTCCGCGGCCATGTGTTTTCGGCGATGTGGGCCCAGCCGGCCGGGTTCGTCCTGGCGCTCGCGACGATCGTCGCGCTGGGGCTGTCCGTCCGGGGTGTGGTCACCGGGAGCTGGCCGCCGATCGAGCGCTACATCCCGCAATATTGGCTGTTTCTCGGCCTGCTGGTGCTGTTGCTGGTGGGCTGGGCGTACAAGATCGTGCAGGTGATCACATCGCGACCGGGCGCATGAGAGCGCCTCGCGCGGCGCCCCGTGCGGCGGGCCCAGCGGCGCTTGCCCGTTTCTCGAGACACGATTAGCGTAGCGAGTTTGGGACGGTGGTCCGCGGAACTGGGTGTGTCCGCGGCCGTCGCGATGGGCCGCAGCGGCGGCGTCCACAAGCGGAGGCATTCGAGCATGCTGCGTCGCAAGCTGGCGTTGCTGTCGTCTGGCGGGCTGCTGCTGAGCATTCTGCAGTCCGCGGGCGCGATCGATTTCAACAACATCCTGTTCACTTTCCTGGCGCAGCTCCTGAGCCTGCTGGTTTCGCTGCTGCTGGGCGGTAATCCGCTCGCGAACGGCACGACCCTCTAGGTCGCACAGCGCTGCGGGGCCGGATCGGCCGCGTTTGGAGTACGGAGAATTTCATGAACCTGCCGGGTATCACGGGAGTCGCGGGCGAAGCCGAGATGATGGAGCGGGCCGAGCAGCAGGCCGAGCGGCTGCGCGAGGAGCTCAAGAAAGAGGTGCGCTCGCGCTCGGCGGACATCGGCACGCTCCGCAAGGAAATCGCGATCACCGTGCCGGCGAAGGTGATCGCCAGCCACCTCGAGCACAACTACACCGAGATGCGCCAGGATGCGATCGTGCCCGGCTTCCGCAAGGGCCGCGCCCCCAAGCAGCTCATTCAGAAGCGCTTTGGCGAGGACATTCGCGATTCGCTAAAAACCTCGATCGTCGGGCAGTCATTCTTCGCCGCGGTCGAGAATGAGAAGCTCGAGCCGCTGGGCGATCCGCTCTTTCGCGTGAACGACGCGGGCGCGGTGAAGCTGATCGAGCTTTCCGAAGCCCTGCCCTTCTTCAAGCTCTCCGAGCGCGAGGATTTTGAGTACACATGCGAGCTGGAGATCAAGCCCACCTTCGAGCTGCCCAATTGGAAAGGCCTGGCGATCAAATCGCCCAAGATCGAGATTTCGGCCGACGATGTGGCGCGGCAGATCGAGCGGCAGCGTAGGATTCGCGGGCAGTACGAGCCCTCGGATGAGCCCGCCGGCGACGCCGACGACTTGGTCATCGCCGATGTCGTGCTGCGCGTCGACGACCAGGAGGTCAAGCGCGAGGAGAACGTTCAGCTCGGTGTGCGCGCCACGCGGTTGGACGGCATACCACTGCTCGAGCTGGACCAGACGCTGCGCGGTGTGAAGGCCGGCGAGCGCCGCAGCACGCAGGCCGAGATCCCCGCGGACTACGAGCGGGCCGATCTGCGCGGCAAACGCGGCACATTCGAATTCAGCGTGCACGAGGTCAAGCGACTAGCGCCGATCACGCTCGCGGCCCTGATCGAAGCCACCGGCTGCACTGACGAGGCCGACCTGCAGGCCACCGTCCGCAGCGAAATGGAGAGCGAAATCGAGGGCATGGTGGAACGGGCCAAGAAGGAGCAGGTTCTGCGGTACCTGCTCGAACACACCACGCTCGACTTGCCCAGCGCGCTCTCGGCGCGGCAGACCGACCGGGCCGTCATGCGCAAGGTGATCGAGCTGCAGCAGTCGGGCATGCCATTCAGCGACATCGAAGCGCGGATCGACGAACTGCGCACTTCGGCCACGGCCGAGGTTGCCCGTGGGCTCAAGCTCGAGTTCATTCTTTCCAAGGTGGCCGAAACGCTCGAGCTGGACGTGAGCGACGAAGAAGTCAATACCGAGATCGCGCGGATCGCGCGGGCCTACGGAAAACGCTTTGACCGGATGCGCGACGACCTGCACAAGCGCGGCCTTCTGCCGCAACTGGCTGAGCAAATCCGTCAGGACAAGTGCGTTCAGGCGATCCTGGCCGACGCTGAGATTGTGCAGATCACCCAAGAAGAAGCCAAGGCGCAAGACGAAAAGAGCCGACAGAACTAAGGCGGATAGAATCGCTGCAGCATGGATCCGGCGCGGCCGCCGCACGCGGCGCGCTCAACGTGCAGGTGCAAGGAGAGCACATGGCGTATTGGCCGGAGTTGGAGCGGCCGCGGGCGCAAGGCTCGCAGTATCAGGCCTGGCGGCAAATGGGCCTGAATGAGATGCTGCTGGACAATCGCATCATCTTCCTGGATCTGCCGCTGGATCCGCGGATCACGATCAACAGCAGCACGGTCTGCTCGCACGTGATCAAGAGCATGCTGTACCTGCAGTCCGTCAAACGCGACCAGGATATCCACCTGTACATCAACTGTCCCGGCGGCGACATCGACGACACGCTGGCGATCTATGACACGATGCAGTTCCTCAACTGCGACATCTCCACCTACTGCGTCGGCGCCGCCAGCAGCGGCGCGGCGATCATTCTCGCTGCCGGCACCAAGGGCAAGCGCTTCGCCTTGCCGCATGCGAAGGTCATGATTCACCAGCCTTGGGGCATGGTCGGCGGGCAGGCTTCGGACATGCGCATCCAGGCCGAAGAGATTCTGAAGGTTAAGAACACGCTGATCGAGATTCTCTCGCGGCACTCGGGCAAGCCGCGCGAGCAGATCGAGCAGGATACGGAGCGCGATCGCTACATGGACGCCAAGGAGGCCCTGGCCTACGGCTTGATCGACGAGATTCTCGAAGAGACGCGGGTCAAGAAGAGCAAATAGGACGTGCTGAAAATGAGCATTGGGCAGCAACTGATTCCGATGGTGGTCGAGCGAGAGGGCCGCGCCGAGCGGGCCTACGACATCTATTCGCGACTGCTGAAAGACCGCATCGTCTTCCTGGGAGACGAGGTCGAGCCGCACCTGGCCAACGTGGTCGTCGCGCAGATGCTCTTCCTGGCAAATGAAGACCCCAAGAGCGACATCCACCTGTACATCAACTCGCCCGGCGGCTCGGTCTACAGCGGCATGGGCATCTACGACACCATGCAGTACGTCCCCTGCGACGTCGCCACCTACACGCTCGGCATGGCGGCGAGCATGGCGGCGGTGCTGCTGGCGGCCGGCGCGCCGGGCAAGCGCTTCGTCCTGCCGCACAGCCGCGTCATGATCCACCAGCCGCTCAGCGGGGCCCGCGGGCCCGCAACCGATCTTAAGATCGAGCTGGATGAGACGCTGCGTACGCAGAAGCAGCTCTACGAGATGCTCGCCAAGCACACCGGCAAGCCCTACGAGCAAATCCAGAAAGACTGCGACCGCAACAAGTGGCTCGATGCCGAGCAGACCACCGAGTACGGTCTGGCGGACAAAGTGCTGGAAGCGATGCCGGTTTCCTCGCCGTCGCTGCGTCCACCGATGTGAGCCGCCGCCGCATGCGCGCGCCTTCCGCCGCGAAACTGGTGCCGACCCCCAAGACCGTCGCGCGAAATGCGCCGGCCGCGGGTCGCGCTGCGCCGCTGGCGTGCGGCGTCGCGCTGCTGGCGCTGTGCACGGGTTGCTGGACGCCGCCCGCGGGTCAGGATTTGCGGCGTGAAAACGCCGACCTGAAACGCCTGATCGAGCAGAAGGATGCTGAGCTGGCCGCGCAACGCAGCACAATCGCGCGGCTCGAGGAGCAGCTCAGCAGCGTGCGGGCGGTCAGCGCCGCGGACATGCAGAAAATCGCCACAGCCGATCGAATACAACTCGCAGCACTCTCGGGCGGTGATGACTACGACGGCCAGCCGGGGCACGATGGCATTACCATCTATCTGCAGCCGGTCGATGCGAACGGCGATGTGCTGAAAATCGCGGGCGAAGCGCGGGTCGAGCTCTTCGACCTGTCCAAGCCGGACCAGAACCGCCTGGCCGAGTACAAGTTTGACGCGGACACGCTCCGCGGGCTCTGGTACGGAAAATTCCTAACGCAGCATTACACGCTGAAATGCCCCTGGCAGGGCGCACCGCCGGGAAACGTCGATATCACCGTCCGCGTGACGTTTACCGACGTGCTGACGCAGCGCGTCTTCACTTCGCAGCGCGTATTCCGCGTGCGTACGACGATCTAGGTGATTCGTGCGCTGTCCTGGCTAGCGGGCCGCGATCGACTGCTCGCCGGCGTAGCCCGTCAGATACAGAAACGCGTTCTGCGTGATCACCGGGATGAACAAGCCGCGGGCCTGTTCAATCAACGCCTGAAAACGCGACTTCTCCAGCGAGCGCGAATCCGCCAGCGCACGCACGACCGGGCTGACCGGCTCGCCCGGAGCGATCGCGGGCACTTCGGGCGGCACGCCGATGATCACGAAATCAGTGGTTTCATCAAGCTCGGCGACGACCTGCCCGCCCCACTCCTTGATGAGCGCCGCGACGCGCTCGCCACCGTCGAAATCCGGCTCACCGTCGTAGTTCAAATCAAAGTCGCCGCGCACCACGAATTTGGGCAACCGCCCGCGCTCGTAGGCGATGTTCACGATCATGTCGCCTTCAATGATCGGCTGGCCGGCGGTGCCGCGGGTGACGCGGCATTCGGCGGTGTCATCCATCAGCGTGACGACCTCGATCGACGCCTTGCCACGCAGATCGCGCGAGGCTTCGCGCGCCGGTGAGAAGACCTCGAAGCCCATGCCCAGCTTGACCCGCGCCCGCGTGCCGAGGTTGATGTACACCACGTCGCTGCCGGGGATGCTGCGGACGATTTTCCCGTCGGACTTGGTCAGCATCTGGCTCGGGTCGAAGCTGGCCGGCTTGAGCTCCTGAATCTTTTTCTGCAGCTCGTTGTTTTGATTCGAGAGCCGCGCAAGCTGCAGGCCCGACTCGCGCTCGCGGCCGGTGGAATCCACGCGGAACTGGTTGAACTCGGTCCGCAACGCGTCAGCCGCGGCCTGTAGGTCGGTGAGCTGCTGCTCCTTGGCGGCGATGGCCGAATCGCGCTCGCTCTGCAAACGCTCGACGCGCGTACTGAGCGCCTCCACTTCGGCGCGATACTGATCCTGCGCCGCCTTGATGCCTTCCTTAAGCGCCACGTTCTCGGCCTGCAGCTCGCGCAGCTCTTCGCCCTGCGCGTCCTTGAGCTGCCGCGCCTCGACCAGCGCTTGGTTCAGCCGCCGCATCGCGGCCAGAAGCGGCTCCCCGCCGATAACGCCCGGGTTCAGGCGTTGCACATCGGCGCGCAGCTTGTCAAATTCGGCCTGAATCTGCGGCCAGACAAGCTCGGCCTTGCCGGTGGTGAGCTTGGCCAGCTCGCTGAGGTGATTGCTCATGACGGTGAACGTCTGGCTGTCGAGCGCGGTGGCTTCGTTGGCGTAATATGCCGGCGGCGAGCCGTGGCTGTTCAGTTGCTGGCGCGCCGCGGTCGCCTCAGATTCGGCTTTCTTGACGGCGTTGAGCTGCAGCACGAACCCGACCAGCGCCAGGACGGCGATGCCAACGAACGTGAACAGGCCGTAGTGTAGGCCGGTGAGACCGCCGCCGCGCACGGCTGCAGGACGCCCTGCCATGCGAACACTCCTGTGGGACTGTGGGAGCGGGTTTTTCTCGCCCCGATCGTCGCGACCCGCACGCGCCGACCGTTCGCTCACGCCGGGCAGAGTATGGTGCGGCGCGCCGCGGTTGTCAAAAGCCGGCCGAGACGGTGTTCCGTCGCGGGTGGCAGCACGCTCGGCCGCGCTGCGCGCCGGACGGGCAGACGTCTCTGCGGACTGCCGCTCGCCAGTTTATTGGATCACGCTGTTTCCGCTTGACCGATCCCGCATCGCAGTGCGATCATGGTCTGTGTGGCCAAGTCGTCGCTCGAAAAACTGAAGTTCGAAGACGCCATGGCCCGGCTCGACGCGATCGTCGAGGCGATGGAGGCCGGCGAAATCGGCATCGAGGAATCCATCGCGCGCTATGAGGAGGCCATGTCGCTGGCGGCCCACTGCCGTCAGATCCTGACCAATGCCGAACTGCGCATCAAGAAAATCCAGGCCGACGCCAGCGGCGAGATTCGCGCTGAGCCACTCGTGCTCGGTCAGAATGAAACCGGCGACGACGCAAGTTGAGGCGTGCCCACCATGCGCGTCGGGCCAACGCTGCTGAGCCAGCTTCATGACAACGCGCATCAGGTGTTCGACCTGCTCGCGCCGCAGACCTGCGTGCGCTGCGGCGTCGGCGTGCGCGGCACGGGCCGGCCGCACTGCTCAAGCTGTCACCTGCAGCTCTCCGCCCTGAGCACCGACCCGGTTTGCCCCCGGTGTGCGCGAATCGCGCGAAGCGAGACGATTTACCGCGGCCGCTGCGGCGTGTGCCGCCGCGAAGACTTCTGGAACGTCGCCGGCGTGGTCCGCTACGGCACGTATCTCCCGCCGCTGCGCGAGCTGCTCGCGCGGCTGAAGCGCCATGCACAACCGCGGCTCGCGAATTATCTGGGCGGCCTCCTGGCGGATGCACTTCGCAGAACGCCCTGGTCGCAAGAAATTGACGTCTTCGTGCCCGTGCCGACACACTGGCAGCGGCGGCTGATTTACCAGCGCGGCGACCAGACGGCGCTGCTGGCCGCGGCGGTGGCGCGCGACCTGCGACGCCCGGTACGACGCGCGGTGCGCCGCATTCGCGGCTTCAGCAGCCAGATTGATGCAGTTTCTCGCGCGGCGCGCTTCGAAAATGTGCGCGGCTGCTTCGCGCCAGCCTGGCACGCCGGCGTGAACGGCAAGACGGTCTGCATCGTCGACAATCTGCTGGTCAGCGGGGCCACGATCTGCGAAGTCGCCAAGGCGCTGCGGAAGGCTGGCGCGAAGCAGATCTACGCCGCCGTCGTGGCGCGCGCAGCGCCCGCGCGTGAGATTCAGCCGACTGCCGCCACGGCCCGGGCCGCGAACGCCGAATTCCAAAAGGACGCGACTGCGATTGCGATGCCGGGCGCAGCGATCGCGACGCGCGAAACTGCTGAGGTGCAGGCATGTCCAGATTCGAGCGTGTGTGTGCGCTGATCCTGATTTCGGCGGCGTGCTTGCTGCAAAGCTGCATCGATGCCGGCGCCGGCGCGTCACTGGTCAACGGCGTGACCACGACGTTTGTGCTGATTCGCCACGCGGAGCGCGACCCCGGCGCCGACCCGCCGTTGAATGCCGAGGGCCAGGTTCGGGCGCGGGCGCTGCGTGACGCGCTGATCGAGAACGGCGTGACCGCGATCTACTGCACGGACCTGTTGCGAAACCGGCAGACGGTGCAGGCGCTCGCGGACGAATTGGGTCTGACGCTCAATCTGGTCAACCCGGCCTTATACGCCGACACCACCGCAACCGCCAACGCACTGGTCGACGAAATGCTGCGCCTGCACGCCGGTGGTACGATCCTTTTCTGCGGGAACATCGGCTCCGTGTTGAACACGCCGGGAATCACCGAGCAGATCTATCGCCGGCTCGGCGGCAGCGGCACGCCGCCCAATCGCTACCAGGATCTTTTCGTGGTCGTGGTCCCGCCCGAAGCAGCGCCACGCTTCATTCACAGCGAGTACGGCGGCGAAAGCAGCCTCGACTAGCCTGGCAGTTCGCGGCCCTTGGCTGGCGCGCCGCTCGATGCGTTAGCCGCCGAACTCTGCAGTCGTCCCCAGTGGCTTGCTTGACACCAACCCGCTCGGCCAAACCGGCCGCCAAGGCGGCCTTTCCGGCGCGAATTCCGCAACGCTCGACAAGCTTGCTGCCAGATTTTTCGGCGGAAACCTGGAATACGCGTGGGTCTCAGCCGCGTCGCGCGTTTAGGCTGCTGGAGCGTGAAATCGCAGCCCTCAACCCGGGATTGAGAGGTTCGCAGTGAGCTCAGCCGCCGATGCGGTCGTACCGCCGTTCGCCGTAGCCGAGCCGCTCGCGCAGAGCGGCGACGATTTCGAGCGCTGCGCGGAAAGCCTGTACCGCTTCATTGCTGTGCGTGTCGGCGGCGATTCGCACCTGGCCAGCGACCTGATGCAGCAGCTTTGGCTGCATTGGCGTCGCGGGCGGCAGATCTCGGGTGAGCAGGCGGAGTTCTGGCTCCGCTCAATCGCGCGAAACCTGGTCCGCACGCATTGGCGGACGCAGGCGCGGCGCGGCCAGCATCCCTGGCCGCGGCACGACGCGCAGCTCGCGGCCGAGTTGGCCGCGCGCGTCGCGGCTGAGCCGCTGGCCGCCGATCTGCTGGAGCAGGCGGAGGTGCGCGAGCAGTTGCTGCTGGCGATCACCGCGTTGCCGCATGAGCACCAGAGCCTGATCGTCGAGCATTACTTCGACGGTCGCTCGCACGAGCAGATGGCCGCGGATCGCGGCCTGACGCCGCGTGCGATTGAAGGCCGGCTCTACCGCGCGCGGAGCGCCCTGCGAGAAGCGCTTCGGAACCTGGAGTAGCGCCGCGCGTTTGCGGCGTATTGTGCAAGGAGTTCGCCCGATGACGCCCCACGAGCACAAGCACGAGGCCGCGCACGAGCAGCGGCAGGATCAGATGCTTGATCAGAACCTGCGCCGCATCGCCGCCAGTCTGCGACTGCCACAGACGCCGGCCGCGCAGCGCCGCGCGTGGGAGCCCGTCGCGGCCAACGTCGAGCTTCCATCCGAAAGCGTCCTTCGTCGAGGAGCCCGTTTCATGCGTCGTCACAAGCTCTTTCCGGTCACTGGCTCGGCCGTCGCGGCCGCGTTCGTCCTGTGGGCCTTCCTGCTTTCGCCTTCCAGTCCGGCTGTGCAGGCCAAGACCATTCTGGAGAGCGTCCGCTCCAGCGTGCACAAGGGCCTGCGCGTCTCCATCGCGAATATCGTCGTTGACGGCGCTTCAGTCGAGCTGACCGCTACGGCGCTGTTCGATCGCCCCACCACGCTGGCGGAGTTCATCGAAAGCGACAACGCCCGCGACAACCCATTCGAATCCGTCTTCGCCACCGTGCAGGTGAAGCTCGACGAGCGGCACGAGGAAGTGGCCGGGCTCGAGCTCGCCGCGGCCGTGGCCTACAGCCACGACGAGCAGTGGGTCTACTGCCGCTTCGACAACCTGCCGTTCGCACTGATCGAGGAAGCCCCGCCGCTGGCGCTCTTCCAGGGCATGTTGCGCAGCGGCGTGCTGCTGGACCTGACCGGGATCAAGCTCGGCAAGTTCATGGACGGCGACATCGTCGAGGAGATCAACGACGCCACCAACGACCTGACGATTGAGCTGAATCAGGAAGAAGACGGCAGGGAACCCGCAAGCGCCAACGCCGTCGAGGCGCTGGTGCAGGATGTGCTCCGCGGCCGCGCTGGCCGGGCACAGCTCGACGAGCTCGCCAAGCGGATCGAGCAAGGCACGGCAACCGTCACCGAAATGGACGACGGCACGTACGTGCTGACCGCGCGCGACTTCACCGAAGACGATCCGGACCTCTCGCTCAAGAACGCCGTGCTCTCGATCGGCTATCGCGAGGGAGATGGCGTGCAGTGGGTGCGCTTCGAGGGGCTGGGCGAGACGCAGGGGGCGATCCGGCTCGAATTCGTCGACAGCGTCGCGCCCGCGGATCGACCCAGCAAAATTGACTATCTGAAGGACGGCAAGACGCGCCTGATCGAGGTCAACAAGCTGATGCCGCTGATCGAGCAGATGATCGAATCCGGCGGTGCGAATCTCGACGACGTGCAGGCCGAGCAGCCCTAGCTTCGCCAGCCGGCGGCGGCCCGCATGTCTTCTACGGCACCCGGTGGAGCCGACGCTCCGCCGGGTGTTCTGATTTTCGGCATCCAGACGCCACGCGCCCCTGACGCTCGCAGGCGGCCCTGAGTTCTCAATCCCCAACGCGCCGTAAGCGACATTCACTTGCCGCGCAAGTTCAGCCGATAGGAGACAGGTTGGCATTGCCCTCGCGGAGCGCAGCCATGAACCCGCATGTCATGCCGGTCGCCCCGATCGGCGTCCCCGATTTCAGCAAGCGCCGCGGCGCAGCACGCGTGGCACATCGCGCCCCGTGCCGCATCGTGCTGCTGAACCAGGCCGAGCGGTTCGAGTGTGCCGGCCGCACCGTGAATCTCTCTTCAAACGGCGCGGCGCTCGAGGCACCGCACGCGCTGCCCCTCGGGGCCGCCGTGCTGGTGCAGGTCGACCGGCTGGATGACTCGCCGCTGCTGCTGCGCGGCCGCGTGGCCCGCGCCCGACAAGTGCTCAGCGGCACGTTTGAGATTGGCGTCGCGTTCGAGCCGGATGCCACGTTCCGCCGCACATCCGGTTGAGCCGCGCTCCCGCCCCCTGCTTCCTGGCGCCTGCTGGCTGACTCTCGCGCGCCTGCCGCTGACTCCCGCGCGCCTGCTTCCGTTTCAAAGTCCGGAGCAACTTCACTTCTCTCCGGCCGTGTAGACTGCGCGTGCAGCAGCCGTTTGCGTCGCTCGCCATCGGGTGCCGGTTTACATCGACGACAAAAGTTGGCGCGAATTTTCGCCCCAGCGGGGCCGAATTTCTAGAAACCCAAGACACGCCATTGGCTACGGCCTCGCGGCCGCTACGGGGCCACAGCTCAAACTGGAGAGTCCTGTCTCGATGCGCCAGACATAGTGACGCCGTCGCTCGTTCGCGCAAGCCGCGCGACTGAGAAAAATGAACCTGCTCCGACGCGCCGCCGGCGCTCTCCCGCTCTGAAAACGAACCGAGCGACCGACGCGCTCGGCGTCGATCGCTCGTCCCAATCCATCACCGCCGGCCACGGGCGACATCGCGAGCTAGCGACCGGCTCGCAGCCACAACGAACCGCTCAGCAGCCTACGGGCACGTGTTCCGCCATGCGGCCAGCAGAATGCCCAGGTCCGAAGGACCGGTCTGACCGTCGCAGTTCAGATCGCCGCCGGCGTCCAATTCCCAGGCGCCCAGCAGGATACCCAAGTCAGCCTCGTCAACCTGGTTGTCGAAGTTGAGATCGCCGGGGCAACCCAAGCGAATCACCAGGTAGCTCTCGATCGTGTCGATGAAGTCGTCGTTGGCCGGCGCGCCGTTCAGATTCGCGGCGAAGTCCGCACCCGCCGTGCTGCCGAAATTCGAGCCCGCGTCGCAAGCGCCGAGCTGGCCAGCCGCGTCCGGATCGCCGGGGCAGTCGCCCAGTTGCTCGTTGAGCGTACCATTTCCCAGGCCCGGGGCGCTGTCGTAGACATCTGAGCCCGCGAAATTCTGCGTGACATACGCGGCGATCCGCAGCGGAATAGCGGGTCGGCAGTTCGTTCCCAACAACAGGCTCCAGGGAATCGCGAACTCGAATTCGCCGGCGTTGCCATTGTGCGCGTCGTAGGCGGCGCTGCTGTTGATCTGCGCGTGCCAGTCGAACCCGCCGTTGTTCTGATTCTGTCCCTCGCCGGCGATGATGACCTGCGTGCGCGTAGTCTGGACGTTCGCCCCGCCGCCCCCGCCGCCGCCGTTATCTACGAACTGCACCGCGAGGATGTGTGTCGGGCTCCAGCCCAGGAAGTCCACCGCACGGTTTCCGTACGCGTTGTGTGCCGAAAGTGCCGCAAGTGACGTCGGCCCGCCGGGCGCGACCAGCTCGAGTGCGACATAGAGGTCGCCAACGTCGTTGGAAGCCAACGCACCCTGGTCGGTGAAGCGATTGAACGGCGCGGTCGGGCCAGCGACGGCCAGGTAGAGCCTGGCACTGTCCGCCGAGATGTACACGTTGATGACGTCGGCGCGGTTGTCGAAGAACGGCACGTCGGAATTCGTCAGCCCGTTCCACCAATGGAACGTCGACGACTCGGCGACCGCGTCGGATGTCGCCGTCTGCCCGCCGATGTTCGGAAACCCGTTTGCGGCTTCGGTGAGCAGTTGCCAACCCTCGCCACTTTGGATACGGCCGTCGATCGTCGGCGGCGCGGCGAACACCGGCGTCGCGGACAGTGCGGCGGCGATCAGGACCTGATAGGCGCGCGAAAATCGAGTCACGTTCTTGCTCCTCTCCTGGGGCCGATCTGGAAGCGGCTACGGATTACCGTAAAGCCTTTTCCAGAATGTAGTTATATTGAGGACGGATTCCCCTACGCCTCAATCCGTCGCGGAGCGTAACAGGCGACCGTTCCGAAGTCAATATGGAATGGTTTTGATGCGATTTAGCGCTAAGTAAGAACGAATCAGCCCTATCGATCGCGGCGAAGGCCAAGCACCGAGGCGGTCGCCACGTCGCCAGCGTGCGAGATCGACACCAGCCACTCGCCGATGCCCGCGGCCTGGGCCAGCTCGGCGCTTTGGCCGGTCAGCCGCAGCACGGGCCGGCCGAGTGTATCCGGGCGGGTTTCAACATCCGTCCACAGCATCCCGCCGCGCCAGCCCGTGCCCAGCGCCTTGAAGACTGCTTCCTTTACGGCAAACCGGCCCGCCAGCCGCAGCGCCGGCGTGCGGCAATCCTGGCAATAGCGTCGCTCGGACTCCGTGAAGATCCGCTGCAGGAACGCCTCCCCGTGCAGACGCCAGACGCGCTCGATCCGCGAGATCATCACCAGGTCGATGCCATGCACCACGACGCTCAAGCAACAGCTCCCGCGGCAGCGCCGGCTTCGCCCAACGCCGCTCAATCCAGCGCCGCGATCACCTTCAGTTCAATCGCGATCGGCGTCGGCAGCGCCCGCACTTCAACCGTCGTCCGCGTCGGATTCGGCTTGCCTGCACCCGCGAAATACTCCGCGAATACCCGATTGTACGGCTGGAAATCGCGCTTCATGTTCGTCAGAAACGCGGTAACGTCGACAATCTGCTCCCAGCGCGCCCCGGCGTCTTCCAGGATCGTGCGGACGTTTTCAAACACGCTGCGGCACTGGGCCTCGATATCCTCGCTGACGATGTTGCCGGCGGCGTCGAGCGTCACGCCGGGAATCTGGCTCGTGCCGCGCAGCCGCGGTCCGACGCCTGAGAGAAACAGCAGGCTTCCGACGCGTTTGGCGTGCGGATAGGGCCCGACCGGCTCGGGTGCCCGCGGGCTGTTGATCGAGGGATTCGTCGGCGCGTTCATGGTGTGTGCGACTCCTACGTCCTACGACTCCTCTTTCTCCGCCAACTTCGCCAGCACGCTGAAATCCTCGAGCGTGGTCGTATCGCCCTTCACGGCGCCGCCGGTCGCGACTTCGCGCAGCAGCCGCCGCATGATCTTTCCGCTGCGCGTCTTAGGCAACGACTGCGTGAAGCGGATCTGGTCCGGCTTGGCCACGGCGCCGAGCTGCATGGTCACGTGCTGCATCAGCTCGTCCTTCAGCGCTGCCGACGGCGCCCGCCCGGTCACGAGCGTCACAAACGCCGCGATCGCATTGCCCTTAATGTCGTGTGGAATGCCGACGACGGCCGCCTCGGCCACCGCCGGATGCGCGACCAGCGCGCTCTCGACCTCCATCGTTCCAAGGCGATGCCCGGCGACTTTGATGACGTCATCGACGCGACCCATGATCCAGAAATAGCCATGCTCGTCGCGCCGGGCGCTATCGCCGGCGAAGTACACCCCGTCGATCTCGCTCCAGTATTGCCGCACGAAACGCTCGGGGTCGCCGTAGATGCCGCGCAGCATCCCGGGCCAGGGTTTGCGAATGCACAGCAGCCCGCCGGCGTTCGGCGGCTGCTCCTGCCCATTCTTGTCGAGCACCGCCGCATCCACGCCGAAGAACGGCCGTGTGGCGGAGCCGGGCTTGGTGGCCGTGATGCCCGGGAGCGGGGCGATCATGATTCCGCCGGTCTCGGTTTGCCACCAGGTGTCGACGATCGGGCAGCGGCCGCGGCCGATCACATCGTGATACCAGGTCCAGGCCTCGGGATTGATCGGCTCGCCGACGGTGCCAAGCAACTTCAGGCTGGAGAGGTCGTGCTTGTCGGCATGCGCGCGGCCCTCGCGCATGAACGAGCGGATCGCGGTCGGCGCGGTGTAGAACTTCGTCACCTTGTGCCGCGCGATCATCGACCAGAAGCGATCCCAATCGGGGAAGTTCGGCGCGCCTTCATACATCAGCGTCGTCACACCGTTGGTCAGCGGGCCGTAGATCACGTAGCTGTGTCCTGTGATCCAGCCAATGTCCGCGGTGCACCAGTACACATCCTGCGGCTGGAGATCGAAGATCAGCCGCGCGGTATACAGCGTATGCACCAGGTAGCCGCCGGTGGTGTGCAGGATGCCTTTGGGCTTGCCGGTCGAGCCGGAGGTGTATAGCAGGAAAAGCATGTCTTCCGCGTCGCAGGGCTCCGCGGCGCACTCGGCAGGCGCCCCCGCCATGCATTCGTGCCACCAATGGTCGCGGCCGGGTTTCATCTGCACCGAGAACGAAGAGTCGGACGCCCCCTTGTCGCCGATGCGCTGATACACCACCACGGTGCGGATCAGCGGGCATTTTTCGGCGGCCTGATCGACATTGGCCTTAAGCGGGACGATTTTTCCGCGGCGCCAGCCGCCGTCCGCGGTGATCACCACGTGCGAGCGCGCGTCCTCGACGCGATCGACGATCGCCTGCACGCTGAAGCCGCCAAAGATCACCGAATGCGGCGCGCCGATCCGCGCGCAGGCCAGCACGGCGATGGCCAGCTCGGGCGTCATCGGCATGTAGATGGTGACGCGGTCGCCCTTCTGGACTCCCAGCGATTTGAGCACGTTGGCGAAGCGGCACACCTCCGCATGCAGCTCGCGATAGCTGACGCGCCGCACGTCGCCGGGCTCGCCCTCGAACAGGATCGCGGTGTGCTCGCCCCGGCCGCGCTCGATCTGCCGATCAAGGCAGTTGTAGCTGGCGTTGATCTGTGCATTTACGAACCAGCGCGCATATGGCCGCTGCCACTCGAGCACCTTGTCCCAGCCGCGGAACCAGCTCAGCTCGCCGGCGATCTGCGACCAGAAGCCCTCCGGATCCGCCAGCGAGCGCTGATAAAGCTGCTGATACTGCTGCTCCGACGCGACATGCGCGCTGCGCGCGAAGTCCGCCGGCGGATGAAACAGCCGCGTTTCCTTCAGATGGGATTCGATGCGCTCAGCCTGCGACATGCGGCGTCTCCTGGCGACGGGCGCGGCGCTCGGCGGCAGACGCTACGCATGCGGCGTGCGCGGCGCGCTATACGGCCCGACACGGATCGCCATCATAGCCCGCTGCACGGCCGCGGCGGGACGGCGCTGCGACGAGAAGCGAATTTCGACTCTGCTCAGTCGCCTTCCGGCGAATCGCTCAAATCCGACGCGGGCTGCGCGCCCGCGTGCGGCGGTGGCTCGCCGCCGCTGGCATCCGAAGCCGGTGGCTGCGTGGCTGCGAGCGCGTTCATCGCCCGCTCGATCTGCTCCATCTTGGCCCGCAGCTCGTCGATATGTGCTCGCGCTTCGAGCAGCTCGCGCACCAGGCGAGATTTGTGCTGCTCCCCGGTTTGCCGGCGCGCTGAGCACCGCGTCGTTCCAGAGCGTGAAGATCATGTCGACACCGCCGTTCAGCGGCGTGCCGTTCTGGGCAACGCTGCCCCGGAACGTGAAAGCCGAACCGAGCGGTGCTTGTGCCAGTGCGGGTGCCACAGGTCCTTGAATGTTACTGATCCGCATGCGCCGCGCGAAGCGCGATCTCCGCCGCGGCTGGCGTGCCCAGCGTAGAATCCGCAGCAATGCGTCGCGCGACACTCGCTGCCGGTCTGGTCCCACACGCGACCCGCGCGCTCGCCATCGGCTGCGTCGCCGCGCTGGCCGCTTCGATCGCGGCAATTCCGCTGCTCGCACCGCCTGCTCCAGCGCCCCTGGCGGCGGCGCGGCTGTTCGACGAGCCGGCGTTCGACGAAGAACTCGAATCACGCGATCCACCCCCGCGCACGCCCGACGCCGATGCAACGAACGCGCGCGGCGCGCTCGGCGAGCAGGCCGCGGACACGCTCCTGCCGCCGCGCCCCTACGAAGAGCGCCGCGTGTTTGTCGAGCAGCCGCGGATCGCGCCCGCGAGCAGCCCAGTGCCGTCGCCGGGCAACACGAAGCTCGATCGCTCGCCCGCCGCGCGGCGGCAGCGCGTGCAGCAGTACGGCGGCAGCCCCGAGACAGAGGACGCGGTCGAAGCCGGGCTGGCGTGGCTTGCGGCGCACCAATCGCCCGATGGACACTGGGACCGCGCTGACTACCAGCGGCGCTGCCCGCACGACGCGGTCTGCCCCGGGCACGGCATGGCGCGCGCCGATCATCGCATGCGGGCCGGTCTCACCGGCCTGTGCCTGCTCGCCTTCCTCGGCGCCGGCTATACCGATCGCGACGGCCCGTACGTCGAGGTCGTTCGCAAGGCGGTCGACGCGCTGCTGGCAATGCAGCGATCGGACGGCGGCTTCTCCCCCACGCACGCCATGGCCGGCTACGACAACAGCCTCGCCACATTCGCGCTGGCCGAATATCTCGCACTCACCGGCGAGCCGCGCGTGCGCGAACGCCTCAAGCTCGCGGTCGAGCGGCTCGTCAGCAGTCAGCAACACCTGGGCGGCTGGGACTATCTGCCACGGCCCGACAGCGGCCGCAACGACACCTCCATCACCGGCTGGATGACGCAGGCGCTGCTGGCCTGTTGGGCGGCGGGCGTGGCTGTGCCGCCCGAAGCGCTCGTGCATGCCAGCATGCACTTCGCCCGCGCTGCCGAGCAAGACGGCCGCGTCCGCTATGCCGATAGCGGCATCGGCGTCGGGCCGTCAAACGCTGACGGTCCGCAGTATCGCTACGGGCCGGCGATGACCGCCGTCGGCCTCACCTGCGAGCCACTTCTCGGCTGGCGGCTGGACAGTCCGCTGCGCTCCAGGCAGCTCACAGTGGCGCTCGAACAACTACCGTCCGCGACGCTGGCCCGTGGCGGCGACGCGACCCAACTGCACGACGAGTACTACTGGTACTACGGAACCGTGGCGCTGTTTCAGAGCGGCGGGCAGGCGTGGGAACGCTGGAACGCGGCCCTGCGCGACGCGCTGCTCCCGCTGCAGAATCGCGAGAAACACGCCGACGGCCGCCGCAAGCACATCTTCGGCAGTTGGCCGGCCTACGGGCAAGGATGGGGGCGCTGGGGCCGCACCGGCGGCCGCGTCTACGCCACCGCGATCTGCGTGCTGACGCTCGAGGTCTACTATCGCCATCCGCCCGCGTATCTGCTGGATCAGCAGGTGCTCGGTCCGGGCGATTGGCGGGCCGTTCTGCATGCGGCCAGCGTGCGCGAACGGTCCGACGCGCTGCGCTGCCTACGCGAGTGCCGCTTCGAGATCGCCGAGCCGGTGCTGCTCGAGCTGCTGGATGACACCTCAAATGCGATCGCCGGCGCCGCCGCCCGCGCGCTGACCGAATTCGGTTCGCCGCTGGGCAAGCGTGTGCTCAGCAGCCGCCTCACCACGGGCACGCCTTCAGAACGCGCCCTGAGCGAGCGTGCCCTGCGCGAGATCGCGGCGATCGAGTCGCGGCCCAAGCCCAAAGGCGCCGTGCGGGTATTTGACTCGGGTGCGCGGGTCGCGACGCTGGATCTGGAGGGCGCGTACGTCGGCTTGGAGCTGGAGGTCGTCCGCGACAGTGTCGTCATAGCACACATGTCCGTCGTGCAGCGCTTCAGCGGCAAGCCGCTGGCGATCGCGGCGCTGCGATCGGGCGAGACTCCCCGCGGCGGCGACACGGTTGTCGCGCGCTAGGCCGCGACGTGTTTGTAACTCGCGACGCGGCGCGCCACGCGCTCGCGGGTGTTGCGTTCTGATTTGCAGCAGCGCGCGGACGGGCTGGCGGGGTCGCGCAAGCCGCGGTTATGCGAAGCGCGCGGCCGGGCGGGCCGGACCCTGCGTGTCGCCGGGGCTGGCGCGGCGTTCCTGCGTGGTGGGCAGCGTGATGACGAATTCTGCGCCGCCGTCGCGCGGGCTGCGCAGCTCGATCGTGCCGTTGAGTTCGCCGACGATCTTGCGTGCCACGGCCAGGCCCAGGCCGGTCCCGCCGTGACCCTTGGTCGAGAAGAAGGGTTCGAAGATTTTGCTGCGCTCGGCCTCGGGCACACCAGGGCCGTTGTCGGCGACAGTGAGGATCACCTGCCGCTCGGCGGGCTCGAAGCGTGTGCGGACGTTGATCACGCCGGTGCCGCGGGCGGCGGCGTCAATCGCGTTCTCGACCAGGTTCAGCACCACCTGGTGCAGGCCGTCGTAATCGAGCGGGATGGGCGGGATGCTGGCGTCAAGATCGGCGACCAGCACCAGCCGCGCGTCGTCGGCCTGCTTCTGCACCAGTTGCACGACGTCTTCGATCACCTTGTTGGGCTGCAGCGTCTCGAGATTCGGCTCGCGCTGCTTGCTGAACGCGAGCATGTTCAACATCAGGTTGTAGCAACGATCCAGGTTGCGCTCGACCATCCGCCAGCCCTGCGTCGAGGCGCCGAAGTCGCGGCGGTCGAGCCCGCGCTGCAGCACCTCGGCCCCGCTGCGCATGCCCTGCAGGATGTTCTTGATCGAGTGTGAAAGGTGCGCGGCGGTCTCGCCGGCCGCGGCCAGGCGCTCGCGCTCCAACTGCACCTGCACCAGCCGGGCGTTTTCGACCGCCAACCCAGTCTGGTTGCCGATGGCGACGATCAGCCGCAGCTCGTGCTCGTTGTACGTGTGCCGCGTGACCGGGCAATCCAGGTGGATCACGCCCAGGATCTGCTCGCGGGCCACGATCGGCGCGCAGATGACCGAGCGCATTCCCAGATTCTGCACGCTCTTGCCGCTGCGAAAGCGCTTGTCGCTGACGGCGTTCGAGCTGAGCACGCCCTCGCGCGAGCTGACCACATGATTCAAGATCGTGCGCGACGCGAAGATCGCCTCGCGGGCCGCCTCAGCCCGCGCCTTTCGGCTGCGGAAGCGCACCACCGCCGGAAGCAGCTCGTCGTCTTCCTTCATGAAGACCACGCCGCGCTCCGCCTCGACCTCCTCAAAAATGATGTCCAGCACGCGCGCCAGCAACTGATCCGGCGAAAGAAAGCTGCCGATCACATCGGTCAGATCGCGAATGACCTTCCAGGCCTTGACGGCGTACGCCGTATCCGGCGCCGCCAGGATCACGCTGTCTTCGTTCGACACCACGCTGGAGACGATGGCCGAATCGATATCCAGGCTACCGGCGTCGAGCGTGACCAAGTCACTGGGGATGTTCGAGCCCGAAAGCTGCTCGATCGATTCATCGCCGCCGTAGACCAGCAGCGTGCTGCCCAGGCGGATCTGGTCGCCGTGTTTGAGTCGCGTGGGCTTGGCGACGCGCACGCCGTTGAGGTAGGTGCCGTTGGCGCTGTTCATGTCCGTCAGCGTCCAGACCCCGTCGATGACCTTGAGCTCGGCGTGTCTGCGGCTGATGGTTTGATCGGTCAACGACAGCTCATCGCTGCCGCGCCCCAGCAGCACGACGTCGTCGTGCGTCTTGAGGGTGCGGCCCTTGTCGGGGCCTTGCATGACGTGCAGCGTGGCCACGGCAGGACCTCAGGCACTCAGCGGATGAACACCCGGCGGCATCGCACAACCCAAAGCGCTGCGCCCCGCGCAAATTTTAGCGCCGTCGAGCTCGGGCGTTGCTTGCACGCGGCCCGTCCCGGTTGCCCGGACGCGCGGCCAGCAAATCGCCGGCCGCTCGCCTCGATTCGCGGCGCTAGCGACCGTCGGAACCGCGCGGCGGCTCGGCCTTCTGCTTGGCTTCGCGCTGCACCGCCTTGCGCGAAAGCTTCACTCGGCCCTGGTCGTCGATCGCGATCACCTTGACGCGAACCGTGTCGCCGATCTTGACCACATCTGCCACGGAACGGACATACGCGTCATCAAGCTCGCTGATGTGGCAGAGGCCGTCCTGCCCGTCGAGGATCTCGATGAACGCGCCGAAATCCTTGATGCTGATGACCTTGCCCTCGTAGACCCGTCCGACCTGGATGTCTTCGGTGATCGCGGCCACGGCCTCTTCGGCCTTGCGGGCCCCATCGGCCGTAAGACACGAGATGAAAACGGTCCCGTCGTCCTCGATGTCGATCTGGGCGCCGGTGCGCGTCTGAATCTCGCGAATCGAGCGCCCGCCAGGGCCAATTAGCTTGCCGATCTTCTCGGGGTTGATCTTCATCGTGATCAACCGCGGCGCGTGCTCGCTGATCTGCGGACGCGGCTGCGCGATGGTGGCTTCCATGATGTCCAGCAACCGCATGCGGCAGGTGTGCGCAAGCTTCAGAGCCTCGACGATGATCTCTTGCCGCAGCCCCTTGGACTTGATGTCGAGCTGCACGCCGGTGATGCCCTTGCGCGTACCGGCAACCTTGAAGTCCATGTCGCCGAAGTGATCTTCCTCGCCGATGATGTCGGCCAGCAGCACGTGCCGCCCGTTCTCCTCGACCAAGCCAATCGAAATGCCCGCGACGGCGCCGGTGATCGGCACACCCGCGTCCATCAGGCTCAGCGAGCCGCCGCAAACCGAGGCCATCGAGCTGGAGCCGTTGGATTCGAGGATGTCACTCACCAGGCGAATCGTGTACGGGAATTGTTCGGGCGTCGGCAGAACGGCTTCCAGGCTGCGCTCGGCCAGTGCCCCGTGGCCGATCTCGCGGCGGCCGGGCGCGCCGATGCGGCGCACCTCACCGACCGAGAACGGCGGGAAGTTGTAGTGCAGCATGAATTTCTTGCTGTACTCTCCGAGCAGCTCGTCGATCACCTGCTCGTCGGAGGTGGTGCCCAACGTGGTCGTGACGACCGCCTGCGTCTCGCCGCGCGTAAACAGCGACGAACCATGCACGCGCGGCAGCCAGCCCACTTCACAGTTGATCTGGCGAATCTGGTCGAGCTTGCGACCATCCGGCCGCAACCCTTCCTTCAAGATGCGCTCGCGCACCAGCCGCTCTTCCAGAAGATTCAGCGCGGCCTTCACCGCGCCGGGCTCGTACTTGGGCTCCTTCTCATCCGGCGGGCAGTATTCGGCCAGAATCTTCTCGTAGATTTCCTCGACTGCGGCGTTGCGCTCCTGCTTACCTACGATGGCCTTCGCCTTGCGGAGCGGCTCCCAGACTTTTTCGCGCAGGCCGGCCATGAACGCTTCGTCGGTCTCGGGCGCCTGCCATTCCGACGGTTTTCCGGCGCGCTTCTTGAGCTCGGCCAGCATCTCGCAGATCGGCACCACGCCATTCTCGTGCGCGAAGCGGATCGCGTCGCCGACCACCTGCTCGGACAGCTCGCGCGCCCCGACCTCGATCATGGTGACCGCCGCCTTATGCCCGGCGACGACCAGGTCTAAATCGGAAAGCTCGAGCTGCGCCCGCGTGGGGTTGATGACAAACTGGCCGTCGACGCGGCCAACGCGCACGGCCGCCACCGGCGCCTCGAACGGAATCGGCGCGATCGCCAGGGCGGCCGCGGCCGCGACGAATCCAAAGACATCCGGGTCGTCTTGCACGTCGGTCGCCAGCACCATCACCTGAATCTGCACTTCGTCGCGATAGCCGGCCGGGAAGAGCGGGCGGATGGGTCGATCGATCATCCGCATGGTCAGGATCTCTTTGTTGGTCGGCCGGCCTTCGCGCTTGAAAAAGCCGCCGGGGAACTTGCCGGCCGCGGACATCTTCTCGCGGTAATCGACCGTAAGCGGGAAGAAATCGACGCCCTCGCGCGGTCCCGCGGTCACCACCGTCCCGAGGATGACCGTTTCGCCGTAGCGCACCACGGCCGACCCGGAGGCCTGGCGCGCGATTTTCCCTGTTTCGATTGAGAGCACATTTGCGCCAATCTGGCGCTCGACCTTGACCATCATTTTCCCATTTCCCTTCGCCGACGATTTCCCGACCGACCTATCCCTAAAGCATCCAGCAAAAGTCCAGCAAGCTGCCGCGCAGCGCCGTACTCGCACGTGCGCGCCGCACCGCACCACGGTTAGCGGACATGCGCCCGCGCCGCGTTTCGCACTGTTGATCGAAGCTGACAAGTCCGCGAGCTACTTGCGCAGCCCGAGCTTGTTAATCGTTTCGAGATATCGCGTCCGATCCTGTCCGGAAAGGTATTTCAGCAGGGCCGAACGCTTTCCGACCATCTTGAGCAGGCCGCGCCGCGAAGAATGGTCCTTCTTATGCGATTTCAAATGCTCGGTGAGCTGCGTGATTCGTTCGGTGAGGAACGCGACTTGGACCTCGGGCGAACCGGTGTCGGCGTCATGCCGTCGATGCGACCCGATCAACTCTGCTTTGCGACCCGTTGACAATGCCATGGCCTATCCTTTCAAAACCTGGGCTTGCCCGAGTGGCGCTCCCGAGGCCCCGGGGGCGCACCAAGGCAGCCTGAAATCAAGTTTAGTAAGTCTATCCGCCGCCGCCACCACCCGCAACGTGCTAGGCCGCCGCTTTCGTAAGCACCTGTCCCCGAAACGGTTAGGCGCGCCGCCCGGCCGCGGCGCTCGAGGCAAACGCCTCATTCGGCGCCTGCGCGTCCAACCGCGCCACCCAGCGTCGGGCGCTGGCCAGCAGCTCGGGCGGATACCCTTCGCGCTCCAAAACGCGCAGCGCATTTCGCGTCTGGGCCGGCCCGTGCCGCAGGCAGTAGTCGAATACCAACCCGTCGCGCCCGAGATCCTCGCGAAAATGGGCGTTCAAGACCGTCTGGCCGTCCGCCAGGTCGGTTACCTGCTGATCGTGCGTAGCAATCATGAACAATTGCCCGGTCCCTGCCAGATGCTCGACCACCGCGAGCGTGGCCGCGATCTGCTCGTGCGAGTTCGTGCCGCGCAATGGCTCATCCATGATCCCCAACACGCCCACGCCATCGGCGGGGTTGCTGAACATGCGTCGCAGTTGCCGAACCTCGGCCAGGAAGTAGCTCTCCGCGCCGGCCAGATCGTCACGCGACTGCAGATCGGTGATCAGCCGCAGCGGCGACCAGCGCATCTGGGCGGCGGTCGCGATCGTGCCGGCCTGCGCCAAGACGACATTGCTCGCGATCATGCGCAGGAACGTGCTTTTGCCGGACATGTTCGACCCGGTGATGACCAGCACGCGCCGCTGCCCATCCAGCGTCAGCGAGTTGCACACCGCCTGCGCCGCGGGCAGCAGTGGGTGCGCCCCTTCAGTGATCGCGAGCAGCCGCTGCGAAAGTGCGGCCGGCTGCGGATAGCAGCGGTGTGGCTGCTCCCAGGCGAAACACGCCAGGCTGCAGAGCATCTGCAGATCATGCACGGCCCCGAGCGCAGCCAGCAGCGCATCGCGCTGCGGCAGCACCACGCGGTGCATGGCGCTGGCCACGTGCACGTCGTAGAACAGCGCGAGATTCAGCAGCGCGTGGATCGGGCCGCCGCTTTCGGCCCATCCGGTGATACGGCCAATCCGCGGCAGGACGCCGCGCACCGCCAGGAATCGCTCGCGCAACAAGGCCAGCTCGGTTTTCGCCGGCAGCTCGTCGGCGGCCCGCTCGACCGCGACCGAGAAGGCCTGCAGCGCGGTGCTGGTGTCATGCCAGCGGACCAGCGCCGGGCGGATAAAGACGCGCAGCGCCGCAAAATACAGCACGCCGTTGGCCAGCAGCAGCAGCGCCAGCAGGATCAGCCAATCCGGTTCGCTGGATTTGCTCAGAAAGAACACAACCAGCACGCCGCTGACGATCGACCAGAGCCGCACCAGATGCGTGCGCAGCCCGAAGCCGACTGGCGACGCGTCGCGCAGCGCTACCACCATCTTTCCCAGCAGCCGCGACTCGATCTGCAACCCGGCCAGCGCCGCCAGCAACCGCAGGCGCGTCTCGGGGTTCTGCTCGAGCCAACGAATGGTCTCCTGCCGCCGCAGGATTGCTGCCGGTTCGACGAAGGGCCACTCCAGCGCATCGCGCAGCCGCACGGCGCCCAGCCGTGTGTAGGTGCGGTTCAGCAGGCCAAACAGTCCGACCGGCGGGCGATAGAAGTCCAGGTCGTCCAGCTCCTGACGCGTCAGCGCGACGCGGCAGGGCTGCTCGGCCGTCGGCAGGCCGCCGTTCAGGGCCGAGTGCTGCACGGCGTCGATCGCGGGCTCATCTTCGGGCCGCGTGCCGCTGCGAACGAGTGTGACCTGCCCGCCCAGCCGGCTGCGCGTCTCTTCGATCACGGTGGCGAGCCGCTCCAGGAGTTGCCGCGTGCGCAGCGCACCGCGATGCCAGAGGACGGCCATGAAGAACGCCGCGATCGTGACCGCGATCACCGCCAACAGGGCGGCAGGCGAGCCGCGCAGCACGATCGCCAGCGCTGCACCGACGACGACCGTGATCAACCGCGTCCAAGACAAAGCCGATTCGGTCCGCTCGGCGTCGCCGCGCTGCTGCTTGGTGCGCTGCTCGAACTGGTCCAGCCAGTCGGACGGCGGCGGCGCGTTACCGTCCTGCGCACCTGGCGCCCTCGGCGTCGACTCGGGCGCTGACACACTCGGCGGCGCGCCGCGCGTCACATCCTGGCTCACGGGCACACCTGCTTTCCCGCCACCCACACACCGCACGGCGACGGCGCGCGCTCGATGAGCTCAACCAGCGGGTCCATCGAAGCGGGTGCAGCCAGCGGGAAGGCCGCCAGGTCGGCGAACTTCCCGACCGCAAGCGTGCCGACCTGCGACGACAGACACAGTGCCTCCGCGGCGTCAATCGTGACCATCTCCAGCAGCTTCGATGCTTGCAGCCGAGATTGCAACGTGCATCTGACAAATCGCAGCTCATCCAAGAGCGAGACGCTGGTGTTGCTGGCGGGGCTGTCGGTCGCGATCGCGACGCGCACGCCCGCCTGCAGCATGCGCTCAAATGGATGCGGCTCGTGCCCGAAGAAGCGGTGGGCCCGCGGGCAATACATGGCCACATGCCCCGCCGCCGCCAGCGCCGCCAGCTCGTCGTCGCGCACGTAGTTCAAATGCGCGATGCCGCCCGGGTTGCCATCCTGCGTGCTCGCCAGCAGGTACGCCACGCTGTCACAGCGCGGCGACGTAATCCCGCGCTCGCGAATCAGCTCAAAGAGCAGCGGCAGCGGCGGTTCGAGCGTGTGCAGCGTGTCGCTGAGGAAGGCGACTTCCTCGCGCGTTTCGGCCCAATGCGTGCACCAGGGGCGCTGCCGCTCACGCGCCAGCCGCACCGCGGCGCGGATCTCGTCCCTGGGAACGGTGTACGGCGCATGCGGCGAGACGCCGGCGGTCAGCAGCGTATCTTCCGCGACGCTCTCAAGCCCCTGCCGCAGCTCATCGGGGTTTCGCGGCGCGTGGTCGGCCAGCGAGAGCAGCTCGACGAAGCACACTTTGCGAATCGGCACGCGCGACAGCGCCGGCCAGGCCACATTGCGGCGCGAAATATCGCCCACACACGTCACCCCGGCCCGCAGCGAAAGCCAGGCACCCTGCTCGGCGGCAGCCGACTCGCGCTGCACCTGGTCGGGCGCGCGGCGCAGCACGACCAGCCGCTCGATCCAGCTCCAGAATGGGCTGGGCGGGATCTGGCCGGCGTAGCACTGCAACTCGAGATGCGTGTGCGCGTTGATCAGCCCCGGCATCAGCAGCGCATCGCGCAATTCAACCTGCTGCGGATCGCGCGGCGCGTCTGCGGCTCGGCCGACGTAGCCGAGCCGCTCACCGACAATCTGCACCGCGCCGTCGCGAATCGGCGCGGCGCAGATCGGCATCACCCATGGCGCTCGCAGAATCACAAACCGGGTGTTATCTGAGCCGGCGGATCGCCGCAAGCAGGGCCCACAACGCTGCGCGCACCGCGCCGTCACGAAGCGACCGATTCGACCCAGCCGGCGACTTCAGCCGATCCGCAGCAGCAGCGAAGTCGCAAAGCCCGGATCGCCGCGAAAATCCAGCGCCAGCCGCGGCCGCTCCACAATCTCGCACGCACGCGAACCCGCCGCCGCATGCACAGCGTCTTCGAGTCGGCGGCGATCGGTGCCGCGATGGTTGGTCGAGATCAGCAGCAGGCAGCCGTCGGCGGCGAGCGCGAAGGCGCCGCTGAGCAGCGCTTCGAGCTGCTCGGTCAACACAAACGGACGGCCGGCGGAATCACGCGCGAACGTGGGCGGATCGATCACGATCATGTCAAACCTCTCGCCGCGCTTGCCCAGCCGCCGATAGGCGTCAAACGTGTCGGCGGCGTAGAAGCGATGTGCGTCGAGCGGCACGCCGTTGGCCGCGAAGCTGCGCTTGCCCCACTCGAGAAAGCGTTTCGAGAGATCGGCGCTGACCGTGGACGCGGCCCCGCCCACCGCCGCCGCCACCGAGAATCCGCAGGTATACGCAAACGTGTTCAGCAGCCGCTTGCCGGCCGCCAAGCGGCGAATGCGGTCGCGATTGCCGCGCTGCTCCAGGAAAAGCCCGACGGAATAGCCGTCGTACGGCCGCACGCGGAACTTGACCGCGTGCTCGAGCACCTCGAACTCCTCGTCGGCCGGCGCGCCGAGCCAGGGCCGCGGGTCGCGATTCTGCGCCAGCACCGCGGCTGAATCGCGATTGCGATCGCGCGGGAAAATCTTGCGATACACCGACGTAGCCGCTAGCGCTTCGGCCGCATTCTCAAGCATGCGTCGCAGGTCAGCCTCGTCGCACTGCAACCGTCCGACATGGCACTGCACGATCAGCACCTGCGCGAGCTTGTCAATCACCAGCCCGTCGACCCCGTCCGACCGGCCGTTGAAAATTCGCAGCGCGTTCGTCGCCGGGTCTTTCAAGATCGGCTCGCGCATCTCTAGCGCAACGCGCAGCAAGGCGTCGAGATCAAGCGCGGCGGCCCGCACGGGGCGGACGTGGCGCGGCGGACTGCTCATTCCCGAATCGTAAGGCCTGCTCCGCCAACCCGGCCAGCGGAAGAAGGCGGCGGCGCTTCGCGATCGGCGCGGCGCGCCTCGGCAGCAACCCGCTCGCCCTGCGACGCTTCCTGACGCGCAGCCGGTTCGCTCCGCGCGTCGGCCAGCCGCGGCTGACGCAGGATGTACAGCGGGCGCTGCTTGGATTCTTCGTAGAGCCGCCCGATGTATTCGCCCAAAATCCAAAGCACGATCAACTGCACGCCGCCCAGCACCAGCACCGCCG
>CAZHTF010000029.1:0-35094 GCA_964535305.1 uncultured Planctomycetales bacterium | reverse complement strand
GGAGCACCCCGCCTCGCCCGTGCGGGCCGCGCTCGAGGGCGAGTTCCCGCGCCGCGCGCGGATTCGAATCGCGAGGGCCCGCATCGCGCGGGCGAGCGGCGTCCGAGTGGCGCCCCGGGCGCTGCACCACAGCGCGACCGTCCGCCCAGGCCAATGCTGCCATCGATCACGCCCGAGCAGGGCGGCGCGTTAGCGCCCGGCGACCTGGTGATCGCCAAGCGTTTTCATCGCGAGGGCAAGGTCATTCGCGTGAACGTGGCGAAGGGGCTGGCGCTGGTTAGCGTGGGCATGCTGCAGGTCGAAGTGCCGTTCAACGGGCTGGCGCTTCCACCGCCCAAGGAGCTGCCGCCCAAGCCGGCGCGCGAAACACGGCCAACGCCCCGCACGGTCGTCACATCGTCGGTCACGGCCGACGCCGCCAGTGGCGCTGCGTCGTCGGTCGCAGCCGCGAGCTCGGCGCAAGTAGAGCAGGCCGCCATGGACGAACCGCCGCCGCAGGTTGTTGCCGGCTCCGGCGCGCCGCTGGCGGAAGAAGTACCCGATCGATCTGGCTCTTCGTAAGGCGCGCAGATTCGCCGTGCGGTCACCGCAGTTGGCGGCGCCTCGCTGACGGAAGCACGGCCCCGGAGGCGTGCAGCGTGATTTTCGGCCCCGCTGGGGCGAACACGCGGCGCAGGGCGCGTCTTTAGAATCTAGTACCCGCCGGTAGGCAGCACCTCGTCCGCGTACATGCGGTAGAGGCTCATCACCATGCCGTCCTGCACGTCTTCGCCGACTTCGATCTTTCCACGCACGCGTAGCGGTACATCGTTGTAAAATCGCGCTCCGTTGGCGCCGCGCATCTTCACCAGCACCCACTCATTCATCGAGACCTGCACACCGAAGCAGCACATCATGCGGTTTCGCACAAGCAGGAATGTACGCACCACGTCGTTGCGCATCTCGATCGGCATCATGAAGCCTTCGACGCTGATCACGCTTCCATTCAGAGCCTTGATCTTCTCGGGAATCTGTTCGCCTGGCTCTTCACCCGGGGGAGTATCGAACCGCAGGTAAGGGTCGTAGGGGTAATTCGCCAGCACCGCGAACGGCACCAGCGCTCCCTCGGCGAACGGGCCGGTCTCAGGCTGCGGGTCCGCCGCGGCGACGACGCGGGTCGATTCAGACTGCGCGACAAGTTCGGCCGCTGTCGCTTGCGCGGCGGTCTTCGAAACGTCCGTCGCGCCGCCGGCTGTCGGCTTCGCAGCGATCTCATTGTCGGTCGAGCCCAATTCCGGCGCTGAACGTTCAGTTTGTCTGACAACGCCGGCATCGATCGGCGCGCCGCGAACCACAGTCGCGGGCGTGTCCGCGACGGACCGTGACGCCGACCCCGGCACGGCAAACACCGCCACGCCAGCCAGCAGCACCAGTAGGGTCAGCCCGCCGAACATGAAACCAAACCGCAGCGACGATTTCATTCAAACTCCTCGCGGCCCATATGCGAGTATAGCGTTGCGGTCTTCGCCTTCGCCGCCTGGATCAGCGAGCGCCAGCGATCGCCGTCTCCCCCGTGCATGCCGATTCGCGAAATCGACCGCGCGGCCCGCCGTCTCCGCCGTGCGCGCGAATCATTCCACGTTGCGCGCGGCGACTGTGAAGCTCACTTCGCGATAGTCGCCGCCACGCACATGCAGCTTATCGAAGAGGCCCGTCGCCGTGTGCAGCCCGCGCAACCGGTCGTCTTGCGCAGCGAACTCTGACGTCGAGCCGACGGTCTCGCCGGTCAGCACGTTGGCGATCGGCAGCAGTGCCAGCTCCCAATCGACCGCCCGCTGTCCGGCCGCGTCGCGAACGCTCGTCACTCGGCAATGAAGCGCCGCCGCAGACTCGCGGATCGGATTTTCCGCGTGCGCGTCGAGTAGATAAGCGGTCAGGCGACCTGCGCTGGCATCCAGCAGCAGCTCAACATTCGCCTCATGATCGCCGAGCTCGACGAGCGTCCCGCCGCGCGGTGCGGCGTGTACGTGTGCTTGCGTGTCGGCGTCGGCGGTCGGGCGCGTGGGCGCTTTCTCTCCAGCGGACAGCGATTCAGCGGCTTGAGGCGCGCCGGATGCGGCGGGCGCCGCGCTCGACGTGTCCGCCGCAGGCGCGGAACGCGTCGGCGGTCGCGAATCACATCCGCTGAGCATCAACAACACGGCCGCGACGCCGACGACGCGTACGCTGCGGCGGAGCGCGTCGTGAAGGCCAGCGTTCCGAGTAATCGCACCGATTTTCATTCGCAAATTACTCCTGGCAATCGAACGCGCGCCGCCCCGCGTTTGTGCCACGGCCCCCGCCGCGGCAGCTTTCCGCAGCCTCGCAAGATCATGGCGGCAGCGCGTATCGCGCGCGAAACTCGCTCTCGTCCAGTTGATGCAGCGTGTAATCGGCATGCAGCACGAAGCGCGAAGCCGGTATGTCGCGCTCGGCGAACTCACCCAACCCGCCCCACGGCTCCCCGAAACGCACCGCCCGGTTGGGCTTGCGCTGATAAAGCACCAGCGGCGCGGCGTTCGTCGTCGGACTGCAGCCCGCGCCATCGGCGAAGAGCGCTGCCGACTCACGCGGCGCGAGCGCCAGGATCCGCGCGGCAGTCGGCGTGGTGCCGAAGTCATGCTCATAGACCCGCGCGGTTTGCACGAGCGCCGCGAGATGGTTCGCCACCCGCGCCCGTTCGGCTGATGCGCGCGTCCGCTGCCCGCCGCCGAACCAGTGCACCAGAAACGCCAGCGCGAGCACGCCCGCGATCGTCCACGCCCACCAGCGGACGCGACGACGGCGAGAGCGGATCGGTAGCGCGCGGGCCGCTGGCATCAGTACCTCGAGCAAAAGACTCTTGATTATAGCGATGAAGCGTCAGCGACTGTCCGAAGTGTCCGCGCTCGACGGCAGCGCCGGCGTCGCGGCACGCGCCGGCTGCGGCACTGGCGAAAGCTGCAAGCGGATCGACTCGCACAGCGCCCGCAGTTCGCGCGGGTCGGCGGAACCCGCAGTCGCGCCGGCGGCCGGCGTTGTCGCAGGCTTGGGCGGCGCCTCACTGTCGACGATTTCGAGCAACAGATCCGATTGGCCCGCCGGAAGCGCGAAATCCAAGGCGATCTCGCGCAGCGCACCCAGCGGCTGCTCCACGCGCTGCGCTCCCAGCGCGGCCACCAGCCGCCACGTGAAATGGCCGGCCACCTGCAGCCGCAGGCACAAGCGTGCCGGCTGATTGACCCAGACGTGCAGACGCGACTCGCGCGGCAGCCAGGTGAACCAGGTCGCTGCGCGGCGCTCGAGCTTGTTCTGCGCGGCAAAGCGCGCAAAAGCCTCGACCCCCGCCGCATCGACGCGCAGCAACGGCACCGCCGGCAACTCATCCGTCGAGTCTGCCACGAGCACCGTGCCCAGGTCGTTGTTGGGCGGCGAGAGCGCGTCCAGATGAAGCTGCGCGAGCTCCCGGTACGCCCGTCGCAGGGCCGCGTTTGAAAGATCGGGCGATCCCGCGGCGACCGTTGCGGCGTGATGCGTGCGGCGCTCGAGCAGGCTGGACAGCAGCGCGACCGACGGCCGGCTCGAACATGCGATGTGCACGAGCCGGTCGCTCGAATCGCCGTCGGGAACGCCCGCCTGGCCGCTCTCGCGCAGCGCCGCGTGCATCGCGTCGATCACGCGCTGCTGTTGTGCGAAGATGTGTGCCCAGGTGCTTTCGCTGCGCTGCAATTCCTCAGACTGCATCAGCACGCGCACGAGCAGCAGCAGCGGGATCGCTGCCTGCCCCAGCCGCCCCCAGCGGCGCGACCGCAGCGAAACACCCAGGGCTGCGGCGATGCAGACCGCGACGCCGACGCTGGCGAGCACGTGATAGCGTGACCATTCGACGCCGGTGGTCTTGCGGATCGAGAATACGACCAGATATCCCAGTGCGATCAGCAGCAGTCCGGCGAGCGCCGTGCTTCGCAGTGCGCGGGGCGCGGCGCGCGTCAGCAGCGGTGCGAGTGTGAGCAGCAGCGCAACCGCCGCCACACCCGCGCTGTCGCCGCGCGGCGTCAGTTGCGCGTGTACGCCGAAAAGCAGGGCTTCGCCGCAGCGCTCGATGACAGTCTGCACATGCTCGGCGAGCGCGCTCCAGGTGCGCGGCGGCTGCAGGTTGTGCGTTGATGACGCATCGCTGCCCAGGCCGATGCGATATGCACCCAGGAAGAGGACCATGACCAGCAGCAACCCGCCGGCCATCGGCCAGATTCGCCTCAGCGGCAGCCGTGGTCGCAGCGGTATTACGTACTGCGCCGCGAGTGCCGGGAAGACGATCGCCCCGCCAGCGAACAGGAACGGGGCGGCCAGCGCCGCGCCGCACGCGCCAGCCAGGAATGCCGCCCGCGGACGCCGCAGATAGCGTTCGAGGCAGTACATCGCGGCGATGATCGCGGTGGCGGCGAAGGCCACCGGGCTGCAGCTTGTGAGGAAGAGCCCCTCGGCGTGCACGCGCAGCGCGGTGAGGTAGATGATTCCGCCCGCCACGCCTGCCAGCACGCGCCGTGTCCACAGTGCCACCAGGCCCATCAGCAGTCCGGCGCCCAGCAGCATCTGCGCCAGGTTGACAATGCGCATCGGCGTTCCGCTCACGTCGGCGATCAGATACAGCCCGTGCCGCAGCGCGCGGTATAGCGGAATGACGTGACCCTGGTGCGAACGCAGCAGCTCGCCATAGTCGCCTTGCAATAGCGCGCTCTGATCGGTGAGCAGATACCAGTCGTCGTCCGACATGCCAAAGTGCAGCGTGCTCAGGCCCAGCTCAACGAAGTGGGCGCTGCCCAGCGCCAGCGTCAACAGCGCCAGCGGCGCCGTACCCCAGACGGAGAACAAACCCAGGCCCAGCAGCGCCAGCGTCAGCGCTGCGGTCCGCGCCAGCCGCCCGGCTGCGTCTGCCACCGGCGGAAGCGACGCGTCCGATTCGCTTGGACGCAGCACTACTTCTCCGAACTGCGCCGTGTCGGCGTCACCCGTAGCCGCAGCAGAGACAGCCATCGCGCCAACCTGCGTTGACGTATCGGATCCTGAGCGGTCACCCAGGTCTGATCGAATCGCCAGCTCGTACTCGCCCGCCGTCAGCGCCGCTTCGGCCTCGTAGGCGCTCCAGTACGTCTTATGTACGACGTGCATCGAATCCAGCGGCGTCAGCGGAATTTCGCGACCGGCCTGCGAAAGCGCCAGCATCAACCCGCGCGGCGCGCCGCGGGCATTCGAAACCCAGACGCGCCACGAACCGTCGTGCGGTATGCGCAGCCGCGCGCGGGTCGCCTCTCCCGGGACGCGCGTGCGCAGCAGCGTCATGTATTGATCCGGAGCAGGATCGAGCGCGTTGGCCAGCGGCGCATCGGCAGGCAGCGTCGCCGGCGGCCGCACCATCGCCCAGCCCAGCTCGACTTGCCCCTCGCGCGCCTGCGGCGCGAAGTCGTATGAATGCAGCCGCACCTGAGCGCGCGGCCAGGCGCTCCACGCGCCCAGCAGCAGCGCCGCCAGCAGCAGACCCAAACCCATCTGCCGCCGCGCGGGCGGAAAACGCGGGCGCAGCAGTCCATGCCAGAGCGCCGCGCGATACCAGCGCAGATACAGTGGCAGCCACTTCCAGAGCTTGAAGCGCGATTCACCCGCGGTGCGGTCGCGCCAGGTGGCCGGCAATTCTTCGACGCGCCAGCCGCGGGCCCAGGCCTTGACCGTCAGCTCCATGCCGATCTCGAAGCCGCCGCTGCTCTCCACTTCGATTTCCTGCACCACGCGCCGCGAATACGCTCGGAAGCTGTTGGTCGCGTCGCGCACCGGGAAGCCGGCCAGCGCGTGCAGCGAGCGCCCGCCGAACTGAGAGAGCTTGCCCTTTAGCCAGGGACCGCCGATCTGCGTTCCGCCGCGGCAATAGCGCGACGCGGCCACGACATCTGCGCCGCGCGCGATGCGCGTGGCCATCACGTCGATCAGCGGCAGGTCGTCGGAGCCGTCGGCCATGCTGACGATGATCGCGGGTGCGCGGGCCTCGCGCAGCCCCATGCGCAGCGCGTGGATCACGCCCCGTCCGAGCGTGTTCTTCACCAGCCGCAGGCCGGCGGGCGGGTCGCCCATCGCGGCGATCGCCGGCAGCGTGTTGTCTTCGTCAAAGTCGTAGACGATCAGGATCTCGGCCCGGCTGCGGACCGCTTCGCCCAGACTGCGCAGGTAGGCGGCGATGTTGTCCCTCTCGTTGTAGACCGGCACAACGATGGACACTTCCGGCATCGACTCATGTTCGTGCATGTCGATCGTGGGTACCCGAAGCGGCCGCCGCACACCCCCCGAAAATTGCCGGCACGCGCGCGAAAGTTAGATCGTGCCGCTGGCGATGGCCTCACGCACCCAGGGGATCACTTCATCCAGCATGGTCGAAAGCGAAGTGCTCGCCTCGTACCCCAGCAGCTCGCTGGCCTTGCGCACGTCCGGCACGCGCCGGCGTACGTCGTACTTGAACGGGCGATCGCTGACGTAGCGGAATGGCTTGTGCGGCAGAATCTTGCGCCAGATCGCTTCGGCCAGCTCGAGCACAGTCGTGGATTGCGCCGTCGAGATGTTGAAATCTTCATTGAGCGCCTTGGGATGCTCGATACACACGCGGATGCCGCGAGCCAGGTCGCCGCCGTAGGTGTAATGCCGCACCTGGCTGCCGTCGCCGAGTATGTGCAGCGGATCCTGCCCCTTGATCACCTTCTGCACCAGGTCGGGCACGACATGGCTCATCGCCAATTGCACGTTGCCGGACATCACTTGCTTGTCGGTCAGGGCCCGCTGCTCGCCGATGCCCACGCAGTTGAACGGCCGTACGATCGTGAACGGCAAGCCGTACTGCTCGTGCGCGCCGCGCACGAAATACTCCACCGCCAGCTTCTGAAAGCCGTAGGTGCTTTGCGGCGGCGGGCATTCGAATTGATGGCCCTCGACCGACGGGAACTGCGTGGCGGACTCAAAGACCATCGAAGAGCTAAGCACCGTGATCTTGCGCAGCTTGTCCTGCTTGAACGCGTGAATCGCCGCGTCGAACGAGGCCGCCGTGATGCGCTCATTGGTCGCGATCAGGTCGTAGGCAAACTCATGGAAATACGAGATGCCGCCGATCATGGCGGCCGCGGCGACGAACTGGTCGCAGCCGCGGATCAGGTCTTTGAGCAGATCGACGTCGCGCGCATCGCCCTTCACGAAGCGGTAGCGCGGATGCTGGTCAAACGCCCGACGCACCGGGCCATACTTTGAGAAGTTGTCCAGCCCGACCACCTCGTGGCCGGCTTCCAGCAATTGCTCGATCAGGTAGCCGCAGATGAACCCCGCCGCGCCGGTCACCAGGATCTTCATATCACTGCTCCGTCCCCGCGCGTGTTCCAGATGTCGATCACTGGCTTGCGGTCGGGCCAGGTCAATTGTCGATACTGCGTGTGCGGCACGCCGATCACGAGGATGTCGGCGCGGTGCAGCACGTCGGTGAGCGGCAGGTTGCCCTCGAACTGCGCATACGGGTCGCTGCAGAGCACTTCGCGCGCCTGCACCTGCAACTGCTTGCGCAGCCGGAAGGAGAGGCTGTCGCGGACGTCATCGCTGTCGGCCTTGAAGGCCATGCCCAGGATGCCGACGCTCATGTTTCGCAGGTCGTACTTGTCGCGCAGCCTGCGCGCGACGTAATCGGGCAGGCCCTCGTTCACCAGCATGGCCGCGTGACCCAGGAAGAAATTGTGCCCGTAGAACGCGGCCAGTTGCATGGTGTCTTTCAGCAGGCACGGGCCGGCGGCAAATCCCGGCCGCGGCAGGCCGGTGGCGCGCGGGTAGTTCTGTGTCATGGCCTTGTGCACGCGGTAAAAATCCACCTCGTGCTCGTTGCAGATCATGAAAAACTGGTTGGCCATCGCAAAGCCCGCGTAGCGCCAGGCGTTGTTAAAGAGCTTGGCGAGCTCGGCCTCGATCGGCGACAGCTCGATGATCTCGGAAGCGACGCCGGTGAACAGCTCGCGCGCCGCGGCAACGCCCTGTGTGCTGAAGCCCGAGACGATCTGCGGCAATTCGCGGATCTCGCGCAGCGACTGGCCCTGCGCCACGCGCTCCGGACAGAACGTGACGTCGATCTTCAAGCCCTCGTCGCGCACGTACTGGTTCAACTGCGCGCTGATGCCCGGATACAGCGTGCTGCGCAGCACAATCGTTTGTCCGTCGCGCAGATGTGGGCGAATCCGCTGCAGGGCGCCCCAGACCGCGTTCACCCGCGGATTCAGATACTCATCCACCGGCGTGCCGATCACGACCACCAGATAGCGGCACTCGGCGATCACCGGCGGCGCTTCGTGCACGCTCAGCGTCCTGGCCGCCAGCGTCCGCCGCAACACCGGCTCGAGTCCGTCCTCCATGAAGGGCGGCTGGCCGTTGTGAACCTTGGCGATGGCTTCCAGGTCGATATCGTATATTGCGGTCTTGAGCCCCTTGTCCGCCAGCAGCACCGCCAGCGGCAGACCGACATGGCCGCAGCCGCCCATGACGCAAACGTCGCGTTCGAACGTCGCCATGATCCCTGTCGCTCCGCCGTGCGGCGCGGCAACAACGCACCGTACGGTCCTGGTTCATCCTAAACTCGAGCGTGCGACCCACCCTGCGCGCGCCAAACCTGCCGCATGCTAGAAGTACTGCAGAAATCAGGCAAGCCGGATGTCGCGCGGGCACGGCTAGAGACTTCCGCCGCGCGTCGCATTAGTCTATCGGAATGCTCAACACTGCCCGCTGCGGAGCGTGCTGTTTGCTCGTGATTGCGACACTGACCACCGCCGAGCAAGCCGGCGGCGACAGCCACACCGGCAGCGCCGCGCTGCGTGCGCTTTTTGACGAGCGCTACGAGTGGCAACTGCGCGAGTTTCCCGAATTTGGAATGGCCCGCGGCGATTACCGCTACGCTGACCGCATCAGCGACGCTAGCCTGAGCGCCATCGAGCGGCGACACGAGGAGACCGCGCGTTTCCTGGAGCGGCTGCAAAAGCTGGACCGCAAGCAGCTCTCCGAGCGCGACGCGCTACACTACGACCTGTTCGAGGCTGAGCTGCGCGACGCGCTCGACGGCCATCGTTTCCGCACGTTCCTCGTGCCGATCGGCGCGCGCTGGGGTCCGCAGCAGGACGTGCCGCAGATGCACGAGCGCGTGCGTTTCGCCAGCGTGCTCGATTATGAAAACTACCTGAAGCGACTCTCGCAGGTGCCCGAGCGCGTGCAGCACACGCTGCAACTGCTCGAACGCGGGCTGCACGAGGGCCGCACACCGCCGCGCGTCGCGCTGGCCGGAATTCCCGCGCAATTCACGGCGCTGCTAAGCGGCGGGTTGGATGGCCTGGCGCAGCCATTCGAGAACGCGCCGCAGGCGCTGCAGGCCGGGCTAACGCCGCTGCGCGAGCAGTTCTTCGCGCGCGTCTTGCCGGATGTGCGCGACGCATTGCGCCGGTTGGGCGATTTCGTGACCAACACATACGTCCCCGGCTGCCGCGAGTCGATCGCCGCGATCGACTGGCCCGACGGCGAAGCGTACTACGCGTACACGCTGCGCAGCATGACCACGACGGAGCTGAGCGCGGAGCAGATTCACGAGACCGGGCTGCGCGAAGTGGCCCGCATCCGGGCTGAGATGCTGAGCGTCATCCGCCGCACGGATTTCCTGACGCTGCGGCCGGACGCCGCCAAGCTGGATGAGGCCGGGCTGTTCCGCGCGTTCATCGATTATCTGCGGAGTGATCCGCGCTTTTATCACAAGACGCCCAAGGCGCTGCTGGCCGAGTATCGCGACATCTGCAAACGCATCGACGCCGGCCTGCCCAAGCTGTTTCGCGTGCTGCCACGGCTGCCTTACGGCGTGCGCGAAATCCCGGCGTTCATGGCCCCGACGCAGACCACGGCTTACTACCAGCACGGTGACATCCGCAACGGCGAACCCGGCTGGTTTTACGCCAATACGTACGCGCTCGATCAGCGGCCGCGCTACGAGATGGTCGCCCTGGCCATGCACGAAGCCGTGCCCGGGCACCACTTCCAGATCGCGATCGCGCAGGAGCTCGAGGACGTGCCCGCCTTCCGCAATGACGCCTGGTTTCACGCCTACGGCGAGGGCTGGGCATTGTATTCAGAGCGGCTCGGGCTCGAGATGGGGATGTACGAGAATCCGTATGACGACTTCGGCCGGCTGCTGTACGAGATGTGGCGCGCCTGCCGGCTGGTGGTCGACCCGGGAATGCATGCGCTGGGCTGGACGCGCGAACGAGCCGTGGCCTACATGCTGGAAAACACGGCCTTGAGCGAGCTGAACATCAACATCGAGATCGATCGCTATATCGCCTGGCCCGGGCAGGCGACGGCGTACAAGATCGGCGAACTGCGCATTCGCGAGCTGCGTCGTAGGGCGGAAGCCGCGCTGGGTGAGCGCTTCGACCTACGCGACTTTCACGACATGCTGCTTTCCGCCGGGGCGCTCCCGCTGACGATCCTGGAGCAGTGCGCCGATGCTTGGATTTCGCGGCGGCAGAAGGTGGCAGCGGAGGAATCTACGTCCGCGTCGCCACCCGCTGGAAACTAGCCGCGGATTCTTGGCGGCGCACGGGCCGATAGAGCGTGTCGCGCTCGACCGGGACGCAGCCGGCTTCGCGGATCAGGGCCCGAATCTGCTCGACCGTAAGCTGCTGGTGGTTCGTGCCACGGCCTTCGCGCTTGGTGATGTCGTACCAGACGACCGTCCCGTCGAAATCATCCACGCCCCAATTGAGCGCCACTTGCGAGAGCTTGGGCGACTGCATGATCCAGAAAGCCTTGATGTGCGCGAAGTTGTCGAGCATCAGCCGCGCCACGGCCAGCGTGCGCAGGTCGTCCAGCCCGGTCGGGCCGGGCAGCTCGGCAAATGCACTGCCGTCGGGAATGAACGAGAGCGGGATGCAGCATTGAAACGCCGCGCGATGCCCGCAGAATTGCTGCCCGCGCAGCGCGAGCGCTGTGCCGCCTTCGTCGTGCAGCTTTCGGCACCCGCAGCGCTCGGCTAGCGCCAGCGATTCGTCCTGCAGCTCGCGCAGCTTCACCAAGTGCGTGATGCGCTCTTCGACGCCTTCGACGTGCCCGTAAAGCATGGTGGCGTTGGTGGGAATGCCCAGCGCGTGCGCCGTACGATGCACGTCGAACCAGTGCTTTTCGCCGACCTTGGCGCGAAAGGCCTCGTCGTGCACGCGATCGTCGAAGATCTCGGCGCCGCCGCCGGGCAGGCTGTCTACGCCGGCGTCGCGCAGCGCGCGCAGCACCTGCTCGATGCTGAGGCGCGGCTTGCTGATCCGCGTGAAGTGCACGATCTCGATCGCGGTGAAGGCCTTCAGATGCAGGCCGGGGCAGCGGGCCTTGATCGCGCGGCACAGGTCGGTGTACCAGGAGAAAGGCAGCTTGGCGTGCAGCCCGCCGACCATGTGCAGCTCGGTCGCGCCCTGTGCTTGAGCGTCCGCTGCGATTTCGATGATCTGCTCGGCGCTGTATTCGTAGCCCTGCGAGTTTGAGAGCTCGGTCAGCCCGCTGCGGCCATCGTGGGCGCGGTAGAAGGAGCAGAATTTGCAGCGCAGCACGCAGTAGTTGGTGTAGTTGACGTGCCGGTTGATGTTGTAAAACGCGGCCCGGCCGTGAAGCCGCTCGCGTACCAAATTGGCCAGCTCGCCGACAGTAAAGATGTCGCGCGAATTGGCGAGTTTCACCCCGTCAGCGTGCGCAAGGCGTTCGCCGGCAAGCACCTTCTCGCGAATCGGCAGCAATGCCGCGTCGATCACCGTGTTTTCGCCAACGTCGCTGTTCATTTTCTTCTGAATGTTTCAATACGGATTATAGCGAAGCGCTCGCGCGCCGAAGAGTTTCAGCACTTTCGGCGCGGGCGAGAATTCGCCGCACGACACGCGATCTTGGTCGTCCGCGACCGGGCGGCGGCGGCGCGCTCAGCCGGCGTCGCCCAGCCAGGGGGCGGGCGCCAGTGCGCCGTGCGGCGAGCGCAGCTCGACAAACCGGGCTCCGAACAAGCCCGAGAGCACCGTGGGTGTCAGCACCTGCGCGGCCGGGCCGTGTGCAAAGACCTGCCCGTCGCGCAGCGCCAGCACCTGTCCGCCCAAACACGCCGGCAATTGCAGATCGTGGCTGATCAGCACCAGGCCGCGCTGCTGCGCCAGCCAACCGCGCAGCAGGCGCACCAGTTCGACCTGGTGTGCCGGGTCGAGCGCGTTGTCCGGCTCGTCCAGCATCATGATCTGCGCGTCTTGTGCCAATGCCGCCGCGATCAGCGCCTTCTGCCGCTCGCCGCCACTGACGGCGTTGATCGGCCGCTGCGCGAGCGCTTCGAGGCCGCATTGCTGCAGCGCGTGGCGCACGATTTGCTCGTCGGCCTGCGAGAGCGGCCGCAGCGGCGGGACGTGTGGGAAGCGGGCCGCGGCGACCACGTCGTAAACGCTGAAGCTCGGAATGCGCTCGATGGTCTGCGGAACATATGCGGCGAGCTGCCCTCGGCGGCGGGCTGAGAGCCGCTCCAGCCTCAGCCCGTCGAGTGCGATGCGGCCCGAAGTCGGCCTGAGCAATCCAAGCAGCGCCAGCAGAAGCGAAGTCTTGCCGCTGCCATTGGGCCCGATGATCGAAAGGCACGCGCCCGGCCGCAGCAGCAGGTCCACGCCGCGCAACACGCGGCGGCCGTTGCGTTGCAGCTCGAGCTGCTCGCAGGTGAGCGTCCAATCCGGGCGCAGCCAGCCGCCGGCGCTCATGGCGGGATTTTTCGCTGGGAAAGATGGCGCCGCAGTGCCGCGTAGGTGTGCGCGACGCGCGGCCCGGCCAGGAAATGCTGCGCTCCGCGGAGGACATGCACGCGCGCCGCCCGCACGGCGCCGAGCGGCGCCAGCGCTTCCCAGGCACGCAGCGCGTCGGCCTGGCCCTGGGCGCGAATCGCCCCATCCGGGTCGAGCTCGATGATCGCGTCCGGATCGGCGCGAATGATGAACTCCAGCGAAAGCGGCGCGAACGCGCCCGGCTGCTCGATGACGTTCACGCAGCCCGCACGCCGCAACAGGTCGTCGTAAAACGAACCCGGGCCGGCGGCGAACGGCGGCCGGGGCGGTGTGGGAAGCGGCTCGGCCAGCAGCAGCACGCGCGTCGCGCCGCGCGGCGTACGCGCAGCCGCTGTCGCCAACGAACTGGCGGACGCCGCGGCTGGCGCCGACGATGACATTGACTCCGACGCTGATGACGACTCCGCTCCCAATGAGGACGAATAGAGCTGGTCGACGCGCGCCAGATCGGCCTCGATCTGCTCGCACAATCGCCGCGCGCCGCGCGGACACTCCAGCAGCTCGCCCACACGGCGGATGGTCGAGAACAGGTCCAAAAGCGACGCGTCTGGCAGCCACTCCAGCCGCAGCCCCAGCGGCGCGAGGCGCTCGGTGATCGAACGGCTGCTGCCGGAGATCAGCACCAGATCCGGCTGCAACGCCAGAATCAGCTCGACGCTCGTGTCGCCCAGCGCCCCGATCGCGGGCACCGACGCGGCCTCCGGTGGATACTCGCAGTAGCGCGTGCGCCCAACAAGGCACTCGCGCCGGCCAAGGGCATAGATCACTTCGGTCAGCACTGGCGCGGCAGATACGACTCGCATGCGTCGCGGAGAATCGGCCGGATCGATGACCGGCGTGGTGACGTAATCCGGCAGCTCGTCGGTTGCCTGGGTCGCTGGCGCGGGCGTTGGGCCGACGCGATTTGTCGCGGGCGCGGGCGTTGCGGAGGCGTCGGCCGGCAGAGGCGCCGCGCCGCGCCGATCGCAGCCGACCGCCAGCAGCAGTAGGGTCAGCGAGATTCTCAAGACCGGCTTCATCGTGTCTGCCCGGCCCCGGTGGCGTTCATTCTGCGCTCGATAAGCCCGAGAAGAAACGCCGATTGCACCTGGCTCTCCCAGCTCGATTCCTGGCCGAACACTTCGATCAGCAGCTTCGCGCGGCGAACGCACACGCCCACGCTGGTCCAGCAGCCTTCGTCGCCGGCTTCGAGCGGTTCTGCGTCAGCGCGGCAGGTCGTGCGATACGCGTTGCGGGCCGCTTCAGGCTGGTCGAATGCGAACACGCGCGCGACCAGTACGCGCTGCGCGTCCGCCTCGTGCACATAGCGTGCCAGGCCGACCGTGTGCGGTGCAAGCGCGCGCCACTTCGGCGCATCCTCGAGCGCCGGGATCGCTGCCTGCAGTTGCCCGTCCCAGGCCGGCGCCGCGAGCCGCCAGGGCGTGGCCATGCCGCCGCTGGGAAACACATCGCGCAGCCGCGACGTGGGCGCCAGCACTGACGATTGCGAGGCTGACGGCGGCGGCGCGGTGCAGCCGCTCAGCACGAGCAGCGCGCAGGCGAACATCCGCCGACGGCGCTTCATGCGTCTTGCAGCTCCGCCCGCAAGACGGCGTTCGAGTGTCGTTCGCGCCCGATCGTGGTAGCCGGGCCGTGGCCGGAGTACACAACCGTTTCGTCCGGCAGGCTCAGCAGATTCGCCTGGATGTTGGCCAACAGCCGCGTGCGCGAGCTGCCGGGGAAGTCGTAGCGGCCGATGCTGCCGGCGAAGAGCGCATCGCCGACCAGCACCACGCCCGCCGCGGCGCAGTGAAATGCCAACCCGCCGGGCGAATGCCCGGAGACATCTCGGGCCACGAACGCCAGCTCGCCCAGCAGCAGCGTGTCGCCCGGGTCGATCAGTCGCTCGGCGGGCGGCGCGGTGACGGGGAACTGCATCGCCGCCGAGAGATTCAGTTGCGGATCTGTGAGCCAGGCGGCTTCGACGCGCGGGGCCGCAATCGGCACATCCGCCAGCCGCTGGCGCAGCGGCGTCACGCCGGCGATGTGATCGGGATGCGCGTGCGTAATCAGGATCAGCTCCGGCTTGAGCTGCTCCTGCTCAACGACGCGCAGCAGTCCGTGGGGTGAAGGTGGAAAACCAGGATCGACCAGCCAGCAGCCGCGCGTCTGCGCGTGCCAGACGACGTATGCGTTCTGCTGGAACATCGGTTCGGTGATGCTGCGGACATGGAGCGCCGCGTGCGTCGCATGCGTGGGTCGCGTTTGCACAACGCGATTGTACCCGGCGCGCGCCGCCGCCGCCGGACCGTAGCGGAATTGCGCCGCTCGGCGTGCGCCCGTCGAATTGTGGCCTCCGACGCGCGTTCCTATAATCCGGCGAATGATGACGGTGCGACGCTTGCGCGCGCGAATCGCGTGCGGGCTTCTTCTCGGAATGCTGACCACGGCCAGCGGCCTGGCGCAGACTGAGCAATTCCGTGAACGCCAGGAGCTCGACCCCGATTCCAACGAGTGGGTCGAGCGCAGCCCGACGACGCAGCCCGCCGCCGACGTCGAGTTGGACCAGGCCCGTAAGTCGCTGGTCGAAGGCGAGCCGCGGCAGGCCCGCAAGCGGCTCGAAGCCTGGCTGGATGCAAACCCGGACAACGAACGCACGGTCGAGGCCAACCTGCTGTTGGGCGACGCATTCTTCGAATCCGGCGATTTCTACGCGGCATACGAGAAGTACGAGATCGTGGCGGAGACCGGTTCGGGCGAGCTGTTCTACCGGGCGCTGGCGCGCGAGATGGACGTGGCCCGCGCGTTCCTGAGCGGTCAGAAACGGCGCGTCTGGGGGTTGCTCTGGCTGCCGGCGTATGACGACGGTATCGAAATCCTCGATCGCGTCTGGGAGCGCGTGCCCGGGACGCGCATGGGCGAAGAGGCGCTGCGATTGAAGGCCGACTACTTTTTCTCGAATGGCGAGATGGACCTGGCGCAGGACGAATACGCAGGCCTCTCACGCGAGTACCCCAGCGGCCGTTACATCCAAATGGCAATGCTGCGCAGCGCGGAATCCGCTGAGGCCTCGTACCCGGGCGTGGGCTTCGACGATCGCCCGCTGTTGGAATCCGAAGAACGTTACAAGCAGCTTCAGGACAGCTTTCCGGTCTACGCCGAGCGCCAGCAGGTCGATCAGCGGCTGCAGGGCATTCGGCGACAGCGGGCGGATAGCGACCTGTCGATCGCCAAGTGGTATGAGCGCATCAAGCAGCGTGGGGCGTCAGAGTACTACTATCGCCGGATCTTGAAAGACTGGCCCGACACGCTCGCCGCGTCCGAAGCGCGCAGCCGCCTGCGGGCGATGGGCGCAACGGTCGAGCCCGAGCCACAACCCACGACCCAGCCGCAGGAGAGCGCGCCTTGACTTGCGCACACAAGATCGCCGCCCTGGCGTGTCTGCCGCTGCTGTTGGGGGGTTGCGGATACTCCAGCACCGGGCTGTTCCGCAGCGACGTTGAGAGCGTGCACGTCGAGACGTTCGCGACGCGCGAATTTCGTCGCGACCTGGAATTCGAGCTGACCGAAGCGGTGAAGAAGCGGATTGGGACCGATACGCCCTACCGGCTCGCCCCGCGCGAGAAAGCGGATACGATACTGAAGGGTGAGGTGCTCGAGGAGCGCCAGGCCGCGTTCGCACCGGACTTTCGTTCGCGCCTGCCGCGCGATAAGCAATTGACGCTGGCGGTGCGAGTGCAGTGGCAGGATGTTCGCAGCGGGCGCATGCTGCTGGATCAGCCGGTGCTGCTGCAGGCGGTGGATTATCTACCGCCCACGGGCGAGACCGAGAAATTCGCGCAGCAGAAGGCGATTGACCGGCTGGCGGCGCGGATCGTGGCAAAGTTATACGATGATTGGTGAGGCAGAGCGTGCGGGGTCGTCTCGGAAAGGTTAGTTGTTGAATGCTTAATTCAGAACCTCAGCCCCGCCCGCCGCGTGGTCCTGCCGGCCCGCCACGCCCGCCTTTTCGCATGTCGCGCGGGGTTTTCAGTTGGGTAGTCATTTTCGGGCTGGCGCTGCTGATGCTGCTGCTGCTCAACCGCAGCATGACGCGCCCGACCGAGATTTCGATCTCTGCTTTTTGGACGCATCTGCGCGACAACAACGTGCGCGAGGTGGTGATCAAGGACAACGACCTGATCCAGGGCGCGTATCGCACGCCGCCCCCGGTCGACACGCGCCGCAGCGGCAATCAGGAGCGCTTCGAGGTCAAGTATCCGCACGTGGCGGAAAACATTGAGGACTTCCGCAAGGAGGTCGAGCGCGAGGTGGCGGCCAAGGGGCTCGAGCGGGTCGAGATCAAGGACGATCGTAGCAACAGCCTGTTGCTGAGCGTGCTGATCCAGATGCTGCCCTGGGTGCTGATGATCGCGCTGCTCTGGTTTCTGGTCTTCCGCCAGCTCCGCCAGACCGGTGCGGGCGCCGGGATGCTCGGGAATTTTGGCCGCAGCCGCCATCGCGTCACCACCAAAGAGCTCAGCCAGATCACGTTCGCCGACGTCGCTGGTATTGACGAAGCCAAGGAAGAGGTCTACGAGATCGTCGAATTCCTGAAGAATCCGAAGCGCTTCGCGCGGCTGGGCGGGCGCATCCCGCGCGGCGTGCTGCTGGTGGGCGAGCCGGGCTGCGGCAAGACCATGCTGGCCAAGGCGATCGCCGGCGAGGCGGACGTGCCGTTCTTCTCGATCAGCGGCTCGGATTTCGTCGAGATGTTCGTGGGCGTGGGCGCCTCGCGCGTGCGCGACCTCTTCCGCCAGGCTAAGGAAAACTCCCCCTGCATCGTGTTTCTCGACGAAATCGATGCGGTCGGACGCCGCCGCGGGCTGGGCTACAACGGCGGCGGGCACGACGAACGCGAGCAGACGCTGAATGCGATCCTGGTCGAGATGGATGGCTTCGACAGCAACGACCAGGTGATCGTGATCGCCGCGACCAACCGGGCGGATGTGCTCGATCCGGCCCTGGTGCGGCCCGGCCGCTTTGATCGGCAGGTGTTCGTACCGTTGCCAGATGTGAAAGGCCGCTACGAGATCCTCAAGGTTCATGCCAAGAAGATCAAGCTCGGCCCTCCGATCGAGCCGAAACTGCACCGGCTGGCGCGCGCCACGCCGATGTTCAGCGGGGCCGACTTGGCCGCGATCATCAACGAGGCGGCGCTGCTGGCGACCATGGCCGGCAAGGACGCGGTCGAGCTGGACGACATGGAAGAGGCCCGCGACAAGATTCGCTGGGGCCGCGCCCGCCGCAGCCGCCAGGTCGACGAGCGCGAGCGCGTGCTGACGGCCTATCACGAGGCCGGCCACGCGGTGGCGCAATGCCTGCTGAAAGATGCCGACCCGGTGCACAAGGTCAGCATCATTCCGCGCGGTCCGTTTGGCGGGGCGACCTTCTCGCTGCCCGAGAAGGACCGCATTACCGTCAGCCGCAGCTACATCGACGCGACGCTGCGCGTGCTATGCGCCGGGCGCATCGCCGAGGAGCTGATCGGCCAGGATACAAACTCCGGCGCCGCGGGCGACATCAAGCAGGCCACCGAGCTCGCGCGCCGCATGGTGAGCGAGTGGGGCATGAGCGATCGGCTGGGCTTTGTCTTCTACGGCGACGATCCGCAACAGCGCGTCTTCGAGCTGGCGCCCAACAATGAGCGCTCTGACGAAGTCGCGCGGCTGATCGATGGCGAGATCAAGCGGATCATCGATACGGCCTACACCGAGACGCGCCGGCTGCTGCACGACAATCGGCCGATGCTCGAAGCCGTCGCTCAAGCGCTGCTGAAGTACGAAACGCTGGACGGCGAGGAAGTGCGCAAGCTGATGGCGGGTGAGTCGCTCGACAAGCCGACCGTGGCGGACCTGATCGCCGCGGAGCAGGATCGCCGCTCGGCCGCGCCGCCGATTGTAGCGCGCCCCGTTCAGCAGCCGCCGGCGGACGAGGCCGGCCCGCTGCCGAGCCCGGCGTAATCCGGCAAGCTCGCCGACGGCCTATCCGCATCCCGCAGCTTGGAACGCGCGCAGCAGCGCGCGGAACCGCCCCGGGGTCAGACCCGTTTCGCGCTTGAAAATCCTGCAAAAGTGCGCCGGGTCCGCGAAGCCTGCATCACACGCGACGTGCGCCAGCGAATCCTGCCCGCCTGCGATTGCCACCGCCGTTTCAGCCACGCGCCACTGCATGCGCCAGGCGGAAGGCGAGATGCCCGCGGTTCGCCGGAACCAGCGCGAGAACGCGACCGGGTGCATACCAGCGCGGCGTGCCGCGGCCTGCGTGCTGTCGCGCGCTTGCCGACGGCGGGCCGAGCAGGTTGAGCACGTCGGCGGTGGCGCGACCGGCGCGGAAGAAGCCGCAGCGCAGCGGCACGCCGCCTCGGGCGTCCAGCGAAGTATCCGCATGTCTGCATTTCGCCGAAAGCGGGGAAGTATTGCAATCTTCGGGAAGATTCTCGCGCGGCCGCATCCCGCGCGGTGCTGATTCGCGCGGAGTCGTCAAAGCATGCGCCGCTCGATGCGCTACTCGAGCGTCAGGCCCGCGAGAAGCTCCTCCAGCCGTTTGCGATTCTCCGGCGCGAGCGGACACAGTGGCAACCGGAACTCCTCAATGCAGCGGCCGCGCAGCGCCAAGGCCGTTTTGATCGGGATCGGATTGGTTTCCAGGCTCAGCAGCGCCCGCCCGAATGGGTGCAGCGCCGCATGCGCCGCGCGGGCCATGGCCAGATCGCCGGCAAGCGCCGCATCCGTGATGCGCTTCACCGCGCGCGGCACGAGATTCGAGAGCACGCTTACCACCCCCTCCGCACCCAGACTCATCAGCGGCAGTGTGATCGGATCGTCGCCGGAGAGAATCTGGATTGGGCAGGCGGCGGCCAGGTCGGCGGCGTCATCGACGCGCCCCGTGGCGTGCTTGACCGACACGATGTTCGCATGCGCTTCGAACAGCCGCTGAATGGTCGCGATGGCGATCTCGACGCCGCAGCGCCCGGGGATGTTGTATAGCATGATCGGCAGCGGGCTGCCGCGGGCGATGCTGGCGAAGTGCTCGAACAGTCCGCGCTGCGTAGGCCGGTTGTAATACGGCGAGACCACCAGCAGCCCGTCAGCGCCCAGCTCGGCGCCGCGCTCTGCCAGGCGCAGCGCATGCCGCGTGTCGTTGCTGCCGGCGCCGGCGATCACCAGCGTGCGCTTACGGGCCGCCTGCACAATTGTGCGCACTACCAGCTCATGCTCCTCGCCGCTGAGCGTCGGCGATTCGCCGGTCGTGCCACACGCCACCAGTCCATCGACCCCGGCGGCGATCTGCGATTCGACCAGAGCCGTCAGCGCCGGCACATCCACTCGACCATCCCGAAAAGGCGTGATCAGCGCGGTGATTGTGCCGCGGAACGGGCTTTTCACGAGTGCGTCTCCGTTGTCTCGCCGGTCACGCCGCGCGGCGGCGCTGCGCCGGTCGGGTTGCCAGCCGTCTCGATTGCCTGCCAAACGCGCAGCGCATCGCGCAGCGCACGGGCATCGTGCGTTCGAATGTACTCGACCCGCTGCGCGGCGGCCCAGAGCTCGCTGGCGAGCGTACCGGCGCCGCGCTGCCCGACCGGGCGCGGCACCTGGCCGCCGGTGTCAGCGGAAAGCAGCGACCCGATGAACGATTTGCGCGAGGTGCTGACGCACAGCGGCAGGCCCAGGTCGCGCAGCGTCCGCAACTCAGCCAGCACCGCTAGGCTGGCTGCTGCATTCTGCCCGAGGAAAAAGCCCATGCCCGGGTCGAGAATCAGCCGCGACCGAGCGATGCCCGCGGCCTCCAGTGTGTTGACCCGCGCTCGCAGGAACTCCACGACGCGGCTCGTGATCGTCCGCGGATCGCTCACCGCGCGCTGCGCCCGCGCCTTGTAGATGCAGCGGCCGACGGCGCTGCCTGCCGTGCTGCCGGTCGCATCGTTGCCGCGGATCGCGTGCATCACGATCAGCCGCGCGCCGCTGCCGCGCAACGCCTCGAGCGCGCCCGCGGCCGTGAAGCCGGCCACGTCGTTGATCATGTCGGCACCCAGCTCGAGCACCGCCCGCATCACCGCGGGCTTGGACGTATCGACCGAAACGGTCAGCCCGCGGCGCTTCAGCTCGCGAATCACCGGCGTCAGCCGCTCAGTCTCCGTTTCCGCGGAAACGTCCTCCGCGTCCGGGTGGGTCGACTCGGCGCCCAGATCGATGATGTCAGCGCCGTCCGCCGACAGTTGCAGCGCGTGCTCGATTGCGGCGTCGGGTTGCAGGAACCTGCCGGCGTCCGAGAACGAATCGCGGGTCAGATTGACGATGCCAAGAATCTGCGTCACGCGGCTTCCCATCTGGTCGCGCGTGCCGGATGATACTCGGGGCCAAGCAAACAAATCGGTACACCGACGGAGTAGATTCCATGAACACCAAGCAGGCAATTCTCGAAACGATGGGCACGGCGCGATACATCACCAATGAGTATCTGGCCGACCTGAGCGACGCCGAGCTGCTCGTGCGGCCCGTAGCGGGCATGAACACGATCGCCTGGCAGCTCGGGCACCTGATCGCCTCCGAGTGCAAAATGCTCCGCAGCGTCGGCGCCAGCATGCCCGAACTGCCGGCGGGCTTCGAGGAGCGGCACACGCCCGAGACCGCCAAGCTCGACGACCCCGGCAAACTCAGCAACAAGCAGACTTACCTGGACCTGTGGGACCGGGTGCGCAAGGCCGCGACCGCTGCGCTGGCGGCCCTGCCGGACGCGCGCCTCGCGGAAGAGGCGCCGGAAGACGTGCGCAGCTACGCGCCAACGGTCGGTTCGGTGTACCTGATGGTCGGGATGCACGAACTGATGCACAGCGGGCAGTGGGTGGCCGTCCGCCGCAAACTCAACAAGCCGATCAAAATTTAGCCGGCTGAGCGCAGTTCGGCGGCGAGTCAACCCTGGATGTCCAGCCCGGTCGGCGGATTGCCAGCGGCGGCATCGTCGAGCGCTTCGGCGTCCGCGTCCTCGTCCGCTTCGGTGCGACTGCGGCCCTGGCCACCCGCGCCCGTTCCCTGCGCGTCCGTATATACCTGGCTGTCGCGATCGCTGTTCTCAATCACGTCGCGCACGGATTGCGCGAAGGGCGTCGATGTGACGCTCTTGTCGGCCTCACTACGCTGCTTGCCCTCGGCGGCTCGCGCCGCAGCCCCCTGCGATTGAATGATCGAAGACGCCCAGTTCGGCGGGATGGCGGACATCTGCGGCTCCGGTGCCCAGACCCCTCATTCTCTTGATCGGCAGTTTCAGATGTGCCGTCTGAGATCTATCAGCGCTTCTGTTGCTTAGCCCACGAATCCTTCAACGAGACCGTGAGGTTGAACACGGGCCGCGCGGCACTGGACTCCGGATCAACGCAGAAATAGCCGTGCCGCTCAAACTGCAGCTGTGCGCCGGCCGCGTGCTCGGCGACGCTCGGCTCGGCGACCGCCTGCAGCACCTGCAGTGAATTGGGATTCAAATTCGCGAGCCAGGCGGCGTTCACGCTCGCTTGCGCCGGCGTCGCTGCGTCGTCCGTCTGGGTCGCGGCGGTCTCGGCCTCCTCGGCCGTCACCGCCGGATCCTCCGGGTAGGCGGAATTGAACAAGCGGTCGTAAAGTCGCACTTCGCAGGCGACGGCATGCGCTGCGCTGACCCAGTGCAGCGTACTTTTGACTTTGCGGCCATCCGGCGGCGCGTCGCCGCCGCGCGTGGCAGGGTCATACGTGCAGCGGACCTGCGTGATTGCGCCGCTTGCGTCCTTGGTTACGCCGGTGCATTTCACGAAGTATGCGTAGCGCAGCCGCACTTCGTTCCCCGGGAAGAGCCTCCAGTACTTTGGAGCGGGAGTCTCCATGAAGTCTTCGCGTTCGATATAAAGCCGCTTGCTGAACGGTACTTTTCGCGTCCCGGCCTGCGGGTCCTCGGGGTTGTTGATCGCGTCGAGCCATTCGACGTGCTGCTCATCCGGCCAGTTTTCGATCAGCAGCTCGATCGGCCGCAAGACGGCCATGGCCCGCGGCGCGACGCGATTGAGATGCTCGCGGACGCACGCTTCGAGCAACTGGATTTCGTTCACACCGTTGAATTTCGCGACGCCGACGCGTTCGCAGAAGTCGCGCAGCGCCTCGGGCGAATAGCCCTTGCGGCGCATGCCGCTGAGCGTGGGCATGCGCGGGTCGTCCCAGCCGCGGACGAAGCCGCCGCGCACCAGGTGCAGCAGCTTGCGTTTGCTCATCAGCGTGTAGGTCAAGTTGAGCCTGGCGAATTCGATCTGCTGCGGATGATGGATGCGCTTGCCCCAGGGCCCGCTGCCGTCGGCGCTGCGGCCTTCGTTGACCGCTTCGATGAACCAGTCGTAGAGCGGCCGGTGGTTCTCGAATTCCAACGTGCAGATGCTGTGTGTGATGCCTTCGATCGAATCTTCGATTCCGTGGGCCCAGTCGTACATCGGGTAGACGCACCAGCGCGCGCCGCTGCGGTGGTGCTCGGCGTGCAGGATGCGATACATGACTGGGTCGCGCAGGTTCAGGTTCGGGTGGGCCATGTCGATCTTGGCCCGCAATGTGCGCGAGCCGTCGGGAAACTCGCCGCGCGTCATCCGCGCGAACAAGTCGAGATTTTCCTCGATCGGGCGCTCGCGAAACGGGCTGGCGCGGCCGGGCCGCGTCAGCGTGCCGCGCGATTCGCGCACCTGCTGCGGCGTCAGATCGCAGACGAAAGCCTTGCCCTTGCGGATCAGCTCGACCGCGTAGTCATGCATCTGCTGAAAGTAATCGCTGGCAAAGAGCACGCCGGCCGCGAGCTCCGCCTCATCCATGCCCGGCCAGCGCGCGCCCAGCCAGCGCACATCGGCGATGATCGAGTCGACGTACTCCTGCTCTTCCTTGACCGGATTGGTATCGTCGAAACGCAGGTTGAACGTGCCGCCGTAGCGGGCCGCCAAGCCGTAGTTCAGGCAGATGCTCTTGGCGTGGCCGATGTGCAGGTAACCATTCGGCTCGGGCGGGAAGCGGGTGGCGACGCGCGGGCGGCCGTCGGGTGAGTGGCCCCACTTACCGCTGCGATTGTCAGCCTCGACGATTTCCTCGATGAAGTTCAGCGAAGGGCTTCGTTCTTCCGCGGCCATGCGTGATTCCTTCCTGCGTGCACGTGCGGCAAAGCGACGCACTTTACGGAGTAATACTGCTCCGTGCCACCCTGCCTCGTTCGTCGCGCGGTAGATGGTCGCGGCTCCGAATGCGCGATCGGGCTTGGACACGCCGTCGGATTGAGCCGTTTGCCCGCGCCAGCTAAACTACAGGGCTTGGCCGTGTTCAAGCGTCGAAGCGCGCGGACCGGCATAGAATCCTCGTCGCTGCCCGGCGTGCGCCCGGCGGCGACCTTTGGAGCAATCGCTGCGTATGTCAGTCAAAAAGCTCGCAATCCTGGTCGGCGGCGGACCCGCCCCAGGTATCAATGCTGTCATCGGCTCGGCCACCATCGCTGCCCAGAACCGCGGGATGGACGTGATCGGCGTGTACGACGGGTTCAAATGGCTCTGCTCGGAGAAGTTCCGACCCGACGAACACACCACCCCGCTGACACGCCAGGGCGTCTCCCGCATTCACTTTGCCGGCGGCTCGATCCTGCGCACCGCGCGCACCAGCCTGCTCGACGACGAACGCCTCAAAACCAGCACCATCGTCGCGCCCGACGAGCACAAGGTGCAGCAGGCCATCAAGAACCTGCGCAGCATGGGCGTCGACGCGCTGCTCACCATCGGCGGCGACGACACCGCGCTCTCCGCACGCTTCATCTGCGACGCGACCGACGGCGAGCTGCGCGGCGTGCACGTCCCCAAGACGATCGATAACGACCTGCCGCTGCCGCACGACGTGCCCACATTCGGCTTCTCCACCGCGCAGCACATGGGCACGCAACTGGTCAAGAACCTGATGCGCGACTCGCAGACCACCGGCCGCTGGTACTTGGTCGAAACCATGGGCCGCCGCGCTGGCTGGCTGACGCTGGCGATCGGGATGGCGGCCGGCGCGACCGTGACGCTGATCCCCGAGGAGTACCCCGCGCACACCACGCTGCAACACCTGGCCGATACGCTCGAAGTCGCGATCATCAAGCGCAAGTCGCTCGGCCGACCTGACGGCGTGGCGCTCGTCGCCGAAGGCCTGGCGTATTGCCTGGGCGACGCACAGGAGCTCGAGCGGATGCTGGGTCGGGCCGTGCCGCTGGACGCGGCCGGGCACCCGCGCCTTTCGGAGTTCCCCCTGGCGCAGATGCTGAAGCGCGAGTTGGAGTCGCGATTCAAGGCCCGCAAGCAGTCGATCACGCTGGTGACGCACACGCTGGGCTACGAACTGCGCTGTGCCGATCCGACGCCGTTCGACATGGCCTATTGTCGCAGCCTGGCGTACTTTGCCATCACGCTGCTTCACGAAGCTGGGCCGGATACGCCGCGCTCGTCGATGGTCTCGGTCGTCAACGGCAACGTTGCACCGATCAACCTGCACGACATGATCGACCCGCAGACCAACCGCACGCGCATCCGCACGGTGGACATCCGCTCGGATATTTACCGCGTGGCGCGGGCCTACATGATCCGGCTTGAGCGCGGCGACCTGGAAAACCCCGAGGTGCTGGCGCGGCTGGCGGCGGAAGTGAAGCTGACGCCCGAGGAATTCGTGCACCGCTATGGCCCGTGCGCGACGCGCCTGGTCAACGGGGTTCCAGCAACGTAATCGCGTCGCCGACGCGGATTGTCCCGGCTTCCAGTACGCGGCCGTGCACGCCGCCGCGGCACTCAGGCTTGAGCGCCGCGCGCAGCCCAGGTTGAAACTCGTCCATCAGGCCGCAGGGGCGCGTCTCGCCGCAGATCTGTAGCGTCACTTCGCCGATGCGGACGGTCTTACCGATCCAGGAGTCGAGCCGCGGCGCGTCGATCAGCAGGTTTGCCCGGCGGGTGTGCCAAGGTAGCTCGGGCGTGTTCAGCAGCGTCGTGGTTTCGCGCCACTGTGCCGCGGAGATCAGTGTGATGCCGCGCTCGACCGATACTTGCCGGTCGCCGGCGAGTCCGCCGTCAACGCTGGCGCTGGCTGCGTCGATCAGCCGCATGGGCGCGTGGTTCTCGGTTCTCAACGCGATGGCCAGAATGCGTCCGATCGGCTCGCTTGCCATGCTCAATGGCCCTTTCACTTGGTGCGGCCGGCAGCCGGCTTGCTCGCAGCGCATTCGTACGGTGACGCGCAACGGCGCGTGTGGCCGCGGCTATTCGCGCATGCAGCACTTCTTGAACTTCTTACCGCTGCCGCACGGACACGGTTCGTTTCGGCCGAGTTTTGAGGCGCGATTGACGATCGGCTTGGGCTTCTCGGCGGCAACGTCTTCATACGCCGGCCGCAGCGCCCGCAGGTAAGCGCCGATGGCGCGGCCGTCGCTGACGCGGCCCTCCTGCTCCAGGAACTCGAGGAAATCGCCGCAGAGCGCCGGCAGCGCCGCGCGGGCCGCGGCCGGCAGGCTCAGCCGCGCGACGTGCGTCAGCAGCGCCTGCTTGAAGTCTTCCTGTTCGAGCTGGTCGGGCGCGAGCTCGCGATGTTCGCACGCGGCCTGCAGGAACGCGGCCAGCACCGCGCTGGCGTGTTCGCGCAGCGCGACGGGCACGCTCCGGACCTGATCGGAGCCGGCAAAGTCCGCGGCCCAGCTTTCGACTCGCTCTTTGGCGTACGCGTCCACCCGCGGCTCCTTGCCAAGCGTTGCATGATAACCAACCGCAATGCCGTGCAGCCACGCGGCCGCTGCGCGTGCAGCGCGGGGTGCAGTCCGCGTAGAACGCCGCAGCGAAGGTTCGCAATTCTGGGCGGCTGATCTACACTGGTGCGAGATGGGCAAGAAGCGCACGGGTCGCAAGCTCCGCGTTGAATTCAAGCAGAATCGCCAGCCCAAACGGCGCGACGACCACTGGACGCGCAGCTATCAGCAGGACGCCGAGAAATCCGCCGACACGCAACGGGTCGAGTCGGTGCGGGCCAAGGGTGATCTATCGCGCAAACGCACCATCCTGGTCGACGCGGACGACGCCCCGCTGCTGGACCGCGCCGGCATGCGCACCGGCGTCGTGACCGCCCTGTTCGGACTCGTCAATCGCGTCGAAGACGAGGCGGGTCAGTCCTGGGCCTGCACCGCCCGCGGCGTGCTGCGCACGCGACAGATTCAGGAGCGGGCGGCGGTCGCGGTCGGCGATCGCGTGTACTTCGTGCCCGCCGAGGCCGAGGCGCGAAAGTCGAACGATCCTGCCAGCCCGATCGAACACGCCGAATCGACGCTGATCGCGAACTTGCCGGCCGGCGTGATCGAGCAGGTCGCGCCGCGCCGCACGCGTCTCTCGCGCCGCGAGCGGCGCGGGCGCGAACACACGCTGGTCGCGAACGCCGACCAGCTCCTGATTGTCAGCAGCATCGCGCAGCCGCGAGTCAAGCCGCACCTGATCGACCGCTACCTCGTCGCGGCGCAGAAAGGCGGCCTGCGGCCAATCGTGTGTTTCAACAAGATTGATCTGCTGCAGCGGATCGACGCAGCGGGCGATGACGACGACGGCGCCGCCGCCGACGGCGAGGACGAAATGGCTGCGGAGCTGGCGGGTGACGAGGTCGACGCCGGCAGTGACGACGCCCGTTACAACCGCTTTCCGGCCCTGGCCGCGCTGTTCGCCGAGTACGAAGCGCTGCCGGTCGACTGCGTCCGCTGCAGCGCGAGCAGCGGCGAGGGCATCGACACGCTGCGGGCGCTGCTGCGCGACCATGTCACGGTCGTTTCAGGACAGAGCGGCGTCGGAAAAAGCTCGCTGCTGAATCGCGTTCAACCCGGGCTGCAACTGGCGACCGCCGAGGTCAGCACAGAAAACGAAAAAGGCCGGCACACCACCAGCCACGCGCGGCTGCACCGGCTGGCGGGCGGCGGATACGTCGTGGACACGCCGGGCATCCGGCAGTTCGATCTGTGGGCGGTCGCGCCGGGCGAGTTGGAGGCTTGTTTCGTCGAGTTCTTGCCGCACCTGCCGCATTGCCGATTTCGAAATTGTCTGCACACGCACGAGCAGGGCTGCGCGGTGCTGGCGGCAGTCGAAGCGGGCGCGATCTCCGAGCGGCGCTATGCCAGCTATGTCAAGCTGTTCGAAGAAGCGCGGGCCGCGAAGCGCTAAGCAGCGCGCGGCGCTCATCTATTCGAGCAAATGCAGAAGGCCCGGCGCTGCCGCGCGCGGGCCTTGTGCACGACCCCTCCAATGCTGGATCTGTCGACAGGTCAGTTCAGCCGCGTGAAACGCGCCGCAACGAAGGAACATCCGCGCGACGTAACACTCGCTGAAGCGGCACGCTTGTCAATTCGTCAGCGCGTCGCGCACGGCCTGCGAGGCGGCGGCGCGGTCGGCGGCAATGTCGCTGACGGCGGTCTGGGCCGCGTCGCGTACCGACTGGATCAGCGGCGCCGGCGCGTTCAGCCGCGTGAGCGCTGCCACACAATGCCGCGCCAGGTGCTGCACGACATTCACCGCGCGGTGACCGATGGTGCGGATGCGTTCCTGGGCGATGTTCGCGACGCGCACCGCGGCCTGCTGGTCGCCGGCGGCCTGGAATTGATCGATCCGCGCCACCGCCTCGGTCGAGACGGTGTTGAGCTTGTCCCCGGCGTTTGTGGCAGCCTCGCCGATCGCGGCGATGCAGCGCTGCGCAATCTGCTGCGGATCGGGCTGGGCGTATGCAGCGGCGACCACGACCAGAGCGAGCGCACAGGCAATGCTGCGTCCAATCTTGTACTGGATCATGAACAGGTCCCTCAAATCTCGGGATGCGATATCTTCGGCGAGCCGCCCGGCGCGGCTCTCGCTCGGTACAACGCTCTCGCCGGCGGCGTATTGCCGCTGGGCGGCGAAGCGAAACGCGCCGTCGTCTGGATTCGCCGCAGCCAAATCAGCGGCTTATGATGATTGCGCTATGGACGAGACTCGCCCATCGCGCGAGGCGCGCCAGCCCACGAAACGGACGCCCGAATCACGGCTCGCGGCCGACCCGCCGGCTGCGCCGACGCAGCCCTCGGCCACGCCCGCCGCGCGGCAGGTGTCGGGCAGCGTGTTCAGCGGCGGCGCGTCTTCGACAGATTCGACGTTCGTCGACCATGGGCGCTTTCCGCCCGGACACATGCTCAACCAACGCTTCCGCATTATCGAGCTGCTGGGTCGCGGCGGCATGGGCGAGGTCTACCGTGCGGACGATCTGGCGCTCGGCCAGACAGTCGCCCTGAAATTCCTCACCGGGGCCGCTGCGACCGATGCGGCTCGGATCGAAGAACTGCGGCATGAAGTGCGCGTCGCGCGGCAGGTTGCGCATCCGAATGTCTGCCGCGTGTACGACATCGGAGAGGCCGAGGGCCATCCGTTTCTGACGATGGAGTATATCGACGGCGAGAATCTCGCTTCGCTGCTGCTGCGGATCGGCCGGCTGCCGGCGGACAAGGGCGTCGAGCTGGCGCGACAGCTTTGTGCTGGGCTGGCGGCGGCGCACGACGCCGGCGTGCTGCATCGCGACCTGAAACCCAGCAACGTCATGGTCGACGGCCGCGGTCGCGTTCGGATCACAGACTTCGGCCTGGCCGCGGTTGCGGATCGGCTCGGACCGCACGCGGCGCGGGCCGGCACACCGGCTTACATGGCGCCCGAGCAGCTCGCCGGACGTGAAGTCAGCGCCCGCAGCGATCTATTCGCGCTCGGACTGGTGCTGTTCGAGATCTTCACCGGAAAACGACTCTTCCACGCCGACTCGCTCGACCAACTGGCCCGCCTGCACGAGAGCAGCAGCAGTGCCGACCCGAGCCGGGTCGTGCCAGAGCTGCACCCAAGCGTGGTCGAAGTCATACGCCGCTGCCTGGAGCGCGACCCTTCGCGCCGGCCGGGCAGCGCCGTGCTGGTGGCTGCGGCGCTGCCCGGCGGAGATCCGCTGGCTGCCGCGCTGGCCGCAGGCGAGACGCCCTCGCCCGAGCTGGTGGCCGCCTCGCGCGAAACCGGCACGCTGGCGCCGTGGATCGGCCTGACCTGCTTGTGCACGATCCTGATCGGCCTGATCGCCAGCGCGGTGATGAACGACCGTTTCGATCTGACGCGGCTGGTTGCGTTTGAGAAACCGCCCGCGGTGTTGCAGGAACGAGCCCGGGAGATCGCCCGCTCGTTCGGACACGCCGAGAAGGCCCGCGACGCATTCGGCCAGTTCCGCGTGGATAGCGACGTCGTTCGGCATGTGCACGCGCGCTTTCCGCGACCCAGCCTGTGGGGCGAATATCGCCGCGGCGACTATCCCGCGATCCAGTACTGGTTCCGCCAGTCGCCCGAAGCACTTGTCCCGCTAAAAAGCGTCTCAAACGTGACCACCACCGATCCGCCGCGAACCGTGCGCGGCGAGTGGATCGCCTGGCTCGACAGCCGTGGGCGGCTGTGGAAGTTCCTGGCGCTGCCCGCCGAGCGCACCGCGGGCGGCTTTTCGCCACGCGAGCCGGACTGGAAGGACGCCTTTCAAGCCGCGGAGCTGGACCTAGGTCAGTTTGACGCCGCGCAGCCGGAGTGGGCGGCGCTGGTCTTCAGCGATACGCGCATGGCGTGGGTGGGACGCCGCGCCAACGACGAAACACCGCTGCGCGTCGAGGCCGGCGCGTTCAACGGGCGCATCAACTACTTCCAGGTCGTCGGGCCTTGGACCCAGCACGAGGCGGACACGGTGGACGCCGAGGCGGCGACCTGGATGAACGCACTGATGACCGTGCTGGTGCTCGCGACGCTCGTCGCGGCGCTGCTCCTGGCTTGGCGCAACCTGCGGCTGGGGCGCGGCGATCGCCGCGGCGCCATGCGGCTGGCCGCGTTCGTCATGATCACCGGGCTGGCCGGGTGGGTTGTGATCGCACATCACGCGGGCTCGGCGCGGCAGATCATCGAACAGGTCGTGTCCGCGCTCGGCCCGCTGGTGTTCGCCAGTGCCGCAATTTGGCTCACTTACGTCGCGGTTGAGCCGCTGCTGCGGCGCCGCGCGCCACGGCGGCTCATCGGCTGGACGCGGCTGCTCGCCGGCCAATGGCGCGACGCACTGGTCGGACGCGACGTGCTGATCGGCCTGACTGCCGGCGTCGGTTTGCTGCTGATTGAGCGCACGCTGCCGCTGATGCTGTCACAGTGGATGGATACTGTCGCGCCCTGGCCGCGCGGCCAGAACGCCGTACTGGCCAGCGCCGGTTTCAGCGCTGCGCTCAGCGCGCTGCTGGCCGCGCCGACCAACGCGCTGTTCAACGCGTCCATATTCTTTGGCTTTGCCACGTTTCTGACCATTATCGCGCGGCGCGAGTGGCTCGCTGCGCTGGTCGCCGTCTCGCTCTTCGCCGTCATCTTCAGCGCGCAACGCGAGAGCTCGCTCGTGTCGCGGACGTTGATCACACTCTCGGCGGCGCTGTGGGTGCTGGTGCCGCTGCGCGGCGGGATGCTGGCGGGCACGGCCATGTTCTTTGCCTACTTCTTGCTGAGCAGCGCGCCGCTGACACTGGAGCCAGGCAGCTGGCACGCCGGACCGGGGCAGCTCCTGGTTTTCAGCACACTGCTGCTGGCCGGCGGCGCGTTCTATTTCTCGCTGGCAGGCCGGCGCTTGTTCCGGGCAGAGTTGTTGGAATGATCTTCGGCACTCGCACCCGCCGGGTCGTTCCGATGAAAGCGTGATCTGGCACTGGCTCACGAAGGATGCCGGTTGCTCTGCATGGCGCGGAGCGCGCGGATCAGCTCGCCGTTGACCGCCGGCTGCTCGAGTTGACGGAGATCATCGAGTTCGACCCAGCGCGTTTCCGCGCAGCCCAGCGGTTGCGGCTCGCCCGCCGTCCAGCGGCACACGCTCGGAAGCAACACGACCACACGGTCGGCGTACTCACACCGCAGCGCGGGAAGCTCGCGCTCGACCACCGCGCTCACGCCGCACTCTTCGGCCAACTCGCGTAGCGCGGCGTCGGTTGCGGCTTCGTGTCGTTCGCGTTTGCCGCCGGGGAACTCCCACATGCCGCCGAGGTGCACGTGCGGGTGTCTTCGCGCGACAAGCCAGCGGCCATCGCGCTCCACGAGCGCGAGTGCCACTTCGTAGCAGGGTTTTTCGGCGTATTCCAAAACGGAAATCCTCGCTGGGAATTCGTGGGTTTCCTCGCAGAATAGCCGCAGCGGGCCGGCTTTCGCAACCGTATTATTGACAGAAGGTTATGTGGATTTCCGCCCGCGCTTTCCAGGCGTGGACACTGCCCGCGCAATGAGGTATATTTTCCATGCCTGAGACGACCGCGGTCTCGCCGGCAGAAACAACGGACTAAGCGGCTGTCCTAGCCGTGGCGCTCTTCCGGGATTCGTCCTTCGGGTCGGATCCCGGAGGTTTTTTTGGTGACTTGAATGCGGGAGCAAAGTACGGCAGCGCGATCCTGCGCGGTGGATCTGCCGATCACGCGCGTCGACGCGATTTGTCGCGAACATGTCCTGATCGAATTTCTTGCCGACCACCTGCCTACGTCTCACCCGGGTCAGTTTCTGGAAATCCGTTGCGGCGACGAACCCGTCGATGACGGGCCGCGAATCGTGGAGTGGACCGATGGCGGTTTCCCGTCTTGCCACGATCCGGATTTCGTGCGGCGCGACACATACCTGCGAAGACCCTTCAGCATCGCCGATCGCTGGATCGCGGACGACGGCCGCGCCCGGATGACGGTGATCTCGCGCGCCATCGGTCCGGGCACGCGCTGGCTCGATCGCCGGCGCCAGGGCGACACGCTGAACGTCACGGGTCCGCTGGGGCGCGGATTCAGACTCGATGCGACGCAGCGCCCGGTCGTGCTTGTCGGAGGCGGTGTGGGCATTCCGCCGCTGATCTACCTGGCGCGCGAGCTGCACACGGCGGGCGTCGCGGATATGACGGTGCTCTTCGGCGTGACCAGCGGCGAGCTGCTGCCCGTGCGTCTGACCGGCGAGCCGGCGCACGACGCAGCGCCGCGGCCGTGCCTCGACCTGCCCGGCGCGCCGGGCGTGCCCGCCATCATCACCACCGATGACGGAACGCTGGGACTGCGCGGCAACGTGAGCGACGGGCTCACCGCTTGGCACACGCTGCGCCGCGCGGCAGCGCCGAACGTGGCGGATGATGAGCCGGGTGCGGCGGCGATCGTCTGCGCCTGCGGCCCAGAGCGAATGCTGGAAGCAATCGCGCGGCAGACGCGCGTGTTGGGCCTGGCGTGTCAGCTCTGCATCGAACGAAACATGGGCTGCGGACTGGGGACGTGCTTGTCGTGTGTTGTCCGCGTGCGCGATGCGTCAAGACCGGCCGGCTGGCGCTGGGCGCTGAGTTGCAGTGAGGGGCCGGTCTTCGAGCGCGACGTGCTGTTCGACCCGGCGGATTGAGCGCAGTTTCATTCTTGTTCAGTCGCGTAGCTTGGATGAAGTGGCGATGTCGACTCTAGATTTGGCGCATCTAGGCTGTGCGTTTTTAGGCTCTCTAGTTTGAGCTGCGGCCCCGAAGAGGCCGCGGAGTGGAGCCGATGGTGTGTCGGGGTCTGCTAGAAATTCGCCCCGAAGGGGCCGCCGAATGTGGCCACGGGTGGAGCGCAGGGCCGCAGGCCCGCAGCGAAGCCCGTGGTGACGATCCGAAACAAACACCCGCCCCGAACGGCGCGGCGGAGAGAAGGCGCGAGTCCCGAGAGTCGAACGAGCGCCCGCGCTTCCGAACCGTCGGCGAATGATTCCGCCGCCCCTTCTTGGGCGGAAGAGGTTCTCTCGCCCGATTCCACGTGTTCCGCTCGGCCCTGCGGGCCTCGCTGCACCCGTGGCTACACTCCGTCGCCCCGTTGGGGCGAAACTCGCCGCTCCGTCGCTCTGAGAGAGATGTGCGGCGAGGGGCGGCTAGTCGCACTGCTTGCTGAGCGGGTAGTACGTCACGCCCGGGCGCGGCTGGCCGATCCGCCAGACCCAAAGCGGGTTGATCACCACCCAGCCATCGCCGCACAGCTTCTTCGGGTCGATTCGGCGGTGGTCGGCATGCCCGTCGAGCATCGCGGCGCTGTGCACCGCGAACTGCTGGTGGTTTCCCATCGTCGCGGCGCGATGGCGGATGCCGTAGTTCAGCGGGTTTTCGAAATAGAACAGCAGACGCGACGAGAAGCTCAGGCCGCCGTCGCGCAGCAAACCGCGCAGGTTGCGCTGCCAGCCACTGCCGCTGTTTACCCACGGGTCGGGTGCGCCGCCGCTGGTATCGAGCGCGTGGAAGTTGAAGTGATAGCTGGTGCCGATGTCGTCGTAGGTGCTGATCGCCTGGCCCTCGGTCTGGCCGGCGACGGTGACGTTTCGCTGGTAGCTGGCGCGATCGGAGGGGCAGCGCAACGCGGGCACCTCGTCGTTTGGCGCGGCTTCGACGCTCTGGATGTAGCGGTTCAGCGGTTTCTGATGGGCCTGGAAGTAAAACGCGCCGCCCGAGACCGTCCGCCAGTAGTCATCCGTGGATTTTCCGCCGTACGACCAGGTGCAGACGCCCAGTGTGCCGCCGCTGCTGGCGACGATGAAGGGAAAGGTGTCTTTGTTGTCGGTGAAGTACGCGTGCGTTCCGGTCATGAGGTTCTTGAGGTTGGCGATGCACTTGGTGACGCGGGCCTTCTCGCGCGCCGCGGCCAGCGAAGGCAGCAGGATGGAGATCAGCAGCGCGATGATCGCGACAACCACCAGCAATTCGATCAGCGTGAAGCCTGAGCGGCGTGTCCGCGCGCAGCGACACATGCGGTGCTCCCGTCTGGGCCGGGCGAAGTGTCGGTAGTAGCCCGAACGCATGAAGGTTACCCAAACTTCGAATCGCAGAGAAGTCGAACATGCGCGCGATTTGACCCGCACCGGGGCGCTCTCTACCATCCCTCGGCGACTCCCGAAACCGCCCGTCGCCCCAAGAAAAGAAGCAGCATGCAAGCCAAGACGCTCGGTGAATTGCGGCAATCCGGATATCGCTATCGCCCGATCAAGCGCGAGCTGCGTGAGAACGTGATCGCGCGGCTGCAGAGCGGACAGCCGCTGTTCGACGGCCTAATCGGTTACGAAACCACGGTCATTCCGCAGCTTGTGAACGGGATCCTCGCCGAGCACGACCTGCTGCTGCTCGGATTGCGCGGG